>NZ_JBMHHY010000001.1:0-660620 GCF_049739465.1 Embleya sp. AB8
GCCGGCGTTTGAGGCCATTCAGCCTGGCCGGCGTTTGAGGCCATTCAGCCTGGCCGGCGTTTGAGGCCATTCAGCCTGGCCGGCGTTTGAGGCCAAAAGTCAGCTCGACCGGTGCGTGAGGTCGGCCAAGGCCGCGAGTTCGGCGGGCGTCCGAGGCAATCCCGCCGGCGCCAGCCCATGCGCGGCCAACACCGCGAACGCGGCATGCGCCCAGGTCGGCCGCAAACTCGCCGCAGCCAGCAACGCCGTGTCGGCGAGCAACTCCTCGACCGGCCCGGTGCGCAACCGCCCACCCGCGAGCACCGCCGCGTCGTCGGCCCACCGCAACGCCAGGTCCACGTCGTGCGTGGCCATCACCACGGTCGTGCCCGCCGCCCGCAACGCGGCCAGCGTGTCCAGCAACGCCTCCTGCCCTGCCGGATCCAACCCCGCCGTCGGCTCGTCCAGCACCAGCACCTCGGGCCGCATCGCGATCGCCCCCGCGATCGCCACCCGCTTGCGCTGCCCGAAGGACAACAGGTGTACCGGCCGCTCGGCCAACCCCGAGATGCCCAGCGCGGCCAACGCCTCGGCCACCCGCGACCGAACCTCCGCCGCCGCGAGCCCCAGGTTGAGCGGCCCGAACGAGACGTCCTGGGCCACCGACGCGGAGAACAACTGATCGTCGGGATCCTGCACGACCAACTGCACGGCCCGCCGCAGCTCGGCAAGTCCCTTCCGATCATGCCGAATCGGCACACCGTGCAGTTCGACCCGCCCCGCAGCCGGCACCAGGCCACCCGTCAACAGCCGCAACAGCGTGGTCTTCCCACTGCCGTTCGGCCCGAGCAGGGCCAACGCGCGCCCGGCCGGAATCGCCAGGGACAGGTCGCTCAACACGACCGGCCCGTCCTCGTAGGCGTAGCCGATCTCTCGTACCCGCAACGGAATCACTGCACCACCGGTCCCAGCAGAAGGGTGGCGACGACGACCGCCGCCACGACGAACAGGGCGGACCCGACGAACACGCGCGAGATCCGTACCTCGTCCACCAGCACCCGCAGCCGCCCGTCGTAGCCGCGCCCGGCCAGCCCCGCCTCCAACCGCTGGGCCCGGGCGAACGCGTGCACGAACACCGCCGAGCCGAGCCCGGCCACCGAGCGCCAGCGGGCCCGCCGGGTCCGGTGCCCGAGCCGACCGGCCTGGGCCTGGTTGATCCGGATGGTGGTGTCGTACAGCAGGAACAACATCCGGTACATCACCGCCGCCACGTCCACCACCGCCGCCGGCACTCCCACCCGGGTCAGCCTGGGCAATACGTCCGACAGCGGCGTGGTGAACGCGAACAACAACATCGCCAACCCGGCCGCCCCCGAGCGGGCCAGCAACTCGCCCGCGTGGCGCGGCCCGTGCTCGGCCCAGCCGACCCCGTCCGCGCGGATCGAGACCAGCAGGGTGAGCGCCCCGGTCGCGGCGAACCCGAGCGGCGCGCGGGCCGCCCGCCACAACCGCCGTACCGGCACCTTGGCGAAGCCGAACGCGACGATCAGCACGGTCGCGGCGACCAGCACCGCGCCCGGCCACGGCGGCAACGCCACCGCGCAGCCGAGCAGCCCGAAGGAGAGCACGGCCTTCTCGGCCGGATGGCGGCGCCGCCACGAACTCGCGTGCGCCGCCGCGTCGATCGGCAACACCGGCTCAGTGCCCCGAAGCCGATACCGGGCTCTCCGTCGCCGAGGCCGGAGCCGGGCGCGGGGCCGGGCTCACATCCGCCGGACCACTCTCCGCCTCGTCCGCAGTGTCGCTCGCCTCGGGCGCGAGTCGCCGACGGGTGCGCTTGACGCCGAACATGTACCCGACCACCCCCGCGCCGAGCGCGGCCTGCAACGCGAACAGGCCGGACTCGATCTCCCCGGACGGCGGTTCGTACAGCGGGCTGAACCACGGCTGGTAGCCCGGATCGTTCTCGGTGATCGCGGTCTCCGCCTGGGTGTCGGCGCCCGCGAACGGCTTGTCCTTGTGATCACCCATCCCGAACACCACGGGCAGCGCCGCGAGCAGCACCACGGCCAGCACGATCAGCAGATTGATCTTCGTCGAGCGCTTCATGCGGTCTTCTCCCCCTCACGAGCGACCGACGCGTCCTGCGCGACCGAGGCGTCCTGCGCGACCGGCGCGCTCGGCGCGCTCGGCGCGACCGGTGTGTTCCGCAGCACCCCGAGCCGGATCAGGTCCCCCCGGCTGGACTGCCGCAACAACCGCACCACCAGTACGGTCAGCAGCCCCTCGCTGATCGCCAGCGGGATCTGGGTGAGCGAGAAGATGCCGCCGAACTTGGCCAGCGCGCCCGGGAATCCGCTGTCCGGGTCGGGGAAGGCGAGGGCGAGTTGCACGCTGGTGACGCAGTACGTGCTCAGGTCCGCGACGAACGCCCCCATGAACACCGCGACATCCAGCGGCATGGTCCCGCCGCGTCGATCGAGCAGCGAGCGGGTGAGCCGATATGCGCCATAGCCCGCCCACGGCCCGACGATCGCCATGGAGAACACGTTCGCGCCCAGCGTGGTCAGCCCGCCGTGGGCCAGCAACAGGGCCTGGAACAGCAGGGTGATCGTGCCGAGTACGGCCATGATCGGCGGCCGGAACAGGATCGCGCCCAGTCCGGTGCCGGTGGGATGCGAGCAACTCCCGGTGACGGACGGGATCTTCAGTGCGGACAGTACGAACGAGAAGGCGCCGGAGGCGCCGAGCAGCAGGGTGTTCTCGGGTCGATTGCGTACCTCGCGAGTGAGCGCGCGGGCACCGTGGACGACGAACGGGGCAGCCGCGACGCCCCAGGCGGCGGCGTGTTCCCAGGGCAGATAGCCCTCGGCGATATGCATGAGGAAGGGTCCCTCTCCAACACCTCGTGGACGGACGATCGCCGTGGCCGGTCTCCTGGCTGACGGGTCGTACGTTCACGTCTCCGCCTTCCCGGGGCCGCGCGAGCGGTCCCAGTGGCTTCCCCGAGGCGACGAATCAACGTTCCCGAGGGGATGGAGGAGAACTTCCCGATCACAGTGGCGAGGGCCGCGCCGGCATCGAACCGGCTTCCCGAACACCACGGCGAGCCGACCCTAGTGGTCGGATGGACATGGCGACAAGGTGGCAATTGCAAACCGTGCGCAAGCCCACAATCGGTGCGGAGCGGTCGAGCAATAGCCGCATTCGGCCCATCAGTCCAGCCCGGGACCGCGCCCGCGGACCACAAGGGTGCGGGCGACCCGGTCGCCGATCCGCCGGCGCCGCTCGTCGGTGAGCACCGCGACCAGCCCGACCGCGCCGAGCGCGAACGTGTCGACCGGCAGCAGCAGCCAGCGGATGCCCAGTTGCCGCCGCCCGGCCCGGCCGCCGGAGACGTCGACCACCCGGATCCCGAACGCCTGCATGCCCCACGTCCGCCCGTCGTGCTCGGCGGGGCGCAACACCCAGTACCAGAACAGGATCCCCAGCGCGACCGCGACGACCCCCGCGGTGATCGCCGCGGTCAGCGGGCCGCTGCGGATCGAACCGTCGGGGTGTGTGGGCAGCAGGACGAACAGGAACATCGCCGTCCCGGGCAGCAGCGCCGACGCGAGGACGTCGAGTACGAACTGGCCGAGCCGCCGGCCGAGCACGGACGTGGCGACCGGGCGCTCGACCGCGGGCAGCCAGACCCGGGCACCGGTGCCGATGGGACGTGCCGTGCGCGCGTATCGCTGCGGAAGGCTCCGTTCGTACATGCCCTTGTACTTTCCGCAACCGGGCGGGTTGACTCCCGACGGGTCGGATATCGCCGAGATTGCCCCCGGTCGGCGGACAAGAACGGACGCGGGGGCCGGGCCGGCGATCGGCAACCATCGGGTTCGAGCGAAATCGATCCCGGGTGACCGACCGAGAACGAGCTGCCGGCGACCGACGCGGTCAGGGCCGCGCGGATCCGACCATCCCGACCATCTCGATCATCCCGATGATCCGGACCATCCGGATCGTTCTGACCGCTCGGACCGTTCGGACGGCTCAGACCGCTCAGATCGTCATCGGCCCGTCCGCCCCGAACAATTCCGGCTCGGACCGGCTGATCACGTCGTAGAGCGGCTGGTAGTTGATCCACGCCACCGTGTCGTTGCCGAGTTGCTCCCGGGTCAGCCGTGCGTTCTCCGCCGAGATCGGCCTGAGTTCGCCGGCCGCCTGGGCGAGCAACTGCACCTGGCACGAGCGCTCCATCGTGATGAACCACCAGGCCGCCGCGTCGACCGATTGTCCGACGGTGAGCAGACCGTGGTTGCGCAGGATCAGTGCCTTGCGCGGGCCGAGGGTCTCGGCGATCCGCCGGCCCTCCTCGGCGTCCAGGACGACGCCGGCGTAGTCGTCGAAGAGTTCGTGGTCCTCGTAGAAGGGACACACGTCCTGGGTTATCGGTTCGAGCCGGATGCCGAGCGCGGATATCGCGCGCCCGTGCGTGGAGTGGCTGTGCGCCGCCGCGACCACGTCGGGCCGGGCCGCGTGGATCTGCGAGTGGATCGCGAACGCGGCCTGGTTGACGTGGAATCGGCCCTCGACGACCTGCCCCTCGTGGTTGACCAGGATCAGGTCGTCCACGGTGATGTGCTTGAACGACATCCCGAACGGGTTGACCCAGAAGTGATCCGTCAACTCCGGGTCGCGCGCGGTGATGTGTCCGGCCACGCCCTCCTCGAAGCCGAACCGGCCGAACAGCCGCAGCGCCGCGGTCAGTCGCTCCTTGCGGTGCCGGCGCTCCCGCTCGACCGTCTCGAAGGTGGGCGGCAGCGCGAAGCTCAGGTCCGAGGGCGACACCGGCCGGGGCGGCTCGATGCGCGGGGTCGCGTCCTGGGCCTGCGGCGTGGCGGTGTCGGACATGTACATCTCCTCGGACTCGGGTCGCGCGGGACTCGGCCCGACGCTACCCGCGAGTCACATCCGAGGACAGCCCCGCGCGGGGGTCCGTTCGCGAGCGGCCGCGGATTCTAGCGCCGGATCGCCGCCGGGACCGGATTTCCGGAAACAATTCGAATATTGCCCGCGATCGCCTTCCGGCTGCTTCTACGCTTCCGTGCAGCGAGTCCGGGACGTCGAGTACGAAGCAGTCGAACTCGAATTTCCGGACGCGCGAAATCATGAAGCGCGAAGTGCGGGGCGCACGGCGCGAGCCACGGCGCACGCGGCACTTTACCGGTGCGCGCGGCGCCTTATCGAGGCACACCGAGGGGAAGGGGCGCGTGACGTGAGCGGCGGGGGCGGATATTCGGCGGAGGTCGTGAGCATCGGCGCGCGAGGTCCCTCGACGGCGCCCGCGTACGGCCGCGGCGACCCGGCGGGCTCGCGGGCCAAGTCGGACCCGGGCCGCCGCAACGCCCCCGCGCGGAGCCCGGCATCGCGGGGCCCGATGGCCAGGAGTTGGGCGGAGATGGCACCACCCCCGCGCCGGTCCAGGCCGTCCCGGCGCAGTTCGGGCGACCCGCCGACCGGGTCCGACACCGAGCGGACCCCTGCGATCGAGGCGGATGTCATCGAAGCGAATCAGGCCGACCCCAACACCCCGGTCGACAGTGCGCCGATCGAGCCGGCCCCGGTCGGCGCGCCGCCCCCGGGCGTCGTGGCGCCCGAGGAGGAGCCGGTCGGCGTCCACCGGAAAGCCGCACCGCCGATCGCCCCGGAGGCAATCATGGCCAATATGGAAACGGCCCTCAAGGAAGCAATGACGATCGAGGGCGCCGTGGGGGTGGCCCTGGTCGACTACACCAGCGGAATGGCCCTCGGAATTCTCGGCGGCAGCAAGGAACTCGACCTCAATGTGGCCGCCGCCGGAAACACCGACGTGATGCGCGCGAAGATGCGCACGATGGAGATGTTGCACGCGGGCGATCAGATCGAGGACATCCTGATCACCCTCGGCAAGCAATACCATCTGCTCCGCCCGCTGACCGGTCGGGCCGGCAAGGGACTGTTCCTGTATGTCGTGCTGGTCAAGGACCGCGCCAATCTGGCCCTGGCCCGGCACAGCCTGAAACGTATCGAGGAGGAGATCGAGGTCTGAGTCGCGCTCCGACGACGGGCCTCGGCACGGCGTCGGAGCGCGCGGGCCCGTCCTCGATACCCCCGGCGTCCACCGTCACCCCCATGCGGTGGGCGCCATCGGGGTGTCCGGGGACACGTACGGCGGCCCTGGTCTCCCTGCGCCGTCTCGGATATGACGGTACGTCAGATGTATCGACGCGCCGCCGTACCGATGGGCGCCGCTGGATCGACGCGCGGCCGTACCGACGCGCCGCGATACGGCGACGCCGAGGTACCGTCGCACCCCGAGCCCTCCGAGGAGCCGCATGTTGTCGGGCGAGAAGATCCTGATCACCGGGCCCGCGGGCCAGATCGCCTACCCGCTGACCGAATACCTGGCCCGGGACAACGAGGTGTGGGGCATCGCCCGCTTCTCGAATCCCGAGGACCGCAAGCGGGTGGACGCGCTCGGGGTGACCACGCGCGTCGTCGACCTCGGTGCGGGCAGCTTCGACGACCTGCCGCAGGACTTCACCCACGTGCTGCACCTGGCCACCTTCCAGGGACCGGGGCTCGACTACGACGAGGCACTGCGGGTCAACGCCGAGGGGACCGGGCTGCTGCTCCAGCACTGCCGGCGGGCCAAGGCGGCCCTGGTGATGTCCACCGCGTCGGTGCTCAAGCCGCACCCGGACCCGAGGTACGTCTTCCGCGAGACCGACCCGCTCGGCGACGCCAACGTCGCGCACGCGCCCACCTATTCGGTGTCCAAGACCGCCGAGGAGGCGGTGTCGCGCTACTGCGCGCGTGCGTTCGACCTGCCCGTGGTGATCGCCCGGATGAACGCCTCCTACGGCCCGAACGGCGGCCTGCCGACGATGCACCTGGACGCCGTACTGGCCGGTCGGCCGATCGTCACCCGCTGGGATCCGTGCCTGTACAGCCCGATCCACCAGGACGACATCAACAGCCAGACGGCGGCCCTGCTCGACGCGGCGTCCACCCCCGCGACGGTGGTCAACTGGGGCGGCGACGAGCCGGTGAGCGTGCAGGAGTGGGCGGCATACCTGGCCGAGCTGAGCGGCCGGCCCGCCGAGGTGGTGGTCCGCGAGCAGCCGGGCACGCTGCGCGGTCAGGTACAGGACACCACCAAGCGGGCGGCCCTGACCGGGCCGTGCGCGGTCGGCTGGCGGGCGGGGCTGGCCGGGGTATACGCCGCCCGGCGCGGCGATTCGGCCTGACCGGGCCGGGCGGCCCAGGGGCGTCGTGGCGCTCGGCGGGGGATCGAGGACGCGCCCTCGCCCCACGCTCGATAGCGTCGAGTCTTCAGGTCTTACTCGCGCCGTCTCGGAGCGCTCCACTTCGGCGGATCACGTCGCTGCGAGCGGCACCACGCAGGAGGGACAACGATCATGGGCATCCTCGATACCCCCATCGGCACGCTGGAGGGGGAGCGTACGACCCTGGGCGGGGTGACCGCAGGCCGGGTCGCGCTCGTCGTCAACGTCGCGTCCAAGTGCGGCCTGACCCCCCAGTACACCGGCCTGGAGGAGCTGCAGAAGGAGCTGGGCGCCCGCGGCTTCACCGTGGTCGGCGTGCCGTGCAACCAGTTCATGGGCCAGGAACCGGGCAGCGCCGAGGAGATCCTCGAGTTCTGCTCGACCACCTACGGCGTCACGTTCCCGCTCACCGAGAAGATCGACGTCAACGGCGAGGACCGGCACCCGCTCTACGACGTGCTCACCGCCGCCTCGGACGCCGAGGGCGGCTCGGGTGATGTGCAATGGAACTTCGAGAAGTTCCTGCTCTCCGCCGACGGCGCGATCGTCGGCCGGTTCCGCCCGCAGACCGACCCGCACGACCCGAACCTGATCGCCGCGATCGAGAGCGTGCTGCCGAAATAGTCGGCGACCGCCTCGAACGCCGGCCGGGCCGACGACGGTCCGGCCGGCGTTCGAGGCGGGGGCTCGGTCGTACCGCCTTGCCGGAGGCGGGGTGTCCGGTCGTACCGCTCGCCGAGTTCGCCCGGCAAGGTTCGCCCGCCGAGTTCGCTCAGCAGGTCGCTCACCGAGGTCGCTCACCGAGGTCGCTCGGCAAGGCTCGCGGGCAGGACCTAGACGAGCGCCCACACCGCCGTCGCGTCGTCGCAGATCTTGCCGCGCGGCCACCGGGTTCCGTCCGCGTCGGCGGCCTCCGCGGCCCGCACCCGGGCGAGCAACTCGGCCGGTCCGAAGTGGCGCAGCGTGGTCATCAGCCGGTCCCAGTCGCTCAGCCCGAACCGATCCACCAGCCGACTGGCCCCGTCGGTCAGCGCG
Source organism: Embleya sp. AB8 (assembly GCF_049739465.1). Classification (NCBI taxonomy): domain Bacteria; kingdom Bacillati; phylum Actinomycetota; class Actinomycetes; order Kitasatosporales; family Streptomycetaceae; genus Embleya; species Embleya sp. AB8. The sequence goes on from NZ_JBMHHY010000001.1 coordinate 8,331, forward strand.
GCGATCCCGCGCACCTCGCCGAGCGCCACCCCGCCGGTCAACGCCTCGCCCGCCGCCGCCGGATCGGCCGCCGCGACCCAGTAGCCGCCGGCCACGTTCCGCGCCGCGCGCACGGTGTCCAGGTACTCCTGATGCGCCGTCAAGTAGGCCGCCGAGCCCACCGGATGCGCGTCCCGGCGGCGTCGCGCGGGCACCCCGATCACATCCAACCGGTCGTCGGTGACCATGGTGAGGTCGTCGTCGCGCTCGATCAGCAGCGTCGAATCGGACAACACCAGATACTCCAGCCGATCCTCGATCACCCGCGCCACCACCGCGGTCGCCGCGGGCGCGTCCGGTCGGGCCAGGTCGCAGCCGTCCGCGTGCAGCGCCGAGGTGTCCTCGATCGCGTCGTGCAGACACTCGGCCAGCGACCGGTCCGGCCGGCCGGCGCCGTGGGTGAACAGGGCGGCGCCCAACCGCTCGACGAACCATGGGACACCGTGCTTGCAGCCGTTGTCCGAACTCGACGTCACCCCGTCGAGCAGCACCATCGTGGTCGGCCCCACGACGACGAAGTCCTCGTTCGGCTTGCCCGGATGACCCGGCTCGGTCGCGAATTCCACGCGCATCGCGGACATCCCTCCCTTATAGGTGCCACGCCGTACGGCTGCCCCGCGCCCGGGGCCGGGAAACGGCGAGTGATCATGCCTCCCCCTGGCACGGACGCGGGGAAAGTTCCCAGCGGTTTCACACAACTTCACACAACGGTTTCGCGTGAGGTCTCGTGCCGGTCGGGGAACTGCCCCTAATCTCTGGCTTCGAGACACCCTCAGTCCCCGTTTCTACGCGCGTCGCGCGGGTCGGCGATGCGCGCCATCTCGATCCGAAGGGATCCCATGCTCGGGATTGGACGACGCCGCGGTCGCCTCGCCCTCACCGGCCTGCTCGCCGCGAGCCTGCTCACCATGGGCGGCACCGCGACGGCCGACGCACGCGCCGGCAGCCACCGCCCCGGCGGTACCACGGACCTCGAATTCCTCGCGCTCAACGACCTGCACGGCAACCTGGAGGAACCGCAGGGTTCCGCCGGCAACGTCACCGAGATCGGTCCCGACGGGAAGCCCGTCTCGATCCCGGCCGGCGGCGTCGAGCACCTGGCCACCCAACTGCGCGCCGAGCGGGCCAAGAACCCCAACTCGCTCACCATCGCGGCCGGCGACATGATCGGCGCCAGCCCGCTGCTTTCCGGTCTGTTCCACGACGAACCGACCATCGAGGCGCTGAACAAGCTCGGCCTCGACGTCACCTCGGTGGGCAACCACGAGTTCGACCACGGCAAGAGCGAACTGCAGCGCATGCAGTACGGCGGCTGCCACCCCAAGGACGGCTGCTACACCCCCGGCCGCACCTTCGAGGGCGCCAACTTCCAGTACCTGGCGGCCAATGTGCTCGACGAGCGCACCGGCCTGCCGATCCTGGCGCCGGTGAGCATCAAGAACGTGGGCGGCGCCCGCATCGGCTTCATCGGCATGACGCTCGAGGGTACGCCGAACATCGTCACCGCCGAGGGCGTCAAGGGCCTGACCTTCAAGAACGAGGTCAAGACCGCCAACGCCATCGTGCCGTGGCTGCGCCTGTTCGGCGTCGAGTCGATCGTGGTGCTGCTGCACGAGGGCGGCCTGCCGACGAGCAACGCGTACAACTACGACTGCAACGCGGGCGGCAACCTGGGTCTGTCCGGGCCGATCGTGGACATCGCGAAGAACCTGGACCCGGCGATCGACCTGATCGTCACCGGCCACACCCACCAGGCGTACTCGTGCAACATCCCCGACCCGGCGGGCAAGCCGCGCATGGTCACCAGCGCGTCGTCCTACGGCAAGATGTACACCAAGATCGACCTCACCTACGACAAGCGCACCCGGGACATCGTGCGCACGTCGGTCAAGGCGCAGAACACGGTCGTCCGCCGGGACACCCCGAAGGCCCCGGACCTGACCAAGCTGCTCGCCGACTGGCAAAAGCTCGCGGCACCGGTGGCCAATCGGCCGGTCGGCTACATCAGCGCCGACATCCGCGGTCGCGGCGCCGGCACCCCCGAATCGCCGCTCGGCGACATGATCGCCGACGCGCAGTTGGAGGCGACCGCGCCGGCCGACAAGGGCGGCGCGCAGATCGCCTTCATGAACCCGGGCGGGATCCGCTCCGATCTGCAGTTCAAGGCGGCCGGCACCGAAGGGGACGGCGTCGTCACCTACGGCGAGGCGTTCACGGTGCAGCCGTTCACCAACATGATGCAGACCGTGGACCTCAAGGGTCAGGCCGTCCTGGACGTACTCACGCAGCAGTACACCGGCGGCAACGCGGGCAACCCGAAGGTCCTCCAGATCTCCAAGGGCCTGACCTACACGACGGACCGAGCCAAGACCGGCGCGGACAAGATCGTGCCCGGCAGCGTCAAGCTCAACGGCGTGCCCATCGACCCGGCGGCAACCTACAAGGTCAGCGCGAACGAGTTCCTGACCGGCGGCGGCGACGGCTTCGCGGCCTTCAAGACCGGCACGAACAAGCGCGTCGGCGCGTCCGACCTGGAAGCCCTCCTGGCCTACTTCGCAGCCCACTCCTCGGCAACCACCCCCCTCGCCCCACCCGCGGCAGACCGAATCACCTTCACCGGCTGACCTGACCTGACCCCAACCCACGGACGGGCCCGGCTCCTTGGGGGCCGGGCCGTTCGCGTGTCGGGGGCCCGCGCGTGCTTCGCGGGACGGGTGCCGGGTAGCGGCGGTCGGGTCGGGGGCTGTACTTGGCTGGCGGTTCTGCGCATGCCGCCGGCCCGCTTCGCGGCGGACTCGTCGGCGGGTGCGGCGCTTGCGTTTCGGGCGGGCCGGGTTTTCGGCGGGGGCCGGGTCGTTCGCGTGTCGTGCGGGGGGTGCTTCGTAGGGTGGGTGTGTCGCGTGTTGCGTGTCGCGTGTCGCGTGGGGCGTATCGCGTATCGCGTGGGGCGGATGTCGGTCGGGTCGCCAAGGCGGACGTCGAGTCGGGGTCGTGCCCGGGGAGGTGGTCCGGGCGTGTTGCCGGTCCATTTCGCGGCGCATCGGTCGGCGGCCACGTTGCGCGCATCTCGGATGAGCCGGGTCCTCTTGGCCGGCCGAGCCGTTCGAGTGTCGTGCGGGGCGGGTGTCGCGTCGCCGAGGTCGACGTCGTGTCGGGGGTCGTGTCGGGGGTCGTGTTGGGGTCGAGTTTCGGGTCGAGTTTCGGGGTCGTGCCTGGGCGGCGGCTCCGGGCGCATTGCCGGTCCACCTCGCGGCGCAGTCGCCGATGGGTGCGCTGCGCGCGTCCCGGATGGGCCCGGTCTCCCTGGAGAGGCGGGCCGTTCACGTGTCGCGCGGGACCACGTAATGCGTGCGGCGCCTGTCCCGTCGGCGAGGCCAACGCCGCGTTGGGAGTCGTGCCTGGCAGCGATGCCGGGCGCGCATTGCGACCTACATCGCGCCGCACTGGTCGGTGGGCGTGCTGCCGGCGTTCGAATGGGGCTCGGCCCTCTTGAGGTCGGGCCGTTCGCGTGTCGTGCGGGAAATGCTTCGTGTCAGCCGGGTGCCGCGCCGCCGGGCCCGCGTCGCGCCGGGGCCGAGTCGCGCCGGGCCCGCGTCGCGCCGGGGGCCGCGCCTGGGCGCGTTGCCGGCCTGCTTCGCGGCGTGTTCGTCGGCGGGTGCGCCGCGCGCGTCTCGGATGGGCCCGGTCCGCTGGGGAGTCGGGCCGTTGGTGATTCGCGCGGGGCACGTATCGTGCGGGGTACGTATCGCGTGGGGCGTATCGCGTGGGGCGCGGAGTGTGGGGCACGTGTCCGGTCGCCGAGGCCAACGCCGCGTCGGGGGCCGTGCCTGGGCGACAATCGGCGCATGAATACCACGAGGCGGCCCCCGACCGGGGCCGATGTGGCTCGCGCCGCAGGGGTTTCGCGCGCCACCGTGTCCTATGCGATGAACGACGTATTGGACGCCCGCATCCCCGAGGAGACCCGGCGCCGAGTGCGCGAGGTAGCGTCGAGCCTGGGCTACGAACCGCGGTCCGACGCACGTTCGTTGCGGCGAGGACGGACCGATCTGATCATCGTGCCCACCTACGTGGTGCCGTTCGGCCAACTCATCCAACGCTTCCTGGACGGCCTGGCCCGCGAGTTGCACGTACTCGGGCACACCCTGGTGATCCACGGCAATCCGGCCGCGCACGGCATCGAGGCGGCGAAGGCGTGGGGCGCGCTGAATCCGGCGGTGGTCCTGGTGCTACCGGAGCGGATGTCGGCCGAGGGCGTCGAGTACCTCACTTCACGCGGCATCGCCGTCGTCGCCCTGGGCCACAGCCCGGCCCCGGTCGCACTCACCCTGAAGGTCGACCACGCGGCGGCGGGCGGATTGGCCGCGGAGCACCTGATCGCGCGCGGACGCCGGGACTTCGCGGTGGTGGTGCCGCGCGAACCGGCGCTTGCCGACATGGGCCGCGAACGCCTGGCCGGGTTCCGCGCCGCGGCCGAGGCGGGAGGCGGCACGGTACGGGTGGTGGAGATGGCCGAGGACCCGGCCGAGGCAGCGCGAGTCGCGGGGGAGTGGCGCGCCGGGTGGTGTCCGGATGGCGTGTACGGCTACAACGACGAATACGCGGCCCTGCTGCTCGGCGCGCTGGCTGACGTGGACATCGCGGTACCGGAGCGGCTCGCGCTCGTCGGAACGGACGACCTGACACTGTGCGAGATGGTCCGCCCACGCCTGACCTCGGTCGCCTTCGAGGAACTGCTGCCAATGCGGGCGGTCGCAACGGCGATCGTGGCGGCCGGGGAGGGTGCGGTGCAGGGCGAGTTGACGCTGTGGCGGATGGCGATGCGGGTGCGGGGATCGGGGTGAGCCGAAGGGGGGAGGCGACACTGCCGAGGCCGGCGGAGCATCGCGTCCCACCGGCCAACGCGGCGGGCGTTGCCCGCCACTGGGGGCACCGATCGCGACCGTGAGCACTGCCATGATTTGTGTGCAGTGCCCCGAATAGTGAGCACCGCTCTGAATTGCAAGCATCGCTCCGAATCACGACCGCCGCTCTGGCTTACGATCGCTGCTCCGGATCGCGTGCGCCGCTCGGGAACGCGCGCGCTGCTCCGGAACACGCGTGCCGCTCGGGAATGCGCGCGCTGCTCCGGAACTCGCGCGCTGCTCTGGCTCGCGCGCCGCTCCGTCTCGCGACCGCCGCTCAGAACTGCGGACACTGCTCGGGGCCGCGGGCGCAACCCGGACCGCGACCACCGCTCCAGGCCGCGACCACCGCTCAGAGCCGCCGATAGGGCTCGGGGCCGCAGGCGCAGCCGGGACCGCGACCGCCGCTCAGAGCCGCCGATACTGCTCGGGACCGCAGGCGCAGCCCGGACGGCAACCACCCGTTTCCGGGCTGCGGGCGCTGCTCAGGGCTGCGATCACCGCTCTGGACCGCGGGCGCTGCTCAAGACTGCGAGCACTGCTCCGGTTTGCGATCGCCGCTCCGGGCTGCGGATGCTGCTCAGGACCGTAGGCGCTGCTTGAAAACCAAGAGCACCACTCTCGCTTGCGAGCACTGCTCCGGACCGCGGCCACCGTTCGGGGCTGCGAATACCATTCCGGATTGCAAGCACTGCCCCGGGCTGCGAGCACTGCCCCGGGCTGCGAGCACTGGCCCGGGCTGCGAGCACTGCCCTGAACTATGAGCACTGCCCCGAACCGTGAGCACCGCCCAGGACCGCGTGCCGTGCTCCGAACTGTGAGCCTCGATCCGAACTGTGAGCCCCGTTCCGGACCCCGCGTGCCCCGTTCCGGACCGCGTGCCCTGATCCGGACCGTGAGCGCCGTTCCGAACCGTGAGCATCGCTCCGGACCGCGTGCCCCGCTCAGGGCTGCGTGAGCTTTGTGAGTTGGCGGGATACCAAGGGGTCGGCCGGCAGGCTGGGCGTGGGGCTTGCCTCGTCCTCGTTGCTGACCACCACGATTGTGGTGCCGGTGCGGACCACGATTACGCCAGCTGTGCCGCCCGCCCCGATGGTCACGCCGACCGCGAGTGTTTCGTCGCCGAGGGGTGCGTGCGGGATTTCGGCGTACTTGTCGGTGCCGGTCGTGCCATCGGCGTCGACGGAGGTGACCGACGAGCAGGTCTTCAGCGCCGCGCGGCCCTTGGCGAACAGGTCCCGCGCGCCGGCGTCGGTGAAGGCGAACAACTCGACCGCGGTGAAGGCCGTCGGGTTCGGGTCCCCCTTGGACACCGACGCCTGCGCGGACGCGAGCGGAGCCGGGTTGGCCTGCTTCGGGTTGAGCAGGTCGATGAGCGGCTGGCAGGCGGGCTGTTGGGCGGTCTCGCGGCCGCTGGTGGGGTCGTCCGGGGTGGCGTCGTACGTGCCCTGCGGCATTTCGGCCGCCGTCAACAGCGCGTGGTCGAGCCGGGCTTGGGCGGCCGGGTCGGACCCGGCGCCGCCGCCGGCCGGAGCGGCCGAATCGTCCGTCGGCGGTACCGCGGGCGGCGGTTCGCCTGGCGCCGCCGGATCGGTCGACGTCGGGGCGGCCGCGGTCGATTTGGCGCGCGCCGGTTTGGTCGCCGCCGCGGTGGGCCGCTTCGGCGCGGCCGTCGACGACGCGGTGTCCTTGTCCGCCAACTTGTCCTCGTCGCGACTGCACGCGGTGCCGGCCAGGAGCAGGGAACCGGCGATCGCCGCCGTGCCCATTCGGATCACGATCTTGCGCATGCGGGGTTCCTTCGGAAGGCTCGGCCGATTCCGTGGCCGGCTCGAACGCGCCGGGGGGAAGCGGGCGATCGGGGCCGACCGTGGTCCGGAGGGCCGTCGGAAAACAAAACAGCGGCCGATCGGCCGCACCCTCGTCCCACGCCGCGAACAAGGCAACCGACGCCAGACACAAGGAAGTTCGCCGCCTTGTGCGGCGATGACCACTCCATGCGGCCGAGCGCGGGCTGCTCCGTCGACACGGCGGCAACGAGAGCGGATTCATCATTGTGGACGCCGCTTGCGTTTGCCAACCGTCCGCGCTCGGATCATTGTCGTGACTTTGCCCGCCGTTCGCGTGGACGCCGCTTGCCCGCGCACCCGCTGCCCGCGTGCCCGCCTGCCCGCACGGCCCGCGCCGCGCCGGTCGGCTCGGTCGCCCCCCGGCACGGCACGGCACGTACAGGTCGACGAAGGGCCGGCAGTCGGCCGGCGCCGTGGTCACGCGGACACTGGCCCCGCAACTCCTCCGTCAGGTAGGTACCTTGCGGCAGGCCCGTCGCGGCTCGACCGCGTCTCGCCACCACGCCGGCAGTTCCTCCACACGACGGGCCCATCCACCGGGCAACTCAGCCCGTACACCCACGATTCCGCCCACGATCGCACACGTCGTGTCCACGTCCCCGCCCGCGCTCGCGGTGGCCCAGAAGGCCGCCCGGTAATCGTCGAGATGCCGAGCTGCCGACCAGACCGCGAACGGAACGGTGTCGGGCGCGCTGACCTGCCGACCGTTGCCCAGGATCCGACCCACTGCCCGGGAGTCCTGACGGTCCACCAGGTCCAATGCCGCGCCCAGCCGTTCGCGGACCAATCCGGCGGGCGTACGTTCCCGGACGAAGGCCACGAAGTCCCCTGCGCCCGGCCGCTCCAGCGTCGCCGCGCCCGCCGCCGCGACAGCGACCGCCACCGCACCCGCGATGCCCTCGGGGTGAGTGTGCGTCACCTCGGCCGACAACACGGCCTGGCCCACCACCGCATCGAGGTCGTCCGCGAACCACGCCCCCAACGGCGCCACCCGCATCGCGGCCCCATTGCCCCAGGACCCCTGCCCGGCAAACGGTTCGGCGGCCAACGCCCGCCAATCCCCGCCCTCCCGCACCAATCGCAACATCCGGTTCGTCGAAGGCCCATACCCCCGATCGAAATCGTGCCGAGTCGCGAACTCCCGGACCAGCGCGTCCTGATCGACCCGCCCACGGATCACCAACTCGGCATGCAGGACACACGCCATCTCGGTGTCGTCGGTCCACGGCCAACTCCCGCCGGGGAGACGCCGATCGGCCAGGCAAGGAAGGTTCTCCGGAACAAAGAACTGCGCACCCAGGGCATCCCCGAGCGCAAGGCCCCGCAACGAGGCGAGGGCGGATGAGACAGAGTCATAAGTCATATGGGCGGCCATTATTGCGCCTCCCATGCTTGGATGTCCCGAATGACGTCCCATCAGAAGGTGGCAGCCACCGCCGAGTTGCGCAGCCGAAAGCCCCGGGCAACCGATCGGCCACGCAGCGCCGGCCACCGTCGCCCCGACCCGGCCGCCACCCGGGGTGCAGCGCAACCCGGCACCACCCCTTCGCCGCCGCCCCGCGCACCGCGCGAGCGCGCGTGACCCCGGCGGTCACCGCCGCCGTACTGGGCGCGGCCGGTCTGCACGCGGGCTGGAACGCGCTCGCACACGGACTCCGGGACCGGCTCGGCACGATGACGCTGATTCAGGTGGCGAGCCTGGCCATCGGCGTGATCTGCCTGCCGTTCGTCGGCGTCCCGGCGGCCGGCGCCTGGCCGTGGCTGCTGGGCTCGGCGGCCCTGCATACGGCGTACAACCTGCTCCTGCTCGAGACCTACCGGCTGGGCGACTTCGGCCAGGTGTACCCGATCGCACGCGGCACCTCGCCGTGGGTCACCGCGCTGATCGGGGTGACCCTGCTGCACGAATACCTGACCGTGACCCAGACCGTCGGCGTGGTGGTCATCTCGCTCGGCATGCTCGTCCTGGCCCTGTCCGGCGGCATCCCACGCCGCACCGAGGCCGCCGCGGTGCTCGCGGCATTCACCACGGGCTGTGCGATCGCCGTGTACACCGTCCTCGACGGCCTGGGCGCCCGCTCCTCCGGCTCACCGATGTCCTACGCGGCCTGGCTCTTCATCCTCCAAGCCGCCCCGACCATCCTGATCCTCAACCGCCGCCGCCGCCGAACCCCCACCCCCGAACCCAACCCCCAACGCGCCTGGGCCCTCCTGGGCGGTGCCATGTCCCTGGTCGCCTACACCCTGATCATCTGGGCCCAGACCAAAGCCCCGTTGGCCACCATCGCCGCCCTACGCGAATCCTCGGTCGTCATCGGCGCGATCATCGGCACCACGATCTTCCACGAGCCCTACGGCCGGCACCGAACAACCGCCACGATCCTGGTCCTGACCGGCATCACCGCGATCAACATCGCGTAATACCGGCGGCCGACCGCGCTCGTCCTCCCGCGCGAAAGCCGGTTCAGCCCGCTCGAAACTGGATACGAAGCTTCGGCCGATCGTGGACCTCGACGAAGACGACGGCGTCATGGACGACATCGACCTTGATCACCGTGTCGTCCTCGGCCGAGAGCCGGACCAACCGGTGGCCGGGACCGTACGGTTCCTCGGGCTCGGGAGCGGTCCGGAAGCTCTGGCAGCGATCGTCCCCGCACTCGCACCAGTCGTGAAAACTCACCAGGCCGAGCGCGTCCGCCAAGGCGTGCTCCGCCTCGCCGCGCAGCAGTACGACCAACTCCGAGTGGAACTCCGGTAGGACTTCCGAAACGAGCGGATGAGCATCGTTCACGTCGGGATCCCGAATCCGTACGACATCTCCAGGTCGTCACTGGAGATCTTGAATTCTTCCAGAGCGAGCGGCCGTTGGTGGCGGTTCAAGGTCAACCGCAGTACCTGGAACAGCGGTACGCCGTCGGCCAGATGAAGTGCGGTGGCCTCGTCGGGGAGCGGCATGCGGCTGCGGACGTTCTCGGTCCAGTGGAGTTCGTGGCCGATGCGCTCCAGGGCCGCGTAGAGCTGCGGCGCGGGCGGGGGAGCGGCGTCGGCGTACGGCGTGTTCTCCAGGACCGAGAACGGCACGTACGTGCGATGCGCCTGGCGCAGCCGCCCGTGCTCCGCGGTCTGCAACTCGTCGTACGTGAACATCGGCTCACCCGGCGCCACGCGCAACATGTCCGCGAGCACGAGGGGCGCGTCGGTACGGGTCGCGACCGGCTCCTCCCGCGTGGTCCAACGGATCGCATCGGCCTCGACGTACCGCCCGTCCCGATCCCGCCGCACACCCCGCGGCCGAGTCGTGTTCGGCCGAGCGTGCGGGGAACGTACGAACATCCCACGCCCCATCAGCACCTCGACCAACCCGGCCGCCCGCAACTCGCTGATCCCCTGCCGAACCGTCGGCCGCGAGACCCCGAACTCCCTCGCCAACTGCTCCTCACTCGGCAGCGGCTGCCCGGCCGGAAACGTACCGTCCATGATCCGATCCCGCAGATGGTCCGCGATCTCCTGATACCGCGCCTTCCTACGCCCGGACTCCACGCACACCCTCCACCAACCATCCCTGGGCGGACCCCGCCCGCACACTTCCCCCGGTCAGCATCCCGCAGGACATGGCTCTTGACAAGACGTAGTACGGGTGCAAACGCTGGACCCGCCCCGCAGCCTGGGACGACAGCGTCCACATCGCGAAGCCCCCCGAACGCCGGCCGCGATTCCGCTCGCAGGGCCCACCTCGGGGCGGACCTCGGGCGTCGACCGAATGTGCGCCGCCTTCGCAAAAACGCAGAACCCGGCCCGGTGTGGGGAAATCCACGGCCCTGCCAGGGCCGGGACCAGGGCTGAAGGTCCCAAGATACGACAAAGGCCCAGACCAAGGAAAACAACCCCTGACCTGGGCCTTCGTACTTCTGAGCGGGTGACGAGGATCGAACTCGCACCACTGGCTTGGAAGGCAAGCCCGATCTTGCGGGCGGCCTGCCCAAGTCCCCACGTGGCGCCGCGCGTCCGCTCATCCCCTGAGTGCCCCCAGGCCCCCTGAGCCCCGCGCCGTTCTGGCACGCATCTGGCACGCGACGCGGGCCGAACCCCGCCCTCAAAGCGAGTGGCAGGTCCGGGGGTTCCCTCCTCGATTGGGCGTGCCCCATGCCGCAGTACCGGGCACGCCTTCGGGTGGGTCATACAGGGGAATTCTGGGGAAGTGCAGTCTTCGCGCTGAGCTGAGGGTGAGTGTTTACCTTCGCATCGCTCGGCGGCGCGGGAGCATGGTCAGGGGGCCATACGCTGGCCCGGCAGAGGGGGCCGCAGGCATCCCCACCCGGTTTTGCTCCCCATCGGCCCCCTGATCTTGCTCCAGTAGGGGTCCCCGCCGATCGGCGCGAAGGTAAAGACTCACCCGCGGCGGAGCTGACCCATGTTGATCGCCTGGTTGGGCTGGGGGCTGCGCCGAGGCTGGCGGTCACGCCGCGTGCCCGGCGCGGCCCGCAGGTTAGCCGAGCATCGGCAGGCGGGACGCGTGCCCTTGATCAGATACGGCTCAATTCGACAGTGCACTGAGCCATGGGTTGCTGCCTAAGGGCTGGACACCATGCGCAATGGTTACCTGTTTGGATTCAGAAGCGATCAAAACCGAGAATCAAAAGATCTCTGACGATCAATCTCATTCGAATTCGAGAATATTTGGAGAATATGCCAAAATCGCACACCCTGCTCTGCGTGATCTGTCATCGTCCTCGCATGAGTCGACGTAATCTCCTGCCGGGAGACCCACTGCCCTACGGTATGAGCGCTCCCCGAGTCGTGAACGTGACACCTGAGATGGCGCGGAGTATTCTCGCTCGCGACTTTGACAATCGTCCGATCGATACAAGCGTTGTCATTATGATCGCGGAAGAAATAACCCGCGGCGATTGGCAGGTGACGCATCAGGGCCTGGCATTTGATGGTGATCTGGCGACGGGGCGCCTGATGGATGGCCAGCACCGACTGAGGGCCATTGTCAAGTCTGGTGTTACGGTACCGATTCTAGTCTTCGAGAATGCGCCTCCCGAAAGCTTCTCGGTCCTTGATACTGGAAAGCGGCGATCAGCCGGAGATGTTTTGTTCCTGAAGGGGCACAAGGACGCCACACTGCTTGCTGCAGCCGTTCGACATGCCCATCTTTTCGCGAATATTCCGGACAGTTCATGGGTCGGTGCTTCATCTCGGCTGACTAATAATCAGGTGCTCGATATTCTAGCTACGGATGAAAAGGCCTTCAAGGAAGCGGTCGCTATTGGCAGACTGCTGCATCAATCCATCGGGATTATCCCTACAGCTGGCGCGACCGGATACTACTTGACGGTTAGAGAGGCTCGTACGGTTGATCCAAAGCCGTGGGTTCACGGCTTGCTCACTGGTGCTGATCTTTCGATTGGCGATCCAAGGTTGGCTCTCATTAAAGTTCTGGCCGTGTTGCGGCGCGGCTCAAGTGTGCGGCGCCGTACCGATAATCGTGCGCAACTTGGCCTCTATATTAAGGCGTGGAACGCTTGGGCTTTAGGGCGAGAGGCGAGGGCTTTGCGCTTCCAGGAAAAGGAAAAGATGCCTAGCCCTGTGAAATTGAAAGCAAGAAAAGGTAGGTCTGGAGAAGAAGTTGCGTGAGTACTCTTCGTGGTCTGCGTAGGTAGACCCATTGTCTGAGAGTCGGGGCAGTGACTACGCGCCAGCGAGGTCGATGAGGGTCGGCGTCGGGCGGATCGTGTGGGCTGCGGTCTCCATGTCTGTGAAGTCAGTTGGGCTGAGTGAGCCTGGGCATGGGGCGATGAGGGGTTGGTTCCACGCGACACGTGAGGGTCAGGGCTTTGTGCTCGGTACTGCATTTACCTGCCGGTCGAGGTAGTGCCGCCATGTTTCCTGCGAGATTTCTCCTGCGACCGATCCTTGGTCCAGGCCGCCTGATGGTGGCTCGGCCGGTAGCGTCGCGGTGTGGCTACTGACGATGACGCTTCCTCCGCATGGGTCGTTCATGGCGAACAGATCATCTATGACAACGAGTGGATGCGCGTCTTCCTGACTGACGTCGAGCTGCCTGATGGGGAGCGGTTCGAGCATCATGTGATCTAGCTGCATGCCGCGGCGATGGTGGTGCTGATCGATGATCAGGATCGGGTGCTGATGATGTGGCGCCATCGGTTCATGGCGGACCGGTGGGGATGGGAGATCCCCGGTGGCCTGGTCGATCTCGGCGAGGGTCCCGAAGACGCCGCGTTGCGCGAGCTGCTGGAAGAGACGGGCTACCGGCCTACGACCTCTCGGCACGTGGTGCGGTTTCAGCCCACGGTCGGCATGGTCGATTCGTGACATGACGTGTTCGTGGGCGAGGGGCTACCAAGGTTGCCGAGCCGACCGAGACCACCGAGGTGGCGCGCATGAAGTGGGTACCCCTTGCCGACATCCCGAGCCTGATCGCCAAGGGGCGGATCTGGAACTCGGGCGTGCTGGCTGGTCTCCTGCACGTGTTGGCCACCCGTGGGGGCGCCAAGCTTGACGAGTCGTCAGAGTCGTTCTGACAGACGGACGAGGCGGCGGCGCGAGCGGGCCGATGCGGTCACGGTGCTCAACTCCTTTGCCTCGTTCCAGTGGACGCGGGTTTCTTCGGTGCGGCCGTGGGCGATCAGTGCCCCGGTCAGGTCGCGCCGAAGACCCGCCTCCGCGCGTGAAGCCGCGCATGCCAGCCAAGGCGTTCGTCAGGGTGTCGATGACCTCGGGGTCGCCGAGGTGGACGAGGCAGGATCCGCGCAACCTGGCCAGGTGCGTGAGGTTGGGGGCCGGGAAAGGGAAGGTCCGGGTCGTTCGGGTCCGGTGGCGGTGCTGCCGCGGCCGAGTCCATGGAGTTGATCGATGCGGCCCCGTTGCCCAAGGCCGCGCGTACCTAGGATTCGGCGCGGTACAGCCAACTCCGGGTCAGGGAAGGCAGCCGTGACCAGTTCTCGCCATGGGCGTATCGGATGAGTTGCAACGCTGGCTCGGCCTGCCCCAACTCCAGCAGTACGTACGCCGGTTCGGCCGTTGCGAACGCCAGGATTCTCAGGTCTTCCGTAACGCTTGCTGCGGCCTTCGCGTGCTCGAAGTGCCCCCACGACTCGTGGAGCGATTCGGTGTCGACTCCTTGCCACCCCGCCAGGCCGGCCCGCAGCTCGGCAGCATCGCGTGCTTGAGCGACTGCTCGAACTGCCTTATGTGCGCGCTCATCTCGTCGGCCACGATGGCGGCGCCCAACCGGCGATCCTTCAATCGGATGGCGTTCGCCTGGAACTCGAGTAGCGCCAACATCTCGTCATCGACAGCGCGGGCGTTCTCCAGCCGCGTCATCAGTTTCGCGTGCCGCGCCCTGCGGTGAACTCTCAACGCACGGTAACCAAAGCCAGATGCCCTGAAGGTGGCGATGCTGTGCGAAATACGAGCCTGCAATCGCTGGTGTGGTTGGCCCGGGCAGCGACGACCCGCAATGGTGTCTCAAACGAATGGCACGGAACTCCGCTGATCCCGTATCCGCTCATCATCGGAAAAATCTTCGAATTGGTGGCGGTGGACCGCCAAGTCGGCGAACGGGTACTGGCGTTATACGATCGGGACAACGTGCCCGCCGGCGGCACGCTCTCGGACCCCCGGGTAGCCATGATCGGCTTCTCGGTTCACCGGGACCCGGAATCGCCTCGGTTGACGGTGGCTCTCGCGTGCGACGCGACTTACCGCACCCGCTGTTCCGGGCTCAAGGGGTTCTCCTGGACCCTGCACCGGACCTGGGCGCGCGACGAGCGTCCGACTCCGGTCTGACCCAAGCTCGGCCGGAGATCTTCCGTCACCTCCGGCCGATAAAGAGAACTCCCCGCCTCTGGACCATGGGCGGGGAGTTCTCGCGTGCCGGGAGTCCGGTCACGCCGTCCGGAATTGGGTCCGAAGTTTCGGGCGGCCGATGACTTCGACGTAGACCACGGACTCATGGACCAAATCAAGGTTGATCATGGCGTTGTCGTCCTCCCCTAGAAGGGCGATCATGCGATGGCCAGGGCCGTACGGGCCTTCGGGGGCTGGTGCTGCCCTGAAGCTCTGGCAGAAGTCGTCCTTGCAGTTGCACCAATCGTGGAAGCGCACCATATGGAGATCGCCCGCCAACGAATGCTCGGCCTCGTCGTGGAGGAGCCCGATCAACTCGAGGTAAAGCTCTGGTAGGACGTCCGAGACGAGTGGGTGGGGTTCGTTCACGATGAGATCCCAAATTCGTACGTGATTTCCAGGTCGTCACTCGGGATCTTGAATTCTTCGAGTGCGAACGGTTTGTCGTGCTGATTGAATGTCAGGCGCAGTATCTGGAAGAACGGTACGCCGTGGACCAGGTGTATGGAGGTTGCCTCGTCCGGGCTGGGCGTGCGGGCGCGAATGCTTTCGGTCCAGTGCAGAGCGTGGCCGAGACGTTCGAGTTCGGTACACAGGGCGGGTGCCGGCGGTGGTGCGGACTCGGTGAAGGGTGTCCCGATGAGTCGCGAGAATGGGATGTAGGTTCGGTGGGCCTGGCGCAACCGTCCGCGCTCTGCCGTTTGTAACTCGTCGTACGTGAACATCGGTTCACCCGGCGGGATGCTGAGGAGATCGGCGAGTGCCATGGGGGCGTCCGTGTGCGTGGCGGTTGGCGTGTCGGCGGTCGTCCATCGGACGGCGACCGACTCGATGTAGCGGCCCTCGCGATCCTTGCGGACCTCTCGTGGGCGGGTCATGTTCAGGCGGGGCTTGGGGGAGCGGACGAACATTCTGCGATCCATCAGCACCTCGACCAAGCCGGCGGCGCGAAGCTTGGCGATGCCTTGGCGAATGGTTGGGCGGGGGAGGCCGAACTCTTTGGACAGGATTTCTTCGGATGGGAGCGCCCGGCCGGCGGGGAAGGTCCCGCTGACGATGCCCTCCCGCAGGTAGTCCGCCACCTCCTGATACTGCGGATTGCGCGGCGACTTCTCCACGGCCCTGCTCCTTTCCTGCTCACCTTGTGGTTCCGGGCAGGTCGTTCACTCGAAGCGACTCGTAAGACCGGCATCTCGACGGTGCGTAGTACGGATACCAGGCTGGATACACCCGTACTACGGATGCTCGGCCGAACCCTGTGAAGCACGTCCCGTGACCGTCGAAGGCGCGCTCCTGAGGTGGCTCGGGATGGTTCTCCCGGTTCAGGGGCGCTTACGAAGTTGGTTACTCCGGTGGCCGCCCTCGACGCGTCGATGGGCGTGGCCGAGGCACATCAAGGAAGGCAGGAGACCCCGGTCCGGGCCGACTTTGGCGGGTCCTTCGCACCGGGGCCGCTTCCCGTCCGAACGACCAGTGATCTTCGAAGGGGTTGTCCTCGTGCGAAATGGTGCATACCAGGTTCGGGCGCGTCGGTACAAGCGCGCTGGCGGCCGTCCAGCTCACGGTTGCGACGGCCGGGCTCCGGTGCCGGCTGTTCTCGATCCGGCCCGGGTGCGACGTGGCCGGCCGAAGTCGTCGGGGGCCATCGGGCTGTGGCAGCAGGATCCGGTGATGCGGATCGACGAGACCTTCGGCTACACGTATCCCAGGATCCTGCGCGTCCGACGGCGCGGCCCTGACTCCGCTGTCACGATTGCGCTGCTGCCCGGTCAGACGCCGAAGGACGTCGCCGATCACGTGCCGGGCATCGCCCATACGTGGCGAGTTTCTCGTGTCGCGACCTCGTCGCCGGGGCGCGGTGTCGGGGTCCTGCGGGTCTGCTTCGACAAATCCTGGAGCGGATCCGCTTCGGTGCCCTGAACATCACTGAACTGCCCACCTGGGAAGGGGCGTTGGAGGTATCGACGGCTCGCGGGGCGCATGCCGCCGCGTCTGCAACGAGGGCGAAATGGAGCGATTCATCGGACGACTGGTCGTCGGGAGTCGGATTTGCTTTTCGTACGAAGCGAGCCGGTCGGGACCTTCGTGTTCCGGCCGATGTCTCGCCCGACGAGGGCCACCGTCGACTCCACTCGAATCGGACCTTTGGTGAGAAATATCTCGCCGATCCCACGGTCCTCTCGGCGGGATCGGGCGGCTCGTGGTCGCGATCGCGGAGCCCGCCTCGGACCGCGTTTCAGGAGACGGCCGATTTTCGATGGCTTGCAAAGAGGCGCGGGTCGGACCCGTAGGGGGAATCCGCAGCCCTGTCACGGACACTGCCAGGGCTGAAGGTCCCGAGATACGACAAAGGCCCAGACCAAGGAAAACATCCCCTGACCTGGGCCTTCGTACTTCTGAGCGGGTGACGAGGATCGAACTCGCACCACTAGCTTGGAAGGCTAGGGCTCTACCATTGAGCTACACCCGCAGCTGGTGTGGCGTGCACGTGGCGCCTAGGTTAGCGGATTGGTGCGCGGCCAGTGCAGACTCTAGCGTGTCGTCCTCTAGACTTCATCGGGCGCCACGGGGCGTAGCGTAGTGGCTAGCGCGCCTGCTTTGGGAGCAGGAGATCGGGAGTTCGAGTCTCCCCGCCCCGACCACCACACCGTGAACCCGCCGCAGGATGGATCGGTACCACCGGTTCTGATCCTTCAGTGTGCCGTCAGGCAAGATGCACAGGCCCGGAAGAACAGCCCGCAGCAAGGAGACCCTTACCGTGAAGAGCGCCGTCGAGACGCTGAACCCGACCCGGGTTCGGCTCACCGTCGAGGTTCCCTCCGAGGAGCTGAAGCCCAGCCTCGACGCGGCGTACAAGAAGATCGGCAAGCAGGTGACGGTCCCGGGCTTCCGTAAGGGCAAGATCCCTGCGCGCATCATCGACCAGCGCTTCGGCCGCGAGGCCGTCTTCGTCGAGGCGTTCGATGACATCCTCTCCACGTCGTACGGCAAGGCCGTCGAGGAGAACGAGCTGCGCGTCCTGGGCCAGCCCGAGGTCACCGAGGTCACCGACGTGACCGAGCTGGCCGGCGGCGCCGATCTGAAGTTCACCGCAGAGGTCGACACCCGTCCCGAGATCGAGCTGCCGGACTACTCCGGCATCGAGGTCGAGGTCGATGACATCACCGTCACCGACGAGGACGTCGCCGAGAAGATCGAAGAGCTGCGTGACCGCTTCGGTGCGCTGAACACCGTCGAGCGCGCCGCGGCCGAGGGCGACACCGTCGTCATCGACATCGAGGCCAAGGTCGACGGCGAGGTCCTGGAGGACGGCGTCGCCAAGGCGATGTCGTACCAGATCGGTGGCGACACGATGTTGGACGGCCTCGACGCCGCCGTCATCGGCGCGTCGGCCGGCGAGACCAAGACCTTCGACACCGAGCTCCAGGGTGGCAGCGCCGCGGGCTCGACCGCCGCGGTGTCGGTCCTGGTGACCACCGTCAAGGCCAAGGAGCTCCCCGAGCTCGACGACGACTTCGCCCAGCTGGCCAGCGAGTTCGACACGCTGGACGAGCTGAAGGCGGACCTGCGCGAGAAGCTCGACCACCAGAAGCTGCACGACCAGCAGAACGAGGGTCGGGACAAGGTTCTGGAGGCCCTCCTCGAGCAGATCGAGGTGCCGCTGCCGGAGAGCATCGTCACCGAGGAGATCGAGCAGCGTCGCGGTCAGCTCGAGCAGCAGCTCGGCATGATGGGCATGGACCTGGCCAAGTGGCTGGAGATCCAGGGCCAGACCGCCGAGGAGTACGAGGCCGAGCTCCAGGACAGCGTCCGCAAGGGCATGCGCGCCCAGTTCGTGCTCGACGAGGTGGTCAAGAAGGAGCAGCTCTCCGTCAACCAGGAAGAGCTGACCCAGCACCTCATCCAGCGCGCGCAGCAGTCCGGCATGAGCCCGGACCAGTTCGCCCAGCAGGTCATGCAGTCCGGCTACGTGCCGGTCCTGGTCGGCGAGGTCGCGCGCGGCAAGGCGCTCGAGGTCATCGCCAAGGGTGCCAAGGCCAAGGACGCGTCCGGCAACGAGGTCAGCCTCGGCGTCGACCTGCACGCGGACGACCACGAGGGCCACGACCACGCGGAGGCCGAAGCAGCCCCGGCTGCGGACGAGGCCACGGAGGAGAAGGCCGAGGCCTGATCCCCCGCAACACCGGCGACACCCGCAATACCGGCGACACCCGCAACACCCCACAACCGGGCCCGGCCCCGCTTCGGCGGCGACCGGGCCCGGTTGTGTGTCGGGACGCTCGGACATCCATCCCTAAGCCGCGGACCCGCGATGCCGCGGACCCGCGATGCCGCGGACCCGCGATGCCGCGGACCCGCGATGCCCCGGACCCGCGATGCCCCGGACCCGCGAAGCCCCGGACCCGCCACGCCCCGGACCCGCCACGCCCCGGACCCGCCACGCCCCAAAGCCCCAAACCCGCAGGGCCTCATGCCACCGAGGCCCCAAACCCCCGAACCCGCGACGCCCCGACCACCAGGCACTCCGACCACCCGCCCCCCGCCGCCCGGGCACGCGCGTATGCGCGCCGAGCCTCCCGCCGGATGCCCGCCGGACGCCCGCCCCCTCCCGGCCGTCCCCCGACGACCTCCAGGCCACCCCGAGCAAGCCTCCGCCACGCCTCCGCCGCGCCTCCGCCACAGCTCCACCGCGCCTCCGCCCCCTCCACCCCCGTCGCCCGACCCGCGCGCGATTACCCCGATGGCCGGTTGATATCGGCCTGCTGCGCTCTGGGCGAACAGTCCTGAGTCTGGGATGGCCTGCGCCGATCCGCGCGTTAGGGTCGCTGTACGAAGGGGGTCACCCGCCATGAATGCAGGTGTCTCCCGAGGTCGACTTCGTGACGGCTCGGGATTGCCGTCGGAAACGAGCAGGTGGATACGTGACGAATCCGCAGATCGTGACTCCGGGGCTCGCGGTGCCCACTTCGCGTGCATCTCAGCCGGGTGGGATGGGGCTCGACGACCAGGTCTACAACCGGTTGCTGCGCGAGCGGATCATTTTCCTCGGCTCGGTGGTCGAGGACCAGATCGCCAACGCGATCTCCGCCCAGCTCCTGTTGCTGAACGCGGAGGACCCGGAAAAGGACATCTGGCTCTACGTCAACTCGCCCGGTGGCTCCATCACCGCCGGCATGGCGATCTACGACACGATGCAGTGGATCAGCAACGATGTCGCGACCGTCGCGATGGGCCTGGCCGCCTCCATGGGCCAGTTCCTGTTGACCGCCGGAGCCCCCGGCAAGCGCATCGCGCTGGCCAACTCCGAGATTCTGATGCACCAGCCGTCCGCCGGCCTCGGCGGTTCGGCGTCGGACATCAAGATCCAGGCCGAGCAGTTGCTGCGCACCAAGCGCAAGATGACTCGCCTGATCGCACACCACTCCGGGCAGAGCCCCGAGAAGATCGAGCACGACTCGGACCGCGACCGCTGGTTCTCCGCCGAGGAGGCCAAGGAATACGGCTTGGTGGACCACGTGGTTCGCAGTGCGGCCGAGGTTCCCAACACCGGCAGCACCAGCTGATATCGACGACCGAGCCCGCGTTCGGTCGTCCGGATCACCGAGTCGAGTCCGCAGTCCCGGAGGGCTGAGATTTCCATGAATGACAACCTGTTCCACCGGCCCGAGGGCCTGGCATCGAGGGCCTCGCGCAGCGCCGAGAGCCGTTACGTACTCCCGCACTTCGTCGAGCGCACCTCGCAGGGCGTGCGCGAGTACGACCCCTACGCGAAGCTCTTCGAGGAGCGCATCATCTTCCTGGGCGTCCAGGTCGACGACGCCTCCGCGAACGACGTGATGGCGCAGCTCCTGACGCTCGAGTCGATGGACCCCGATCGAGACATCTCGATGTACATCAACTCGCCCGGCGGGTCCTTCACCGCGTTGACCGCGATCTACGACACGATGCAGTTCGTGCGTCCCGACATCCAGACGGTGTGCATGGGCCAGGCGGCCTCCGCCGCCGCCGTTCTGCTCGCCGCGGGAACTCCGGGCAAGCGAATGGCGCTGCCGAACTCCCGCATCCTCATCCACCAGCCGTACAGTGAAACCGGGCGCGCGCAAGTCAGCGACCTGGAGATCCAGGCTCGTGAGATCCAGCGCATGCGCACCATGCTGGAGACGATGCTCGCGAAGCACAGCACCAGGCCGATCGAGCAGGTTCGCGACGACATCGAGCGCGACAAGATTCTGACCGCCGAAGAGGCGCTCGCATACGGCCTCATCGACGAGATCACCGCACCTCGGAAGGTCGTCGGCTAGTGCCCCCGCCCGGTCGGCGGCTTGCCGCCGACCGGACAACGGTTACCGGTTGATGGTCAAAACCGGGGGATCGGAGATTCCGGCGGGGTACCGTCGAAAGACCAGGCACCAGGTCCGGTACATCCGGGGCCCAGGCGAAGGAGATGCACCTCGTGGCACGCATCGGTGACGGTGGCGACCTGCTCAAGTGCTCGTTCTGCGGAAAGAGCCAGAAGCAGGTGAAGAAGCTCATTGCCGGTCCGGGTGTCTACATCTGCGACGAGTGCATCGACCTGTGCAACGAGATCATCGAGGAGGAGCTCTCCGAGTCCTCCGAGTTGAAGTTCGAGGAGCTTCCCAAGCCACGGGAGATCTACGAGTTCCTCGACGGCTACGTGGTCGGGCAGGAAGTCGCCAAGAAGGCGCTCTCGGTAGCGGTGTACAACCACTACAAGCGGGTCCAGGCCGGCGAGTCCGCCAAGGCCTCCCGTGACGACGGTGTCGAGCTGGCCAAGTCGAACATCCTGCTGCTCGGCCCGACCGGCTGCGGCAAGACGCTGTTGGCGCAGACCCTGGCGCGGATGCTCAACGTGCCGTTCGCGATCGCCGACGCCACCGCGCTGACCGAGGCGGGCTACGTCGGCGAGGACGTCGAGAACATCCTGCTGAAGCTGATCCAGGCGGCCGACTACGACGTCAAGAAGGCCGAGACCGGGATCATCTACATCGACGAGGTGGACAAGATCGCTCGCAAGAGCGAGAACCCGTCGATCACGCGGGACGTGTCCGGCGAGGGTGTCCAGCAGGCGCTGCTGAAGATCATCGAGGGCACCACCGCGAGTGTGCCGCCGCAGGGCGGGCGCAAGCACCCGCATCAGGAGTTCATCCAGATCGACACGACGAACGTGCTGTTCATCGTGGGCGGCGCGTTCGCCGGTCTGGAGAAGATCATCGAGGGCCGGGTCGGCCGCAAGGGCATCGGCTTCGGCGCGCAGATCCGCTCCAAGCGCGATGTGGAGAGCGCCGACTCGTTCGCCGACGTGATGCCCGAGGACCTGCTCAAGTTCGGCATGATCCCCGAGTTCATCGGCCGGCTCCCGGTGCTCACCTCGGTGCACAACCTGGACCGCGAGGCGCTCATCCAGATCCTCACCGAGCCCAAGAACGCGCTGGTGAAGCAGTATCGCCGGCTGTTCGAACTGGACGGCGTGGAGCTGGACTTCGAGATGGAGGCGCTGGAGGCGATCGCCGATCAGGCGATCATGCGCGGCACCGGCGCGCGTGGCCTGCGGGCGATCCTCGAAGAGGTGCTCCAGTCGGTGATGTACGAGGTGCCGTCCCGCAAGGACGTGGCCCGCGTCGTGGTCACCGACCAGGTGGTGCTCAAGCACGTCAACCCCACGCTCGTCCCGCGCGACGTGGTCAAGCGCGAACGGCGCGACAAGAGCGCCTGACCCGGGTGCCCGACCCGGGCACCACCGGCCGACCCGGCGGAACCACCGGCCGACCCGCTACCGCGCACTGCCCGCGTACACGTTCGCGATCACCAACCGGGCATGCGCGGCTCCGGCCCCGTCGCTGACGTAGACCAGGTCGTGGCCGTCGCCCCACAGGCACGTCGCGGTGGTCGGGCCGGGCCAGCAGCGCAGCAGCCCCGGCGGGCCCGGTACGGCCGGATCCTCGGCCACCGCGACCGCCGGGACGAAGTCCCGGACGTAGTCCGCCGGCGCCGTTTCCCGCCCGCCGGCCAGCGTCAACAACACCGTCTCGCCGATCAGCGCGCCGCCGAACACCTCGGTCCGCACATCGGCGAAGGTCCGCCCGAGCGTCGCGGTCAACTCGGCCACCGGCGCGGGCAACGCGGCCCGGGCCACCGGCTGCCGACCCTCGATCGTGCCCGGCATCACCAGCGGCCCGGCGGCACGCGTGCTCGGCGGCGCGGTCGGCAACCCGCGCGGCCGGTGGGTCCCACCGCCGCCGGAGTCGAGCAGCATGACCACGATCACCACCGCGGCCACCACGACCGTGACGCTGCCCAGGACGCCGACCACCAGGGCGGCCCGCTCCCGTCCGCGGCCGGCCGCCGGCGGCCCACCCGACGGCCCGGTCGGATACCCGGCCCCATCCGTTCCGGGCCCCGGCCACCCGCCGTACCCCTCGCTCATCGCCCCACCACCCGTGGCTCGTCGGCACCCGGTACAACGACCGTACGACCACGAGGCGACGCCCGAACCACCCTTCGACCACCCGCCTCGCGGCGTCCCACCGCGCCGAATCCACGCGCACCGCGGCGCACCGTACGGCGGCCCGATCCGCCGACGGACGGGGGAAGCAGCCCACCACCCCCGCGCACCGGTCCGCTCGGCCACCGCTCGACCCCGGCGAACCGGGCCCGCCCGCCGACCCGCCGGCCGGCCACGAGCCGATCGCCCCCACGCGCCGGTGCCGACATGGATGACCCGTCCGAGACCCGCCCACCGTGCCCGCGCCCGGACCGCCACCCCCTGTCCGCGCTCCGCGCATGGTTGCCCCGGCGCGTCGAAGGCGCCCACGTGCCTTCCGTAGACTGGGGCGGTGACCGAGAACACCATCCCCGCAGCCGCTGCCGCCGAGCAGCCGCAGGCCCTTCCCTCCCAGTACACCCCCGCCGAGGTAGAGGGGAAGCTGTACGAGCGCTGGGTAGCCGCGGGTTGGTTCGAGGCCGACGCCAAGAGCGACAAGCCGCCGTACACGATCGTCATCCCGCCGCCCAACGTCACCGGCCAACTGCACCTGGGCCACGCGTTCCAGCACACGCTGATGGACGCGCTCACCCGCCGCAAGCGCATGCAGGGCTTCGAGGCGCTGTGGCTGCCCGGCATGGACCACGCCGGCATCGCCACGCAGAACGTGGTCGAGCGCGAGCTGGCCAAGGAGGGCAAGTCGCGCCACGACCTGGGCCGTGACGAGTTCGTGCACCGGGTCTGGCAGTGGAAGGAAGAGTACGGCGGGAAGATCCTCGGCCAGATGCGCCGGCTCGGCGACGGCGTGGACTGGTCGCGCGAGCGGTTCACCATGGACGAGGGCCTGTCCCAGGCCGTCCAGACCATCTTCAAGCGGCTCTACGACGACGAGTTGATCTACCGCGCCGAGCGGATCATCAACTGGTGTCCGCGCTGCCTGACCGCGATCTCGGACATCGAGGTCGAGCACCAGGACGACGACGGCGAGTTGGTCTCGATCCGCTACGGCGACGGCGAGAACTCGATCGTGGTGGCCACCACGCGCGCCGAGACGATGCTCGGCGACACCGCCGTGGCGGTGCATCCGAGCGACGAGCGCTACGCGCACCTGGTCGGCACCGAGATCGAACTGCCGCTCACCGGGCGGCGGATCCCGATCATCGCGGACGAGCACGTGGACCCCGAGTTCGGCACCGGCGCGGTCAAGGTGACCCCGGCGCACGACCCGAACGACTTCGAGATCGGCCGCCGGCACGACCTGCCGATGCCGACGATCATGAACGAGCGCGCGATCGTCACGGTGCACGGCCCGTTCGAGGGCCTGGACCGCTACGAGGCACGCTTCGCGATCGTCGCCGCGCTGCGCGAGCAGGGCCGGATCGTCGCCGAGAAGCGCCCGTACGTGCACGCCGTCGGGCACTGCTCGCGGTGCAAGACCACGGTCGAGCCGCGGCTTTCCATGCAGTGGTGGGTCCGGGTCGAGCCGCTGGCCAAGGCGGCCGGCGACGCGGTGCGCGACGGGCGCGTGGCGATCCACCCGCAGGAGCTGGCCGGGCGCTACTTCGGCTGGGTCGACAACATGCACGACTGGTGCATCTCGCGCCAGCTGTGGTGGGGCCACCGGATCCCGGTCTGGTACGGCCCGAACGGCGAGACGGTCTGCGTGGGACCGAACGACGAGGCGCCCACCGGCGAGGGCTGGACGCAGGACAGCGACGTGCTCGACACGTGGTTCTCCTCCGCGCTGTGGCCCTTCTCCACTCTGGGCTGGCCGGAACAGACCGCCGATCTGGCCAAGTTCTATCCCACCGACGTACTGCTGACCGGGCACGACATCATCTTCTTCTGGGTCGCCCGGATGATGATGTTCGGGCTCTACGCGATGGACGGACAGGCGCCGTTCCACACCATCACGCTCACCGGCCTGGTCCGCGACCAGTTCGGCAAGAAGATGTCCAAGTCGTTCGGCAATGTGGTCGACCCGATCGACTGGATGGACGCCTACGGCACCGACGCGCTGCGCTTCACCCTTGCCCGCGGCGCCAACCCCGGCACCGATGTGCCGATCGGCGAGGACTGGGTCCAGGGCTCGCGCAACTTCTGCAACAAGATCTGGAACGCCACCCGGTTCGCGCTCATGAACGGCGCCACCGTGGACGGCCCGATGCCCGCCGCCGAACAACTCTCCGCGACCGACCGCTGGATCCTGTCCCGCCTCGACGCGGTGGTCGCCGAGGTGGACGCGTACTACGAGGACTACCAGTTCGCCAAGCTCTCCGACACGCTGTTCCACTTCGCCTGGGACGAGGTCTTCGACTGGTACGTCGAGCTGGCCAAGCTGCCGCTGGGCGGCGACGACGAGGCCGCCGCGCAGGCCACCCGGCGTGTCCTCGGCCACGTGCTCGACGTGACCCTGCGGCTGCTGCACCCGATCGTGCCGTTCGTCACCGAGGAGTTGTGGACCACGCTCACCGGCGGCGAGTCGCTGGTGCCGGCCGCGTGGCCGACCCCGGGCGGGTTCGCCGACCCGGCCGCCGAGGCCGAGATCACCACGCTCCAGCAGGTGATCACCGAGGTCCGCCGGTTCCGCTCGGACCAGGGCCTCAAGCCCGGCCAGCGGGTGCCGGCCAACATCTCCCTCGCGGGCACCACGATCGCCGCGCACGAGGCGGCGCTTCGGCAACTGGCCCGCTGTACGCCGGCCGGCGAGGGCTTCACCGCGACCACGTCCTTCCCGGTCGCGGGTGCCGTGATCGAACTGGACCTGTCCGGCGCGATCGACTTCGCCGCCGAGCGCAAGCGGCTGTCCAAGGACCTGGCCGAGGCGGAGAAGGTCCGCGACGTGAACACGAAGAAGCTCGGCAACGCGGGCTTCCTGGCCAAGGCCGCGGCCGACGTGGTGGACAAGGTCCGGGAGAAGCTGGCCGGCGCCGAGGCCGACATCGAGCGGATCACCGGTCAACTGGACCGGCTGCCCACGAGCTGACCCGGCTGGCCGCGCGGCCCGGGCACACCCGCCCGGGCCGCCCGGCCGACCGGCGAGCCGACACCTCCGGCTCGGCACCAAGACCCCGCAGAACCCGATCGGAACCGGTGACACCTGTGACAGACCCCGCCGAGGCACTGGCCGCCCAGCGCGCCGTCGAGGCCGAGCTGACCGGGCGCTGGCCCGAGACCAAACTCGACCCGTCCACCGACCGCGTCGTGGCGCTGATGGACGTGCTCGGCGAACCGCAACGGGCCTATCCGGTCATCCACATCACCGGCACCAACGGCAAGACCAGCACGGCCCGGATGATCGAGACGCTGCTGCGTACCTTCCAACTGCGCACCGGCCGCTACACCAGCCCGCACGTCGAATCGATGACCGAGCGGATCAGCCTGGACGGCGAGCCGATCAGCGCCGAACGATTCGTCGAGACCTACCGCGACATCGAGCCCTACGTCGAGATCGTCGACGCCGCGCAGCCGCACCGGCTCTCGTTCTTCGAGGTGCTCACCGCGATGGCGTACGCGGCGTTCGCCGACGCCCCCGTGGACGTCGCGGTCGTCGAGGTCGGCATGGGCGGTACGTGGGACGCGACCAACGTGATGGACGCGGCGGTCGCGGTGGTCACCCCGATCGCGGTCGACCACGCGGCCCGACTCGGCGATACGCCCGGCGAGATCGCGGTGGAGAAGGCCGGGATCATCAAGAAGGACAGCCTGGTCGTGCTCGCCCAACAGCCCGTGGACGCCGCCGAGGTGTTGCTGCGGCGCGCGGTCGAGGTGGACGCGACGGTGGCCCGCGAGGGCATGGAGTTCGGCGTGGTTCGGCGCGATCTGGCGGTCGGCGGCCAACTGCTCACGCTGCGCGGGTTGGCGGGGGAGTACACCGACGTCTTCCTGCCGCTGCACGGCAGCCACCAGGCGAGCAACGCCGCGGTCGCGCTGGCCGCGGTGGAGGCGTTCCTGGGCGTCGGGGTGGCCGGTCGGCCCGGGCTCACCGGCGCCGGCGCGCTGGACGCGGACCTGGTCCGGGAGGCGTTCGCCTCGGTCACCTCGCCCGGTCGGCTCGAGATCGTCCGGCGCAGCCCGACGGTGATCATCGACGCCGCGCACAACCCGGCCGGCGCCCGGGCCGCCGCGCAGGCGATGACCGACTCGTTCGACTTCCGGCACCTGGTCGGCGTGGTCGGGGTGATGGGCGACAAGGACGTGCGCGGCGTGCTGGAGGCCCTCGAGCCGGTGCTCGCCGAGGTCGTGGTGACGCAGAACTCGCAGCCGCGCGCGATGCCCGCGGACGAACTCGCCGCGCTCGCGGTCGAGGTGTTCGGCGCGGACCGGGTCGACGTACAGCCGGCCCTCCCGGACGCGATCGAGGCGGCCGTCACGCTCGCCGAGGAGGAGGGCGATCTCGGCGGCGCCGGTGTGCTGATCACCGGCTCGGTGGTCACCGTCGGCGAGGCCCGGGTGTTGCTCAACGGACCCGATCCCGCCGCCCGGACCCGCGACGGAAGGGACGGCTGAGCATGCGCGCGCTGTGTTCCACCCACCTGATCGGCCAGGCCATGGTGATCTGCCTGGCCGCGCTGGTCGCCATGCAACTCAGCGACATCTCCACCGGCGTGTTGTGGGCGGTGGCCGGCCCGTCCGCGCTGGTGTGCGTCCTGCTGTGCGCCAAGCTCAAGGAGCCGTGGGCGATCAAGGCCGGCTGGGTGCTGCAAGTGGGCCTGTTCGTGACCGGTTTCGTGGTCCCGATGATGTTTTTGATCGGCGTGGTGTTCGCGGCCATCTGGTACGCCTGCATCCGGGTCGGCGCGATCATCGACGCCGCCAAGGCGGCCCGGGCGGCCGCTACCGAATGATCCGGGACGTACGGCCGAAGGGCCGACGCGTCACCCCGGATAGGCTCTGCGCGTCGACCGTTCGTCCGGGCGCAAGGCCCGTGCCCGTTCCCCCTTTTCGAGAAAGCAAGGAGCCCAACGTGTCCGAGCGCACGCTCGTCCTGGTCAAGCCGGACGGAGTCCGGCGCGGTCTCGTCGGCGAGGTCATCGGCCGCATCGAGCGCAAGGGCTTCACCCTGGCCGCGCTCGATCTGCGGGTGATGGATCGCGAGACGATCGAGCGGCACTACGCCGAGCACGAGGGCAAGCCGTTCTACGCCCCGCTCGTGGAGTTCATGACCTCGGCACCGTCGGTGGCGCTGATCGTCGAGGGCGAGCGGGTGATCGAGTCCTTCCGGGTGCTCGCCGGCGTCACCGACCCGATCAAGGCCGCGCCGGGCACCATTCGCGGCGACTTCGCCACGATCACCCGGGAGAACATCGTGCACGGCTCCGACTCGGTGGAGTCCGCCGAGCGCGAGATCAAGAACTTCTTCCCCGAGCACGCCTGACGGTTCGGTCCCGGCCGCGCGGGGTGGGTCGGCGCCGACCCACGCTCGTGTGCCGGACCGGATCCGTGCCGCGCCGAAGCGACACCACGACGACTGCCGAAGGCCGCGCGACGCGCGCGGGCTTCGCGACGCGTCGATTTTTTTCCGGACCATGCCGGCCGGCCCGCCGGGTGACCCTGCGGGGCACCGATCGGGCGCCGTCCGTGCGCTGTTAGAGGGAAATCCCTCGACTTGCCGCGCGTGGCACGCAACCCCTCGCCCCGTGATCACGTCATGGTGGATAGAGGGTGCAGCCGTGCCCCGGTACGTCGCGGTTCTGCCGCCGGCACACCGTGCCTACGATTGTGGTCGGTCGGTCCGGCGTCCTTGGTACGACGTCCCCCGGCCGGCTCATGTCCTCATGGCTACGAGCTCGGGAAGGCCCTAGGTTTTTTATATGGCGAACAACTTGTCGTTCATCGGTCGTGACATGGCGGTCGACCTCGGTACGGCCAACACGCTGGTGTACGTCAGAGGCCGCGGCATCGTGTTGAACGAGCCGTCGGTGGTCGCCAAGAACACCACGACCGGGGGCATCCTGGCGGTCGGCGCCGAGGCGAAGAAGATGATCGGGCGCACGCCCGGCAACATCGTGGCGATCCGGCCGCTCAAGGACGGCGTGATCGCCGACTTCGAGATCACCGAGCGGATGTTGCGCTACTTCATCCTCAAGGTGCACCGGCGTCGCTACCTGGCCCGTCCGCGCGTGGTGATCTGCGTGCCCTCCGGCATCACCGGCGTCGAACGCCGCGCCGTGGTCGAGGCGTCCAGCCAGGCCGGCGCGCGCAGCGTGCACATCATCGAGGAGCCGATGGCCGCCGCGATCGGCGCCGGCCTGCCGGTGCACGAGGCGACCGGCAACATGGTCGTCGACATCGGCGGCGGCACCACCGAGGTGGCGGTGATCTCGCTCGGCGGGATCGTCACGGCGCAGTCGATCCGGGTGGCCGGCGACGAGCTGGACAACGCGATCATCGCCTACGTCAAGAAGGAATACTCGCTGCTCCTGGGCGAGCGCAGTGCCGAGGAAATCAAGATGTCGATCGGCTCGGCCTTCGACCTCGGCGAGGACGAGCACAGCGAGATCCGCGGCCGCGACCTGGTCAGCGGCCTGCCCAAGACGATCGTGATCTCCACCTCCGAGGTCCGCAAGGCCATCGAGGAACCGGTCAACACCGTCGTGGACGCGGTCAAGAGCACGCTCGACCAGTGTCCGCCCGAACTGGCCGGCGACGTGATGGATCGCGGCATCGTGCTCACCGGCGGCGGCGCCCTGCTGCGCGGCCTCGACGAGCGGCTGCGGACCGAGACCGGGATGCCGATCCACATCGCCGACAACCCGCTGGACTCGGTTGCCCTGGGCGCGGGTAAGTGCGTCGAGGAATACGAGAAGCTCCAGCAGGTACTGGACGCACAACCGCGCCGTTGACCGACGATCCGGTGGGCGTACGGCCCCGCCGCCGCCCACCGGACCCGGCCCGGCACCGGCACACACCACAACTGCCCACAAGCGCCGCAACGTACGAAAGGGGCGGGCGCGCATCGTGAGGGACTCCCGGCACGGTCGGCTGGTCCTCGTGCTGCTGCTGGCGATCTCTTTCGCCCTCATCACCGTGGACATCCGCGGTGGCCGGAACTCGCCCATCGCGAACGTCCGCGACTGGGCCTCGGCCGTGTTCGGCCCCGCCGAACGCGGTGTGTCCGCCGCCGTGGACCCCGTCGGCCGAGCCGTGAACGCGGTCAAGGACGCGGGATCCCACGAGGGCGAGAAGAAGCGCCTGCAGGACGAGAACGCCAAACTCCGGCAACAGGTGGACAACATCCAGTTCGACCGCAACCGCGCGGCGGAGCTGGACAAACTGCTCAAGGTCTCGGCGGCCGGACAGTACAAGATCAAGCCCGCGCGCGTGGTCGCCATCGGGCCCGCCCAGGGTTTCTCCTGGACGGTCACCATCGACGCGGGCGGCGGCGACGGCATCAAGCCGGACATGACCGTGATCAACGGCGACGGGCTGGTCGGTCGGGTGACCCAGGTGGGCCCGATGACCTCGACCGTGCTGCTCGCCACCGACCCCGGCTTCGCGGTCGGCTCGCGCCTGGCGGGGTCGATGGAAATAGGGATCACTTCCGGCCGTGGCGACAAGCCGATGAACCTCAAAATGCTCAACGGCCAGGCCCAGATCAAGAAGGGCGACCGGCTGGTCACCTTCGGCTCGCAGGGCGGCAAGCCGTTCGTGCCGGGCGTGCCGGTGGGCGAGGTCGCCGAGGTGCGCAACTCCCCGGGCCAGTTGGCCCGCAGCGTCGAGGTGAAGTCGTACGTGCACTTCTCCAGCCTGGACACGGTGGGTGTGGTGATCGAGCCGCCGCGCACCGATCCGCGCGACGCGATACTGCCACCGCTGCCGGCCGCCCAGGAGGCGCCCGCGCCGCCGCCGAGCACGCCGCCCAGCGCTCCGCCGGCGCCACCGGCGACCGGCGAACCGGTCACCGGCGCCTCGGCCGCCAGGCCGCCCGCCTCGGGCGACCGCAGCAACAACGCCGGCGGGGCGGACCCGGCCGGCGGCGGGCACCGCAGGCCGCCGTCCGGCGGCGCGACACCACCGGCGGGAAGGGACTGAGACGGTGCGGATCTCCCGCGTGTTGTATGCCGCGTTGCTGATCGTCGTCGCGCTCGTGGTCCAGGTCAGCGTGCTTGCCCGACTCGGTCTGCCCGGTGCGGTGCCCGACCTGCTGCTCCTGGCGGTGGTCGGCCTGGCGCTGACCTACGGGCCCACCTCGGGGTGCGTGATCGGCTTCGCGGCCGGCCTGTGTGCCGACCTCGCGCCGCCCGCGGACCACGCGGCGGGCCGCTACGCGTTCGTGCTCTGCCTGACCGGATATGTGGCCGGCCTGTTCGCCTCGCGCAACCCCCGGCGCTCGGTGCTCACCCCGATCGCGGTGATCGCGGTGGCCGCCGCCGCGACGACCGTGCTGTACGCGGGTGTCGGCGCCCTGGTCGGGGACGGCGCGGTGCGCCAGGTGGGGCTGACCAAGCTGCTTTTGACCGCCGTGGTCTACGACTCGATCCTGGCGCCGTTCGTGGTGCCGTGGGTGATGGCGCTCGCCCGCAAGGTGGATCCCAAACCGCTGCTCTCGGGCCTGTCCCGGTAGGGGGTGAATGGCCAAGATGCGCAAACGTATGCCCAGTCTGCTCAACGCCGGACGCTCCAAGGGGGACGGCGCGCACAGTGTGCGGGCCCGGATGGTGATCCTCCAGATCCTGGTGTTGTCGCTGATGATCACCCTCTTCGGCCGGTTGTGGTACCTGCAGATCCGCGAGGGCGACCACTACGCCGCGGCCGCGTCGCAGAACGCGGTCCGGGACGTGATCACCCCCGCCGTGCGCGGGCAGATCCTCGACGACAAGGGCCGGCCGCTGGTCGACAACCGCACCGCGCTGGTGGTTTCGGTCAACCGGACCGAGTTGATAAGGATGCCGGACTCCGGCGCCGCGGTGTTGTCCCGGCTGGCCAAGGTGCTCGACCTGCCCTACGCCGAGGTCAAGGCGCGCACCCGGCTGTGTGAGCGCAACGTGCCCAAGCCGTGCTGGAACGGCTCGCCGTACCAGCCGATCCCGGTCGCCGACAACGCCACCACCGAGCAGGCGCTGAGCATCCTGGAGCACCGCGAGGACTTCCCCGGGGTGACCGCCGAGTCCATCGCGCTACGCCAGTATCCGGCGCCCGAGGGAGCCAACGGCGCACACGTGGTCGGCTACCTCTCGCCGGTCACCGACGAGGAGTTGACCAAGCAGAAGGCGGCGGGGAAGAAGGACCTGCAGCGCGCCGACGAGGTCGGCCGCAGCGGTCTGGAGCGCACCTACGACACCGACCTGCGCGGCAAGTCCGGGGTCACCGGCCTGTCCGTGGACCACCTCGGCCGGGTCACCGGCACCGTGTCGGAGACTCCGCCGGTGGCCGGAAACCACCTGGTGACCAGCATCGACGCGAAGATCCAGGCGATCACCGAACAACAACTCGACGAGGCGATCAAGCGGGCCCGCAGCACCTTCGACGCGGGCAACACGCACAAGAATTTCATCGCCGACGCGGGCGCCGCGGTGGTGATGGACGTCAAGACCGGCCGGGTGATCGCGATGGCCAGCGCGCCCAACTACGACCCCTCGGTGTGGGTGGGCGGCATCTCCCCGCAGAACTACAAGGCGCTCACCGACGAGAAGGCCGGCGTCCCGCTGGTGTCCCGGGCGATACAGGGTCAGTTCGCGCCGGGCTCGATCTTCAAGGTGGTCTCCACCTCGGCCGCGGCCGAGTCGGGCTACTCCACCAAGTCCACCTACGACTGCTCGCCGAGCATCTCGGTCGGCGGTCAGACCTTCAACAACCTGGAGTCCAAGGGCTACGGCCCGATCACCCTCCAGCGCGCCCTGGAGGTTTCCTGCAACACCGTGTTCTACGGCATCGGCTACGACATGTGGCTGAAAGACGGCGGCATCTTCGGGAAGAACCCCAAGGACCCGATGGTGACCATGGCCAAGAACTACGGCCTGGGCGCGCCCACCGGGATCGACCTGCCCGGCGAGTCCGGCGGTCGGATCGCCGACCGGGCCTGGAAGAAGCGCAACTGGGAGCTGAACAAGGACGCGTGGTGCAAGCAGGGCGACACCGGCAACGAGTACGTGGACAAGATCGCCAAGGAGAACTGCGTCGACGGCTGGCAGTTCCGCGCCGGTGACGCGATCAACTTCGCGATCGGCCAGGGCGACACCACGGTCACCCCGTTGCAGATGGCCCGGGTCTACGCGGCGATCGCCAACGGCGGCACGCTCTGGAAGCCGAGCATCGGCAAGGCCGTGGTCAGCCCGGACGGCAAGCTGGTGCGCGAGATCGCGCCGCAGTCGGCGGGCACGCTGCCGATAAGCGAGCCCACCCTCAAGTACCTGCAGACCGCGCTGAACGGCGTCGCGCAGAACGGCACCGCCGCCGGCGTGTTCGCCAACTGGCCGAACGCGCAGATCCCGATAGCGGCCAAGACCGGTACCGGCTCGGTGTACGGCAAGCAGAGCACGTCGTGGTTCGCCACCTACGGCGGGCCCAAGGACGGCCCGCAGTACGCCGTGGTGATGATGGTCAGCCAGGGCGGCACCGGTTCCGGTACCTCGGGCCCCTCCGTGCGCAAGATCTACGAGGCGCTGATGGGCGTCGACGACAAGGGCACGATCGACCCGAGCAAGGCGCTGCTGCCGGCGCCGCCCACCGGGCTGCCCGAGATCAAGGCGGACGGCACGGTCGTACCCGCCGCCTACGCGCTGCCGCCGCATCCCGGCGGGGGCGACGGCCCCACCACCACCGCGCTGTCCGCGCCCGGGGCGCTGCCGCCCGATCGGCCGGTCCACCGGACGGGGAGAGGGACATGAACCTGAAACTGCGGCCCGCGTCGCGCGTGGCCGGATTCGGTACCCCGGATCTGGGCCGACTCGCACCGGTGTTCACCCCGCGCCGGTCGATCACCCGGCAGATCATCCAGCGCGACGCGCCGGTGCGCCGGTTGGACTGGATACTCCTGGGCCCCGCCCTGGTGTTGTCCGTGGCCGGCTCGCTGCTGGTCTGGTCGGCGACCCGCAACCGGCGCGGACTCACCGGCGGCGACCCGCAGTTCTTCTTCAAGCGGCACCTGCTCAACCTGGCCATCGGGCTGGTCCTGGCCACCGTGGTGGCGATAATCGGTCACCGCCGGATAAGGGCGTTCTCCCCGCTCGTCGCGTTCGTCTCGGTGCTCGGCCTGCTGGCCGCGCTCAGCCCGCTGGGCAGCACGATCAACGGCGCGCGGGCCTGGATCCAGGTCGGCGGCGGCTTCTCGCTCCAGCCCGCCGAGTTGGTCAAGCTCGGGATCATCCTGTGCATGGGGATGATCCTGTCCGAGCGGGTGGACACCGGGGACCGGGCCCGCCCCGGCGACAAGGCGGTGTTCTGGGCGCTGGCGATCGCCGCGCTGCCGATGGCGATCATCATGCTGATGCCCGACATGGGGTCGGTCATGGTGATCGCGATGATCGTGCTGTGTGTGCTGCTCGCGTCCGGCGCGCGGGCGCGGTGGATGGTGCTGATGTTCGTGCTGGCCGGGGTCGGCGCGGTCGCGGTGATGCACTTCGGGCTGCTCAGCGAGTACCAGATCGACCGGTTCCGGGCCTTCGCCGACCCGAGCTTCGACCCGGCGGGCGTCGGCTACAACACCCAGATGGCCCGGCTCGCCATCGGCTCGGGCGGGCTCACCGGCCAGGGGCTGTTCCACGGCGAGCAGACCAGCGGCTCGTATGTCCCCGAACAGCAGACCGACTTCGTCTTCTCGGTGGCCGGCGAGGAGTTCGGCTTCGTCGGCAGCGCGGTGCTCATCGTGTTGTTCGCGATCCTGCTGTGGCGCGGGATCCGGATCGCGCTGCACGCCGACGACCTGTTCGGCACGATCGTCGCGGGCGGCGTGGTCGGCTGGTTCGCCTTCCAGGCGTTCGAGAACATCGGGATGAACCTGGGCATCATGCCGGTGGCCGGCCTGCCGCTGCCGTTCGTCTCCTACGGCGGCTCGTCGATGTTCGCGAACTGGATGGCGATAGGGCTGCTCCAGTCGGTGCACATGAGACATGCCGGCGCCTTCAAATCTGCCTGAGTGGCCGTTGCGGGTGGGCTCCCATCGAGGCTCTCGGTAGGGGGCCCGCCCGGGTCGCGTTAGGCTGGGAGGTCGATCCCCCGCCCAGCTCATCGGAAGGACCGCCATGCCCGTCGAGTCCCTGTTCCCGCGTCTGGAGCCGCTTCTGCCCCAGGTGCAGAAGCCCATCCAGTACGTCGGTGGCGAACTCAACTCGACCGTCAAGGACTGGGACGCGTGCACGGTCCGCTGGGCCCTGATGTACCCGGACGCCTATGAGGTCGGCCTGCCCAACCAGGGCGTGATGATCCTGTACGAGGTCCTCAACGAGGTCGCCGACGTGCTCGCGGAGCGTACCTACGCGGTGTGGGGCGATCTGGAAAAGCTGATGCGCGAGCACCGGGTGCCGCAGTTCACCGTGGACGCACACCGACCGGTCGGCGCGTTCGACGTGTTCGGGCTGAGCTTCTCCACCGAGCTGGGCTACACGAACATGCTCAACGCGCTCGACCTGGCCGGGATCCCGATCGAGGCGAAGGACCGCACCGAGGATCACCCGATCGTGCTCGCCGGCGGACACGCCGCGTTCAACCCCGAGCCGATCGCGGACTTCATCGACTGCGCCGTGGTCGGCGACGGCGAGCAGGCCGTGCTGCAGATCACCGACATCATCCGGGCCTGGAAGGCCGAGGGCCGGCCGGGCGGTCGGGACGAACTGCTGTTCCGCCTCGCGGTCACCGGCAGTGTCTACGTACCGCGCTTCTACGACGTGGACTACCTCGACGACGGCCGGATCCAGCGGGTCGCGCCGAACCGCTCGGGTGTGCCGTGGCGGGTGTCCAAGCACACCGTGATGGACCTGGACGAGTGGCCCTACCCCAAGCAGCCGCTGGTCCCGCTCGCCGAGACGGTGCACGAGCGCATGTCGGTGGAGATCTTCCGGGGTTGCACCCGCGGCTGCCGGTTCTGCCAGGCGGGCATGATCACCCGGCCGGTGCGCGAGCGCAGCATCGAGGGCATCGGCGCGATGGTCGACAAGGGCCTGAAGGCGACCGGCTTCGAGGAGGTCGGCCTGTTGTCGCTGTCCTCCGCCGACCACACCGAGATCGCCGAGGTGGCCAAGGGGCTGGCGGACCGCTACACCGACGACAAGATCGGCCTGTCGCTGCCGTCCACCCGGGTGGACGCGTTCAACATCGACCTGGCCAACGAGCTGACCCGCAACGGCCGTCGCTCCGGGCTGACCTTCGCCCCCGAGGGCGGCAGCGAGCGGCTGCGCAAGGTGATCAACAAGATGGTGTCGGAGGAGGACCTGATCCGCACCGTCGCCACCGCGTACGGCAACGGCTGGCGTCAGGTCAAGCTCTACTTCATGGTCGGCCTGCCCACCGAGACCGACGAGGACGTGCTGCAGATCGCGGAGATGGCCAAGAAGGTCATCCAGAAGGGGCGTGAGGTCTCCGGCAGCCGCGACATCCGCTGCACGGTGTCCATCGGCGGGTTCGTACCCAAGCCGCACACCCCGTTCCAGTGGGCCCCGCAGCTGGACCCGGCGGCCACCGACGCACGGCTGCACAAGCTGCGCGACGCGATCCGCGCGGACCGGCAGTACGGCAAGTCGATCGGCTTCCGCTACCACGACGGCAAGCCCGGCGCGATCGAGGGCCTGCTGTCCCGAGGCGACCGTCGGGTCGGCCGGATCATCCGCGCGGTGTGGGAGGACGGCGGCCGATTCGACGGCTGGAGCGAGCACTTCAGCTACGACCGCTGGGTCCGCTGCGCGGAGCAGGCGCTGGCCGACGAGCCGGTGGACCTGGACTGGTACACCACGCGCGAGCGCGAGTGGACCGAGGTGCTCCCGTGGGACCACCTCGACTCCGGCCTGGACAAGGACTGGCTGTGGGAGGACTGGCAGGACGCGCTCGACGAGACCGAGGTCGACGACTGCCGCTGGAGCCCGTGCTTCGATTGCGGCGTTTGCCCCCAAATGGGCACCGAGATTCAAATCGGACCGACCGGACAGAAGTTGCTGCCGTTGAGCGTCGTCAAGTAGTCGGATAATCACGCAAAGCAGCGTCGGTGGTCCCACTCCCCGTGAGGGAGTGGGACCACTAATCTTCCCGGGTGAATGCAAACGGGGAGCAACCGGATCGGGTGTCGTGGACACCCGGATCCGACCACAAGCCGGGCCCACCGGCGGGTACGCCCGAGCCGCCCGCGGGGGAGCGATACGCCTTTCCGGCCCATCCGCCGCGCACCGGCCCCGAACCCGGCGAGGGCTGCCTGTACGCGGTGGTCCGCTGGCCGGTCCGGATCATCGCGCTGATCGTCGTGGTGCCACTGCGGTTGTTGTGGGAGCTGCTGCGGCTGATCTGCCGAGGGATCAAATTCCTGTTCTGGGACTGGTTCCTGCGGCCGATCGTGCGGGGGCTGAAGATCCTGCTGTGGGACTGGTTCCTGTATCCGGTTCTGCGCTTCATCGCCCGCTACGTACTGGTCCCGCTCGGCGACGCGATCGCCTGGGTGTGCATCCATCTGATCATCCGACCGCTTGCCTTCCTGTACCGGTATCTCCTGCGCCGGCCCGCGGAGTTGTTGTGGCGATACGTACTGCGTCCGCTCGGCCGGGCCGCGCTCCACGCGCTGCGGTTCGCGTGGGAGATCTCCACCACGATCGTCAACTTCGTGATCGTCCGGCCGCTGTCCTGGCTGTGGCGCGCGGTGCTGGCCCCGATCGGTCGCGGCCTCGCCGTGGTCTGGCGACACCTGGTCGTGCTGCCGGTGTCCTGGGCCTGGCACAACGTGCTCGCGCCGATCGGCCGGGCCATCCGAGCCGTGTGGCGATTCCTGGTCGTGGCGCCGCTGCGCTGGGTCGGTCGAACCGTTCTTCGACCGATCGGCCGGGCCGCCGCGGAGGTGCTCCGGGCCATCGGAATCGGGGGGCGCTGACCCGACCCGTCCGGTGGCCGTACTCTTGGACCGACTTCTGCCCATCCACTCGACCAAGGACTGAGCGAAACTGGCACGACGTACGCCCGAGGGACCGCCGCCCGCGCCGACGGTCCAGCGACTGCGCCTCCGGTACACCAAGCGTGGTCGCCTCCGGTTCACCAGCCACCGGGATTTCCAGCGCGCGTTCGAGCGGGCCCTGCGTCGGGCGGAAGTACCGATGGCCTACTCCGCCGGTTTCACCCCCCACCCCAAGGTGTCCTACGCGGGGGCGGCGCCCACCGGCGTCGCCAGCGAGGCCGAATACCTCGAGATCGGCGTGGCCACGCACTGTGACCCGGCCCGTCTGCGGGAACTGCTCGACGCGTCGCTGCCGACCGGTCTCGACATCGTCGAGATCGTCGAGGCACACGGCGGCAACCTGCCCGAACGTCTCGAGGCATCGGTCTGGGAGCTCGCTCTCGACGGGGTCACCCGCGCGGAGGCCGAGCGCGCGGTCGCCGCGTTCCTGGCCGCCGAGACCGTCGAGGTCCAGCGCATGAGCAAGAACGGTATGCGCACTTTCGACGCCCGTGAGGCGGTGATCGCGCTGACCGTCACCATCCCCGACGGGAACGACGCAGGTCACCAGGGTGTCGATGCGGGTAGTGCTTCACCCTGTGCGATACTGCGACTGGTTGTCCGGCACACCACACCCGCCGTTCGACCCGACGACGTTCTGTCCGGTCTTCGCATGGTCGCCGAACTTGTTACGCCCACCGCCGCCGCGGTCACCCGCCTGGCGCAGGGGCCGCTCGACACCGCGACCGATTCGGTGACCGACCCGCTCGCGCCCGACCGCGCAGCATCGGCGGTGGAGCACACCTCGCAGGGGGACGAGGAACTCCGGACCGGCCCGCAGGGCGGTGCAGAACCCGTCGTCGAAGCCTCGAATCGGTGACGACCGGGTACACGAGGCCCAAGGCTTGAATTTCCGACAGACTTATCGCCCGGTCACGGCCACCAGGCCGGGACCGGCGAGTGAGAGAGAAGCTTCCGCGCGGCGCCCTGCGTTGGAGCGCCCGGAAGCGTGACGGGAGACAGACCCGCATGCTCGACACCGAGCCCAACGACACGCCTGAGACATCAGGTACACCCGGGGTTGTGAACTCCGGTACTTCCGACAACGACAACAGCACGGACAACGACAACAGCACCAGGAACGACACGGCCACGACGCCGGCCCCCCGCCGCCGTCGCCGCGCCGCCAGTCGTCCCGCAGGACCCCCGAGCGTTGCCTCTCCCGAGGCCGCGCCGGTTCCGGCTGCCGTGACCCCCGAGCTTTCCGCGCCCTCCGACGAGGAGGAGCCGGAGGCCGAGGAGGCCGCCGTGGCCGAGATCGCCCCCGAGCCCGAAGCCGCGCCCGAGCCGGAGACGCCGCGCCGGGCGCGGCGCACCCGTAAGCGGGTGACCGCGCCGGTCACCGACACGGCCGAGGTCGCGAGCGCGGCGGTGGAGGCTGCCGAGCCCACACCGGCCCCGGTCGAGGCCGCCCCGGTGGAGGCCGCCGCGGCCGAGGAGGAGGCGCCCCGACGGGTGCGCCGCACCCGCAAGCGGGCGGCGGTCGCCCCCGAGGCGACCCCGGCAGAGGTCGCGCCCGAGCCGGTTCCGGCCGAGCCGGAGCCGGTGGCGGAGGAAGAGGCCCCGCGGCGGACCCGGCGGACCCGCAAGCGCGCGGTGCCCACGTACGACGAGATCGAGGCGGCCCCGGTCGGCGCGGCCGAGCCGGTGGTCGAGACCGCCCCGGCGGCCGAGGCCACGCCGGAGCCCGAGGCGGAGGCGGCTCCCGAGCCGCGGACCAGGGGTGGTCGCAAGACGCCGCCGCCGGTCTTCCAGCCGCTGTTCCAGGCCCCGCAGGCGGCCGTCTTCGCCGCGCCGCAGCGTGCGGCCGAGCCGGCCCCCGCGCCGGCCGCCGCGGCCCCGGCCGAGCCGGAGGCCCGGATCGAGGCGGAGGAGCCGCGTGGTCGGCGCCGCCGTCGCCGGGCGCTGCCCGACGAGGTGCATGCCGCGGCCGAGGCCGAGCCGCAGGACTCGCGCTACCAGGACGAGCAGGACCGGCACCCCGGCCGCGCGGTCACGACGACCGCGCCCGCCGAGCCGGAGGAGGAGCCGGAGAGCGCCGAGGCGCACGAGGACGACGCCGAGGGCGACCGCCCGACCCGTCGTCGGCGCCGTGGCGGCCGGCGTCGCCGCGGTCGCGGTGACGACAGCGCCGAGGACCACGGTTCCGACGAGGACGGCGAGCAGCAGGCCGAGGGGGTCGGCGACGGACCGGACGACGACGAGGACACCGACGAGCCGGGCGACCCGGGCGCGACCACCAGCAGCCGCCGGCGCCGCCGGCGCCGCCGCCGCGACGGTGCCGCCGACGACGTCGTGGCCGGTGAGCCGCAGGACGACCCCGAGCGCACCGTGGTCAAGGTCCGCGAGCCGCGCAAGCGCGAGGTCCGGGAGAGCGACAGCCCCACCGACGAGGTACAGGGCGTCAAGGGCTCGACCCGCCTGGAGGCCAAGAAGCAGCGCCGCCGCGAGGGCCGTGAGCAGGGCCGGCGGCGGGTGCCGATCATCACCGAGTCGGAGTTCCTGGCCCGCCGGGAAGCCGTCGAGCGGGTGATGGTCGTACGCCAGAGCGGCGAGCGCACCCAGATCGGTGTGCTGGAGGACGACGTGCTCGTCGAGCACTACGTCAGCCGCAGCCAGGACAGCCAGTCCGCCTACGTCGGCAACGTCTACCTGGGCAAGGTCCAGAACGTGCTGCCGTCGATGGAGGCCGCGTTCGTCGACATCGGCAAGGGCCGCAACGCGGTGTTGTACGCCGGCGAGGTCAACTTCGAGGCGGCCGGCTTCAGCGGTCCGCGCCGGATCGAGGCCGTGCTCAAGCCCGGCCAGTCGGTCCTGGTACAGGTGACCAAGGACCCGATCGGGCACAAGGGCGCCCGGCTGACCAGCCAGGTCTCGCTGCCCGGCCGCTACCTGGTCTACGTGCCCGAGGGCACCATGACCGGGATCAGCCGCAAGCTCCCGGACACCGAGCGGGCCCGGCTGAAGACCATCCTCAAGCGGATCGTGCCGGAGAACGCGGGCGTGATCGTACGCACCGCCGCCGAGGGCGCGACCGAGGAGGACCTGACCCGCGACGTGACGCGGCTCCAGGCCCAGTGGGAGGAGATCAAGAAGAAGTCCAAGATGATCACGACCAGTTCGCCCTCGCTGCTCTACGGCGAGCCGGACATGACGGTTCGGGTCATCCGGGACATCTTCAACGAGGACTTCTCCAAGCTGATCGTCTCCGGCGACGAGGCGTGGGGCGTCATTCACGACTACGTCGGCCACGTGGC
Organism: Embleya sp. AB8; assembly: GCF_049739465.1. NCBI lineage: Bacteria > Bacillati > Actinomycetota > Actinomycetes > Kitasatosporales > Streptomycetaceae > Embleya > Embleya sp. AB8. The sequence continues at coordinate 49,883 of NZ_JBMHHY010000001.1, forward strand.
CCCGGACCTGGCCCCGCGGCTTTCCCGGTGGACCAGCGAGGTGGACGTCTTCGCGACGTACCGCATCGACGAGCAGCTGATGAAGGCGCTGGACCGCAAGGTCTGGCTGCCCAGCGGCGGTTCGCTGGTGATCGACCGCACCGAGGCGATGGTCGTGGTCGACGTCAACACCGGGAAGTTCACCGGTCAGGGCGGCAACCTCGAGGAGACGGTCACCCGGAACAACCTGGAGGCGGCCGAGGAGATCGTCCGTCAGCTCCGGCTGCGCGACCTCGGCGGGATCATCGTCGTCGACTTCATCGACATGGTCCTCGAGGCCAACCGCGACCTGGTGCTGCGCCGCCTGATGGAGTGCCTGGGTCGGGACCGGACCAAGCACCAGGTGGCCGAGGTCACCTCGCTCGGCCTGGTGCAGATGACCCGCAAGCGGGTCGGCCAGGGGCTGCTCGAGGCCTTCTCGGAGAACTGCGAGCGGTGCAACGGCCGCGGTGTGATCGTGCACATGGACGCGCCGGAGACCAAGGGCCACGGCAACGCCGGGCACACCCACGCCGGCAACGGCGGCGCCGCCCCGGCGGGTTCCGGACGGCGCAAGCGCAACCGGGGCAACGCCGACAAGAACGGCAGCGGCCCGATCACCGAGATCGTGGACACCGACGAACTGGTGGACCTGGACGAGGTCGGCGAGGTCGGCGAACTGCCGGAGCCGGTCGCCGCGGTCGACGCGGTGGAGGTCGAGCCGGTCGAGGTCGCCGAGGCGATCGAGGTCGAGGTCGAGGAGACCGTGCCGGTCGCCGAGCCGGAGCCGGCCGAGGTCGAGGTGACCGCCGAGCCGGTGGTCGAGGCGGAAGCGGTCGCCGAGGTCGAGCCGGTCGAGGTCGTCGAGGAGGCCCCGGCGCCCGCCAAGCGGGTGCGCAAGGCCGCCGCCAAGAAGACGGTCGCCAAGAAGGCCGCGGCCAAGACCGCGCCGGCCAAGAAGACCGCCGCCAAGGCACCGCGCAAGACGGCCAAGAAGGTCGCCGCCGAGGCGGCGGAGGCGGCGGAAGCCACAGCCGTCGACGCGGCGGCGAGCGAGCCGCCCGCCGCCGAGCCGACGCCCGAGCCGGCCGCCAAGCCGGTCAAGGCGACCCGGACCCGGGCGCGCGGCAAGGCCGCCGCGGCAGCGGCCGAGGCCGAGGCCGTCGAGCCCCCGGCCGCGGCCGAGGCCAAGCCCGCCAAGGCCGCCGCCAAGCCGCGCAAGACGTCGCGGCGGGCGACCCGGCCCGCCGGTCCGCCGGAGGGTGCCGTGGACGGCGCCGAACCGGTTTCGGCGGCGAGCGGATCCTGAGCCACGACGGGTCCGCCCCGGGGTAAACCTCCGAGGCGGACCCGTTTGGCCTTCGCCCCCGCGTGTCCTGTAACCTTTGCCCTTGGTGTGCTTAGGCACAGGCTCCTGAGCAACCACCCTGCGGGATGCAGATCCGGCGGGAGGCCCCCGATTTCTGTTCGGTGTGGCTGGCTTCAGGGGCTCGGACCCAGCAGAGAGAGAGATCCACGGTGTACGCGATCGTTCGCGCCGGTGGCAGGCAGCACAAGGTTGCCGTCGGTGACGTCGTCCAGGTCGACCGCATTCGCGGTGCGGCCGGTTCGGCAGTTGAGCTCCAGGCCATCCTCGTCGTAGACGGTGAAGCCGTGACGAGTGACCCGTGGGTCCTCGCGGGTGTGAAGGTGACGGCCGAGGTCGTCGATCACACCAAGGGCAAGAAGATCGACATTCTGAAGTACAAGAACAAGACCGGTTACCGCAAGCGCATGGGTCACCGCCAGCAGCACACCCAGCTGAAGATCACCGGCATCAACTCCGGGAAGTAGGGAGAAGCGACATGGCACACAAGAAGGGTGCATCTTCCACCCGGAACGGCCGTGACTCGAACGCTCAGCGCCTCGGCGTCAAGCGCTTCGGCGGCCAGGTCGTCAACGCCGGCGAGATCATCGTCCGCCAGCGCGGTACGCACTTCCACCCCGGCACCAACGTCGGTCGCGGCGGCGACGACACGCTGTTCGCGCTGTCGGCCGGTGCCGTGCAGTTCGGCACCGCGCGTGGTCGTCGCGTCGTGAACATCGTCCCGGCGGAATAAGCACGCCGCGGCATTCGCTTTGACACCCGAGGGCGGACCCTATTCGGTCCGCCCTCGGGTGTTTGTCCACAGTGTTTCGCTCCCCGCTCGGGGAGCCGAGGAGGAATCCACGTGACGACCTTCGTCGACCGCGTCGTGCTGCACGTTGCGGCGGGTAACGGGGGCCACGGCGTGGCCTCCGTCCACCGGGAGAAGTTCAAGCCGCTCGGCGGCCCCGACGGCGGCAACGGTGGCCGGGGCGGCGATGTCACGCTGGTCGTCGACGCCAACACCACCACGCTGCTCGAGTACCACCACTCGCCGCACCGCAAGGCCACCAACGGCAAGCCCGGCGGCGGCGCCAACCGGACCGGCCCCGCCGGCGCGGACGTCGTCCTCGCGGTGCCGGACGGCACGGTGGTCAAGCGTCTGCTGCCCAATGGCGACGAGGAATTCGTCGAGGACCTGGTCGGCAACGGTGTCAGCTACGTGATCGCCCAGGGCGGTCGCGGCGGCCTGGGCAACGCCGCGCTGGCCTCGCCGCGCCGCAAGGCCCCCGGCTTCGCGCTGCTCGGCGAGCCCGGCGAGGCCGGCGACTTCGTCCTCGAACTCAAGACCGTCGCCGATGTCGCGCTGGTGGGCTATCCCAGCGCCGGCAAGTCCTCGCTGATCGCCACACTCAGCGCCGCGCGGCCCAAGATCGCCGACTACCCGTTCACCACCCTCGTGCCGAACCTGGGCGTGGTCACCGCCGGCGACGTGGTCTACACCGTCGCCGACGTACCCGGACTGATCCCCGGCGCGAGCGAGGGCAAGGGCCTGGGCCTGGAGTTCCTGCGGCACGTCGAGCGCTGCAAGGCGCTCGTGCACGTGCTCGACTGCGCGACCCTCGAGCCCGGCCGCGACCCGATCAGCGACCTGGACACGATCGAGGCCGAGCTGAAGGCGTACGGCGGCCTGGAGGACCGGCCGCGGATGGTCGCGCTGAACAAGATCGACGTGCCCGACGGCAACGACCTGGCCGACCTGGTCAAGGCCGAGCTGGAGGCGCGCGGGCTCCAGGTGTTCGCGGTCTCCGCGGTCAGCCGGGCGGGGCTGCGCGAGTTGTCCTTCGCGATGGCCGCCCAGGTGCAGGGCGCGCGGGACGCGGCGCCGGCGCCGGAGGCGACCCGGATCGTGCTGCGGCCGACCGCGGTCGACGACAGCGGCTTCACCGTCACCCGCCGGGACGAGGCGTTCATCGTGCGCGGCGCCAAGCCCGAACGTTGGGTGCGGCAGACCGACTTCAGCAACGACGAGGCGGTGGGCTACCTGGCCGACCGGCTCGCCCGGCTCGGCGTCGAGGAGGCGCTGTGGTCGGCCGGCGCGGTCCCCGGGGCCGAGGTGGTCATCGGCGACGACGTCACCGGCGTGGTCTTCGACTGGGAGCCCACCGTCGCGGCCGGCGCCGAGATGCTGGGTCGACGCGGCGAGGACCACCGCCTGCAGACGCACCGTCCGGCGGTGGACAAGCGGCGCGAGCGCGAGGCGATCGAGACGCAGTACGAGGAGTTCGATCCGTTCTCGGACTCCTGAGCGTGCCGGTGCTCCCGGGGCGTCGACGGTGTTGTGTCGACGGCTTCGGGAGCGCCGCCGGGCGGGACGACGGTGACGGTCGACCGGAAGGCGGGGCCTGAAGTGAGCGGTGGGGCCGGCACGGCGCGCGAGGACGTGACCTCGGCGCGTCGGATCGTGGTCAAGGTCGGATCGTCCTCGTTGACGACCGCACAGGGCGGCCTGGACGCGGACCGCGTGGACGCCCTCGTGGACGTGATAGCGGCCAAGCGGGTCGAGGGGGTCGAGGTCGTCCTGGTCTCCTCCGGCGCGATCGCCGCCGGCCTGGCCCCGCTCGGCCTGGCCCGCCGACCGCGCGATCTGGCCACCCAGCAGGCCGCCGCGAGCGTCGGTCAGGGGCTCCTGGTGGCCCGCTACACCGCCTCCTTCGCGCGCTACGGCCTGCGGGTGGGCCAGGTGCTGCTGACCGTCGACGACGTCACCCGGCGGGCGCACTACCGCAACGCCTACAACACGCTGGACAAGCTGCTCGCGATGGGCACCGTGCCGGTGGTCAACGAGAACGACACGGTGGCCACCGAGGAGATCCGGTTCGGCGACAACGACCGACTCGCGGCCCTGGTCGCGCACGTCGTGCACGCCGACCTGCTGGTGCTGCTGTCCGACGTGGCCGGGCTCTACGACGGCGATCCGGCCAAGTCGACGTCGTCGCGGGTGCCTTCGGTGCGTGGACCCGAGGATCTCGAAGGCATCGAGATCGGCAAGGCGGGCAAGGCCGGTCTGGGTACCGGCGGCATGGTGACCAAGGTCGAGGCGGCGGGCATCGCCACCTCCGCGGGCATCCCCGTGGTGCTCACCGCGGCCCGCTTCGCGGCCGACGCGCTGGCCGGCAAGGACACCGGAACACTCTTCCACCGCACCGGAGTTCGCACCGCCGACCGGCTGCTGTGGCTGGCCCACGCGAGCACCGCGCGCGGTCGGCTGACGCTGGATCCGGGCGCCGTCCGGGCGGTCCGCGAGCGGCACAGTTCGCTGCTGCCCGCCGGGATCACCGGTGTCCAGGGCGGTTTCGTCGCCGGCGATCCGGTGGACCTGGTTGACGAAAACGGTCACATCGTGGCCCGCGGACTGGTCAACTTTGATGCGAAGGAACTGCCGGGCCTGTTCGGGCGATCGACTCGGGAGTTGGCCCGGGAGTTGGGTCCGGCCTACGAGCGCGAGGTCGTCCACCGCGACGACCTGGTGCTGCTGCGCCGCTGAGCGACGTCCACGGAAGATCAGCAGCTCGCCGACGGGAGGCCGGCCGTGCCGGAGCGTGGGGACCGCCCCTGGGGAAACGTGGAACACGACGGCGCGGGCCGGATGTGGCACATCACGCTGACCCTGGCCGGCAAGCCGGGTGACCCCGAGGACGTGCGGCGGGCGTTGGAACGGCTCGCCCACGAACACCCCTTCCTGCTCGCCGGTCGCTACGCGGCCGACCACGCGGAGGTGCGGTACTGGGAGGAGGCGCCCAACCTGCACGACGCGGCGGCGATCGCACTGCGCCTGTGGGGCGAGCATCGACAGAGCGCCGGACTGCCGCCGTGGGAGCTGATCGGGCTCGAGGTGGTGGACCGGGCCACCTACCAGAAGCGGGCCGGGGCGCCCGCTCCGCTGCCGGTCCAGCCGGGGCGGGTGCAGCCGTTCTGACCTGCTGACGGGTGTCCGAGCGGCGAATAATCCGTGGCCCCGAAGCCGCTCCCGGGTTAGCGTCGCGACACCATGCGTACGTTCCCTGTCGCCGACCCCGGCGATCCCGACATCCGATCGGCGGGCCGATACCTCACCTGGATCGCGGCCCGCAACCGCAGGACGATCGGCATGGGCGTGCTGTGGGCGTCGGTGTGGATGGTCGCCCAGGCGCTGATGCCCGCCGCCATCGGTCGCGCGATCGACGCGATCGAGACCCGGGACCAGGACGGCCTGTTCGCGTGGTCCGGCGTGTTGTTCGGGCTCGCCGTGCTGATCGGGTTCACCGGCATCATGCGCCATCGCAACGCGCTCACGAACTTCCTGGACGGCGCGTTTCGCACGATCCAGCTGGTCACCGCCAAGGCCGCCCGACTCGGTGCGGTGCTGCAGCGCCGGATCGCCTCCGGCGAGGTGGTCGGCATCGGCACCTCGGACGTGGACGGGATCGGCCATCTGCTGGACATCACCGCGCGCGGCTTCGCGTCGGTGATCACGCTCGGTGTGGTCGCGGTGGTGCTGCTGCACATGTCGGTGCCGCTCGGTCTGCTCGTGCTGATCGGCGTACCGCTGCTGATGGGCCTGGTCTCGTTGCTGCTGCGACCGTTGCACCGACGGCAGAACGCCTACCGCGATCTGCAGGCGGCGCTTGCCGACCGGGCCGTGGACATCGCGTCCGGACTGCGGGTGCTGCGCGGGATCGGCGGGGAGCGTACCTTCGGCACCCGCTACCGCCGCGAGTCGCAGGAGCTGCGGGGGGCCGGGGTACGTACCGCCCGGGTCGAATCGTGGTTGGAGGCCGCGCAGTTCCTGGTGCCCGGCTTCTTCGTGGCGTTCGGTACCTGGTTGGCCGCCCGGTTCGCCCTGGACGGCCGATTGACGGTCGGTCAGGTGGTGTCCTTCTACGGCTACGCGGCGTTCCTGGTGGTTCCGCTGTCCACCCTCACCGAGGCCGCCGACCGGGTCGTGCGCGGCCATGTCGCGGCCCGGCGGGTGATTCGGGTGCTCGCCCTGGAACCGGGTGTCACCGAAGTTGCCGAGCCCGCCGCGTGGCCGCCGCCCGGCGATCTGCTGGATCGGCGCTCGGGTCTGCTGGTCCGGCCCGGCACGCTGCTCGGGATCGCCTGCGAGGACCCGCAGGACGCGCCCGCGTTGGCCGATCGACTCGGTCGGTACGAGGACGCCGACGTGCTCTACGGCGAGGTGCCGCTGGCCGAGCTCGCGCTGGCCGACGTGCGCGAGCGGATCCTGGTCGCGCATCACGACGCCGGGCTGTTCGCCGGGCCGCTGCGGCGTGAACTGACGCCTGGGGGCGGGGAGTCGGTCGCTCTCGCGGAGGCGGTGCGGGTGGCCTGCGCGGAGGACGTGATCGACGCGCTGGATGGTGGACTGGACGCCGAGATCGCGGCGCGTGGGCGGGAGTTCTCCGGTGGGCAGGTGCAACGCCTGCGACTGGTACGGGTGTTGGTCGCCGATCCGCAGACGCTCGTGCTGATCGAGCCGACCAGCGCGGTGGACGCGCACACCGAGGCCCGGATCGCGGACCGGCTCGCCGCGCATCGGCGGGGTCGGACCACGGTCGTGGCGACCACGAGTCCGCTGGTGCTGGACACGATGGACGAGGTCGCCTACGTCGCGGACGGGAAGGTCATGGCGGTCGGCTCGCACCGCGAACTGCTGGCCGGGGAACCGGGGTACGCCGCGTTGGTCACCCGGGTCGACGAGGACGAGGGTGCGACCGAGGCCGAGGGCGCGAGCGAGGACGAAACAGCGGACGAAACCGGGGACGAAACCGGGGACGAGTTCGAGAACGAGGAGGCGGCCCGGTGAGTGCGCGGGAGTTGTTGCCGATCGCGCCGGCCGCCGAGGTCGGTCGGCATGCCGTGCGGCTGTTGCGCGAACGGCGTCGCGATCTGGTCCTGACGGTCGGGCTGTACGCGCTCGCGGCGGTGGCCGGGCTGGTCGCCCCCCGGTTGCTCGGGGCGCTGATCGAGGAGGTGCGGGAGGGGGGTTCGAGCGGGACGGTCGACCTGCTCGGCCTCGGCATCGGGGGTGCGCTGCTGCTGCAGGCGCTGATCGTGCGGCAGGCGGCGGTGGCCGCCGCGCGGCTCGGCGAGGGTCTGCTGGCCCAGGTGCGCGAGGAGTTCGTGGACCGGATCCTGAACCTGCCGCTGTCCACGGTCGAGCGGGCCGGCACCGGCGATCTGCTCGGGCGGGCCAACCGCGACGTGGCCGCGATGTCGCGGACCGCGCGGCGGGCGGTGCCGTCCGTCCTGGTGGCCACCGTGACGATCGTGTTCACGTTCGCAGGGCTGCTGTTGCTCAATCCGCTGCTCGTGCTGCCGCTGCTGGTCACGTTGCCGTTGCTGATCCCGTGCACGTACTGGTATCTGCGTCGGGCGCCGGCCGGCTATCTGCGGGAGATCGCGGCGTGGGCACAGGTGACGGACTCGCTCGCGGAGACGGTGGAGGGGTCGCGTACGGTCGAGGCGCTTCGGCTGGCCGAGCGTCGGAAGCGGCGTGGCGACGAGGATGTCGCGGAGGCGTACGCGGCGGAGCGGTACACGTTGTGGCTGCGGACGATCTGGTATCCGTCGATCGACTTCGGCTACGGGCTGCCGGTGGTGGCCACCACGCTGTTCGGCGGGTGGGCCTATCTGCACGGGTGGGCCTCGCTGGGTGAGGTCGCGACGGCGGTGCTGTATGTGCAGCTGATCATCGGGCCGATGGACGAGTTGATGGATCTGCTGGACGAGGTGCAGATCTCCGGCGCGTCGCTGGCCCGACTGCTCGGGGTGGCCGATGTGGCCTCCGATCGCGAACCCACGGACGCTCGGCCGGTGGACGAGACGCTGACGGCGCGTGATGTGCGGTTCGCCTATGCGGGGGGCCGTGAGGTGTTGCACGGGATCGACCTGACGATTCGGCCGGGGGAGCGGATCGCGGTGGTGGGGCCCAGTGGGGCCGGGAAGTCCACGCTGGGGCGGTTGTTGGCCGGGGTCAACGCGCCGACGTCCGGTGAGGTGGCGGTGGGTGGGGTGCCGCTGGTGGGCCTGCCGATGGACGAACTGCGTGGGCGGGTGGCATTGGTGACGCAGGAGCATCACGTCTTTCGGGGCACGTTGCGGGACAACCTGTTGCTGGCGCGTGCGGACGCGTCGGACGAGGCGATACTCGACGCGCTTCGGGCGGTGGACGCGGACTGGGTGGCGGCGTTGCCGTCTGGTGTGGATACCGAAGTGGGGCCCAAGGGCCATGAGTTGACGGCGCCTCAGGCGCAACAGCTGGCGCTGGCACGGTTGGTGCTGGCGGATCCGGACACCCTGGTCCTGGACGAGGCCACGTCGTTGATCGATCCTCGGGCGGCTCGGCATCTGGAGCGGTCGTTGGGGGCGGTGATCTCGGGGCGGACGGTGATTGCGATCGCGCACCGGTTGTATACGGCGCACGATGCGGATCGTGTTGCGGTGGTGGAAGGCGGGCGGATCACCGAGTTGGGGAGTCATCGGGAACTGATTGCGGCGTCCGGTGCGTATGCTGCGCTTTGGCGGTCTTGGCATGGGTGAGCCGGCGGGTTTGGCCTCATGCGCCGGCCGGGCTGTTCGCCTCATGCGCCGGCGGGGCTGATTTTGGCCTCATGCGCCGGCCGGGCTATTTGGCCTCAAGCCCCGGCCGGGCTGAGTGGCCTCAAACGCCGGCCGGGCTATTTGGCCTCAAACGCCGGCCGGGCTGGATTGGTTTGGCTGACCTTGGGTGTTGGTTGCGCTGGGGTGGCCTCAAGCGCCGGCCGGGCTGGATTTGTGCGGCTCACTTTGGGTGTTGGTTGCGCTGGGTTGGCCTCAAACGCCGGCCGGGCTGAGTGGTCTCAAGCGTCGGTCGGGCTGGATGTGTGTGGCTCACCTTGGGTGTTGGCCGGCAGGGTTGCGTGTTGTTGGCGGAGTTGGCGTTTCAGGATTTTGCCGCTTGGGTTTTTGGGCAACGAGTCTGCGATTACTACGTATTTGGGGACTTTGAAGTTTGCCAGGTGGGTGCGGCAGTGGGTGATTGCCTCTTCCTGGGTGATTGAGTGGCCCGGGCGGGGGACTACCACCGCGGTTACGGCTTCTATCCAGTAGGGGTGGGGGATGCCGAAGACCGCGGCTTCCGCGATGGCCGGGTGGGTGTGCAGGGTTTCTTCCACCTCTCGGCTGGCGACGCTTTCGCCGCCGGTGTTGACCATGTCTTTTTTGCGGTCCACGACGGTCAGGTAGCCCTCGGCGTCCAGTACGCCGAGGTCGCCGCTGTGGAACCAGCCGTTGCGGAAGGCTTCGGCGGTGCGGTCCGGGTCGTTCCAGTAGCCGAGCATGGTGTGTGGGCTTCGGTGCACGATCTCGCCGATTTCGCCGGGTGGCAGTGGGGTGTCGGTTTCGTCGACCACGGCGGTTGTCACGTTCAGGCCCGCGCGGCCGGCCGAACCGGCCTTTCGTTCCTGGTCGTCCGGGCCCAGGACGGTGGCCACCGGGGACATCTCGGTCTGGCCGTAGAAGTTGTACAGGCGCAACTCGGGTAGCCGGCGCCGGAGTTCGGCCAGTACTTCGACCGGCATCGCGGCGGCGCCGTAGTAGCCCCTGCGCAGGGAGGACAGGTCGCGGGTGTCGAAGTCCGGGTGGCGCAGCAGCGCGATCCAGATCGTCGGCGGGCAGAAGAGTTTGGTGGCCCGCTCGCGTTCGACGGTGGCAAGGAGCGTGGCCGGGTCGGGGGCGGGGAGGATGATCGAGGTCGCGCCCAGGTAGACGTCGGGCGTCAGGAAGCAGTGCAGTTGTGCGCAGTGGTAGAGCGGTAGGGCGTGGATTTCCACGTCGTCCGCGGTCATCCCGCCGTCGATGATCGCCGTGGTGTATTGGGCGATCAGGTTGCGGCTGGTCATCACCGCGCCCTTGGGGCGGGACTCGGTGCCGGAGGTGTACATGATCTGGACCGGGTCGTCGTCGTCCAGGTCGAGGTCCGGGACGGGTCCGCCCTCGGCGAGCAGTGCGACGAGCGGCTCCCAACCCTCGACGGCCGGCCCCAGCACCACGCGGAGCGCCTCGCGGCCGGCCAACGCGGCGTCGGCGGTGTCGGTCAGGTCGGGGCCGGCCAGTACGGCGGTCGCGCCCGCGTGGTCCAGGACGTAGCCCACCTCGGGCGCGGTGAGCATGAAGTTGACCGGCACCGAGATCGCGCCGAGCCGGGCCAGCGCGAAGTAGGCCACCACGAAGCCGTACGAGTTGCGGGCCAGTACCACCACCCGGTCGCCCTTGCCGATCCCGCGCGTGGCGAGCGCACCCGCGGCGCGTGATGCCGCGTCGTCGAGTTCGGCGTAGCTCTGCCGCACCTCGCCGGCCACGATCGCGAGCCGGTCCGGCCGGCGCGCGGCGGTGCGGGCGAGCAGGTCGGCGATACCGTGCCGGCGGGCCTGTACAGCGGTCACCGATGGCTCCTTGCCTCGTCGAGTGCGCGGAGGCGACATTGTGTCCGGCGCGGACCTTCGGCGGAAGGTGTCTCGCCCGCTGAAATGCGCATGTCGAGCGCCGATTCGGCTGGGTAGGCTTGCCGGTATGACCAGCAGCGAAGCCTCCGCAGTCCTCGACACCGCCCGTCGCGCCCGGGAGGCCGCCGCCGTCCTCGCGCCACTGACCCGCAGGGTCAAGGACGACGCGCTGCTCGCGCTCGCCGACGCGCTGGTGGCCCGTTCGGCGGAGATCGTGCTCGCCAACGCCGAGGACGTCGCCCGGGCCCGGGCCAACGGGACCGGCGAGTCGATGATCGACCGGCTGACCCTGACCGAGGAGCGGATCGCCGCGATCGCCTCGGATGTGCGCGACGTGGTCGGCCTGCCCGATCCGGTCGGCGAGGTGCTGCGCGGTTCGACGTTGCCCAACGGTCTGGAACTGCGTCAGGTGCGGGTGCCGCTGGGCGTGGTCGGGATCATCTACGAGGCCCGCCCCAATGTCACGGTGGACGGCGCCGCGCTGTGTCTGAAGTCGGGCAACGCGGTGTTGCTGCGCGGCTCCTCGTCCGCCTACCGGTCGAACACCGCGATCGTCGCGGTGATGCGCGACGCGATCCGCGCGGCCGGGCTGCCCGCCGACGCGATCCAGCTGGTGCCGGGCGAGACGCACGATTCGGTCAAGGAGCTGATGACCGCGCGCGGTCTGGTCGACGTGCTGATCCCGCGCGGCGGCGCGAGCCTGATCCGCACCGTGGTCGAGGGCTCGACGGTCCCGGTGATCGAGACCGGCGTGGGCAACTGCCACGTCTACGTCGACGCCGAGACGGACCTGGAGATGGCGGTGAACATCCTGGTCAACTCGAAGGCGCACCGGGTCAGCGTGTGCAACTCGGCGGAGACGCTGCTGGTGCACCGGGACGTGGCGGACGCGTTCGTACCGCTGGCGCTGGCCGCGCTCAAGGACGCCGGCGTGACCGTGCACGGCGACGCCGCCGTACAGGCGTTCTCGGCCGACGTGGTACCCGCCGGCGACGCCGACTGGGACACCGAATACCTCTCCTACGACATCGCCGCCGCCGTGGTGCCCTCGCTGCACGACGCGGTCGCGCACATCCGCCGGCACAGCTCCGGGCACACCGAGGCGATCGTCACCACCTCGCAGGCCGCGGCGCGCGAGTTCGTCAGCCTGGTCGACTCGACCGCGGTGATGGTCAACGCCTCGACCCGGTTCACCGACGGCGGCCAGTTCGGCTTCGGCGCCGAGATCGGCATCTCCACCCAGAAGCTGCACGCGCGCGGCCCGATGGGCCTGCCCGAGCTGACCAGTACGAAGTACGTGGTCACCGGCGACGGCCACGTGCGCTCCTGACCCCCGATCGGCGCAGCTTCGAACGACGCGGATCGCCGGTGGTCCCCGGACCGGTGCGAGGAATCGGTATCCATCCGGGTGCCTGCGGTAATACTGTCTAGGAGTGCCCGAATCACCAGGGCCAGAGTTCCCGGACGGCCCAGACTTTCCCGAGTTCTCGGAGGATGAGCTCTCCTCCGTCGTCTTCGACGAGTCGTTCGTGCGCGCGGCCCGCGTGCACGAGCCCTCGGCGAACGAGCGTGGTGCGGCGATCGATCCTGCGCCCACCCCGGCCGCGCCCGAGCGGACCGACAAGAAGGGCGAACCGGCGGATCGTTCCGACTGGTTCGACGACGGGACGTATCCACCCGACGGCGAGGATCCGTGGCGGGCGCGCACCGGGCCCGCGCACGACCCTTCGCCGATGTTGCCGCAGGTGCCGACCTGGTTCGCCGGCGATCCGTGGGCCCGGGCCGCGCGCGGGACGCGGTGGCGGCGCGGGGTGGCGTGGGTGCTGGCTCTGCTGATGGGGGTCGGTGTGGTGGCGATGGCGGTCACCGCGGTCTACCGCAGCGGCTCCTCGCAGGGACCGACCGCCCCCCGGCAGCCGTCGGTGGGTACCGGTCGCACGGCGACGACCGACAACACTCCGCTGCTCGGGCCATTGCCCGGACAGGACACCTCGCAGGTGCGGATCACCGTGGCACCGGGGGACTCCGGCGCGGCGGACGGGTCCGTGCCCACCCCCTCGCAGCCCGCCGCGGCCCGTTCGGGGCCCGGCTGACCAGGCGTCGGGGCTGACGGAGGGCGGTCGGAACCCCTTCCCCGGGTTCATATCCACCCGGTCGCGCGCGACCTAAGCTGGTCCTATGTCCGGACGGGGAGTACCCCCCGAAGGCCCGAACCGGGGCGGGCCCGACGGCGAGGACGAGTTCAGCGCCGTCGTATTCGACGCGACGTTCGTGCGTGCGGCGGGACTGCACGAGCCGTCCGCGCGCGAGCGACTGCACGCGGGCAAGCGGCCGCACCGGCAGCGCCGGGTGTTCGGCGTCCGGTTGCGCACGCTGCGCGCGGTGGTCGGCACGCTGCTCGTACTGGCGGTGATCGGCGGCGCGAGCTATCTGGGCGCCCGCCGGGCCGCGGTGTCCGGACCGCGCGTGGAGGTCGGCCCCGCGGTGCTGCAACGGGTCTCCCTGGTGCCGCCGGTGGGCTACACACCCGGCCCGCTGCCCGCCGATCCGATGTTGGGCGGCCCGGCCGCGGCCTGGGCCCAGGGCGCCGCCGGAATCGGGTTGGCCGAGCGCCGGGCCACCGCGCACTTCTCGGCCACCCAGGTCGGCCAAGCCCTGGACTTGGCCCGCGAGTTCGTGGTGGGCACCCAGCTCGACCCGACCGTGCTCGCGGGCGGTCGGCCGTGGGCCGCGTTGCCGCTGCTGCGCCGTGAGCAGCGTGATCAGCTCGGCGCGGCCCTGGTCGCCCCGCACGACGACGACATCTCGGCGCCGACGGGTTGGCTGACCCGCTTCGATCCGGCGGCGATCAAGGTGCTCGACGTGCCGACCCGGGTGGCCGGCACGGTCGCGGTCGCCGAGCACGCCCGGGACGATCTTGTGGTCACCGCCGACGTGGTGTTCGTGTACGCGGTCGCCCAGGTCGGCGGCCCCGGCTGGACCCGGTTCGTGGTGCACCGCGTGTGGGACTTCCACCTGGACGCGTCGATGGTGCACGACGGCGTGTTGCAGGCCCGGCGGATCCTGACCGTGGCCGCGCCGCAGGGTTGCGACGAGGACACCTCGGTGTGGTTCCGGCCCGCGTTCGCCGGCCCGACGCCGACCGCCCCGCCGCCGGCGGCCGAGCAGGTGGATCCGTTCCGCTCGGCCCCGGCCGGGACGTGCGGCCGACTGGCCGGGACGCCGTGACGGGCCCGGGGGTTTGCCGATAAGCCCTACTCGCCGCCCGTACCGTTGCCCGTCGTCGGGGTCGCGCCCGGTTCGTCGCGGCGGCCGGTGAACTTGTCGCGCAGCTTGCCGCCCGCGTCCACCGCGCCGTCGGCGAGGTCGCGGAGCAGGCCGAACAGGGGGTCCGTGGTGGTGCGTACCGACTCGCGGTAGGCGTTCGCGGACGCCTTCGCCTCCTCGCGCACCGAGGCGTTCGGGTCGTCCTCGCGGCGCGGGTACTCGCCGGCCACGATCCGCGCGTACTCGTCGCCGTCCGCCCACTTGCGCAGTTCGGCGACCCGGACCACGGGGAACGGGTGCGCCCGGCCGAGCAGGTTCATCAACTTGAGCACGCTGTCCCGCAGATCGCCCGCGCCCTCGTACTCGGCGGCCTGCTCCAGGAACGCGTCGGTGCTCATCTCGTGCAGTTGCGAGCCGCCCGCGACCTTCATCAGCGCGCGCATCGACACCTCGGGGTCCTGCCCCACCAGCAGGCCCGCCCGGTCGCAGGACAGCTCCGACTTGCGGAACCACTCCTGCAGCGCGGTGATGATCGCGTGCACGCCCAGCGAGCCCAGCGGGATCCCGGACACCAGCGAGGCGAACCGGGTCAGGATCAGCAACATCGTGCGGTAGACGGCGTGCCCGGACAGGATGTGTCCGGTCTCGTGCCCGATCACGGTGCGCATCTCGTCGTCGTCGAGCAGGTCGACCAGACCGGAGCTGACCACGATGAACGGCCGGTCCATGCCGATCGCCATCGCGCTCGGCTGCGGGTCCTGGACGACGTAGAGCTCGGGCACGGTCGGCAGGTCCAGGATGTACGCGGACTCGCGGACCATCTCGTGCAGTCGGCGGAACTGCTGCTCGCCGGCGCGGACCGAACCCGCCAGAAAGGCGAGTCGCATCGCCCGTTCGGACACCATGCCCGACATCTGTTTGAGTACGACGTCGAATCCGCTGAGCCGACGCATCGCCACGAGCGCGGTGCGGTCGGCGGGGTGTTCGTAGGCCCGGGAGGAGATCCCGGGGAAGCGCCTGCGCCCCTCGAAGGGCCCGATCGGGTTGTCGTCCGGCATGGTGTGCCCCCTGGCTTCGAGCAATCTGCCCCCACACTAGGCGCGTCGAGCCCTCCCGGCAGCGACTCCTCCCCGGAACCTGGCCGCGCGCCGCGGGGTCCGCGCCCGTACGATGTCGTGCGCACACGCCGGGAAAAACTACGCAAGGGCTGACCACGGATGACCGAGCACGCGACGACCGTCCTCACCACGCTGGCCAGTGGAAGCGGCAAGCACGACAACCTGTACCCGCTGGGCGCCGGCATCGGGGTGCTGGGCACGCTGCTCATCCTGCTGTTCCTGGTGACCCGCTTCAACAAGGACCGCTGAGCGCACGGGCTCGGCCGGGATTCGGCCGTCGGGGTGGAGTTCGTTCGGTGCCCGCGCGCCCGAGCGGATGGGCATCGACACGCCACCGTTCGGGGTAGATAGGGCGATAAGCGTGGTTTTGCTGGTCTGCTGATTCGGTGAACCACATGGTGCGTCGTCGCGGGCGCTGGGCCGTTGCGCTCGTGTTGGTTGCCTCCGTGGTCGGGTGTGGGGGCGGCGGGTCGGGGCCGCCGGTGCTCAACTGGTATGTGCCGCCGGACAACGGGGCCTATCAGAAGCTGGCCGAGCGGTGTGGCCGGGCGTCCGGCGGTGCCTATCGGGTCAAGGTGTCGGTGCTGCCCACCGACGCGTCCGGGCAGCGGGAGCAACTGGTCCGGCGACTGGCCGCCAAGGACTCCTCGATCGACGTGATGGCGCTCGACCCGGTCTACGTACCGGAGTTCGCCGAGGCGGGCTTTCTGCGGCCGTTCGGGGCGGCCGAGGCCGCCGCGCTCACCGAGGGCATGCTGAGCAGCGCCGTGGAGTCGGCGGGGTGGCGCAATCGACTGGTCGCCGCGCCGTTTCGGGCCAACACGCAACTCCTTTGGTATCGCAAGTCGGTGGCCGCCGCGGCCGGGCTCGACCCGAGCCGGCCGGTCAGCTGGGACGACGTGATCGGCGCCGCCGAGAGGACGCACAAGACGGTCGCGGTGCCCGCCAAGCGCTACGAGGGCCTCACCGTCTGGGTCAACGGACTGGTCACCGGCACCGGCGGGGCGATCGTGCGGGACGTGGAGAAGGGCGTCGACCTCAAGCCCGCGCTGCAGGAGGGTGGTTCGGGCAAGCGGGCGGCCGAGGTCATGCGCCGGCTCGGCCGCTCGTCCGCCGCGCCGGCCAACCTGGCCACCTCGATCGAGGACGACACCCGGACCACGTTCCAGTCCGGCGCCGGCGGCTTCATGGTCAATTGGACCTACGCGCGCGGCGCCGCGGCCGAGGCGGTCGCCGCCGGGCAACTCTCCCGCGAGGTGCTCGACGACTACGGCTGGGCGCGCTATCCGCAGACCGACGCCGGCCGGGCCTCCAAGCCGCCGTTCGGCGGGATCGCCCTCGGCGTCAGCAAGTACGGCAGGCACAGCGCGGCGGCGGTGAGCGCGGTGCGCTGCGCGGGCACGCTGGAGAACCAGATCACCTACATGCTGGAGTCGAAGGAGACCACGGCCAAGGCCGCCGCCTACGACGACCCGCGCGTGCGCGCGGCGCTGCCGATGGCGGATCTGATCAAGGAGTCCCTCGACCAGGCCGGGCCACGCCCGCGGACGCCCTACTACAACGACGTCTCCGCGTCGGTACAGCGGTTCTACCACCCGCCGGCGGACGTCGATCCGAACACCGCGCCGCGCAAGACCGACGACCTGATCACCGGGGTCCTGCACGACAAGGTGCTGCTGTGAGTACGGCGGCGGCGACCGAAGCGGCGCCTCGCTCGCCTCGGCACCGGAGGCCGCGGCGGCAGCGCGACCACGCGCAACGGATGCGCCGCACCGGCTGGTTGTTGTCCGCGCCGGCGGTGGCGATCATGCTCCTGGTGGCGATCGCGCCGTTGGTCGACGCGGGTTGGCTCTCGCTCTTCCACAAGCGGCTGACCACGCCGGAGGCGAACTCGTTCGCGGGGCTGTCCAACTACTGGGTGGTGCTCAAGGATCCGCTGTGGTGGACCGACGTGTGGACCACACTGGCACTGACCGTGTTCACCGTCTCGATCGAGTTCGTGATCGGCCTCGGGCTCGCCCAGCTGATGCAGCGCGCCCTGCACCTGCGGCGCACGCTGCGCACGATCGTACTGATCCCGTACGGCATCGTCACCGTCGTCTCCGCCTACGCCTGGCGCTACGCGTTCGACCCGTCCACGGGCTTCGTCAACGACTGGCTGGGCACCGACATCGCGTGGTTCGACCATCGTTGGTCGGCGCTGTTCGTGATCGCGCTGTCGGAGATCTGGAAGACCACCCCGTTCATGTCGTTGCTGCTGCTCGGCGGGCTGATCCAGGTCTCCCCGGATGTACACGAGGCCGCGCGGGTGGACGGCGCGGGACCCTGGCAGCGGCTGACCCGGGTCACCCTGCCGATCATGAAGCAGGCGATCCTGGTCGCGATGTTGTTCCGGACGATGGACGCGTTCCGGATCTTCGACTCGGTGTTCGTGATGACCGGGGGCGCGAACAATACCGAGACGGTGTCGTTCCTGGCCTATCGGCAGTTGGTCAGCCGCACCGCGCTCGGCCTCGGCTCGGCGATCTCGGTGCTGCTGTTCGCGTGCGTGTTGTTGATCGCGTTCCTGTTCATCAAGCTCTTCCGGACCGATGTGAGCAAGCTCGGGAGCCCCGCGTGAGTCAGCCGAGCCCGGCCCGCGAGGGCGCCCGTGTGCTGATCAGCGTGGTGGTGATCGCGATCACCGTGCTGCCGCTGGCCTGGATGGTGTCGTTGTCGTTCAAGCGCGGCGACGACATCAACAACGCGAAGTTTTTGCCCAGCAGCTGGAGCTGGGACAACTATCGGACCGTCTTTCGGAACAACCTGTTCACCGACGCGCTGCGCAACTCGATCGGCATCTCGCTGATCGCCACGGTGATCGCGGTCGCGTGCGCGACCGGCACCGCGTACGCCATCGTCCGGATGGAGTTCCCGGGCAAGCGGCTGATCCTGCTCGGCGCGCTGGCGATCGCGATGTTCCCGACCATCGCGGTGGTCGGACCGCTGTTCGACATGTGGCGCCGCATCGGTCTGTTCGACACCTGGATCGGGCTGATCCTGCCGTATCTGTCGTTCACGATGCCGCTGTCGATCTGGACGCTGACCTCGTTCTTCAAACAGATTCCGTGGGCCCTGGAGGACGCCGCGCGGATCGACGGCGCGTCCGGGTGGCAGGCGTTTCGCTACGTGATCGCGCCGATGGCGGTGCCGGCCGTGGTGACCACGGCGATCCTGGTGTTCTTCTTCGCCTGGAACGACTTCGTCTTCTCGGTGTCGCTCACCTCGACCAACAACTCCCGTACGGTGCCCGCCGCGTTGGCCTTCTTCACCGGCGCCTCGCAGTTCCAGCAGCCCACCGCGGCGATCGCCGCGGCGTCCGTGGTGGTGAGCATCCCGGTGGTCCTGTTGGTGCTGGTTTTCCAGAAGCGGATCGTCGCGGGGATCACCTCCGGCGCGGTCAAGGAGTAGGGACCGATAGATTCTCGCGCCATGAGCGAGCGGAACAGACGTGTCGGTGTCATGGGCGGCACCTTCGATCCCATCCACCACGGACACCTCGTCGCCGCGAGCGAGGTGGCGGGCCAGTTCGGGCTCGACGAGGTGGTGTTCGTACCGACCGGGGACCCGTGGCAGAAGACCGGGCAGGAGGTTTCCTCGCCCGAGGACCGCTACCTGATGACGGTGATCGCCACCGCGTCCAACCCGACCTTCTCGGTGAGCCGGGTGGACATCGACCGCGCGGGCGAGACGTACACCCTCGACACGCTGCGCGACCTGCGCGAGTCCTCGCCCGAGGGGACCGAAATATTCTTCATCACCGGCGCCGACGCGCTCTCCCAGATCTTCTCCTGGCACAACGCGCACGAGATGTTCGAGCTCGCGCATTTCGTGGGTTGCACCCGTCCGGGGCACACTCTGTCCGACCCGGGTTTCCCGGACGGCGGCGTGAGCCTGGTGGAGGTCCCCGCACTGGCCATCTCGTCGACCGACATCCGTGCAAGGGTGGCCGGGGGCGATCCGGTCTGGTACCTGGTGCCGGACGGGGTCGTCCAATACATCAGCAAGCGGGGGCTGTACCGGGGAGCTTCGTGAGCAACGACGACCGGCGCGACTGGGGGCCTTACGGCACCGAGCGAGGGGACGGCGGGCAGGGGCGGGAGCCTTACGGCAGCACGCCGGGCGACGGTGCGCCGGGGCCGGGGGCCGAACCCGGGGCTTACGGGCAGGCGCAGGGCGGCTACGGGCAGCCGGGATCGGCTGGGCAGGCGCAGTCGTACGGGCAGGTGCCGGGGCAACAATCGGGGCAGCCGGGATACGGGCCGGAGGGGCTCGATCCGGTGAGTTTCGCTCCGCAGCAGTACACGTACGACCCGAACACGTACGACCCGAACGCCTATGACCCGAATGCGTACGACCCGAATGCGTACGACCCCAACGCCTACGCTCCGGGCGGGTACGACCACAACGCCTACCAGTCCGGGAGTTACCCGACCGGCGGGTACGACCAGGGTGGGTACGACCAGGGGGGCGTCGCCGGGACGGGCACCGGCGGATACGACCCGACGGCCTATCCCGGCGAGGTTTACCCACAGTCGGGGCCGGGCGGTCCGGGCCCGGCGTACGGCGGTTCGGCCGGCTACCCCGATCCGCAGCAGGGGCAGGTGGGTTACCACCCGCAGGAGCCCGGCTCCTACTACGAGCCGCCCGCGACGCAGGTCGTGCCGCCGGTGGTGCCGGCGAGTCGGTCCGAGGCCGGGACCGGGACCGCGGTGCCGCTCGCGGCGGCCGGGACGGATCCGGCCTCGATCGGGGTCGCGGCGGGGTCGACTCCGGTGCGGCCGGTGCAGCCGACGCGTTCGCGATCGGAGGGGCGTGGTACCGGGTCGTCGACCCCGCCGCCGGCTCCCGCGTCGGGCGAGGACGGGCGGGTGCCGCAGCCGCGGAAGCGGCGGCCGGGGCCGGCTCGACCGGGCAAGGCGGGTTACGGCTCGGACGAGTTCGCCTTCGTCGACGACGAGAGCGAGCAGGCAGAGGACGTCATCGACTGGCTGTCCTTCGCCGAGACCCGGTCCGAGCGCCGGGACGAGAAGCGCCGGGCGATCCGGACGAAGGTGATCGCCCTCGCGGTGGTGCTCGCGGTCGCGCTGCTCGGCGTCGGCGGCTACTTCGCGTGGGACCTCTGGCTGCGCGACGAGAAGACGGTCGCGGCACCCGGGAAGAACGGCGCGGTGCTCGTGCAACTGCGGGCCAAGGACGGCCGGGCCACCGCCAACGCGCTGCTCACCGTCGACCCGGCCAAGCACACCGCGTCGATGGTCAGCGTGTCCTCGGTCACCATCGTCAACTCCGCCAACAGCTCTTTCCCGCTGGGCCAGTTGATGGCCGAGGAGGGCCCCGGCGCGTCCCGGGACGCGCTGTCCGATCTGCTCGGCGTCAAGCTGGACGGCTCGTGGGTGGTCTCCGAGCCGGTCCTGCAGGGGCTCGTCGACCTGGCCGGCGGCATCCAGCTGAATGCCGACGTCGAGGTCAAGGGACCGGACGGCAAGGTCCTGGTCGGGCAGGGCCGCAATCCCGCGAACGGCGTCGCGGCGTTGGCCTTCGCCAACCACAAGCAGCCGAACGAGTCGCCGACGGTGGTCGGGGACCGGTTCGGCCGGGTCCTCCAGGGCCTGCTGACCGCGTTCCCGACCCAACCGGACGCGATCCTGTCGCTGCTCGCCAACATGGCCAACCTGCCGGACCCCTCGCTGCCGGACGACAAGCTGAGCAAGCTCCTGGCGAACCTGGCCAAGGCCACCCAGGGCAAGCAATTGCAGGTCCGGGCACTGCCGGTGTCCCCGGAGGGCATCCTGGACACGGCCGCGGC
This sequence comes from Embleya sp. AB8, assembly GCF_049739465.1. Classification (NCBI taxonomy): domain Bacteria; kingdom Bacillati; phylum Actinomycetota; class Actinomycetes; order Kitasatosporales; family Streptomycetaceae; genus Embleya; species Embleya sp. AB8. Next base: position 71,006 of record NZ_JBMHHY010000001.1, read on the forward strand.
CGTGCCGATCGTGCGCGAGCTGCTCGGCGGCACGGTGAAGCAGGGCCGGGTCGAGACGGGCCCGGCGCGGGTGATGGTGGAGGACGCGAGCGGCAAGGCCGGTGCCCAGGAGGACGCGCACGCGAAGCTCCTGAACGCGGGCGTCACGTACGTCCCGGGCGGTGCCGCGGGCAAGCGCGCGCAACCGGCGTCGACCGTGCAGTACGCGAACGACGCCCGGAAGTCGGACGCCGAGCAGGTGGCGCTGACCCTGCGGCTGCCGGCCGGCTCGGCGAAGAAGGCCGCCGGGGAGATGCTCGCCGACGTGGTGGTCACGCTCGGGCAGGACTACCAGTACGAGCCGATCAAGTCGTAGGTCACGGCGGGCCACCCCCGTCCCGGTCCGCCGGGGGTGGCCCGGACGCGGAAATATCGGGTGGCCGGCGGATGCCCCGTGTGTGAGACCCTGAACGGTAATCCCCTTGTCGTCCGCAGGAAGCGAATCGTGACCGCAACCCCCCACGCCCTGGAGCTCGCCACCGCGGCTGCCGTGGCATGTGCAGAGAAGCTCGCCACCGATGTCGTCGCCTACGACGTGAGCGAGGTGATCACGATCACCGACGTGTTCGTGCTCGCCTCCGCGTCCAACGACCGCCAGGTCAAGGCCATCATGGACGAGGTCGAGGAAGCGTTGCGCGGGCTCGGCGCCAAGCCGGTCCGGCGCGAGGGCGAGCGCGAAGGGCGCTGGATCCTCCTCGACTACATCGACATCGTGGTGCACGTCCAGCACGCCGAGGAGCGGGCCTACTACTCGCTCGAGAAGTTGTGGAAGGACTGCCCGCGGATCGAGCTGCCCGAATCGGTGCTGCTCGGCAACGAGCAGGCCAAGGCCGCGGAGGCGGCGGAGGGCGCGCTCTGAGCGGGAAGGGGCGCCGTGTCCTGCTGTGGCGGCACGGCCAGACCACGTGGAACGTCGAGCGGCGCTTCCAGGGCCAGACCGACATCCCGCTGACCGAGGCGGGCCTGGCCCAGGCCCGGCGCTCGGCCCGGCTGCTCGCGGCCCTGCGGCCGGACACGATCGTCTCCTCGGACCTGATCCGGGCGGTGGACACGGCGGCCGAACTGGCGCGCCTCGTCGACGTGCCGGTGGTTATCGACCCGGCCCTGCGCGAGACGTACGCGGGGGATTGGCAGGGGCTGACCAACCGCGAGATCGAGGAGACCTTCCCCGAGCAGTTCGCCGCGTGGCGCCGAGGCGAGCCGGTCCGGCGCGGTGGCGGCGAGCTGGAGAGCGAGGTCGCCGACCGGATGGCGGCGGCGATCGAACTCGCGGTGGAGAAGTTGCCCGACGACGGCACCCTCGTGGTGGTCTCGCACGGCGGCGCGATCCGCTGTGGCCTGGGCGCGCTGCTTGACCTGCCCCGGGAGACGTGGGGCGCGCTCGGCGCGCTGTCCAACTGCTGCTGGTCGGTGCTTGGACCGGGAGCGCGCGGTTGGCGACTGCTCGAACACAACGCGGGGACGTTGCCGGAACCGGTCATCGGGGACGACGACTGACGGTGCTCGGTGCGGGGCGGGTCGGCGTGGACCGCGACGATCCCGGAGTCAGGGAGTTTCCCTGGCTTCGGGATCGTTTTTTTCGGTCGACGTGCGGTACAGCTCCTCGAGGTCGGTGAGCATGCCGGCGGCGAGGTCGCGTTCGGCCTGCCAGTAGCGCTCGCTCCACTTGAGTACCAGGGCCGGGAACGGCCAGCGGTCCTGCGCGGAGTCCTCGCTCGCGCGTACCTCCGCCAACGTGGTCGCCGCGAAGTCGCGGTGCTCGGCCACGGCCTTGCGCAGTTCGTCCGGCTCGCTGAGGTGGCCGAGCCAGACCCGGAGCGCGACGCCGTGCTTGAGTACGGGCGGCCCGGCCGGCGTGTCCCGGGCCCAGCGGGCCAACGCCGCCTGGCCGGAGTCGGTGATGCGGTACAGCCGCTTGTTGCGGAGTTCGTCCTGGGAGGCGATCCGCGAGACGGCGAAGCCGAGGTGCTCCAGGCGCTTGAGCTCGCTGTAGATCTGACTGAGCGCCGGGCTCCAGTAGAAGAAGCGCAGCGACGCGTCGGCCCACTTCTTGAGGTCGTAGCCGGAGCGCTCGCCCGGGAACGACAACAGGCCCAGCACGGCCCACGCGGTCGCGGGCAGCTTCGGGAGCGGATCCCCCGTCATCGTGACCTCCATCGCTGCGTTGCGCTGTTGTTGCGGGCTCGACCGACTTTTTCTGATTCTACGTCAGTCGCTCTTGACCTGACTGGTCGTCATATATCTAATTGGAGTATTCCACGCCCCGCGCACCAGGAGTACGGCATGCAGTTCTCGATGATCTTCGAAGCCCAGATGGCCGATCCCACGGCGGAGCACGAGCGTGAGGTCATCCTCGACTCCGTGGAGCAGGCCGTATACGCGGAGCGGATGGGCTTCGACCGGATCTGGGCCGTCGAGCACCACTCGACCAAGTGGTATTCGCACATGAGCGCCCCGGAGATCTTCCTGACCTGGGTGGCCGCGCGGACCAGCCGGATCCGGATCGCGCACGGCGCGGTGTGCATGCCGTTCAACTTCAACCACCCCGCCCGGGTCGCCGAGCGGATCGGCATGCTCGACACACTCTCCGGCGGCCGGCTCGACGTGGGCGCGGCGCGCGGCGGCACGCTCCAGGAGTCGACGCTGTGCGGGGTGGACATCGAGCAGACCAAGGCCCAGGTCGAGGAGGCGCTGCGGATCATCGGCGCGGCGTGGCAGCGCGACGAGCTGGAATGGCACGGCGACGTGCTCGACATCGAGGGCTCGCATCCGATCCTGCCGCGCCCGGTACAGACGCCGCATCCGCCGCTGTTCCTGGCCTGCAGCAAGCAGCCGAGCCTGATCGAGGCGGCCGACTACGGGGTCGGCGCGCTGGTGCTGGGCTTCGCGGGGCCGGAGGAGGTGGCCAACCTCAACCGGATCTACCGGGACGCGATCAAGGAACGCACCGGCGAGCGGTTCGTGTCCACGGTGACCAACGATCACCTGGTCGCGCTCTGCCCGACGATCGTGTCCGAGGACGGGGCCAGGGCCCGCCAGGTCGGGGCGCGTGGCCAACGTTTCTTCGCGCAGTCGATCGCGCACTGGTTCTCCGGCGGGAAGTCCGGCATCCCGGACGAGGCCGTGGTCGAGGGCCGGGACGAGGTCGCGATCATCACGGAGGCCGCGGAACAGCAGGTCGCGATGCTGCACGAGGCGAAGATCCCGGTGACGGTGAATGCGACGGCGACGTACAACATCGACCACGCGTACGGGACGGCCGAGGACGCGATCGGGTACGTGCAAAAGCTGATCGACGCGGGCGCGGACGAGATCATGTGCCTGATCCAGATGGGGACGGTTCCGCAGCAGGACTGCATGGAGACCATCCGGATCTGGGGCGAGCAGGTGATTCCGCACTTCCGGGCGAAGTACGGGGCCTGAGCGGCGCGTTGCATCGAGGCTTCGTTCGGGGCGGCGGCGTTCAAGCGCTGATCGTTGCGGACGGGGGTGGCACGGTCGGACCCGGTGCGGAGGACTGGGTCCGGCCCGCTGCTGCCTTGTTGGGCGGCTTCGCCGCCGGCTCGCGAGATACCGCTTTTTTGCTCCTCCGCTTCGCTCCTCCGCAAAAAAGCGGCACCTCGCTCGGGACGGCGTGTCCCTCCGCTTCGCTCCGGGCCACACCGTCCGAACTTGCGGCTCCGCCGCTCTCCGCGCTTCGCGCGTCGATCACTTGGGGTGGCCGGGGGCGTGGGCGCTGACGCGCCAGGGGTGGGCGTGCGGGGTGGGGGTGCGGGGTGGGGGTGGGTCGTGGTTGGTCCGGGTCGGATTGTGGAGGTGGTTGGTGTGGTGGATCTGCGAGGCAAGGTGGCGGTTGTCACCGGGGCGGCTCGGGGGCAGGGGGAGGCCGAGGCTCGGTTGTTGGCGTCGGCGGGGGCTCGGGTCGTGCTGACCGATCTGCTCGTGGACGAAGGGGCCCGGGTGGCCGCGGAGATCGGGGCGGCGGCGCGGTTCGTGCGGCACGACGTGTCGAGCGCGGCGGACTGGGCGACGGTGGTCGAGGTGGCCGTGGCGGAGTTCGGGGGCGTGGACGTGCTCGTGAACAACGCGGGCATCCTGTGGACCAGGCCGATCCTGGAGGAGACCGCGGAGGGGCTGGATCGCATCCTCAAGGTGAATCTGTTCGGGACCTTCCACGGGATTCAGGCGGTGGCGCCGCTGATGCGGGAGAGCGGTGGCGGGTCGATCGTGAACATCTCGTCGGTGGCGGGGCTCCAGGGGATCCCGGGGCACGCGGCCTACGGGTCGTCGAAGTGGGCGATTCGCGGGTTGACCAAGACGGCGGCACTCGAGCTCGGGGAGTACGGGATCCGGGTCAACTCGGTGCATCCCGGTGCCGTGGATACGGCGATGATCGGCAATCGATTCGCGCGCGGGGCGGGCAACTTCCCGACCGTGCCGCTGCGGCGGGTCGGGGAGCCGGCGGACGTCGGCGAGCTGGTGGTGTTTCTCGCATCGGACGCGTCCTCGTGGATCACCGGGACCGAGTTCGTGATCGACGGCGGGTCGATGGCGGGCATCGTGCCGCCGGTACAGGGGTAACGGCCGCGCGTCGCAGAGTCGCAGAGTTCCAGTCGCAGAGTCGAAGGGTCGGAAGATCGACAGGCAACCGGTCGGTTGATCGGCGATTTGCTTAGTTGTACTATGCAAACGCGAGCCGAGAAGTCGGCAGGCACAGATCGAAGGAATGCATCATGGCTGAACTCCAGGGCCCCAACCTGACCGACAAGGTCGTCATCGTCACCGGTGGCGCCCGCGGTCTGGGCGCCGCCGCGGCCAAGCAGATCGTCGACGGCGGCGGCCGGGTGGTGATCACCGACCTGTTGGACGAGGGTGCCGAAACGGCCGCCGCGCTGGGTACGAACGCGCGCTTCCACAAGCACGACGTGACCGACGAGGCGCAGTGGCGAACCGTCGTGGACTTCGCCGTCGCCGAGTTCGGCCGGCTCGACGGCCTGGTCAACAACGCCGGCGTGTCCACCGGGGCGATGTTCGACACCGAGACGCTCGAACACTTCGAGTTCGTGATCAAGGTCAACCTCACCGGCGTCTGGCTGGGCATGCAGGCGGTCATCCCGCGCCTGAAGGCGGGCGGTGGGGGATCGATCGTCAACATCTCCTCTGCGGCCGGACTGATGGGGCTCGCGATGACCGGCTCCTACGGTGCGTCCAAGTGGGCCGTGCGCGGGATGAGCAAGGTCGCCGCGGTCGAGCTGGGCCCGGCGCGGATCCGGGTCAACTCGGTGCACCCCGGCATGGTCTACACGCCGATGACCTCGTCCGTCGGCATCCGGCAGGGTGAGGGCAACTACCCGAACACGCCGATGGGGCGGGTCGGCGAACCGAGCGAGATCGGCTCGGCCGTCGCGTACCTGCTCTCCGACGCCGCGTCCTACGTGACCGGCGCGGAGCTGGCCGTGGACGGTGGCTGGACCACCGGTCCGACCGTCAAGTACGTGATGGGCGGTTGAGCGTGGTTGCCGTTTCGGGTGTCGTGTTCGGGTTCGTCGATTCGGAAGGGGTGGTCGGCCATGGCTGAGCTGACCGGCAAGGTGGCGATCATCACCGGCGCCGCGCGTGGGCAGGGGGCGGCCGAGGCTCGGCTGTTCGTGGCCGCCGGTGCGAAGGTGGTGCTCACCGATCTGTTGGTGGAGGAGGGTGCGCGGGTGGCCGCCGAGCTCGGCGACGCCGCGCGCTTCGTGCGCCACGACGTGTCCGATCCGGCGGACTGGGCCGCCGTGGCGGCCACCGCGGTCGAGGTGTTCGGTGGGCTGGACATCCTGGTCAACAATGCCGCGATCTACTGGACGAAGGGCTTCGCGGACGAGAGCGCCGAGCGCATGGAGCGGATCCTCCGGGTCAACTTCTTCGGCGTCTGGCACGGGATGCAGGCCGTATTGCCTGCGATGAAGGCCCGCGGTGGTGGGTCGATCGTCAATATCTCGTCCCAGGCCGGCCTGGAGGGCATGCCCGGACACGCGGCCTACGGGGCGACCAAGTGGGCCGTACGCGGCCTCTCCAAGACGGTCGCGCTCGAGGTCGGGGAGCACGGGATACGGGTCAACTCGGTACACCCGGGCACGATCGACACGCCGATGATCGCCTCGGTCGGCCTCAAGCCGGGCGCGGGCGGGTTCCCCTCCGTCCCGCTGCGCCGGATCGCCGCGCCGGAGGAGGTGGCCGAGGTGGTCGCCTTCGTCGCCTCGGACGCGGCGTCCTATCTGACCGGCACCGAGCTGGTCGTGGACGGCGGCGCGATGGCCGGGATGACTCGGCCGGCCGGCGCCTTCTGAGCCGACCGAGCCGAGCCCGCCGTGGGTGACGGGGTTCGCGGAGCGCTCGCCTGGCGGCGTTTCGCGAACCCCGGGCCGGCCCGGGATCGGGGCCCGGAAGCGGGCCGGGAAAGGCGTTTGGATGCCGCCCCGGGGAGCGTGTAAAGTACTCGTGGTCGAGCGGGTAGGACCCGGTCGAGCAAAGTGAACAGCGGGGCTGTAGCTCAGTTGGTAGAGCGCTTGCATGGCATGCAAGAGGTCCGGAGTTCAATTCTCCGTAGCTCCACAAACCAGACCGCCTCCCGGATCCGTCCGGGAGGCGGTCTTTGTGTTGGGTGCGGTCAGGTGTCGAGTGTGGTCACTTCGGGACGAATAGTGTGAAAGCTCTCTTCCGGGCAATGTCTCTTCGTGGCTACGACGAAGGTGGGCGTGCGATGACGGAGAGCGGGTTCTGGGAGCGGGCGATGGATCGGGCGATCCTGCCCGGATACAGCCGGATCGGCTATCGGGTGCGGCGGCGGGCCGGGTTTCCCGCCGACCCCGAGCCGGCCGCACTCAAGGGGCGGACCGTCGTGGTGACCGGGGCCTCGTCGGGGATCGGCGAGGCGGCGGTGCTCGGCCTGGCCCGGCTCGGCGCGACCGTGGTGCTCGCCGGGCGGAACGAGGAACGTGCCGAGGCGGCCCGCCGGCGGGTCGTCGAGCAGGTGCCGGGCGCCGACCTGCTCGCCCGCCGCTGCGACGTGGGCAGCCTGCCGGACGTGGCCCGGTTCGCGAAGGAGTTGCGCGTCGAGCACGGCCCGCTGCACGCGCTGGTGCACGCCGCCGGGGTGATGCCCGCCGAACGCCGGGAGACCGCCGAGGGACACGAGTTGTCCCTGGCGGTGCATGTGCTCGGGCCGCACCTGCTCGGTCGGCTGGTGGCGGCCGATCCCGCGTCCTGCGCGCGGGTGGTGTGGGTGAGTTCGGGCGGGATGTACACCCAGCGGCTGCCGGTGGACGACCTCGAATACGAGCGCGGTCCGTATCGGGCGGCGACCGCGTACGCCCGGACCAGGCGCATGCAGGTGGTGCTCGCCGAGTTGTGGGCCGAGCACCTGGGCGACGGCGGGCCGGTCGTCCACGCCACCCATCCGGGCTGGACCGACACCCCGGGCCTGCGGGCGTCGATGCCGACCTTCCGCCGGGTGAGCGCACCGTTCCTGCGCAGCCCCGAGGAGGGCGCGGACACCGCCGTGTGGTTGTGCGCGGCCGACGAACCGGCGCGCAGCACCGGCCTGTTCTGGCAGGACCGGGTCCCGCGCCCGACCCACTACCGCGCGGCCACGCGCGAGAGTCGGCCGGACCGGGCCTGGTTCTGGCGACGGTGCCAGGAACTCACCCACCCGTGGGTGGGGGAATATGGCGGGCGCTCGCATTGAGTCGTCGGCCGGGTGCTGCGGTCAGCCGAGCGGGAAGGCGAGGCCGTGTTCGTGGGTGGGGCGCGGGCCGTGGATGCGGCGGTCGGCCTCGGCGATCACGACGTCGTTGATGCTCGCCTCGCGGCGGTGCATCAGTCCGTCCGCCGCGAACTCCCACAGTTCGTTGCCGTGGCTGCGCCAGGTCGTGCCCTCGGCGTCGTGCCACTCGTATCGGAAGCGGACCGCGATCCGGTCGCCGGTGTACGCCCACAGTTCCTTGCGGAGCGCGTAGTCCTGTTCGCGGGCCCACTTCTCGGTCAGGAACGTGATGATCGCCGGGCGTCCGGTGATGAAGCGGTCCCGATTGCGCCAGGTCGAATCGGGGGTGTAGGCGAGCGCCACACGTTCCGGGTCGCGGGTGTTCCACGCGTCCTCGGCGGCCTGCACCTTGGCGCGGGCGTCGGCTTCGGTGAACGGGGGCAGCGGTGGCCTGGTCACTCGGACCACCCCGAGTTCTCGATCACGTCGACGAAGTTCGTCCGCTCGAAGCCGGGGACGAACCGGTCGAGTACATCGGCCTTGACGTTGCCGAACGTGGTGTCCGGGCGATGCTCGATGCCCTCGGCGAACGCGCGCAGGATCCGCCGCTTGAAGTCCGGGCGCGGGTGCGCGGCGACCACGGCCGCGCGTGCCTCGGCGGGGATGTCGTCGAGACCGATGCCGAGCACGTCGAGTTCGACGCCCGCGGTCACCAGGGCGATCTCGGGCTCCATCCGGGCCGGGATCCCGGGTGTGGTGTGCAGCGCGACGGCGGTCCAGACGATCCGCGCGGACTCGGCGGACAGCCCGTGCCGCAGCAGGAAGTCGCGGGCCGCGTCGGCGCCGTCGAGTTCGAAGCGCTGCCGCGAGGCGCGGTAGCCGGCGGTCAGCCCGAGGTCGTGGAACATCGCGGCCACGTAGAGCAGTTCGGGGTCGAACGCGAGGCCTCGGCGGCGGCCCTGGAGGGCGCCGAAGAGGTACACGCGGCGCGAGTGGTCGTAGAGGAGTGGGCCGGCGGTGTCCCGGATCAGTTCGGTGGCCTCCTGGGCGAGCGCGCTGTCGGGGACGGTGACGTCGAGGCCGCCGGGGGTGTGGGTGGACATGGGGGCTCCTTTCGAGGTGGTGGGTGGTCCGGTGGGTTGTGCTTCGAGCTTCGGCCGCGGTGGGGGGTCGGTGCCATGTCCATTCGGACGTTGATCCCTCGGATTCGGACACGGGTGGCGGGTAGTTTCGGGGCATGGGACGCAGGAATGTGGTGGTGCTCGGGTACGACGGGGTGCGGCTGCTGGACGTGACCGCGCCGTTGGAGGTGTTCGGGACCGCCGCGCGGATGGGCGGGGCGTACGCGCCGATCCTGTGTTCACCGAGCGGGGCGCCGGTGACCACGTCGACCGGGACCCGGCTGCTGGTCGACGCGGCGGCGGACGAGATGGGCGCGGTGCACACGTTGCTGGTGCCGGGGGCGGTGGATTTTCCGCAGTACGCGCCGCCGTTGGCGCTGCTGGACGCGGTGGGGGTGCTCGCGGCGCGGGCCGAGCGGGTCGCGTCGGTGTGTACCGGGGCCTTCGTCCTGGCCCGGGCGGGGTTGTTGGACGGGCGGCGGGCGGTCACCCATTGGCGGCACGCGGCGGTGTTGGCCCGGAGTCATCCGGCGGTCACGGTCGAGCCGGATGCGATCTTCGTGCGGGACGGCTCGGTGTACACGTCCGCGGGGGTGACGGCGGGGATCGATCTGGCGCTCGCCCTGGTCGAGGCGGACGAGGGGGTCGAACTGGCCCGCGAGGTGGCTCGGGATCTGGTGGTGTTCCTGCGCCGGCCGGGCGGGCAGTCCCAGTTCTCGGTGCCCTCGCGCAGTACGGCCGGCGCCGACGATCCGCTGCGGCCGGTATTGGACGCGGTCGCGGCGGATCCGGCGGCCGACCACTCGTTGCCCGCACTGGCCCGGCTCGGCGGGTTCAGCCCTCGGCATCTGACCCGGTTGTTCCACGAGCGGGTGGGGTCGACGCCGGCGGTGTACGTGGAGGCGGTCCGGATCGAGGCGGCCCAATCGTTGCTGGCGGCGGGGGCGACGGTGACCGCTGCCGCCGCGGGTAGTGGTCTGGGCAGCGACGAGTCGTTGCGCCGGGCGTTCGTCCGGCGTCTCGGGATCACCCCGTCCGTCTACCGGGCCCGCTTTCGCAGCACGACGGGGGCGTGAAGACCCGCCCCGGCGTTCGAGGTTGGCCCGGACCCGGGCCGGGCACGGGTGCGGGGTGACCGTCGTACTCGGGCTCGGCCTCGTCGTCGCGTGGTACCTGCTGCGTGGTCTCGCCCGGCGGTGGGCCTGGGCGCGGCGCCTGGTGAAGTGGCTGAGTCCGTGGACCGCCCGACTGCACGTGTGGGTGCTCTCCGCGCCGATCACCTACACCTACATCGCCATCTTCACCGCGTCCACCGTGGTGCAACGTACGACCCCGCCGCGCCTGATCGACCTGCTGACCAAGCTGAACAGCACCAACCTGTTCCGCCTCGGCCGCCAGCCGGTGGAGGCGCTGCTCACCAGCGCGTTCTGGGTCGCCGACCACGGCTCGGGGCTGGCCACGTACGTGTTCGTGTTCGGCACGGTGGTGGCCTGGGCCGAACGGCGCTACGGGTCGCCGCGGATGTTGCTGATCGGCGCGAGTGCGCACGTGTTCGGGTCGCTGATCACCGCGGCCGTCGAGAAGGGCGCGATCCGGGCGGGCCGGTTGCCGCACAAGATCGCGTACGCGACCGACGTCGGGGTCAGCTACGTCGAGGTCGGCTCGTGCGCCGCCGCGGTGCTGATCATGGCCGGCTGGTTCCGGCTGATCGGCGTCGCGGTGATGTTCGTTACCGTCGGCCTGCCGGTGATCATGGACCACAGCATCTGGGACTTCGGCCACCTGATCGCCACCCTGTGCGGCCTGACCGCCGCCCTCCTGGTCCGGCTGGCCGGACCCCTGCGCAAGCCACCGCCGCTCAGACCCCCCTTGGTCGTAAGCACGGTGACCGACCGGGTAGACTCTTAACGTATTCACGCGGGGCTGTAGCTCAGTTGGTAGAGCGCTTGCATGGCATGCAAGAGGTCCGGAGTTCAATTCTCCGTAGCTCCACGGCAGATCGAAGGCCGCTTCCCGATTCGGGAGGCGGCCTTCGGCGTTTCCGGCTCGGGCGCGGTCAGCGAAACAGGGTGGTCAGGTCGATGTCGATCGCGAAGGGCACGAGCAGCTCGAGGCGGACACGCTCGATGGCGGTGGCCACGTAGGTGCTGGTGGCCGGTTCCAGTTCGAAGACGTGCACGACAGGGAGGTTGTTCTCTTCCTCGATCCGCCAGAAGTGCGGGATGCCGGCCTTGGCGTATTTGAGCGGCTTGGTCTCGCGGTCTCGTTCCTCCGATTCCTCCGAGACGATCTCGACAGCCAGCACCACGTCCGCAGCCACGTAGTGCGTGCGTTTCGCTTCGAGCGGAACCTTGGCGACCACTACATCCGGCTCGGGGCGGTTGCGTTTGCCGAGTTTGATGGGCATGTTCATCTCGACGACGAAGCCGAGTGGCAGGTGCTCGTCCAGGTCTTGCCACAAGCGAGCCATGACCCGGCCGTGAAAACTGCGCTGCGGCGACATCATGAAGACGAGGGCTCCGTCGATCAGCTCGGTGTGCCGAGGGGCGTCGGGTGACAGGGAATCCATGTCGTCTGCGGTCCAACCGTCCGGGGACGGTGGATACATCCAATCCGGAAGCGTCGTCACGGTGTGGCTCCTTTCCTTGCCTTGGTTGGTTGCAGCCTTGGTTTCAGCGTACGGTCCCGCCTGTCTCGCGAGTGGACATCGGCCGATGGTCCGCCGGTCGAGTGAGACGGAGGCGGGGCCGGCCGGCATTCGAGGCCGCGTCGCGGCGGTTGGTGATCACGATTGGGACCGTTCCCGTCACGGTTGCGTGACGGGGAGAACTGGTGGGCGAATGGTCCGGTTTCCGGTCAGTAGTGTCGCCGGACGTGACCCTCACCGCCGTACTCGTGCTGGTACTCGCGAGCCTGCTCGCGATTGCCGACTGGGTGGCCGTCGCCCGGGAGCGACTTCCGCTCGATCGGCTGTTGAGACCTGCGGTGACCCTGGCCCTGATCGTCGTCGTCTGGTCGTTCGACGAGGTCGACGGGGCACTGCGGGCGTTGTTCAGCGTCGCGTTGGCGCTGTCGTTGGTACGGGACGTGCTGGCCTCGCGGTGGTTCGTCGGCGCGGTCGCCGGGTCGTTGCTCGCGCACGGGGTCTATGTCGCGGGCTTTCAGCGGATGGGCTGGTCCTGGTTGTGGGCCGCGGCCGGGATCGTGGTCGTGCTGTTCGCGGCGGGGGCGTACGCGGTGCGGCTGGTCACGGGTGCCCGGGAGACCGCGCCCGCCTATACCGGGATGGTGCTGGTCTACGTCGGCGTGGTGTCGGTGATGGTGGTCGCCGCAGCGGCGACCGGGCGGCCGAGTGCGGTGGCCGGCGCGTTTCTGTTCTACGTCTCGGACACCCTGGCCGGCTGGAATCGGTTCCGGGTCCCGACGCCGCACGCGCCGGTGTTGATCGTGAGCGCCTACCACCTCGCCCAGATCCTGCTCGTGGTGTCGTTGTCCACCGCCGCCGCGCCGGGACTGTGACCCGGCCACCACCGGGCCGGGCGCGACCTGCGGTAACCTGAGGCCATGCGTGCCGTACTGCTGCTTACCGGGCCGCGCTGAGCAGGCCGGGTGGCGGACCATTCCCACCCGACTCGGCGCGGCGACCCCTCCTGAGCGAGGGGTCTTTTCGTTTCCGGAACCGGACGCGGCCGAAGGCTGCCCACACCCCGATGGTTGAGGACGATGACCGAGATGACGCAGGGCCCTGCCGGCAACACCGAAGCCCCGACCGAGCCCTACCGCTACAACGCCGTCCTGGCCGGCGACATCGAGGCGCGCTGGCAGGACCGCTGGGAGGCCGACGGCACGTTCGAGGCGCCGAACCCGGCCGGTCCGCTGGCCGAGCCGGAGAAGGTCGCCGGGCGGCCCAAGATGATGGTGATGGACATGTTCCCGTACCCCTCGGGTGTGGGCCTGCATGTCGGCCACCCGCTGGGCTTCATCGCCACCGACGTCTACGCCCGGTACAAGCGGATGACCGGGCACAACGTGCTGCACACGCTGGGCTATGACGCGTTCGGCCTGCCCGCCGAGCAGTACGCCGTACAGACCGGCACACATCCGCGCGTGACCACCGAGGCGAACATCGCCAACATGCGCCGCCAGTTGCGCCGGTTGGGCCTGGGGCACGACCAGCGCCGGTCGGTGGCCACCACCGACCCCGCGTACTACCGCTGGACGCAGTGGATCTTCCTGCAGATCTTCAACTCCTGGTACGACCCCGAGGCGCCCGGCGTGGCCGGCGGCTCGGGCCGGGCCCGGCCGATCGCCGAGCTGGTCGAGCAGTTCGAGAAGGGCGAGCGGCCCACCCCGGACGGGCGCGCCTGGGCCGACCTGACCGGTACCGAGCGCTCGGCGGTGCTGGACGAGTTCCGCCTGGCCTACGTCTCGCAGGCCCCGGTCAACTGGGCGCCGGGCCTGGGCACCGTGCTGGCCAACGAGGAGGTCACCGCCGACGGCCGCAGCGAGCGCGGCAACTTCCCCGTGTTCAAGGCCGACCTGCGGCAGTGGATGATGCGCATCACCGCCTACTCCGACCGGCTGCTGGCCGACCTGGACCGGCTGGACTGGCCCGAGCCGATCAAGATCATGCAGCGCAACTGGATCGGCCGATCCGAGGGCGCCAAGGTCGCGTTCGACACCGATGCCGCGCCGATCGAGGTCTTCACGACGCGGCCCGACACGCTGTTCGGCGCCACCTACATGGTGCTGGCACCGGAGCACGACCTGGTCGATGCGATCGTCGCCGACGCGTGGCCCGAGGGCATCCCGGCGGTATGGACGGGCGGAGCCGCGACACCGGCCGAGGCGGTCGCCGCGTACCGCCGGTTCGCCGGCTCCAAGAGCGACGTCGAGCGGCAGAGCGAGGGCAAGGACAAGACCGGCGTCTTCACCGGCGCCTACGCGACCAACCCGGTCAACGGCGAACGGGTGCCGATCTTCATCGCCGACTACGTGCTGATGGGCTACGGCACCGGCGCGATCATGGCGGTGCCCGCGCACGACCACCGCGACTTCGAGTTCGCGCGCGCCTTCGAGCTGCCGATCCGGTGTGTGGTCCAGCCCACCGACGACCGCTCGACGAGCGACACCACCGAGTGGGCCGACGCGTTCGTGTCCTACGACGCGACCCTGGTGAACAGCTCCGGCGCGGACATCGCGCTGGACGGCCTGGGAGTGGTCGACGCCAAGAAGGCGATCACCGAGTGGCTGGCCGAGCGCGGCATCGGCGAGGGCACGATCAACTTCAAGCTGCGCGACTGGCTGTTCTCCCGGCAGCGCTACTGGGGCGAGCCGTTCCCGATCGTCTTCGACGAGGACGGCGTGGCGCACGCGCTGCCCGACTCGATGTTGCCGGTCGAACTGCCCGAGATCGACGACTACCGCCCGCGCACGTTCGACCCGGACGACGCGGACACCAAGCCCGAGACGCCGCTGTCGCGCAATGCGGACTGGGTGCACGTCACGCTGGACCTGGGCGACGGGCCCAAGCGGTATCGCCGCGAGACCAACACGATGCCCAACTGGGCCGGTTCGTGCTGGTACGAGCTGCGCTACCTGGACCCGACCAACGCCGAGGTGCTGGTCGACCCCGAGGTCGAGAAGTACTGGATGGGGCCGCGGCACGAGGGTCACCCCGGCGGGGTGGACCTGTACGTCGGCGGCGTCGAGCACGCGGTGCTGCACCTGCTGTACTCGCGGTTCTGGCACAAGGTGCTGTTCGACCTGGGCCACGTGTCCTCGTTCGAGCCGTTCCACAGGCTGTTCAACCAGGGCTACATCCAGGCGGACGCGTTCAAGGACGAGCGCGGCGTCTACGTCGAGGCGAGCGAGGTCGAGGAGCGCGACGGGAAGTTCTTCCTGGGCGAGCAGGAGGTCACCCGCGAGTACGGGAAGATGGGCAAGTCGCTGAAGAACTCGGTGACGCCCGACCAGATGGCCGAGGAGTACGGCGCGGACACGCTGCGCCTGTACGAGATGTCGATGGGCCCGCTGGAGATCTCCCGGCCCTGGGACACCCGCGCGGTGGTCGGTTCGTACCGCTTCCTGCAGCGGCTGTGGCGCAACATCGTGGACGAGCGGACCGGCGCGGCGATCGTGGTCGACGAGCCGGCCGACGAGGCCACCCTGCGGGCCACCCACAAGGCGATCGACGGGATGCGTCGGGACCTGGAGGCGCTGCGCTTCAACACCGCGATCGCCAAGGCGATCGAGCTGAACAACGCGCTGGTCAAGCTGCCGGCGGTGCCGCGCGAGATCGCCGAGAAGCTGGTCCTGATGGTCGCGCCGCTGGTGCCGCACGTGGCCGAGGAGCTGTGGGCCAAGCTGGGGCACGGGGACACGATCACCTACGAGGCGTTCCCGCAGGCGGATCCGGCCTATCTGGTCGAGGACGCGGTCACGTGCGTCGTGCAGATCAAGGGGAAGGTCAGGGCGCGTCTGGAGGTCCCGCCGACGATCGGTGAGGACGAGTTGAAGGCGCGGGCGCTGGCGGATCCGGCGATCGTGGCCGCGCTGGCGGGCGCGGGCGTGCGGATGGTGATCGTGAAGCCGCCGAAGTTGGTGAACATCGTTCCGGCGTAGGTGGATTGCTGGGGTCGGCTCGTCGGTGCGGGTTGGCGGGCCGGCCCTGGGCGATGGTGTGTGCGTGTGTGTGTGTCTGTGTGTCTGTGTGTCTGCGTTGGTGCGGCGGGCGGTTCGGTGGTTCGGGTGGGTTCGGATGGGGTGATTTCCGGACCGTGTCCGGGCGGTTTCCGGGCGGTGACGATCGGTCCGGGGCGCGGGGTTTTCCGCCGCGTGCGTAGCGAACCGGCTTGGCGGGGTTAGTGTGAGGGGATACCTTCCGGCCCCGATCTGGCAGGAGACGCCTCGTGGCCCTCGCCGACGTTCCCGCGACCACCGACTCGTTGGCCGATGGCGCCGAGACCTTCGGTGTGGTGCTCGGTGTGGGTGCGTGTGCGATTTTCGTACTCGTCGGGGTCGTGGTGGGCCTGCTCACGATGGCCCGCCGGGCGGTACGCCGGCGGATCGACCGGCACGCGCCGCGGGTTCGTGGCCTGGTGGAGGACGCCACGTCGAAGGCTCGGGCGTACACCCTCACCGGCGGCTCGGCCGAGGCGGCTCGGCTGCGTGGCTCGGTGCGGCGTTCGCTCGACCACACCCGACGGGTGCTCGAGGCGGGCTACGCGCACGATGCCCAGCTCTCCGAGGCGGTCGCGCTGTTGCGTCGGCTCGACGAGTTTGCCAAGGCGCTGGACACCGACCTGAAAATGGTCGAGCGCGAGCCCGATCGGGCCCGGGTGGACCGCGAGCTGCCCGGCCTCAAGGAGCGCGCGGAGCGTATCGAGCATGCCGCGGGTTCGCTGCGGTGGGCCGTACAGGATCGCGAACGCCACTTGGGCGAGGACGAGTTGGACCGGCTCGGCGCCGATGTCGAACGTGAGGCGGCGGCCCTGCGCGCGTACGCGGACGAGCACCGACCCCGGAGCAAGCCGCTGACCTGAGCAGGCGCCGGCGCCGATCCCCACGACGGGACGCGTCGGCCGCACCGCGGCGCGCGTCACCCGCGTGTCGGGGCGTGGCATGGTGACCGAAAATTGATTGTGGTGTCTCGACTCAGCGACCCGACCCGGGGTAGCCGAGATACCGAACCCGCCCCCCTGTCGTCTCACATCCGGGTGGTTGCCCGCTCATGCCGACGATGCCGACCGATCTCGCCGTGGTCACGGACTCCACGGCCTACCTGCCCGAGGAGCTCGTGGAGCGGCACCGCCTCGTGGTGGTCCCGCTCAAGGTCGTGCTGCGCGGCCGACCGCTGGACGACGGCATCGAGGCCACGCCGGCCCAACTGGCCGACGCGCTGCGCCAACGCCGGATCGTGACCACGTCGCGCCCGGCGCCCGAGACGTTCGCGGAGACCTATCGCGAACTCGCCGAGAAGGGTGCGGCGGGGATCGTCTCGATCCATCTGTCCAACGAGCTCTCGGGTACATACGAGGCGGCGCTGCTCGCGGCGCGGGACGCCGAGGTGCCGGTACGGGTGGTGGACTCGCGCACCCTCGGGATGGGGATGGGCTTCGCGGTGCTGGCCGCGGCCGAGGCGGCGGCCGACGGGGCGACGCTGGAGGAGGCGGCGATCGCGGCGGAGAAGCGGGCACAGGCCGGGTCGGCGCTGTTCTACGTGGACACGTTGGAGTATCTGCGGCGCGGTGGGCGGATCGGCGCGGCGGCGGCGTTCATGGGCACGGCGCTCGCGGTCAAGCCGCTGTTGCACGTGAGCGACGGGTTGATCGGGCCGTTGGAGAAGGTTCGCACGTCGGCGCGGGCGATCAGTCGGCTCGAGGAGTTGGCGGTGGAGCGGGCGGGGGCGGCCGGGGCGGGGCCGGTCGACGTCGCGGTGCACCATCTGGCCAGTCCGGAGCGCGCGGAGGCGCTGGCCGGGCGGTTGCGGGAGCGGTTGGGTGAGGGGTTGGGGGAGCTGTATGTGAGTGAGGTGGGGGCGGTGATCGGGGCGCATGCGGGGCCCGGGTTGTTGGCGGTGGTGGTTTCGCCTCGTCGGTGAGGTGGGGGTGGCGGTAGCGGTGGCCCTGGTGGTGGGGGCTGGGGTGGGGTGTGGGCGTGGGTGCTGGGGGCGTCACCCACGTGGGTGAATTCGGTTTCCACAGGTGGCGGGTTGTGCACAGGGCGGGTTCGGGGCCGCGAGTGCTTGGGCGGAGCGATCTAGCTTCGGGACATGTCGGGTTCCTCTTCGCCTTCGCCTTCGCCTTCGCCTTCACCTTCGTCTGTGTCTTCCCCTTCGCTCTCGCTGTCGCCTTCTGCTTACTCCTCGGCCGCTGCTCGCTCTTCGTCGGCCCCGTACTCGTCGTCGGCTGCGTACTCGTCGTCGTCCGCGCCGCCGAGGTCGGCCGCCGAGCGGGTCGCGGCGTTGTTGGGGTCGCCTGAGCCGGACTTCGAGCAGGGGACGGATGCGCGGCGGCGGTTGGTCGAGGCGGTCGCGGATCGGGTGCCGGCGCGGCTTCGGGTGGGCGTGGATCGGCGGGTGGTGGCTGCGGTCGCGGTGCTCGCACTGGTCGCGGTGGCGCTGGCGGTGGGCGGGTGGTGGCGGGCCCGTCCGCAGAGTGTGGCGGCGCCGGCGGCGGTGGGGTCGGGGCCGGGGGTCGCGGCGGTGGGGGCTCCGGTCTCGGGGAGTGTGGCGCCGGCTTCCTCGGCCGTGCCGCCGACGGTGGCGGTCGGGCCGATCACCGTTCATGTGGCGGGGAAGGTGGCGCGGCCCGGGCTGATCGTGCTGCCGCCGGGGGCGAGGGTGGCGGATGCGCTACAGGCCGCCGGGGGCGCGCTGCCGGCGGCCGATCTGGCCACGTTGAATCTGGCTCGCCCACTGACCGATGGCGAACAGATCCCGGTCGGCGTCCCCGGCGCACCCGTCCAGCCGCCGGCCCAGGTCGCGGCGGGCCCCACGGGCTCGGGGGCCGTGCTCGACCTGAACACGGCGACAGCCGACCAGTTGGACCAACTCCCCGGCGTAGGGCCGACCTTGGCCCGCCAGATCATCGAGAAGCGCACCCAGTTGGGGCGCTTCGCCAGCATCGACCAACTCCGCCAGGTCCGGGGCATCGGCGACCGCAAGTACAGCGACCTCAAACCCCGGGTGCGGGTATGACGCACCACCTCGACCTCCGTGGCTTCGGGACACGGACGTGGGCGGTGGCCACGGGGGTGGTTGCGTTTCGGCCGGGGTGGGGGCGCGGCTGATGGGTCATGGTGACGTGACCTCGACCGATGGGCGGCGGGTCGGGAGCGATGCTCGGCTGCTTCCCGGTGCGGTCGGTGCCTGGGCGGCGGCGTGGGGTGCGCCGCTGGTTCCCTTTTGGGTGACGGCGGGGGTGAGTGCGGGTGGCGTGTTGGGGGCCGCGTGGCTCGTGGGAATGCCGACGGTGCGTCATCGGGCCGCGGTCGCCGTGGTTCTGGTGTGTGTGGCGGCGGGGGGTTTGGTAGCCGGGCTGCGTACCGTCGCCGATCATGGCGGGCCGGTTGCGGTGGCGGCTCGGCAGCGGGCGGAGGTGGCCGTCGAGCTGACCGTACGCAGCGATCCGGAGCGTCGGGGGAAGGGTGTTCGGGGCAGTGAACTCGGGCCGCCGCCCACGGTGTTCGCCGCCCGGATCGATCGGCTCGGGGATCCGGCGGGGCGTCGGGCCGTGCGGGTGCGTACGCCCGTCACGGTGCTGGCGAGCGGGCCGGACGCGGGTGCGTGGCTCGGGTTGTTGCCGAGTACCGCGGTTCGGGTGCACGGGCGGCTCGGGTCGGGGAAGGGTGGTGACGCGCTTCTGCTGGTTCGGTCCGGCCCGGAACGGATCGGCGGCCCGGCGGCCCATCAGCGCTTCGCGGGCCTGCTTCGGGCCCGACTTCGGGACGCGTGTGCGGATCTGCCGCCGGCCGCCCGTGGGTTGTTGCCGGGGTTGGTCGTCGGTGATACGAGTCGGCTGCCCGCCGACCTGGAAGCCGACTTCCAGACCACGGAACTCACCCACCTGATCGCGGTGAGCGGGACCAACATCACCATTTTGCTGGGCTTTGTCCTGCTCGTGCTTCGGCGCAGCGGTCTGCGTGGCCGCGTGCTGCCGGTCCTGGGCGCGGTGGCCGTGGCCGGCTTCGTGGTGGTGGCCCGGCCCGACCCCAGCGTGTTGCGTGCCGCGGCGATGGGCCTGGTCACCGTGGTCGCGCTGTACACGGGCCGACCTCGGCGGGGGCTGCCCGCGCTCGCCGTAGCGGTGCTCGGCCTGGTGCTGATCGACCCGACCCTGGCCCGGTCGTACGGCTTCGTGTTGTCGGCGCTGGCCACCGGGGCGCTGTTGTTGCTCGCGCCGCACTGGACCGCGCGGCTTCGGGCCCGGGGATGGCCGCACTGGGCCGCGGTCGTGGTCGCCGTGCCGCTCGCCGCCCAGGCCGTATGCGGGCCGGTCGTGGTGACTTTTGCGGGGCGGGTCAGTCTGGTGGCCGTACCGTGCAACCTGCTTGCCGAGTTTGCGGTTGCGCCGGCCACGATCCTCGGCTTTATCGCCCTCGTCCTGGCCCCGGTGTCCCTCCCGCTCGCGCACGTCGCCGCCTGGCTCGGCTCGTGGCCGATCCGGTGGATCGCGACGGTGGCCCGGACCGGTGCGGGGTTGCCGGGTGCGGCCGTGACGTGGCCGACCGGGTTGTTCGGCGGCATGGCCCTCGCGGCGATCACGGCCGCCGCCGTGCCGACGTTGCGGTTGCTGCGCCGGCCGCCTCGATCCGGGCGGTCGGCTCCGCCTCGCGCGCTGCCGGTGGCGCTGCTCGCGACCCTCGCGGTGCTGATCCTGGTTCGGCCGCCGGTCCTGGTCCGCCCGCTGACGGGCTGGCCGCCGCCGGGGTGGCACCTGGTCATGTGCGACGTCGGGCAGGGCGATGCCCTTGTCCTGAACGCGGGTTCCGGCGCGGGGATCCTGGTCGACGCGGGCCCGGACGCACGCGCGGTCGACGGCTGCCTCCGCGATCTGGGCATCCGTCGGCTGCCGCTGGTGTTGCTCAGCCACTACCACGCGGACCACGTCGAGGGCCTGCCTGGTGCGTTGCACGGCCGGGCAGTCGGCCTGATCCAGGGCACCACGGTCCGCGAACCACCCGGCGAGTTCACCCGAGTCCGCCACTGGGCCGCCGCGGCCGGCGTCCCGCTGACCACACCAACCGACGGCGAACACCGCACAACGGCCAACCTGACCTGGCAAACCCTCACCCCGCCGACCCCAGGTGCGACCCCACCGGGCGCCCCCGGACCGGACGTCGTGCGGTTCCCCCGACCCGGCCGAGGAAGCGCGACGGCTACTCCGGACACGGCGCCGACGCCGGAGCCGGGACGGCCGAGCGGCGCGGGCGGCTCCGCGTCGGACGTCCCGCCGACGGGCGAGCCCGAGTCGGCGAGCACGGCGGGCAGTTCCACGTGGGGCGTGGTGCCGATGGGGAAGCCCGGGCGAGGGAGAGAGGGAGGCCCTTCCGGGGCGGGCGTCCCGCCCATCAGCGAGCCCGGATGGGGAAGTAGAGCAGGTACTTCCGGTTCGGATCTCCCGGCGGTGAGCCGGTGCGGGTGGGGGAGCGTGGGGTGTCCTTCGGGGTCGAACGTCGTGCCGATGGGGATGCCCCGCTGGGAGAGCGCGGCGGGCGGTACCGCGCCGGGCTTCCTGCCGTTGGTGGTGCCCGAGTCGGGGCGTGCGGTGGGGGGTTCCGTTGCCAACAACGCCAGCCTTGTGGTGCTGGCCGAGCGGCACGGGGTCCGCATGTTGCTGACCGGGGACGCCGAAACCGAGGCCCAGGAGGCCCTGCGGGGTCGGTTGGCCGGTGTCCGGGTGGATGTACTCAAGGTCGCCCATCACGGCTCGGCCCGCCAGGACCCGGCCCTCGTCCTCGGGCTGCATCCCCGCCTGGCCCTCGTCTCCGTGGGCCGGGACAACCCCTACGGCCACCCGTCCCCGTCCGCCCGCACCCTGATCGCCGCCACCGGTGCCCGCCTCCTGCGCACCGACACCGACGGCCCCATCGCGGTATCCGGCCCCCCGAACCACCTCCACGCCACCGCCCGAGGCCCCGCCACCCCCACCAACCCCAAACCCGCGAGAAAGCCGCACACCCCCACGCCACTCCACGCACTCCGGCAACCCAACACAAGACCCATCACAAGACCCATCGCAAGACCCACCCGAGGAGCCAACGCCCCAAGACGACGACGTCACCCCAAAAAACCGGTGCCCAACTCGCGTCACCGATCCGCCCAAAGCGCCACCCCGCCCCGACGCAGCCGACGACGAAACCCCAAGCGCCCGCAGAAACACACCGCACGAGCCGCCGGCTCTCCCGCCGACAACCACGGGCCGGACCCCGCGTGGGGGCCGGCCCGGGTAAGTCCAACCATCTGCTCAACCGCGGCCGGCACGGGGGCGCATCGCCGGAAACGACGGCTCCGTTTCCGAGGAAGCGCACACCCGTGCTGCGGCACTCCTACGCCGGAGGCCAACCCACGCCGCCCCTGCCGGGATTCGTCCCCGGACCGCGCGCAGGGGAGCGCACCGTGCACGTCGGCGGTCGCCTCGGAGCGGGAGATCCGGGTGTGCGGTGCGGGCTCGAGTGGGGGATCGGGCCGCCGCCCAGGGCCTGGCAATGAGCAGCTGACACCGCATCGGAGCAGCGCATCGCGGAAGGCGGTGCCCCGCTCCGGGAAGCGCGAGCCAGGCTTCCGGCGCCGGATCACGCACCGGCCAACCTGCACGAGTCTTGCCGCGACCCACCTCCGGCCGCGAGCCACGGCCGTTCCACGTGCGGCGACCCGGATTCCGGAGAGCACGATTCCGACTCCCCACGTCGGTGTGGCCACGGCGCCCACTCGCGTCGGCCCGTCCGGATTCGCCTACGGAGCGCTTGACGGAGCGCATCCTGGCGGGCTGCGCCCACCGCTTCCCACCTGCGCCGCCATCCGCGGCCCGGCCCGCCCCACCTTCGCTGCTGCCCGATCGCACCCCGACCCCACTTTGACGTCCCCCGGTACATCTCCCGCCCGCGCCGTCGTCGCGCGCTCCCGCTCCCGCGCAGCCGCCCCGCCGCGCGCTTCACCTTCGACATCGCCCGACCGCGCCCCACTCCGCCGTCTCGGGCCCACCCGCGCTCGGCACGGGTTGTCCCACCGGCGTGGGATGCTTGGTCGGGTGGCCAGGAGAACGCAGGATGATGTGCTCGCGCCGGTGACGCTGATTGTCGGGGCCGAGGAACTGCTCGTCGATCGGGCGGTCGGGGATGTGGTGCGGGCCGTCAGGGCCCTGGATGCCGAGGCCGATGTGCGGGATCTGGCGCCGGGGACGTTGCAGGCCGGGATGTTGTCCGAGTTGGCCAGTCCGTCGTTGTTCGGCGAGCGTAAGGTCATCGTGATTCGGGCCGCGCAGGATCTGGGTGCGGATCTGGCCGGTGAGGTCAAGAAGTTGATCGCCGACCCCGCCGACGAGATCGTGCTCGTGCTCGCCCATCTCGGCGGACCCAAGGGCAAGAATCTCCTGGACGCGGTGCGCAAGGCCGGCGTGCGGGAGGTCGCCTGTCCCAAGGTGACCAAGGTCGGCGATCGCATCGCCTTCGCCCGCGCCGAGTTCCGGACCGCCGGGCGCTCCCTCACCGAGGACGCCTGCCGCACCCTGGTCGAGGCGATCGGCAACGACCTGCGCGAACTGGCCTCGGCGTGCAGCCAGTTGATGGCCGACGTCGACGGCGTGGTGGACGAGGAGGTGGTCGCCCGCTACTACAGCGGCGTCGCCGAGGCGTCCAGCTTCACCGTCGCGGACAAGACCGTCGAGGGCCGCACCGCCGAGGCGCTGGAGCAATTGCGCTGGGCGCTGTCCGTGGGCGTCGCGCCGGTCATGGTCACCAGTGCCCTGGCGCAGAGTGTGCGTCAGATCGCCCGAGTCGGCGCCGCCCCGCGCAACGCCCGCCCGAACGACCTCGCGCGCGACCTCGGCATGCCGCCGTGGAAGGTCGACCGGGTCCGCCAACAACTGCGCGGCTGGACCCCGGACGGCATCGTGCGCGCACTGTGCGCGGTCGCCGACGCCGACGCGGCGGTCAAGGGCGGCGGTACGGATCCGGCGTACGCCCTGGAGAAGGCCGTGGTGACGGTATCCACCGCCCGTAATGGGTGACCACCTGTAATGGGTGACTACCCGTGATGGGTGACCGCCCGTAATGGGTGTAGGGAACACCCGGCAGGACAGACAAAGGCGCCGTCCCCCGAATCCGGGGGACGGCGCCTTCGAAGTCACCGTGAGCGCGGGCGCTCGGGTGTCACGGTGTCACCGGGTGACCGGTGACACACGCCGCGAGTCAGGCCTTGGCCGTCGCGACACGCTTCGCCAGCGCCGACTTCTTGTTGGCGGCCTGGTTCTTGTGGATGACACCCTTGCTGACGGCCTTGTCGAGCTTGCGGGCCGCGAGGCGGGTGAGCGTCTCGGCCTGCTCGACGTTGCCGGCCTCGGCCGCCTCGCGCGCCTTGCGCACGAAGGTCTTGAGCTCCGACTTGACGGCCTTGTTGCGCTGACGCGCAATCTCGTTCGTCTTGTTGCGCTTGATCTGGGACTTGATGTTCGCCACGAAAGAGCCTTCTGAGTACTAGGTCGGGATCCGATCCAGGGAGAGGGCCCGTTCGGACGTTGACTTGCGTGGCAGAGACACGTACGCCACACGCGATCCATCAGATTACCAGCACTCGGCGGGTCGCCGGGACACGGCCCGCTCCGGACCGCCGGCCACCCGCCCGACGGCCGCCCCCACCGGCCCCGACTCCCGCCGGCAACGCGTGCGACCCACGTCGCATGGGACGATATGGCGGACACCTGTGCTCGGACGTGTGATCCCCACCCGATCACCCGCCGCCCGCACGGGGCACCCGCAACATCCCCGCTCGACCCTCGCCAGTCCACCCGATCGAGAATCTGGAAGCCCGCGTGCCCGCGACCCCGCCAGTGAACGTGCCGGAGCCCAGCCGTACCGACCCGGCGCTGATCCGGAACTTCTGCATCATCGCCCACATCGACCACGGCAAGTCGACGCTCGCCGACCGGATGCTTCAGATCACCGGTGTCGTCGATGCGCGGCAGATGCGCGCGCAATACCTCGACCGGATGGACATCGAGCGTGAGCGCGGCATCACCATCAAGTCGCAGGCGGTGCGGCTGCCCTGGACGGCCCCCGACGGTCGCACCCACATCCTGAACATGATCGACACCCCGGGCCACGTGGACTTCACCTACGAGGTGTCCCGCTCGCTCGCCGCCTGCGAGGGCGCGATCCTGCTGGTCGACGCCGCCCAGGGGATCGAGGCGCAGACCCTCGCCAACCTCTACCTGGCGCTGGAGAACGACCTCCAGATCATCCCGGTACTGAACAAGATCGACCTGCCCGCCGCCCAGCCGGAGAAGTACGCGGCCGAGCTCGCGCACATCATCGGCTGCGACCCGGACGACGTGCTCAAGGTCTCCGGCAAGACCGGCGTGGGCGTGGCCGAGCTGCTCGACGAGTGTGTACGTCTGGTCCCGCCGCCGATCGGGGTCAAGGACGCGCCCGCCCGCGCGATGATCTTCGACTCGGTCTACGACTCCTACCGGGGCGTGGTCACCTACGTCCGAGTGGTCGACGGCGACCTGAAGAAGCGCGAGCGGATCCAGATGATGTCGACGGGGGTGACCCACGAACTCCTGGAGATCGGCGTCATCTCGCCCGAGCCCAAGCCCTCCGACGGGCTGAGCGTCGGCGAGGTCGGCTACATCATCACCGGCGTGAAGGACGTCCGGCAGTCCCGGGTCGGCGACACGATCACCTCGCTGCACCACGGTGCGGTCGAGGCGCTCGGTGGTTACAAGGACCCGAAGCCGATGGTCTTCTCCGGCCTGTATCCGCTGGACGGCTCGGACTACCCCGAGCTGCGCGACGCGCTCGACAAGCTCCAGCTCAACGACGCCGCGCTGGTCTACGAGCCGGAGACCTCGGTCGCGCTCGGCTTCGGCTTCCGCTGCGGCTTCCTGGGCCTGCTGCACCTGGAGATCGTCCGGGAGCGCCTGGAGCGCGAGTTCAACCTGGAACTGATCTCGACCGCGCCGAGCGTGGTGTACCGGGTCGTCATGGAGGACGGCACCGAGCACACCGTGACCAACCCGAGCGAGTTCCCCAGCGGCAAGGTCGCCGAGGTGCACGAGCCGGTGGTGCGGGCCACCATCCTGGCCCCGAGCGAGTACATCGGCACGATCATGGAGCTGTGCCAGACCCGGCGCGGCGTACAGCTCGGGATGGACTTCCTCTCCGAGGACCGGGTCGAACTGCGCTATACGCTGCCGCTCGCGGAGATCGTGTTCGACTTCTTCGACGCGCTCAAGTCCAAGACGCGCGGCTACGCGTCGCTGGACTACGAGACCACCGGCGAGCAGGAATCCGCGCTGGTCAAGGTCGACATCCTGCTCCAGGGCGAGGCCGTGGACGCGTTCAGCGCGATCGTGCACAAGGACAAGGCGTACAACTACGGCGTCGAGATGACCAAGAAGTTGCGCGAGCTGATTCCGCGTCAGCAGTTCGAGGTGCCGATCCAGGCCGCGGTCGGGGCGCGGGTGATCGCCCGCGAGAACATCCGGGCGATCCGCAAGGACGTGCTCGCCAAGTGCTACGGCGGTGACATCAGCCGCAAGCGCAAGCTGCTGGAGAAGCAGAAGGAAGGCAAGAAGCGGATGAAGATGGTCGGCCGCGTGGAGGTGCCGCAGGAGGCCTTCATCGCGGCGCTGTCCACCGACGACAGCGGCGGCAAGAAGTAGGCGGATGGAAGCAGGCGGATAGTCGGTAGGCCGCCGGCCGGAAACAGCCGGCGGCAGGACCGCGGTCGGGGCGACCGGTGGGTGTGGCGACGGGATTCGACGGCGGATCCGGGCGAAGCTACTACCGCGTAGCCCTGCGGCGGCGTACGTTGCGGGTGCATCGGGCACATTCGATGCACCCGCTTTGCTTTTGCCACATGGACGACGTTCCACCCCGGACCCCGACCGCACCCCGGCCGACCCGATACCCGTACGGGTACCCGTACGAAATACCGGCACGGCCACCTCGCACTCGGCACCGCCACCCCCTGAAATCCGCCCAGGACACGGAGGCAGCAGTGAGTCCAGAGCCCGTCGGCATCGACGACCGCCCGCCCTCGATCGCGGTGGATTTCCTGGCGCGCGTGCGGGCCACGCCCGAGCGGGAGGCCTATCGGCATCCGGTCCCGGTGGGCGACGGCGACCGCGAGGAATGGCGGTCGCTCACCTGGGGGCAGGCCGGCGATCGGGCCAAGGCGATCGCCGCGGGCCTGGTGGCGCTCGGCGTCGAGCCCGAGGACCGGGTCGCGATCGTCGCCGAGACCCGGCTGGACTGGGTGCTCGCGGACCTGGGCGTGATGTGCGCCGGCGCGGCCACCACCACCGTCTACCCGACCACCAACGCCGACGAGGCCGCGTTCATCCTGGCCGACTCGGGCAGCGTGGTGGTGTTCGCCGCCGACGCCGGGCAACTCGCCAAGCTGCGCGGCGAGCGGGCCGGGCTCGGCGCGGTCCGCAAGGTGGTCGTCTTCGACCCGGTCCCCGACGACGCGGACGACTGGGTGCTCGGCCTGGCCGACCTCGAAGAGCTCGGCCGCGCTCGGTTGGCCGAGGAACCGGACCTGATCGAGACCCGGGTCGCCGCGATCACCCGCGACCAACTGGCCACCCTGATCTACACCTCCGGCACCACCGGCCGACCCAAGGGGGTCCGGCTCGCGCACGACACGTGGGCGTACCAGGCCGCCGCGCAGGCTGCGATGGGGCTCACCGACATCGACGAACTCCAGTATCTGTGGCTGCCGTTGGCGCACTGCTACGGCAAGGTGATGATGTCCGGGCAGATCCGGATCGGCTACTCGACCGCGGTGGACGGCCGGATTCCCAAACTGATCACCAACCTGCCGATCGTGCGACCGACCTTCATGGCCGCCGCGCCGCGCGTGTTCGAGAAGGTCTACAACGCGGTGCACATGCGGATGCGCGCCGAGGGCGGGGTCAAATATCGGATCTTCCGCTGGGCGGTGGGCGTCGGTCGGGAGACGTCCCGGGTCCGGCAGGCCGGGAGGACGCCGTCCGCGCTGCTGAGCGCCGAGTATCGGCTGGCCGATCGGCTCGTCTTCGGCAAACTGCGCGAGTTGTTCGGCGGTCGGCTCAAGGGTTGTATCTCCGGCAGTGCGGCACTCTCGCCCGACGTCGCGGAGTTCTTCGACGCGATCGGCATCCCGATCCTGGAGGGCTACGGGCTGACCGAGGCCAGCGCGGGCAGCACGGTCAACCGCTACGACGGGCACCGGATCGGCACCGTCGGCCTCGCGCTGCCCGGCTCGGAGTTGCGGATCGCCGAGGACGGCGAACTGCTCGTCCGCGGTCCGGCGGTGATGCAGGGCTATCACAACAACCCCGAGGCGACCGCCGAGGCGCTCACCGAGGACGGCTGGCTGCGCACCGGCGACATCGCGGTGCTCGAGGACGGCTTCCTGCGGATCACCGACCGCAAGAAGGACCTGATCAAGACCTCGGGCGGGAAGTACGTCGCGCCCAGCGAGATCGAGGGCCGGTTCAAGGGGATGTGCCCGTACGTGAGCAACATCCTCGTACACGGGGAGAGCCGCAATTTCTGCTCGGCGCTGATCACGCTGGACCCGGACGCGATCGCGGGTTGGGCGGCGGATCAGCCGGCACTGCGGGACATGTCGTACCAGGCACTGGCCGCCGGCGCCGAGGCCCGCGCCCTGATCGCCGACTACGTCGACCGACTCAACGCCGACCTCCAGCGCTGGCAGACGGTGAAGAAGTTCGCCATCCTGCCGCGCGATCTCAGCGTCGAGCACGACGAGCTGACGCCCAGCCTGAAGGTCAAGCGACGGGTGGTGGAGCGGCGGTACGCGGCGATCCTGGACGACATGTACGAGGGCACGCTGGTCACCTGAGCCCGGGAGGTCCGGGGCGCGGGTCGGACTCGTGGACAATGGGGAGATGCCCTCCGCACCCCCCGACGGTCTGCCCGCGCCCGCGGACGGGTCGCTGCCCGCGTCCGCGCTCGCCGAGTTCGCGGGCGCGAGTCGTCCGTTCGGCTTCTATGTGCACGTGCCCTACTGCGCGTCGCGCTGCGGCTACTGCGACTTCAACACGTACACCGCGACCGAGCTGGGCGGGTCGGCCTCGCAGCAGTCCTACGCGGACGACGCGATCGCCGAGATCCGCCTGGCCCGCCGGGTGCTCGGCGACGTGGACCGGCCGGTGTCCACGGTGTTCTTCGGCGGCGGTACCCCCACCCTGCTGCCGGCCGCCGACCTGGCCCGGATCCTGGGTGCGATCCGGGACGAGTTCGGCCTGGCCGTCGGGGCCGAGGTGACCACCGAGGCCAACCCCGAGTCGGTGGATCCGGCGTATCTGGACACGCTGCGCGCGGGCGGCTTCAACCGGCTGTCGTTCGGCATGCAGAGCGCCCGCAAGCACGTGTTGCAGATCCTGGATCGGCGGCACACCCCCGGGCGGCCCGAGCAGTGTGTGGCCGACGCGCGCGCGGCCGGGTTCGAGCACGTCAACCTGGACCTGATCTACGGCACGCCGGGGGAGTCCGACGACGACTGGCGGGCCTCGCTGGACGCGGTGCTCGGGGCGCGGCCCGACCACGTCTCGGCGTACGCGCTGATCGTCGAGGACGGTACGCGCCTGGCCGGCCGGGTGCGGCGGGGCGAACTGCCGATGCCGGACGACGACGTGCTCGCGGATCGCTACCTGATGGCGGACGAGGCGTTCGGCGCGGCCGGGCTCGGGTGGTACGAGGTGTCCAACTGGGCGACCGACGCGGCGGCGCGGTGCCGGCACAACGAGCTGTACTGGACCGGGGCGGACTGGTGGGGAGCCGGGCCGGGGGCGCACAGCCACGTCGGCGGCGTGCGGTGGTGGAACGTACGGCATCCGGCGGGGTACGCACAGCGGCTGGCCGCTTCGGCGTCTCCGGCGCAGGCGCGCGAGGTGCTTTCCGCCGAGGATCGGCGGGTCGAGCGGATTCTGCTCGAGCTGCGCTTGGCGGACGGGATGCCGGTGGAGTTGCTCACCGAGGTGGGGCGGAAGGCGGCGGAGCGGGCGGTTGGGGATGGGCTGCTCGAGGCGTTGGGTGGGGGCCGTGCGGTTCTTACGTTGCGGGGGCGGCTTTTGGCTGACGCCGTGGTTCGGGACCTGGTGGACTAGGTCGGGCTTTTTTGGCCTCAAGCGCCGGCCGGGCTACTTGGCCTCAAACGCCGGCCGGGCTGGTCGCCTCAAGCGCCGGCGGGGCTGTTTGGCCTCAAACGCCGGCCGGGCTGGATGTGTGTGGCTCGGCTTTGGTGTTGGTTACGGCGGGTTGGCGTCAAGCGATCGCCGGGCTGGATGTGCGCGGCTGACCTCGGGCGTTGGTTGCGTTGGGTTGGCCTCAAACGCCGGCCCGGCTGGTGTGTGCGGCTCACTTCGGGGGGTTGGTTGCCCCTGCCCGGCTGGATGTGTGCGGCTCACCCCGGGGTTGGTTGCGTCGGCCCCGCTGGGGTTGCTCGGTCGGTGGTTGTTGTGTCGAGCTACATCGCCACGTCCATGATCAGGTCGGCCAGTGCCTCGTCGACTCGGTTCAGTTCTTGGGTGCAGCGGCGCATTTCGGTGGTTTCGCGCTTTGCGTTCGACTCGCCCTGTTCCTTGGTGCGGAGTGCGGCGCCCACCTCGTCGCGGATCGACTTGATTTCGGCGTCGAGGCCCTGGGCGATCGCGTCGCGCATCTTGCGGAGTTGTTTGACGACCTGTTCGCCCAGGTTGGTGACGTCGGTGTCGGACTGCCTGCGCAGTTCGAGTCGGACCTGCTCGGCCACCTGTTCCTTGAGCCGGCGGTTGGCCTTGTTCAGTTGCAGGGCGCCCTTGAACACGGTCGAGCCGAGTACCGCGCCCAGGATCACGAACGGACCCAGGCCGACCAGGAACGCCGCCGTGCCGACCGCGATCTGTGGGAGCAGCGCGGTGAGCATCGATCCGAGGCCGAACTTCCCGCCGGAGACGGCCGTCGCCGGGTCGAGTACGAAACCGACCGCGTCCGCGAGCAGGCGTTCGATCGGGGTCGCGGGCTTGCCGGTCTCGTCCGTGCCGTCCGCGGCGACCGGTCCCGCGGTGAGCGACGCGCGGATCTCGTCGATCCGGGTGACGAACTGCTTCACGTCGTCGTCGATCATCCGCTCCATGTCCTCGACGCGACGCGCGACGAGCGGCTTGAGCTCGCTCTCCTGCCACTGCACGAACTCGACCTGGACCTGCCCGGAGAGGTGGTCGGTGATCTCCTCGACCGCCGCCTCCATTTTCTCGCGCGCGTTGAACGGATTGGCGCCGATGGCGTTGCTCGGGTCGTACTCCTGCGCCCAGTTCGGGATGTTCGCGGCCACCCGGTCCAGGAACCGGCGGGTTGCGCCCTCGACCTCGCCCCGGGTCTCGCGCAGGTGCTCCTCCATCTGCGCGACGATCACCCTCCGGTTCTGCTCGAGGCGGGTGAGCGGACCCTGGACCCGCTCGTAGGTGGCGCGCAGTTCCTCGACGTCCCGGGCGAGCAGCGCCTCCTTGCGGTCGATCTGCTCACGCGCCTCGATCAGCAGGTATTTGAGCTCCCGGGCCGGGGACAGGATCTTCGCCCGGCCGCGTTCGCGGGTGAGGAACTCCTCCAGGCCGCGCTCGAGTTCGGGCATTCCGGAGCCGGCGAGCAGTTCCGGGTCGGGCTGCTGCCGGCCGGTCAACGCGGCCCGGGCGTTGACGAAGAAGACCCGGTCGGGACGGGAGAGGTAGGGCGCCAGGCGTTTGCGGATCTCCCGTTGTACGTCCTCACGTTCCTCCTCCTCGACCAGGTTGATCTTGTTGCCGACGTAGAACACGTCCTCGTGCCCGCGCGCCTTGACGTGCACGTCCAGGAACAGCTGTTCGCTGCGCGACATCGCGGCCTGACAGTCCACCACGAACACCAGCACGTCGGCCTGTTCGAGGTAGTTCAGGGTGACCTTCTCCCGCTCCGGGGCCTCGTTCAGGCCCGGCGAGTCGACCACCACCACGCCGTTGCGGCACAGTTCGAGCGGCCAGCGCACCACGGCCCGCTGGTACGGGTTCGGGGTGTTGTCGTCGTCCGCGCCGATGGTGACGTAGTCGGCGATCTCCTCCACCCCGACGGCCAGCGGTTCGCCCGCGCTGCCGTCCGGCTCCAGCGGGTAGATCAGCGCCGAGCGGGTGTCACCCCACGTCACCTCGTTGATGATCGCGGTGCACGGCCGGGCGAACGAGGGCAGCACCTTCTCGCCGAGCATCGAGTTGATCACGGTGCTCTTGCCGCGCTTGAACTCGCCGACGATCATCACCTTGAACGCCTCGGACGCGGCCCGGTGCTTCAACGAGTCCAGCTTCTTGACCCCCGCGCCGATGCGCAGTCCGGCCACGATCGGCGTGAGCCGGTCGATCAGGCCGACCAGGGTCTCCTGCCGGGCGCGCCACGCGCCGTAACCCGCGTAGGCCGGATCGGCCGCCCCGTGACCCCTGTCCACCCTGAAGCTCCCCTCCTCGACGGCCGGCCGTCAGCCTCTCGTGCCCAGCATGCTGTTCAGCTGGACCGCGAGCTGCTCGCTGCGCGCGACCAGATCCTGCCATGCGGGTCCATCGGCGCCGACCTTGGCCAGCGCGGCCCGCCGATCGTTCCGCCACACCTGTTGGCCGCGCACCGCCTCGTCCATCACCCCGGAGTAGAGCGTGTGCAGCCGCTTGGCGACCTCTTCGGAGAAGCCGCCGAGCACGTCCTCGACCATCGGTTCCAGCGCCTTCATCGCCTGCGCGCGCTGCCCCTCGGTCAGCGACGTCGACTTGACCTCGCCGAGCACCATGCCGCCCGCCGAGGCGGCCATGCTCGCGCCCATCGGCAGCGCGGCGACGCCGCCGGTGAGCGGGATCAGCAGCGCGCCGAGCACGGCCAGGCCGGTCGGGCCGATCCGCCAGGCCAGCTTGCGACTCTTGAGGTCCTTCAGGCCGAGCGATTCGGCCTCGCCGAGTTCGAAATCGGTGGAGAGTTGCTCGACCCTCTCCGGGCGGTACGTGCTGCCGCGCCCGAAGTGTTGCTTCATCCCGGCGTCCAGCCACTGCACGTCGGCCTGCACACTCGAATGCAGCTGGGCCTCGAACTTCTTGGCCAGCGCGGTCAGTTCGCGGCGCAGTCGGAACGGCAGGTCACGCTCCCACCAGATCCGGGCGTCCGGGGCGCGCTCCAACTCGTAGCGCAGCGTGTCCAATACGTCGCCGCGTGAGAGCTGGAGATGCTCGCGGAACTTCTCCGCGGTCCGCGTGCGGCGCCGCTGGAGTTCGACCCGGACCCTGCCCCACTCGGTGCCCATCCGGTCGATCTCCACCTCGGACTGCTCGGCGGCGCGTTGTCGCTCCGCCGCGCCGAGTTCGGCCGCGGCCAGGCCGTCCCGGCCCAGCCGGGCCATCTCGTCGAGCAGGGTGAGGAGTTGGCCCGCGGTCTGGCGCGAGCGCAGGCCGCGTCGGCCGCCGGAGGTGGTGTATTCGGTGATCCGCTCGTACAGGCCGGCCACCGGTGCGGCGTCCTCGCGATGCGGGCCGGCCAACACCTGGAGGGTGGGCGAGATGCGGCGCACCCGGCCGCCGAGGTAGTCGACGAGGTCGGCGCGCTCGTCCTCGTCGACGGTGTCCAGCTTGGAGACCACCACGGTGATCCGCGGCACATGGCGGGCGATCACCTCCTCCTCGAGGAACGCGGTCTCGGACAGGCCGAGCGGCGCGCTCGCGGAGACCACCATCAGCACCGCGTCGCTCGCCGCGACGGTACGGCGGACCAGATCCTCGGTGCGGCGGTCGTGCGCCTCGGCGTCCGGGCCCTTGCCGCGGCCCGCATTCACCCCCGGGGTGTCCACCAACTCGACGTCCAAACGGGCCAGTTCGGGATCGGCGACGAGTACCCGGACGCCGATCAGCCGGACTGCGTCCGGGTCCTGACGGGCACTCAGGTGGTGTACCTCGTCCCACGACGCGGCCACCGCGGGGCGGGGTTCGGCGCGCCCGTCGGCGAATCGCAGCTCCAGGCGGGGCTCGGGACCGGCGGCGATCACCAGTGGGACGGGGGTATGCCGACCCTCGGGCAGCACGGGGGCGCCGAGGAGCCGGTTGAGCAGCGAGGACTTGCCCCGGCCGAACTCGCCGACCACGGCGATCCGCAGCCCCGGCCGACGCATCCGGGCCCGCAACCGGTCCAGTTCGACCCCGATCGCGTCCAGTCCGAAGTCGGCCGCGATCGCCTGCGCGTCGTTGATCCGCCGGGAGAGCGTGGTCGCCGAGGGTGCGATCGCCCGCGCGGCGGGCGGGTCGGGGACGGGCTTGCGGGGGACCGGGGTACGCGGCGCGACGGTCGCCCCCGGGGCCGGTGCCGAAGCGGAGCCGGCGGGCGGGCCGGCGGACGCGGGAGACGCGACGCCCGCTCCGGCGCCCGATGACGCGGCAGCCGACGCGGGTGCGGCGGGCGTACGAGATCCCACGGCGGATCCGGCAATCGGCCCCGGCGCAGCGGTCGTGCCCGTCGGGTGCGGACCCGGGGCCGGGGCCTGCCTCCGGTCCGCCGTCTGTCCCGACGGGCCGGGTAGGCCGATGGGCGAGTCGCCCGAAGCGCCCGAGTCGCGCTGCGCCGCCGCCTCGCGCGGGCCGCCGGTGCGCAGCCACCCGGCCGTGCTCGGCACCAGCGTGTGATAGGCGGCCACCGCGCCGCTCGGCATCACCCGCGCGTACAGCCCGGCCAGGATCCGCGGGCCGCCCCGGGCCTCCGCCTCGGGGTCGGCCAGGAACCGGCCGAGCGATCGGAAGAAGCGGGCCCGTTCGGCGAGGGCGTCCGGCTGCATGGACAACGTCCAGGCCGACACGTCCACGATCGTGGCCGCCACCGACGCGGCCACCTCGGGCAGCTCGGTCAGCTTCACATGGCGCAGTACGTCCTCGGCCGGCCAGGCCCATTGCACCGCGCCCCAGATCGGGTGGATGGGCAGTTCGCGGCGCCCCGGGGTGGCCTTGCCGACCCCGATCAGGCTCCACAACGTCCAGCCGTTCGCGGTCCGTTCCGGCACCGGCGGCAGTGCCACCGATTCCATGGTGACCCAGCCGCGCAGCTCGTCACTGCGGTGGATCCCACTCAGCAACCCCGCGACACCCGGCCGGCGGCGCGGCTGTACCTGCGCGGCCTGACGCAGCACGTGTTCACGATCGAACGACATGTGTTTTCCCTACTCCCATCGAATTCGTTGTGGTGTCGAACGATCAGGCGTGTGTGGGGTGGGCCAGGATCATCGTGGTGTCCCGGTCCTGCCACGCGTTGAGGAAGTCGGCCAGCGGCACCGGCTCGATCTTGCCGAACGGCGCGCCCGGGTCGTTGAGCAGCACATACGTCGAGCCGTCGGGCTTGGTGTCGACGCCGGTGACCCATACCGCGTGCCCCATCGTGGGGTCCTGCTCCAGCGGCGCGCCGGTGGTCGCGTCGTGCACCGGCGACCAGATCTCCTGCGCGTCCAGGGCGACGATCACCTGGTCGCCCTTCTGGAGCGCGTCGAGCATCTGCTTCATGTCGGCGTGCCGCACGGTGTCGGTGTCCACGCCGTGCATCTCGAGCAGCTTGCCGATGTCGCCGGTCATCGTGCCGTTGGCCGGATCGTAGATGCCCGCCTGCTGGGCCTCGGTCATCAGCGCGTTCTCGTTCAGCGGGACGCCGGTGAGTTTCTCCAGGATCATCCCCTGGGAGACCACCGCACAACTGGTCGGACTGGTCTGCTCGTGCCAGTACTTGGCGTCGCCGAGCGGGTCGCCGGTGCCGTGGAATTGGTCCGGCGTCCAATCCGGCGCGTGGTAGGTCCAGTTGCCCTGGTCGTCGTAGACCGCGCCCCAAGGGACGCTGGTGGCGTGTGTGTACGCGCTCGGTTCGTGGCCGGCGGGATCGTGGCCCGCGGGGTCCGCGTACGGGTCGGGGCCGTACGGGTTGCCCTGCGGATCGGCGTACGGGTCGACCTCGTGCGGATCGGCGTAGGGATCGGCGTACGGGTCCGCGTACGGGTCGTCGACCTGGTCGTCGTGCCACTGCCGGCTGGGCGTCGGGTGGTTCCCGTCGGTGGGGTCGAACGGGCTCGGGTCGTCGGCGTCGACTCGGCCGTCGCCGTCGCTGTCCGCGTGGAACGGGTCGTAGTTCGGGTCGTGCAACGGATCGAAGCCCGGATCGGGGTAAGGAAGGGTGGAGTTCGGGTGGGCGCCGTTGAACTCGCCACCCGCGTCGGTCTCCCACAGCGGTGCCGCCCCGATGTCGCCCCCGTCGGCGCTGCCCGCTGTGTCGATGGTGTCGTCGGAGAGCACCGCGAACAGGTCGTCGTCGTGCGTGTAGTCGCTCATCTGCCGAATTCCCCCCGGCGTGTCAGACGCTCGCGTCGGTTGTTCACCGTGGTGCGACGCCGTTCCGTCTGCCTGTCCGCGTCCTGCAACAGGCTTCTGCGAGCCGCGAGAAAATCCTCACGGCGTCGATGTTCGGCCACCAGTTCGGCGACCGTCGCCTCGTACCGGGCCCGGTAGCCGTCCACGTGTCGCGCGACGTCCTGCGAGTAGTGCGTCGTGGCCGTGCGCACGGCCTCGTCGATCTGTCGGGACAAACCGTCCGCGACGGTTCGCAGTGTCCGATGCATGTCGGCACGCGCGTGGTTCCGCAGGGCCGTCATGTCGGTGGACGACGGGGAATCGGTCATTTTGGCGATGAGTCCGCCGAAACCGATCCGCCCCGGGATCGGTCGCGGCTCGCTGTCGCGGGTGCCGCCGAACCACTGGTCGAGCGCGCCGCCGAGCCGCGCGCCGGGGGTTTTGGGCGCGGTCGGGTCGAGCCGAACGGCACTGATCCGTCCGGTGACTCCGGTGGCCGAACTCTGGTAGGCCCGCAGGGCCGCGTCGGCGAGCTGATGCCCCGAGACCACGGTGACCGGAGCCGCATCGGGCGACTCGGCGACGGCGCCGAGCTTTCGATAGGCCGCGGTGAACGCGTCGTCCGCGGCCACCCGCGCGGTCTCGGCCGCGGTCTCCAGCGCGCCGGTGACCGCCTGTTGCACGATGTCGCCGATGCGCGGCAGGCCCCGGCGGATCAGCTCGGGGGCCTGCTCGGCCAACACCGCGCGCAACTCGTCGGGGGTGTCCGCACGATCGAGCGCGCGGTCGATCTCGGCCCGGGTGTACCGCCACCACTGCGGGGCCATCCCGCCGACCGCCTGCTGGGCCCGCTGCGCGCCGGCCCCGAGCAGTCGCGCGCTTTCGCCGTGCCGGCCGCGGACGAATCCGGCCAGGTCGGTGATCCGGGCCCCGGCGAGTTCGAGCTCCTCGGCGTCCAGGCGTTGTTCGGCCAGGGTCACCTCGTGGCGCAGTTCGTCGAGCAGATCCTCCAGGAGGCGCAGCAGACGGTCGGACACCGCGACGATGCGGTGCCGCCGCATCAGGTCTCGGAGTCGGGCCAGGGTGTGCGGGAACTCCTCGGCCCAGTGGGCCTGTTCGGGCCCGCGCAGCGGTCGGCCGGCGGCCCGTCGGACCACCGGTTCGGCGGCGACCGGTTCGACCACCGGATCGGTCGTGCCGAGTATCCGGGCGAACCGCCGCCGCACGTGGGCGAGCAGGTCCTCGCGCTCGTCCGGGTCGATGTGGTCCATCTTGGTGACGAGCACGATGCAGCGGCGCAGTTGGCCGGGGTCGAGGGCGTCGGTGAGGAACTCGGCCAGCGACACCGGCGAGGGCGAGCCGGCGGCGGCCAACACGGCCGCGGCGTCGGCGACATCGCGCATCACCGCGCGGGTGATCTCGGTGTGCCCGGCGCGGGCGTTGGTCCCGGGGGTGTCGATGATCACCAGGCCGTCGCGCAGCGCGGGCGCGGGATGGCGTACCTCCAGGCTCCGTACGTGCGGTGCGATCGTCTCGTCGGCGGTGAGCACGCGCAGCACGCCGGTGGTGTCCTCGGGGACGGATATGTCCGGGGCCAGGCGCGTGAGCATCCGGCCGAGCGGGCTCGCCGCGCCGGGGTGCCGGCCGGAGGGGTAGACGTAGCGGATCCCGTCGCCGGCGAAGCGCACCTCGACGGCGAGTTCGGCGCCGTGGGTGATCCGGGTGGCGGCGCCCGTGGTGGGCAGCGCCGAGGTGGGCAGGAGGTCCTCGCCGAGCAGCGCGTTGATGAAGGTGCTCTTGCCGGCCGAGAATTCGCCGATCACCGCGAGGTAGTACCGGTCGTCCCGCAGCCGGGACTCGATCTCCCGGATGCGGGCCGTCAGTTGCCCGAGCCGCTCCTGGTCGCCGACGATCCGGCGGACCATCGCGAGTGCGAAGTCGAGGTGGTCGGAGGTCTCGGTGAGCGCCTCGACCACGTCGCGTCGTTCCGAACCATCCCCGGCCATGCCGCGAGAATCCACCACCGCGCCCCCTCCCGACGGTGCCCTCCCCGATGTACGGGCGATCCTGTCACGCGGGCCCGAATCCCGTCTCGGTGGATGCGGCAGGTGTTTCGGAGGTGGTGGTCGATCCGCTGTGCCTCTTGTGTGACGGCCGTTCGGATGATGCGATGAGGGCGCCGAGGCGATCCCTCGCACCTGATCCACGTCGTCGTCCCATCCGGCCTGATCGGTCCAAATGGTATGCATACGGCGCATACTGGTCGCGTGGGTGCTTCGGCCCGTTGGGGAGTCGATTCCGATGCGATCAGGAGATGGCATGTTCGAGGAGGCCCAGTATCTGGCCCCGGTCACCCGTAGGGCCGATGGCGGAGTCGAGGTCGAGCTGTCCCGCAGCCACCCGGGGTTCGCGGACGCGGTGTACCGCGAGCGCCGCAACCGGATCGCGGAGCTGGCCCTGGACCACCGGCGCGGCGATCCGATCCCGGAGGTCGAGTACACCGACGAGGAGCACGAGGTCTGGCGCCTCGTCTCGCACGAGCTGTCCGTCTCGCACGCGGAGTACGCGGTCGCCGACTATCTGGAGGGCACCGCTCGGCTGAAGTTGCCGACCGACCGGATCCCCCAGTTGGAGGAGGTCAGCAGCGCACTGCAACCGCTGACCGGCTTCCGCTACCTGCCGGCGGCCGGACTGGTCCCGCTGCGCGACTTCTACGGGTCGCTGGCCGACTCGTACTTCCACTCCACGCAGTACATCCGCCACCACAGCGTGCCGCTGTACACCCCCGAGCCGGACGTGGTCCACGAGGTGATCGGCCACGCCAACATGCTCGCCTCGGACCGCTTCGCGGCGCTGTACCGGGTCGCGGGCGAGGCGGCACGGCGGGTGGAGTCGCGCGAGGCGCTGGAATTCGTCTCCAAGGTCTTCTGGTTCACCCTGGAATTCGGTGTCATGCACGAGGGCGGCGCGCTCAAGGCCTACGGCGCGGGCATCCTGTCCTCCTACGGCGAGATCCGCGAATTCCGCACGGTCGACATCCGCCCGCTCGACCTGGTCGCGATGGGCACGCTGCAATACGACATCACCCACTACCAGGACATCCTCTACGCGGCCGACTCGATGACCCACCTGGAAGACCTGGTCGGCGGCTTCTGGTCGACCTGCACCGACGACTCGATCGCCGCACTGTCGGCGTCGGCGAAGACGCCGTAGCAACCTGCCCTCCGTAGTCGTTCACCCGTGCGGGTGACCCGGTGCCAAACGCCCGGTCGCGCGCACGGGTGCCTTCATATGCTCGCGTCGACTACGGAAGGGGTTCAGAATGTCAGCTATGACACACGAGATCCCCACGCAGGAAGACGTCCTCCTGGACGGCTTCCTGGCGTTGGACACCCCCCTGGGCTTCCGCGCCGAGCTGATCGACGGGGAGATTGTCGTGACACCACCGGCGTCGGGCAACCACGAGCGCATCGTCAGTGCAGTGTCGCGCCAGATCACCGGCGCTTCGGACACCGAGATGGAATTTTCCGGCGGAAAGGGGCTGGAGGTGGTGAGTCGAGGAGCGTTGCAGAGTAATCACGTCATCCCCGACGGCACCTTCATCCCCCTGGAACTCGATCTGTTCCTCGATGCGGGAACGTGGATGCCATGTGACGCGGTCGCCTTGGTGCTCGAGGTCACGTCGCACCGGGCGGACATCGATCGGGAGGCAAAGCGGCGAGCCTATGCCGCCAGTGGTATTCCGCTCTACTTGCTGGTGGATCGAGAGCGAGGGAGTTGGGCGCTCTTCTCGGCTCCCGAAGGTGACGACTACAAGGAGAGTCACACCGGCCCGTTCGGCAAGGAGATCGAGCTGCCGGCGCCTTTCTCGATGACGTTGGAGACCACCAGGTTCGTTTGACGCGTGGCGACGCATTGGGTCGGGGGTTCACAGCCGCCGGACGAACACCCGGCCGAAGTCGCCGCCCGTGGCCAAGAGGGTGCCGTCCGCCGAGAAGGCCAGGCGGCGGGCGCCTTGGTCGTCGTGGCCCGGGAGGGTGACGGCATCAGCCGCACCGCACGATCCGGCCACTTCCGCACACGACGCCCGCGCAGGGTCACACGTCGGGCGTCGCGGTCACGAAATCGATCAGTTCCTCCACCCTGCCCAGCAGCGCGGGCTCCAGGTCGCGGTACGAATTCACCGCCGCGAGGATCCGCCGCCAGGCCAGGGGTGGGTCCACCGGCCAGCCGAGGGCCGCGCACACCCCCTCCTTCCACGGCACCCCGCGCGGTACGTCCGGCCACGCCGCGATGCCCACCGACGCCGGCCGGACCGCCTGCCAGACGTCGATATAGGGGTGTCCCACCACCAGTACCTGATCGCCCGTCACCCGCGCCGCGATCCGGCTCTCCTTCGAGCCCGGCACCAGGTGGTCCACCAACACGCCCAGCCGACGACCCGGCCCCGGTGCGAA
The DNA here is from genome assembly GCF_049739465.1 of Embleya sp. AB8. Classification (NCBI taxonomy): domain Bacteria; kingdom Bacillati; phylum Actinomycetota; class Actinomycetes; order Kitasatosporales; family Streptomycetaceae; genus Embleya; species Embleya sp. AB8. Next base: position 111,453 of record NZ_JBMHHY010000001.1, read on the forward strand.
CTCGCGCACCACCGCCGGGAGATCGTCGATGCCCTCCAGGTACTCCACGACCACGCCCTCGATCCGCAGGTCGTCGCCCCAGACCCGCTCGACCAACTCGGCGTCGTGCCGGCCCTCGACGTAGATCCGGCCGGCCCGGGCGACCCGGGCCCGGGCGCCCCGCACGGCCACCGAACCGGACGCGGTGTGCGCCGGTGGGCGGGTGGGCGCGGCGGCCGACGGGCGGACCAGGGTGACCACCTCGCCGTCGATCAGGAAGCCGCGCGGATCCATCGGGAAGACCCGCAACCGCCGATGCCGGTCCTCCAGCGTGACGGTGAACCCCTCGGGGGTCTTCTCCACCCGGACCACCGCGCCACAAAAGCCGGTGGACGCCTCCTCGACGACCAGATCGCGTTCGGCCGCGACCTCCGGGACGGGCTTGTCCTGCTTCCATCCCGGGATCAGCGACTCGGGTCCATAGCTGCGCATAAGGGTGACGCTAGCCGGGTGACGGTGCGTCAGTCCGGTACGACGCGCCCGGCGGCCACCTCGGCCAGCAGGCGGTTCTGCCGGACCACGAACTCCTCGTCCACCACCGCGCCGTGTCCGGGCAGCCAGACACTCGCGTCGAGCGCGCGCACCCGGGCCAGCGAATCGCTCCACTCGGCGGCGAACGCATCAGAGCCGAACACCGGCGGCCCGCTCTCCTCCACCAGGTCGCCGGCGATCAGCACGCCACAGTCCGGGACGTGCACGATCAGGTCGTGGTCGGTGTGCCCGCGCCCCGGCGCGTAGAGCACCACCTCGCGCCCGCCCAGATCCACCGTCACCGGATCCCCGGTGGACACCAGACGGGTCGGCGGCACGATCCGCGCGGCGTTCATCAGCTCCGGATCGAAGCCGTACGCGATGCCGCTCGCCCGACCGGCGTCCGCGCGGCGCGCCAGATACCCGGGCAGCTCCGCGTGGCCCCACACCTCGGCGTCGGGGAAGGTGCGCAGCACCTCGTCGTTGCCGTAGCAGTGGTCGAAGTGGCCGTGCGTGTTCACCACCGCCACCACCCGGTCCGGCAATCCGTGCGCGGGCAGCTCGCGAGCCAGCGAGGACAGCAGCTCGGCGGCCTCCCGGTCGTGCGAACCGGTGTCCACGAGCAGGATCCCGTCGCGACCCGTGACGACCGCCACATTCAGTTCCAGGCCGGGTAGCCGGCGGCGCAGCACCCCCGGTCCGATCGGCTCCCAGGTGGCGTGTTTCGGCTGTTCGGCGCGTAGCATGCGTCAACCTTGGCACGGACGCAGGGGTACGGTCCGGATCGGGTGACCCGTACACTGGCACTCGGCGGGACGGAGTGCCAACCAGCAGGACGAACCGCCGCCTACGGGACACGGCAACGGGTGGAACAACGGGTCAGGGAGGTGCGCACCATGCTCGACGATCGTAAGCAGGACGTGCTGCGCGCCATCGTGCAGGACTATGTGGCGACCCAGGAGCCGGTCGGCTCCAAGGCGCTCGCGGACCGACACAACCTCGGCGTCTCCCCGGCCACCATTCGCAACGACATGGCCGCGCTGGAGGAGGAGGGCTACATCACGCAGCCCCACACCAGCGCGGGTCGGGTGCCCACCGACAAGGGCTACCGGTTGTTCGTCGACCGGCTCGCCGGCGTCAAGCCGCTGTCCGGCGCCGAGCGCCGGGCGATCCAGACCTTCCTGGCCGGCGCGGTGGACCTGGACGACGTGGTGGGCCGCACGGTTCGGCTGCTCGCGCAGCTGACCCATCAGGTCGCCGTCGTGCAATACCCCTCGCTGACCCGCTCGACGATCCGGCACGTCGAGTTGCTCACCCTCGCGCCGACCCGGGTCATGCTCGTGCTGATCACCAGCACCGGCCGGGTCGAGCAGCGGGTGATGGACACCCCGGGACCGGTCGGCGAGAACCTGCTCGCCGACGTGCGGGCCCGGTTGAACAGCCGGATCACCGGCAAGCGGTTCGCCGATGTGCCGTTGCTGGTCCAGGATCTCGCCGAGCCGTTCACCGCCGAGGAACGGCCGATCGTGGCGGGCATCCTGGCCACCCTGCTCGACACCCTGGTCGAACACAAGGAAGAAAAGGTCGTCCTGGCCGGGACGGCCAACCTGACCCGCTTCGGCATGGACTTCCCGAACACCATCCGCCCGGTCCTCGAAGCACTCGAGGAACACGTCGTGCTGCTGCGCCTGTTGGGCGAGGCGACCGACCCGGGCATGGTCGTGCGGATCGGACACGAGAACATGCACGAAGGACTGGCCGCGACCTCGGTGGTCGCCGTCGGATACGGCAGTGGGCAGGAAACGCTGGCGAAGCTCGGGGTGCTCGGGCCGACCCGAATGGACTACCCCGGAACGATGGGAGCGGTGCGCGCCGTGGCACGGTACGTCGGACAGATCCTCGCGGAGTCGTAGAGTTGGCTACCGATTACTACGAGGTCCTCGGGGTACGGCGCGACGCCACCCCGGAGGAAATCAAGAAGGCCTTCCGCCGGCTCGCTCGGGAGCTGCACCCGGACGTCAATCCGGACCCGAAGACGCAGGACCGGTTCAAGGAGATCAACAACGCCTACGAGGTCCTCTCGGACCCGCAGAAGCGCCAGATGTACGACCTCGGCGGCGATCCGCTGTCCTCCGGGGGCGGCGGTGGCGGCTTCGGCCAGGCCGGTTTCGGGTTCAGCGACATCATGGACGCGTTCTTCGGCCAGGCCAGTCAGCGCGGCCCGCGCTCGCGCACCCGGCGCGGCCAGGACGCGATGATCCGGATCGAGATCACCCTCGAGGAGGCCGCGTTCGGCACCACCCGGGAGATCCAGGTGGACACCGCCGTCACGTGCAACACGTGCAACGGCGAGGGCGCGGCCCCGGGTACCTCGGCGCAGACCTGCGACATGTGTCGCGGGCGCGGCGAGGTCAGCCAGGTGACCAAGTCGTTCCTGGGCCAGGTCATGACGTCGCGGCCGTGTCCGCAATGTCAGGGCTTCGGCACCGTGGTCCCGCACCCGTGCCCGGAGTGTGCGGGCGAGGGCCGGATCCGGGCCCGGCGCACGCTCACCGTCAAGATCCCGGCGGGCGTGGACAGCGGCACCCGGATCCAGCTCGCGGGCGAGGGCGAGGTCGGCCCCGGTGGTGGCCCGGCCGGCGATCTCTACGTGGAGATCGTCGAGGTCCCGCACACCACGTTCCAGCGGCGCGGCGACGACCTGCACTGCACGGTCACCATCCCGATGACGGCCGCGTCGCTCGGCACCAAGGTGCCGTTGCAGACGCTGGACGGCACCGAGGAGATCGACATCCGCCCCGGCACCCAGTCGGGCCAGTCGATCCCGCTGCACGGGCGGGGCATCACCCACCTGCGCGGCGGCGGGCGCGGCGACCTGGTCGTGCATGTCGAGGTCCAGACGCCGAACAAGCTCGACCCCGAGCAGGAGGAACTGCTGCGCCGGCTGGCCAAGCTGCGCGGCGAGGAACGGCCCTCGGGCCAGTTCACGCCGGGCCAGCAGGGGCTGTTCTCCCGGTTGAAGGACGCGTTCAACGGACGTTGAGCCGATGTCCCCGAGCGCCGGACGGGCTGATTTCGGCCTGTCCGGCGTTCGGGGGCGAATCGGCCGCGGCCGGGGCCGTCGGCTCCCGCCCGCGTCCGCGACGTCCCGCACCGGACGCCGCGGGCCGGTCCGGCGCAGGCCCGAGCGCACGGCCTAGGCTTGGTCCGGTGAGCGAACCGAGGCGACCGAGCGAACGGGGAGCATGATGCCGACCACCACCGACCCCACCCGGCTGAGCGAACTGCCGATCATCCAGGCCCCCATGGCCGGCGCGGCCGGTCCCGCCCTCGCGGCGGCGGTCACCCGTGCGGGCGGGCTCGGCTTTCTGGCCGCCGGTTATCGCTCGGCGCAGGCGATGGGCGCCGAGATCGACGAGTTGCGCGCGCTGATCGGCGACGCGCCGTTCGGGGTCAACGCGTTCATGCCGCATCCGGCGCCCACCCCGGCCGAGGCCGACGCGACCCGGCGCTACGCGGGCTCGCTGGCCCGGGCCGCCGCGCGCTACGGCGGCACCGTGGGTACGCCCGCGCCCGGCTCGGAACGCGACGACTGGGACGCCAAGTTCGAACTGCTGCTGGCCCGCCCGGTGCCGGTGGTGAGCTTCACCTTCGGGCTGCCGGCGATGGCGCAGGTCACCGCGCTGAAGGCGGCCGGCACGCGGACCGTGGCCACCGTCACCACGCCCGAGGAGGCCCGGGTCGCCGTCGGGCACGGGGTCGACGCGCTGTGCGTACAGGGCGCGGAAGCCGGCGGCCACCAGGGCGGCTTCGGCAACCCCGACGCGCCCGCCCCGTACGGCCTGCTCACGCTGCTCACCCTGATCGCGGGCCAGACCGAGCTGCCGCTGATCGCCGCCGGCGGCCTGATGACGGGTCGTCAGATCGAGGCGGTCCGGCTGGCCGGCGCGAGTGCCGCCCAGCTCGGCACGGCCTTCCTGCGCTGCCCCGAAAGTGTCGCGCCCGCCGCGCACAAGGCCGCGCTGGCCGACCCGGCCTTCGACCGCAGCGTGCTCACCCGCGCCTTCTCCGGCCGCTGGGCCAGGGGCCTGCACAACGGCTTCGTGGCCCGGCACGAGGCCGAGGCCCCGGGCGTCTACCCCTACGTTCACCACCTGGTCTCGCCGATCCGCAAGGCCGCCGCCGCCCGGGGCGAGGCCGACGGTCTCGCGCTGTGGGCCGGCCAGGGCTGGCGCCTCGCCCGCGAGGAGCCGGCCGCCGAGGTGATCCACCGGCTCGTCGACGAGATGGCCGCCGCCCGAAAGGCATGCGCTTGAGCGCCCCCGTCTTCCTCGCCCCCGGCGAGTCGATCCGGCACGGCCGACAGGTCGTCCTCGACGGCGCCGAGGGGCGGCACGCCGTCACGGTTCGCCGACTGGCCCCGGGCGAGGAGATCGTCCTCGCCGACGGCGCCGGCCTGGCCGTACACGGCACGGTCAACCGCACCGAGGGCAAGGACACGCTGTACGTCGACGTCGACTCGCGCACCGAGGAACCCGCGCCGGCGCCGCGGATCGTGGTGGTCCAGGCACTGCCCAAGGGCGACCGCGGCGAGCTGGCCGTGGAGACGATGACCGAGGTCGGGGTCGATGCGATCGTGCCCTGGGCCGCCGCCCGCTGCATCACCCAGTGGAAGGGTGAGCGCGGCGCCAAGGCACTGGCCAAGTGGCGCGCCACCGCCCGCGAGGCGGGCAAGCAGGCCCGCCGGCTGCACCTGCCCGAGGTCACCGACCCGATGAGCACCAGGCAGGTCGCCGCGCTGCTGGGCGCCGCCGCGTTCGCCGGCGTCCTGCACGAGGCGGCCACCGAGCCGATCGCGACCGCCGCCACCCCGACCGAGGGCGATCTGGTCCTGGTGGTCGGCCCCGAGGGTGGCGTCGCCCCGGACGAGCTGGCCGCGTTCGCCGCCGCCGGCGCCACCGCCTACCGCCTGGGCCCGACCGTACTGCGCACCTCCACGGCCGGCGTCTCGGCCGCTTCCGTACTCCTGGCCCGATCCGGCCGCTGGGCCTGACCCGGCGGGTGGGTCACCCCACTACGATCGGGGGCGACCGCCCGTGATCGACTCGGACCCGATGGAGGCACCCATGGCTGCGGGGGAACCCCAGGCCGACTGCCTGTTCTGCAAGATCCTCGCCGGCGACGTCCCGGCCACGATCGTCCACGAGACCAAGGACGTGGTGGCCTTCCGGGACATCAACCCGCAGGCGCCCACGCACGTCCTGGTCATCCCGCGCGCGCACTACGCCAACGCGGGCGAACTGGGCGCCCAGGCCCCCGAACTGGCCAGCGCGCTGCTCGCCGAGGCGGCGGCCGTCGCGGCGGCCGAGGACCTCGCCGACGCGGGCTACCGGATCGTCTTCAACACCGGCGCCGGCGCCGGCCAGACCGTGTTCCACGTGCACGCACACCTCCTCGGGGGCCGCGGGCTGAGCTGGCCTCCCGGCTAGTCGGCCGTGTCCACCAGGGAATTCCTCGTCCTCGGCACCGCGAGCCAGGCCCCGACGCGGCAGCGCAACCACAACGGTTACCTGCTGCGCTGGGACGGCGAGGGGCTGCTGTTCGACCCCGGCGAGGGCACCCAGCGGCAGATGTTGCACGCCGGGGTGGCCGCGCACGACATCACCCGGATCTGCGTCACGCACTTCCACGGTGACCACTGCCTCGGCCTGCCCGGCGTGCTCCAGCGCATGTCGCTCGACCGGGTCCCGCACCCGGTGACCGCGCACTTCCCGGCCAGTGGCCGGCACTGGTTCGACCGGCTGCACCACGCGACCGCCTTCCACGAGGCGGCGGTGCTGCTCGAGCAGCCGCTGGCGGGGGAGCATGTGGTCCTCCCCGCCGGGCCGTTCACCCTGGAGGCCCGCCGACTGTCGCACCCGGTCGAGTCGTACGGCTACCGCGTCGTGGAACCGGACGGCCGCCGGATGTTGCCCGACCGGCTCGCCGCGCACGGCATCTTCGGGCCGGACGTGGGCCGGATCCAGCGCGCCGGCCGGGTCGGCGCGGTGACCCTGGAGCAGGTGAGCGCCCCCCGACCGGGCCAGAAGTTCGCCTTCGTGATGGACACCCGGCTGTGCCCGGCGGCCGTCGAACTGGCCCGCGACGTGGATCTGCTCGTGTGCGAGTCGACGTTCGCCGACGCGGATGCCGAACTGGCCCGCGAGGTCGGCCACCTCACCGCGCGCGAGGCGGCGGGCATCGCCGCCGAGGCGGGCGCGCGGCGGCTGGTGCTGACCCACTTCTCGCAGCGCTACCCCGATGTGACACCGCTGCTCGAGCAGGCCCGCGAGGTGTTCCCGGACACCGTCGCGGCGCACGACCTGGACCGGATCGAGATCCCGCGCCGGCGGCCGACGGCCGAATAATCCCCGGGTCCGCCAAGACCCAAGAGTTACCATTGAGCAACATCGAATCGCTTCCCGAACACGGAAATGAGGCGTGATCAGGCCGCCAAGGCCGCCCATGGCTCCCACGACGAACGCGCGAGGCGCGAGCTCCGAGAACACCCCGCGAAACAGCACGCGGGAAACTCCGACCGCGCAGGCCCAGGCGAAGATCACGATCCCCGCCAAGCACCCGATGGTGGCGCTCCTCGGTTCCGGCGACTCGTTCCTGCGAGTGGTCGAGCAGGGGTTCCCCGAGGTCGACATCCACGTCCGCGGCAACGAGGTCACCGTGGCCGGCAGCGAGACCGAGGTGGCCCTGGTCCGCCGGCTCTTCGACGAGCTCTTGGTCATCGTCCGCACCGGTCAGCCGCTCACCGAGGAGGCCGTGGAGCGCTCGGTGGCGATGGTGCGCTCGGGCGACGGGCACGGCCCGGCCGAGGTGATGACCCTCAACATCCTGTCCAACCGCGGCCGGACGATCCGCCCCAAGACGCTCAACCAGAAGAGCTACGTGGACGCGATCGACGAACACACCATCGTGTTCGGCCTCGGTCCGGCGGGCACCGGCAAGACCTACCTGGCGATGGCCAAGGCGGTCCAGGCCCTGCAGTCCAAGCAGGTCACCCGGATCATCCTGACCCGCCCCGCGGTCGAGGCGGGCGAGCGGCTCGGCTTCCTGCCCGGCACCCTCTACGAGAAGATCGACCCTTACCTGCGCCCGCTCTACGACGCGCTGCACGACATGATCGACCCCGACTCGATCCCGCGCCTGATGGCCGCCGGCACCATCGAGGTGGCTCCGCTCGCGTACATGCGAGGCCGGGCCCAGCCGGTCTTCACCAAGGTGCTGACCCCGTCGGGATTCCGCCCGATCGGCGAACTCGAGGTCGGCGATCTCGTCATCGGGTCCAGCGGTGAGCCGACCCCGGTCCTGGGTGTCTACCCACAGGGCGCGAAGGACATCTACCGCGTCACGGCTCAGGACGGGTCGTCGACCCTGTGCTGCGGTGAGCATCTGTGGACGGTCAGGACGGCTGCCGATCGTCGACGGGACAAGCCCTGGCGGGTGCTGGAAACCAGGGAGATGATCGGCAATCTTCGTGCCGCGCACGCCCGGCGCTATGAACTGCCGCTGTTGACCGGCCCCGCGTGCTTCCCCGAACGCGCGGTGCCGATGGATCCTTACGCCCTGGGGCTGTTGCTCGGCGACGGATGCCTGACGGGCGCGACCACCCCCGACTTCAGCACTGCCGATCCCGAGTCGGCCACCGCACTGGAAGCGGCGTTGCCCGGTGTTCGGGTGCGGGCGAGGAACCGGGTGGACTACGTACTGAATCGGGTGAAGGCGCCGGGTGACGTTGTCACGCTGGAGAATCCGGTCACCGGTGTACTCAGGGAACTGGAACTCCTCGGCGGCCGGTCGCAGTCGAAGTTCGTGCCGGACGCGTACCTGTACAACTCGGCCGAGATCCGGCTCGCGTTGCTCCAAGGACTGCTGGACTCCGACGGTGGGCCGGTGACGCAGAGCGGACGGACCTGCCGGATCCAGTACACGACGACATCGATCCTGTTGCGGGACGACGTGGTCGCGTTGGTTCGATCCCTCGGCGGCGTGGCGTACAGCCGACGCAGGGCCGCGTTGGGTCGCCCTCCCGGGCGGGCGAACGGCCGGGTGGTGGAGCATCGCCATGACGCCCACGTCATCGACATCAGGCTCCCCGAAGGCGTTGAACCCTTCCGGCTCACGCGCAAGCGGGAGAAGTACCGGGCTGCGGGTGGTGGTGGTCGACCGATGCGGCACATCGAAAGCATCGAACCCGCCGGTCGTGAGGAAGCGGTGTGCATCCAGGTCGCGGCGGCCGACTCGTTGTACGTTACGGAGGACTACCTCCTCACCCACAACACCCTCAACGACGCGTTCATCATCCTGGACGAGGCGCAGAACACCTCGGCCGAGCAGATGAAGATGTTCCTGACCCGACTCGGCTTCGGCTCGCGCATGGTGGTCACCGGGGACACCACCCAGGTCGACCTGCCCGGCGGGACCCAGTCCGGGCTGCGCGTGGTGCAGGAGATCCTGCGCGGCGTGGACGACATCGCGTTCTGCCGGCTCACCAGCGAGGATGTGGTCCGACACAAGCTCGTCGGCCGGATCGTGGACGCCTACGCGCGCTACGACGTCCAGGTCGAGGCCAACGGCCACCCGAACGGGGTGGGCACCGGCAACGGCGACGTGCCCAGGTCGCGCGGCCGGCGGCCGGCCGAGAAGAACGGTCGGGGCAAGCACACAGTGAACATGCAAGCAGTGGAACGGGAAGTGAACTGAAGGCCATGTCCATCGACATCGCCAACGAGTCCGGCACGGGGGTGGACGAACACGCGATCGTGGACGTCGCCCGGTGGACGCTGGACCGTATGCGCATCCATCCACTGGCGGAACTGTCCGTGGTCATCGTGGACGAACCCGCGATGGAGCAACTGCACATCCAGTGGATGGACCTGCCCGGTCCGACCGACGTGATGTCCTTCCCGATGGACGAGCTGCGTCCCGGCAAGGCCGACGAGGATCCCCCGCAGGGGTTGCTCGGCGACGTCGTGTTGTGTCCGACCGTCGCGCAGCGCCAGGGCGCGGCGGCCGGCCACTCCATGGACGACGAGCTGCACCTGCTCACCGTGCACGGCGTGTTGCACCTGCTGGGCTACGACCACGCGGAACCGGACGAGGAGCGCGAGATGTTCGCGCTCCAGAAGGAACTGCTCGAGTCCTGGCGGGAGGCCCGCCGCGCCGCGGAGGACCGCGGATGAGCCGGCCACGGGATATCCCCGCCCCCGACCGGAACCGGGCCGGGGGCGGCAGTGCCCGCTGACCGCGTGCTGCAACTGGTGATCGGCGCGATCGTGCTGGTCACCGCGGCCGGCCTGTTCGCCTGCCTGGAGGCCGCCCTCTCGCGCATCTCCCGGGTCCGCGCCGAGGAACTGGTCCGGGAGGAACGACGGGGCGCCAAACGGCTCCTGACGGTGGTTCAGGACCCCGCCCGATACCTCAACCTGGCGCTGTTGGTCCGGGTCGTCTGCGAGCTGTCGGCGGCCGTCCTGGTCACCGTGGTGTGCGTGGACGACTTCGCCGAGACCTGGCAGGCGGTGCTGGTCACCATCGGCATCATGGTCGTGGTGTCCTACGTCGCGGTCGGCGTGTCCCCGCGCACCGTCGGCCGCCAACACCCGGTCACCGTGGCCACGATCGGCGCACCCGTACTGCTCGGCCTGGCCCGCGTGCTCGGCCCGTTGCCGCGGCTGCTGATCCTGCTCGGCAACGCGCTCACCCCCGGCAAGGGCTTTCGTGAGGGCCCGTTCGCGTCCGAGGCCGAACTGCGCGCGTTCGTGGACCTGGCCGAGAAGGACTCGCTGATCGAGGGCGACGAGCGCGAGATGTTGCACTCGGTGCTGCAACTGGGCGACACCATCGTGCGCGAGGTGATGGTGCCGCGCCCGGACATGGTCTTCATCGAACGGCACAAGACGCTGCGCCAGGCGATGTCGCTGGCGCTGCGCTCCGGCTACTCGCGGATACCGGTGATCGGCGAGAACGAGGACGACGTGGTGGGCATCGTCTTCCTCAAGGACCTGGCCCGGCGCAGCACGGTGGGCGACCCCGACTGGGCCAAGGAGAGCGTCGACTCGATCATGCGCGCCGCGACCTTCGTGCCGGACAGCAAGCCGGCCGACGACCTGCTGCGCGAGATGCAGGCGGACCGCACGCACATGGTCGTGGTGGTGGACGAGTACGGCGGCACCGCCGGCCTGGTCACCATCGAGGACATCCTGGAGGAGATCGTCGGCGAGATCACCGACGAATACGACACCGAGAGCGCGCCGGTCGAACAACTCCCGGACGGCGCGTTCCGGGTCACCGCCCGCCTGCCCGTGGACGAGTTGGGCGAGCTGTTCGGCCTCGAACTCGACGACGAGGACGTGGAGACCGTCGGCGGGCTGCTCGCCAAGGCGCTCGGCCGGGTGCCGATCCCGGGCGCGACGGCCGTGGTCGAGGGATTGCGGCTGGTCGCGGAGAGCCCCTCGGGCCGGCGCAACCGGGTCGGCACGATCGTGGTGAGCCGGGTCGCGCCGGACCGGGACGTACCGGCCGGCGCCGCGGAGGGCCGGTCCGGGGCGGAGCGCAATCGCTGACGGGCCGCCGGGCCGGACGGGGAATGCGGCGAGTTAGGGTGTGCCGGCACCCGTACCGCGCCGAGTTGGAGGACCCCCGTGAGCGCCGAGACGCCCGAGTTCGCCGTCGACCCCGAGGACGCCAAGCTGGTCACCCTGGCCCGGGCCACCCGGGCCCGCAACGGGGCGAGCCAGGGGGCGGCGGTGCGGGACGAGACCGGGCGTACCTACACCGCGTCCACGGTCGCGCTGCCCTCGCTCGAACTGTCCGCGCTGCGCACGGCCGTGGCGATGGCGGTCGCGGGCGGTGCACGCGGCCTCGAGGCGGCGGCGATCGTGGGCACCGACGACGCGGTGACCGAGGCCGACCGGGCCGCGGTGCGCGACCTCGGCGGCGCCGGCACCCCGATCGTGTCGGCCGGCCCGGACGCGGTGGTGCGCTCGATCGCGACCGTCTGAGGTCGGCTTCGGGGCGCCCCGGGAACCCGGGGCGCAAGGAGCGCTCGCTTCTTGAGCGACAATGTCACCCATGAGTGATCGCCCTGACCCTTCCGCGCCCGTCCACCGCTCGGGCTTCGCGTGCTTCGTGGGCCGCCCCAACGCCGGCAAGTCCACCCTGACGAACGCGCTGGTGGGCACGAAGGTGGCGATCACGTCGGGCCGCCCCCAGACCACCCGCCACACGGTGCGCGGCATCGTGCACCGCCCCGACGGCCAGCTCGTCCTGGTCGACACCCCCGGCCTGCACAAGCCGCGCACCCTGCTCGGCCAGCGGCTCAACGACCTGGTCCGGGCCACCTGGGCGGAGGTCGATGTGATCGGCTTCTGTATCCCGGCCGACCAGAAGGTCGGCCCCGGCGACAAGTTCATCGCGGCCGAACTGGCCGAGGCCAAGCGCACGCCCAAGGTCGCGATCGTCACCAAGACCGACCTGGTGGACCAGCAGACGCTGGTCCAGCAGTTGCTCGCGGTGCAGAAGATGGGCGAGGACGTCGGCATCGAGTGGGCCGAGATCATCCCGGTCTCCGCCGTCGGGGACAGCCAGGTGACCCTGGTCGCCGACCTGTTGATGCCGCTGCTGCCGCCGGGCCCGTCGCTCTACCCGGACGGCGAACTCACCGACGAGCCGGAGATGGTGATGGCCGCCGAGCTGATCCGCGAGGCGGCGCTCGAAGGCGTGCGGGACGAACTCCCGCACTCGCTCGCGGTGGTCATCGAGGAGATGATCCCGCGCGAGGACCGTCCCGCCGACCGGCCGCTGCTCGACGTGCACGCGAACCTCTACGTCGAACGCCCGAGCCAGAAGGCGATCGTGATCGGCCACAAGGGCTCGCGGCTCAAGGACGTGGGCACCCGAGCCCGCAAGCAGATCGAGGCGCTGCTTGGGACGCCCGTCTACCTGGACCTTCACGTGAAGGTGGCCAAGGACTGGCAGCGCGACCCCAAGCAGCTGCGCAAGCTCGGATTCTGAGGTCGAACGGGTCGAACGGGTGGGTCAGCGGCCGTAGGGCGCGGGTGTGTTGCGCTTGGCGGTCACCAGGACGAAGACCGCGGCGCCGAGCGCGACCACGGCGCCGACCAGCAGCAGCCACAGGCCGATTCCGGTGCTGCCGTAGTGGTCGATGGTCTTCTTGACCAGTTCATGCGCTCTGCTCGGAATGTTGTCCTTCTTGATCGGCAGCCGGGACGGCTCGGCGAGGTTCCAGGCCGCAAGCCCGATCGCGACCACCGCCGGCACGGCGCCGGCGGCGGCGAGCGGGGCCTTGCGCAGCAGGATCCCGGCGGCGAACAGGGCGAGCACCACGATGCCCGCGATCAGCGTGTACACGCCGTCGCCGCCGAGGCCCTTGTAGGTCCCGCTTTCGCCGTTGGCATCGATCTTGAGCCACGGCAGGCACGACCCGACGATGATCAGCACCGCGGCGATCGCCCCCGCGATCGCCGCCGGTCCGAACGACGGCAGCCCGCCGCCCACGCCGCCTCCGCCCGGCATGGGCGGCGGGTATCCACCGGGTTGCGGCCCGTAGCCCGGCTGCGGCGGCACACCGTACGGACCGGGCTGCTGCTGCCCGTACACCGGCGGCGGCTGCTGGCCGTACTGCTGCGGGGGCTGCTGCCCGTACTGCGGCGGCGGGGGCGGCTGCTGGCCGTAGCCGCCCGGTTGCGGCTGTCCGTAGCCCGGTCCGCCCTGCTGGGGGTATCCGCCGGGCCGGCCCTGACCCGGCTGTGGTCCGTATGGGCCCTGGTTGTCGTAACTCATACTCAGGAGCGTAGGAGGAACGGGCCCCTCCGGGGAGAGGCTCCGGTCAAAAGATCACATGTGTTCGTATGCCGGATGCCTGCTCGGCCCGTTCGGCGGGTCGGGTATGGTTGCCGACATCATGCGTCAGTGGCTGCTTCTCCTTAGCCGCCGCGCCGGGGGCTCATCCCTCTGACCGAGGTCAGACCGGCTCCCCCGTCGCGGGGATAGAGGCATGTCCGCACGTCGGAGCCTCCGGGATGTCGCTTCCTCCCGTCGCCGGCCTACCTGCCGTTGCAGTCCCTTCCTCGCGCTCAGGAGACCAGCCGCATGTCCTTCGTGACTCGCCCCACGCCGATCACCGCCTCGTCCGTGACGCAGCAGCCGTCCGGGATGCCGATCCACAAGTACCGGCCGTTTCGCGGCGTCGACCTGCCGGACCGCACGTGGCCGTCGAAGACGATCACCGTCGCGCCGCGCTGGCTGTCCACCGACCTGCGCGACGGCAATCAGGCGCTGATCGACCCGATGAGCCCGGCCCGCAAGCGGACCATGTTCGATCTGCTGGTGCGGATGGGCTACAAGGAGATCGAGGTCGGCTTCCCGGCCGCCTCGCAGACCGACTTCGACTTCATCCGCTCGATCATCGAATCGGGCGCGGTACCGGACGACGTCACCATCTCGGTGCTCACCCAGGCCCGCGAGGAACTGATCGAGCGCACCGTCGAGTCGCTGATCGGCGCGCCCAAGGCCACCGTGCACCTGTACAACGCGACCGCGCCGGAGTTCCGCCGGGTCGTCTTCAACGTCGATCGTGCGCAGTGCAAGGCGATCGCGGTCTCCGGCACCGAGCATGTGCTGCGCTTCGCGGACAAGCACCTGGGCGCGGAGACCGCGTTCGGCTACGAGTACTCGCCGGAGATCTTCATCGACACCGAGCTGGACTTCGCCCTGGAGGTCTGCGAGGCGGTGATGGACGTCTGGCAGCCGGCGGCCGGGCGCGAGATCGTGCTGAACCTGCCCGCGACCATCGAGCGCTCGACGCCGAACGTGTACGCGGACCAGATCGAGTGGATGAGCCGCAACCTGAGCCGTCGCGAGTTCGTCGCGGTGTCCGTGCATCCGCACAACGACCGCGGCGCGGCGGTGGCGGCCACCGAGCTGGCGGTGATGGCGGGCGCCGACCGGGTCGAGGGTTGCCTGTTCGGGCACGGTGAGCGCACCGGCAATGTGGACCTGGTCACGCTGGGGATGAACCTGTTCAGCCAGGGCGTGGACCCGATGATCGACTTCTCCGAGATCGACGAGATCCGGCGCACCGTCGAATACTGCACGCAACTGCCGGTGCACCCGCGCCACCCGTACGCGGGCGACCTGGTCTACACCGCGTTCTCCGGCTCGCACCAGGACGCGATCAAGAAGGGCCTGGAGGTGCTGGAGCGGGACGCGGTGGCGGCGGGCAAGCCGGTCGAGGAGCTGAACTGGGCGGTGCCCTACCTGCCGATCGACCCGAAGGACGTGGGCCGCACCTACGAGGCGGTGATCCGGGTGAACAGCCAGTCCGGCAAGGGCGGCATCGCCTACGTGCTCAAGGCCGACCACCGGATGGACCTGCCGCGGCGCGCGCAGATCGAGTTCTCCCGGATCATCCAGACCAAGACCGACGCCGAGGGCGGCGAGGTGACGCCGGCTCAGATCTGGGCCGCGTTCCGGGACGAGTACCTGCCCACCCCGGATGCCTCGTGGGGCCGGCTCGAGCTGCACGGGCACCGGACGGTCTCCGGCGAGGACGGCAAGGACGTACTCACCGTCGAGATCGGCGTGGACGGCGTGGTCCGCACCCTGGAGGCGATCGGCAACGGCCCGATCGACGCGTTCGTCCGGGCCCTGGGCGACCTGGGCTTCGACGCCCGGGTGCTGGACTACAGCGAGCACGCGATGAGCGGCGGCGAGGACGCGCGGGCCGCGGCCTACGTCGAGTGCGCGGTCGACGGCCGGGTGTTGTGGGGCGTGGGCGTGGACGAGAACATCGTGCGCGCTTCGCTGGCGGCGATCGTGAGCGCGGTAAACCGGGCCGCGCGCGGCTGATCCGCGCGTTCGCAAGGCACGGCGAGACAACGGCGGTTCCCGGTCGCACCGGGGGCCGCCGTTTTCCATTCCATGACGCCGGAGTACCGGTTCCGGGTGTGCCGGGCGGTGGACACGTTGGGGTTCCGGGCCACCCATCGGGTACCGGCCCGCGCGAGTAAAAGTAACCATCTGTCCGCTTTCGATGACGCTTCGTGAAATTCGTGGCAGCATCGAAGCAGGCGGGAATATCGCGCTCCGCCGCGCGGGACGCAGGGGGCGGCACCATGTTTTTCGTCGTGGGCATCCGGACCATCCGATCGGCGATCGGGGACGGCGAGTTCCACTGTCCGGCGTGCGGCGGTGATCGGCGCTTCCGCAAGGGCGGCGGCCGGCGCCGACTCGTGCTGTTCGGCGTCGCGTTGATCCCGCTCGGGCGGGCCGGCTCGGGCATCGAGTGCGCGGTGTGCTGCACCCGGCACGACGTCTCGGTCCTGGAGGCACCGACCGCCCGGGCGCTCACCCTGCTGCTGCGCGAGGCGGTCCGCACCCTGGTGGTGGCCGTGGTGGCGGCCGTGGACGACGAGCCGCACGAGGCGGACACGGTGCGCGCGGCGGCGGTCGAGGCGGTCCGAGCCGCGGGCATGCCGAGCTACGACGCCTGCACGCTGGCCGCCGACGTCGGCGCGCACCTGGCCCAGGACACCGAGTGGGCGCTCGCCGAGATCGCCCCGCACCTCGCGGTGGCCGGGCGCGAGCACCTGGTCGGCGTGGCGGCCCGGGTCGCACTGGCCGGCGGGGCGTACGACCCGGCGCATCGGGTGATCCTCTACCACGCCGGCGACCGACTCGGCCTGGGCCGGGCCCGCGTCGATCACGTGCTCGCGGGCCCGTGAGCCGGCACACCGGCCCCGGCGTGCCGGTGGCGCGCGGCACAATGGGAGCATGAGCCTCCTCCGTGACGAGGGTGTCGTGTTGCGCGCCCAGAAGTTGGGTGAGGCCGACCGCATCATCACCCTCCTGACCCGCGACCACGGGATCGTGCGCGCGGTCGCGCGCGGGGTGCGCAAGACGAAGTCGAAGTTCGGCGCCCGGGTCGAGCCGTTCGCGCACGTGGACATCCAGTTCTTCACCCGCGGCAGCGACTTCCCCGGGCGCGGCCTGCCGATCATCACGCAGGTCGAGACGCTGGGCGCGTACGGCGGTCGACTCGCGCTCGACTACGCCGCCTACACCTCCGGCACGGCGATCCTGGAGACCGCCGAGCGGCTCACCGACCACGAGCGCGGGCAGCCCGCGATGCAGCAATACCTGCTGCTGATCGGCGCGCTGCGCACCCTCGCGGGCGGCGCGCACGAGCCGGGCCTGGTGCTGGACGCGTTCCTGCTCCGCTCGCTCGCGGTGGCGGGCTACGCGCCCAGCTTCGCCGACTGCGCGCGCTGCGGGCTGACCGGGCCCAACCGCTTCTTCTCGGTGCAGGGCGGCGGGACGGTCTGCGGCGACTGCCGCCCGGCCGGATCCGTCGTACCCTCACCCGAGACCCTTTCCCTGCTCGGTGCGTTGTTGACCGGCGACTGGGGCCGAGCCGACGCGAGCGAGCCGCGGCACCGGCGCGAGGGCAGCGGCCTGGTGGCCGCGTATCTGCAATGGCACCTGGAGCGGGGTATCCGCTCGTTGAGATTGGTGGAGAGATCGTGAGTCAGTCGCGTGGCCGCTTCGGCCTGTTTTCCCGCCGCCGGCGGGCCGAGTCGGCCCCCGCCCGGGCCGCTCGCGAGCAGCGGCACTACCGCGACCCCAAGCCGCACGCCGGGGGCGCGCTGCCCCCGGAGATTCCGGCCGACCTGGTGCCCAGGCACATCGCGCTGGTGATGGACGGCAACGGCCGCTGGGCCAAGGAGCGCGGCCTGGCCCGCACCGACGGGCACACCGCGGGCGAGGCGTCGTTGTTCGACGTGGTCGAGGGCGCCGCGCAGATCGGCGTCAAGTACCTGTCCGCGTACGCCTTCTCCACCGAGAACTGGAAGCGCTCGCCCGAGGAGGTGCGCTTCCTGATGGGCTTCAACATCGACACGATCCACCGGCGGATCGACGAGATGGACGAACTCGGCGTACGGATCCGCTGGTGCGGCCGGCGGCCCCGGCTGTGGGCGAGCGTGATCCGCGAGCTGGAGATCGCCGAGGAGCGGACCAAGGACAACACCAACCTCACCCTGGCGATGTGCATCAACTACGGCGGCCGGGCCGAGATCGCGGACGCGGCGGCGTTGATCGCGCAGGACGTCAAGGCGGGTCGGCTCGACCCGAAGAAGGTCGACGAGAAGTTGTTCGCCAAGTACCTGGACGAGCCGGACATGCCCGACGTCGACCTGTTCATCCGCTCCTCCGGCGAGCAGCGCACCTCCAACTTCCTGCTGTGGCAGTCCGCTTACGCCGAAATGGTCTTCCTGGACGTGCTCTGGCCGGACTTCGACCGACGGCACATGTGGCAGGCGGTCGAGACCTACGCGGCGCGCGATCGGCGCTACGGCGGCGCGCTGCCCAACCCGGTCGCGGCGGCGGAACCGGTGACCTCGGGCTCCTCGGCGGCCGGCAAGGCCTGAGCGGGCACCCGGTTTTGCTCGCGGGCGGGGTCGGATCGCCCACGTGGGCGATGGCTGTCGGGTGAAAGGTTCGCAAAGGGGGGCGTGCGCCCTGCGGCGGCCCGACGATCAATGCGAACATGACCATCATGTTCGAGAAGAGCGCGCCGCCGCGCCCCGTTGCCGCCGCGCGGGTGGCAACGCCCCGCGGCGCCGAGACGTCGCCCGCGACCGCCGGACCCGTGTCCCACGGTCGCCCGCCCGCCGAGCGATGGCGGCCGGGCCAACTCGAATTCTTCGTCCTGGCGCTGATCGTGCTGCTGTTCGCGCAGCCGTGGATCGTGGACCGGCTCGGCTCGCCCCGGATGCAGACCTGGGCCACCGTGTTCGTCGCGATCTCGATCCAGGCGCTGCCGTTCCTGGTGCTCGGCACGCTGCTGTCGGCCGCGATCACGGCGTTCGTACCGCCGTCGGTGTTCACCAAGGTGTTGCCCAAGCGGCAGTCCCTCGCGGTGCCGGTCGCCGGCGCCGCCGGGGCGATCCTGCCCGGTTGTGAGTGC
Organism: Embleya sp. AB8; assembly: GCF_049739465.1. Lineage (NCBI taxonomy): Bacteria > Bacillati > Actinomycetota > Actinomycetes > Kitasatosporales > Streptomycetaceae > Embleya > Embleya sp. AB8. The sequence continues at coordinate 130,000 of NZ_JBMHHY010000001.1, forward strand.
GCGTCCGTGCCGGTGGCCAGCGGGCTGATGGCACGTGGGGTGGCGCCGGCTGCGGCGCTGGCGTTCCTGCTGTCCTCGCCGGCGATCAACCCGATCGTGCTGACCGCGACCGCGGTGGCCTTCCCCAAGCAGCCCGAGATGGTGCTCGCCCGGTTCGTCGCCTCGCTGGGCACGGCGGTACTGATGGGCTGGTTGTGGGCCCGGTTCGGCCGACCCGAGTGGATCAGGCCGATGAACCGCCCGCACGATCACGGCGGCAGCGGCAAGTGGGAGAACTTCCGGCTCGCCCTCCAACACGACTTCCTGCACGCGGGCGGCTACCTGGTGATCGGCGCGATGACCGCCGCGACGCTCAACGTCACGGTGCCCAAGCACGTGATCGACGCGGTCTCCGGCTCGCCGTGGTTCGCGGTCCTGGCGCTGGCCTTCCTCGCGGTGCTGCTCGCGGTCTGCTCCGAGGCGGACGCGTTCGTCGCGGCGAGCCTGCTGGGTTTCTCGCCGACCGCGAAGCTCGCCTTCATGGTGGTCGGCCCGATGGTGGACGTGAAGCTGATCGCGCTCCAGTCGGGCACCTTCGGGCGCGGCTTCGCGGCCCGGTTCTCCTCGGCGACGTTCGTGGTGGCGATCGTCGCAAGCTACGGCGTCGGATGGTGGTTGTTGTGAGGCGGGACGTCCAGGCGGTCCTGTTGATCCTGATCGGCGGCGCGCTGCTGCGCATCTCGCTGACCGACATGTACCTGCGCTACGTCAAGGAGGCGCTGCGCCCGGCGCTGATCGCCGCGGGCGCGGTGCTGCTCCTGGTCGGGCTGATCTCGGCGGTCCGGGACGGGATCCAGCGCCGGGCGGAGGAGCCGGCGACGCCCGCCGAGGCGGCGGACGACGAGCACGCCGGCCACGACCACTCGGCCGGGCCGCGCGCGGCCTGGCTGCTGTGCCTGCCGGTGCTCGCGCTGTTCCTGATCGCGCCGCCCGCGCTCGGCTCGTACACCGCGTCACGCTCGAACAACGTGGTGGCCAAGCCGGCCGCCGCGTCCAACGACGCCGGCTTCCCCGCACTGCCGCCGGGGGACCCGCTGCCGATGAGCCTGGCCGACTTCCTGATCCGCTCGGTCTGGGACACCAGCGCGCCACTCAAGGACCGCAACGTACAACTCACCGGCTTCGTCACCCCCGGCAAGGCCCCGGGCACCTGGTACGTCACGAGGATGGTGATCAGCTGCTGTGCCGCCGACGCCTTCGCCCGCAAGATCGAGGTACACGGCGCCGCCGCGCCACCCACCGACTCCTGGGTCACGGTGACCGGCCGCTGGCTCCCCAACGGCCAGATCCAGGCGGACGACGCGATGCCGGCGCTGACCGCCACGAAGATCGACCGAATCCCGGCACCGAAGGAGCCGTACGAATAACAGGACGCCGGACGCGCAAGCCGGTCGCGTCCGGCGCGACCATCTCGTCCGCCGTTGCCGAGCCGGCCCACTCGACCGACGAATCCAGCCCGGCCGGCGTTCGAGGCCAAGTGCGTCAGCGCGAGGTGCACCCGACACGATCGGTGTGCATCATCCAGCCCGGCCGGCGTTTGAGGCCAGAGCTTTTCAACCCGCGCCCACGGCACATTGCGCACACGTACCGAAGATCTCCAGCTCGTGCGAGACGTCCCCGAATCCGTGTTCCGCCGCGATCCGGTTCGCCCACCGCTCGACCGCCGGACCCTCGACCTCGACCGTGCGCCCGCACGAGCGACAGACCAGGTGGTGGTGGTGCCCCCGGCTGCACCGTCGGTAGACCGACTCGCCGTCCTGGGTGCGCAACACGTCGACCTCGTCCGCGTCCGCCAGTGCCTGGAGCGTCCGGTAGACCGTGGTCAGCCCGACCGCCTCGCCGCGCTGCTTGAGCAGATCGTGCAGATCCTGCGCACTGCGGAAGTCCTCGATCTCGTCGAGAAGCGCCGAGACGGCGGCACGCTGCCGGGTGGACCGACCCCGTACCGGGCTCGTGCCATGGGCGGTGGTCACCTGGGTGCCTCCTCGATCGCAGTGGGCCGGACGAGGCGTGTGTGCCTACGTCGCCATTGTGCCGGCGCCGGGTACCTCCGCGTCCACATGCACGTCGTCCGCGCGCAACGCGTCCGCCTGTGCCGCGGCGGCCTCCGCACGCCGGGCCCGGCGCCGATTCAGCGGCGCCGCGAGCACCCCCACCAGGACGAACAGCGCGATCGCGAGCAGCACGATGGTGGCCCCGGGCGGCGCGTCGACGTAATACGTCAGCGCCGTCCCGGACACCGAGACCAGCACGCCGACCACGATCGAGATCGCCGCCGTCATCGAGAAGGTCCGGGACAACTGCTGCGCGACCGCGACCGGGACCACCATCAGTGCGCTGACCAGGAGCAGTCCCACCACCCGCATCGCGACGGTGACGGTGACCGCGGCGGTGACCGCGAGCAGCAGGTTCAGCGCGCGCACCGGCAACCCCGTCACCCGGGCGAAGTCCTCGTCCTGACACACCGTGAACAGCGCGCGGCGCAGCCCGAGGGTGACCGCGAGCACCGCGACGGCCAGGATCGTGATCACCCGGATGTCCTCGGGCGAGACCGAGGTCAGCGAACCGAACAGATACGACTGGAGATTCGCGTTCGAGCCGTCCGGCGCGAGGTTGATCAACATCACGCCGCCCGCGATGCCGCCGTAGAACAGCACGGAGAGCGCGACGTCCCCGCTGACCTTGTTGCGCTCGCGAATCAGCTCGATCAGCACCGCGCCGACCGACGCGGTGAGCACCGCGGTCAGTACGGGGGAGGTGCTGAGCAGGAAGCCGAGCCCGACTCCGGTGAGCGCGACGTGCCCGATGCCGTCGCCCATGAACGCCTGCCGGCGCTGCACCAGATACACGCCCACGGCGGGCGCGGTCATCCCGACGAGCAGCGCCGCAAGCAGCGCGCGCTGCATGAAGGGGAAGTCCAGGATCGTCACGAGAGCAGTCCCATCCCGGCGCGGTGCGCGGTGTGTTCGTCGTGCGGGTGCACATGGTCGTGGCCCGGCAGGGCATGTTGGCCGACCGCCCGGGGCGGCGGGCCGTCGTGGCACACGCAGCCCTCGCGCAGTACCACCGCGCGGTCGATCAGCGGCTCCAGCGGGCCGAGTTCGTGCAGGACGAGCAACACGGCCCGGCCCTGCTCCTGCTGTCGGCGCAGGGTGCCGGCGAGTACCTCCTGGCTGCGCAGATCCACGCCGGCCATCGGCTCGTCCATGATCAGCAGATCGGGGCGGCGGGCCAGGGCGCGGGCGATCAGCACTCGCTGCTGCTGGCCGCCGGACAGGTTCGCGATGCCGTCGCGGGCACGATCGCGCATGCCGACCGCGTCCAGCGCCTCGTCCACCGCGGCCCGGCCCGCGCGGCCCGGCCCGAACAGCCGGCGGCCGTTCAGCAGCCCCGAGCCGACCACCTCCCGCACGCTGGCGGGCACTCCGGCGGCGGCCGTGGTGCGCTGCGGTACGTAGCCGATCCGGGACCAGTCGCGAAAGCGGGCGAACGGCGTGCCGAAGAGTTCGATGTCGCCGCCGGTCAGCGGGACCAGGCCGACCAGCGTGCGGACCAGGGTGGACTTGCCCGAGCCGTTGGCGCCGAGCAGCGCGACCACCTCGCCGGGGCGCACCGCGAGGTCGACCCCGCGCAACACCGGCCGGCCGCCGAGGGACGCGGTGCCGGCGATCAGTCTGGCCACCGGCGGGTGGAGATCCGCCCCGAGATCCGCCCCGAGATCCGTCCGAAGATCCGTCATGAGCAGCCGAGTCCCTTCCGCAGCGCGTCCAGGTTGGCGCGCATCACCGAGAAGTAATCGTCTCGGGCCTCGTCTTTTATGCCCTCGAGCGGATCGAGCACCGCGGTTTGCACCTTCAGGTCCTCGGCGAGCGTCTTGGCCGTCTTGGGCTCGGCCAGGGTCTCGAAGAAGATCGTGGTGACCCCCTTGTCCCGGGCCAGCTTCTGGATGTCGGCCCGGCGGGCCGGCGAGGGCTCGGACTCCGGGTTGACGCCGTTGACCGCGATCTCGTTGAGGTGGTAACGCTCCGCGACGTAGCCGAAGGCGGCGTGACTGGTCACGATGTCCTTGCGCGCGCAGGTCTTCAGGCCGGTGGCGAACTCGCCGTCGAGCTCGTTCAGCCGGGTCACCAGGGCCGCGGCGCGCTCGCGATAGTCGGCCGCGTTGGCCGGGTCGGCGGCGGCGAGCGACTCGCCCACACCCGTACTGATCGCGGCGAGCCGGGTCGGGTCCAGCCATACGTGCGGGTCGCCGTGGTCGGCCGTGGCGTGGTCGTGGCCCGCGTGCTCGTCGCCGGCGCCGTGCACCTCGGTGCCGTGCTCCTCCAGCGGTGCGAATCGGGTCGCCTCCGCGGTGTGCTTGGGTTTGTTCTGCGAGATCGCCTTGTCCACGGCGGGCTGCAGGCCCTTGAGGTAGACCACCAGGTCGGCCTGCGAGATCGCGCCGACCTGCTTGGGGGTCAGCTCCAGGTCGTGCGGCTCGGCGCCGGCCTTGGTCAGGTTCGTCACCTTCACGTGCGGCCCGCCGACCTGCTGGGCGACGAATTTCATCGGATAGAAGGCGGCGATCACCCGCAATTTCGCGCCCGCCCCGGTGTCCGCCTTCGCGTCGTCCGTGCCGGCACACCCGGAGAGCGTCAGGGCGGAGGCGGCGGCGGTCGCGAGCAGGGCGGCCGGGGCGGCGCGGCGTATCTTCATGACAATGATTCTCAACTAGAATGACAATCGTTGTCAATAATAGACCGTTGGGCCAACCGTGGCGGACCCGGCCCGGCCGTTATGGATTTACGGCGGTGACCAGCACGCCGGTAGCCTGTGCCGACACTGTCACTGCCCGCATCGTCGCACCGAAGAGAGCATTGTGGCCGCCGACAAGATCGACACCATCGTCAGCCTGAGCAAGCGCCGAGGCTTCGTTTACCCCTGTAGTGAGATCTACGGCGGCCAGCGGGCCGCCTGGGACTACGGTCCCCTCGGCGTGGAGCTCAAGGAGAACATCAAGCGCCAGTGGTGGCGCACGATGGTCACCTCGCGTGACGACATCGTCGGTCTGGACTCCTCGGTCATCCTCGCCCGCGAGGTGTGGGAGGCGTCCGGCCACGTCGAGGCGTTCGTCGACCCGCTGACCGAGTGCACCTCGTGCCACAAGCGCTACCGCGCCGACCACCTCGAAGAGGCGTACGAGGCCAAGCGCGGCCGGCTGCCTGAGAACGGGCTTGCCGACATCACCTGCCCCAACTGCGGCAACAAGGGCACCTTCACCGAGCCCAAGATGTTCAACGGTCTCCTGCAGACCTTCCTCGGCCCCACCCAGGACGAGTCCGGCCGCGCCTACCTGCGCCCGGAGACCGCCCAGGGCATCTTCATCAACTACAAGGCCGTCGAGCAGACCTCGCGCAAGAAGCCGCCGTTCGGCATCGCCCAGACCGGCAAGAGCTTCCGCAACGAGATCACCCCCGGCAACTTCATCTTCCGCACGCGCGAGTTCGAGCAGATGGAGATGGAGTTCTTCGTCAAGCCGGGTGAGGACGAGACCTGGCAGGAGTACTGGATGCAGCAGCGCTGGGACTGGTACATCGGTCTCGGCCTGAACCCGGACAACATGCGCTTCTTCGAGCACCCGAAGGAGAAGTTGTCGCACTACTCCAAGCGCACCGTCGACATCGAGTACCGCTTCAACTTCGGCGGCACCGAGTTCTCCGAGCTGGAGGGCATCGCCAACCGCACGGACTACGACCTGCGCACCCACTCGGAGAAGTCCGGCACCGATCTGTCGTACTTCGACCAGGAGGCCGGCGAGCGCTGGTTCCCCTACGTCATCGAGCCGGCCGCGGGCCTGAACCGGGCGATGCTCGCGTTCCTCCTCGACGCCTACTTCGAGGACGAGGCGCCGAACGCCAAGGGCAAGCTGGAGAAGCGCACCGTGCTGCGCCTGGACCCGCGCCTGGCGCCGGTCAAGGCGGCCATCCTGCCGCTGTCGCGCAACACCGACCTGTCGCCCAAGGCGCGCGGGCTGGCCGCCGACCTGCGGCAATACTGGAACTGCGACTTCGACGACGCCGGGGCGATCGGCCGGCGCTACCGCCGCCAGGACGAGATCGGCACGCCGTTCTGCATCACCGTGGACTTCGACACCCTCGAGGACGACGCGGTGACCGTGCGCTCGCGCGACACGATGCAGCAGGAGCGGGTGTCCCTCGACCAGGTCGTGGGCTATCTCGCGGCGCGGCTGCCGGGCTGCTGACCCGGGTCCGGCGCCAGGGCTCGAAGACACGCCCTGGGCCGGGCCGAAGAACGTGAGGGGCGCCGTCGCGGACGGCGCCCCTCACGTCGTTTTCGCGGCTATCGCGCGGCTATCGCGTCGTGTACTACTTCATCTACTACTTCATCGTGAAGATGCCCGCCACGATGCGGTCGCTCATCCGGAAGTTCAGGTCGTCCAGTACGTTGCCCGCCGCCTTCGTGGCGTCCTCGCCCTGTCCCTTGACCGGCCCGCCGTCGGCCCGGCCGAGGTCGAACACCAGGACGTAGTGGCCGGTGGTGGTGGCCACCGCGACGTGTTCGGAGCCGTCCTTGAAGGTGACCCCGCTCGACGCCGGCGGCTGGAGCCAGGCGATCGGGGAGGTGGAGACCGGAATCGACGCCAACGCCTTCTTCAACGCCTGTGCGTGGTCCCGGTCCGGGACCGAGATCACCGCCAGCGACACCGCGTACTTCCCGGTCGAGTCCTTGTACGACCCGCGCAGCACGCCGAGGCAACCGTTCTGGGTGATTGCCGAGCCGGTGGTGGTGACCACCTTCGAACAGTCCTTGGCCGCCGAGCCGTCACTGGCCAACTGCCGGTACTTCCCGCCGGTGCGCCCGGCGAACTCGGCGGTGTCCTTGAAGAAGTAGTCGGTGGTGAAGGCCAGCTTGTCGGTCGAGACGGCGTCGATCGCGGACTGGTTCGGCGGCGGCGCGGACTGGAACGATTTGGGTTCGTCACCACCGGGCGCGGCCGAGCCGCCTCCCGACGGCAGCACGGCGCGGTTGGGGGCCGAGGTCGGCGAGGTCTGCGCGGCGGGCTTCTTGTCGTCGCCGCCGTCCTTGGACAGGAAGAGATACGCGCCGCCGCCGATCACCGCGAGGGCCACCACCCCGGCCACCGGCAGCAGCCACTTCGGCCGCCGCGGCGCGGGCGGCGGGGGTGGTCCGTAGCCCCCGCCGTACTGCTGCTGCGGATAGGGCGGTCCGTACGGCTGCTGCCCGGGACCGGGCTGCCCATAGGGCTGCTGCGGTCCGTAGGCCGGCTGCTGTCCGTAGGGCGGTTGGCCGTTGTTCGGCTGTCCGTACGGCTGTTGCCCGTAGCCGTAGCCGGGCCCGTTCGGGGGCTGCGGGGGCGGAAAGGCACTCATGGTGCGGAGATTAGTTCATGCCGACGACGGCTCGGACCCGGCCGGCTCGGCATCGTCGGCCGCGCCGGCCAACCGGGCCCGGGCCGCCATCAACGCGAACCCCAGCAGGTTCGGCCCGCGCCACCGCTCGGGGTCGCCCGCCCGCTCGTCGTCGGCGGCCAGCCCGATGCCCCAGATCCGGTCCAGCGGGCTGGCCTCGACCAGCACCCGCCGCCCGGTGCCGAGCAGGAACGCGCGCATCGCCGGGTGTTGTTCGAACTTGGCCACATTGCCGCGTGTGATCAGCTCGAACCGCTCGGCCACCCAGCGCTGTTCGTCGAACCCGCGCACCTGCCGGCCGATCGTCTTGGCGGTCTTGGGATGCCCCGCCGCCAACACCCGCCGCTCCGCGTCCGCGTCGCCGAACATCCGCGCCTTGCCGGCCATCATCCAGTGCTCGGCGGTGCGATAGGTCACTCCGTCCACGGTGAACGGCGACGGATACCACTGGCTCAGGCAGCTCGAGTCGATGTCCCCGAGCGGCTCCCGATGGCCCCAGAAGAAGACGTACTTCACCCGGGGCGGGCGCCGGGCCCGCGACACCAGGGCCGCGAGGTCGAGCGGCTCGACGTCGAGTCCGTCGGCCGGCTCGTCGACGGTGGTGCCGAAATCGCTGCTCATGGCCGCGATCGTGCCGGCCCCCGCCGACACCTCGCCGGCGGTTATTCCGGCAGCTGTTCCGGGAGGGTGCTGTTCCCGGTGGGGGACAATGGATCGGATCCGTCCCGACACCCCTCCTGGAGCACCGTCCATGGCACCCGCCGACGCACCCGCCCGCGACGCGACCGCCCGCCCCTGGGCGCCGCTGCCGCTGGGCGCCTCGGGCGGTGCGCGGATCTGGCCGCCGGTCGTGCTGGCCCCGATGGCGGGCATCACCAACGCGCCGTTTCGCACGCTGTGCCAGGAACAGGCCGAGGCGGCCACCACCGCGCGACCGGCCGGGCTCTACGTCAGCGAGATGATCACCACCCGCGCGCTGGTCGAACGGGACGCCAAGACCCTGCGGCTGATCCGCTTCGCGGACACCGAGCGTCCGCGCAGCATCCAGCTCTACGGCGTCGACCCGGACATCGTCGGCCGCGCGGTGGCGATGATCGTGGACGAGGACCTCGCCGACCACATCGACCTCAACTTCGGTTGCCCGGTGCCCAAGGTCACCCGCAAGGGCGGCGGCTCCGCGCTGCCCTACAAGCGCAACCTGCTGCGCGACATCCTGCGCTCGGCGGTGCAGAACGCGCGCGGTGTGCCGGTGACGATCAAGATGCGCAAGGGCATCGACGACGACCACCTGACCTACCTCGACGCGGGCCGGATCGCGGTGGACGAGGGGATCACCTGGGTCGCCCTGCACGGCCGCACCGCCGAGCAGCACTACGGCGGCACCGCCGACTGGTCCGCGATCGCGCGCCTGAAGGAGGTGGTCACCGACATCCCGGTGCTCGGCAACGGCGACATCTGGGACGCCGAGGACGCGCTGCGGATGATGCGCGAGACCGGCTGCGACGGCGTCGTGGTCGGCCGGGGCTGTCTGGGTCGCCCGTGGTTGTTCCGCGATCTGGTGTCCGCGTTCGAGGGCAGCGCCGACCGGGCCCGCCCGACACTGGGCGAGGCCACCACGATCATGCGCCGGCACGCGGTACTCCTCGCCGAGTGGATCGGCGACGAGCGGCACGGCGTGACCGACCTGCGCAAGCACGTCGCGTGGTACCTGAAGGGCTTCTCGGTCGGCGGCACCATCCGGCGCGGCCTGGCCACCGCGAGCAGCCTGGCCGAACTCGACGACTGGTTCGGCAAGCTCGACCTGGACCAGCCCTGGCCGGTCGGCGCGGACGGACCGCGCGGGCGCACCGCCGGCGGCAAGCGGGTCGTGTTGCCCGAGGGCTGGCTGGACGACCCGGAGTGCGCGCTGCCCCCGATCGACGCCGAACTGGACCACTCCGGCGGCTGATCCCGGCCGGGCCGGCGAATTCCGCAAGCACCCCGATGTCGCCCACGGTGACGTCGTAGAGTGAGTGGATGCCCAAGATTCGAGCGTCCTCCGTCGCCGAACACCGCGCGATGCAGCACGCCGCGCTGCTCGACGCCGCGCGGAGCCTGCTCGACGAGGGCGGCTTCGCCGCGCTGACCTTCCCCGCGCTGGCCGAACGCACCGGCCTGGCCCGCTCCTCGCTCTACGAATACTTCGCCTCGCGCGCCGCCGTGGTCGAGGAGTTGTGCGCGGTGGACCTGCCCGCGTGGGTGGCCGAGGTCGAGGACGCGATGGGCGCGACCGAGGACCCGGCGCAGAAGATCGCGGCCTACGTGGCCCGCCAGTTGGAACTGGTCGGTGATCGCCGTCATCGTGTCGTGGTCGCCATCTCCACCGGCGAGCTGGACGCGAACGCGCGCGAGCGCATCCGGGCCGCGCACGGGCGGATCGTCGAACTGGTGGTGGACGCGCTCGCCGCGCTCGGCCACCGCGACCCGATGCTGGTCGCCACGCTGGTCCAGGGCATGGTCGACGCGGCCGTCCGCCGCATCGAGTGCGGCGCCGACCCCGGCGCGGTCGAGGAAGCCACACTGGCCCTCGTGCTCGGCGGCGTGGCCAGGGTCGGATAACCGCCGGCGTTCGGCACGTTCGGATACAGCCGCACCCGGGTTCGGCGCAGCAGGGTGAGCGGGTCGCGATACTCCGGGACCAACAGCCCCCAGTGCAGACACGGCTCGGCCAGGTGGAACGGCCCCGGCGCGAGCACCCCGAGCGGCTCGCCCGCCGCGACCGCGCGACCCGCCGGCACCGACGCGAGCACCGGCTCGTAGGTCGTGCGCACGTCGCCGTGCCGCACCGTGACCACCGCGCGCCCCGCCACCCGCCCCGCGAACGCCACCACTCCGGCGCCCGCGGCCCGCACCGGCTGCCCGACCCGCGCGGCCAGATCGACCCCACGATGCCCGGCCAGCCAGGCCGCGGCCGGCGGCTCGAACCCGCGCAGCACCGCGGGTCGCGGATCCAGCGGCCACACCCACCGGCGCGGTGCGACGGCGGATCGCCGCGCGGCGGGCGCGGCCGGCGGACCGGCCGTCGACAACACCGCGGTGAGCAACAACAAACACAGCACGATCGGCCCGCGTCCCGGCCCGGATGGATTCATGCGTCCAGATTCGCCGCCCGCGGACGACCCCCGGGACGATGCGTACGAGCCTGTGGACAAATGACCGTGCACTGCGCGTAGACAACTTTTTTGTCCACAAGCGGCCGACAATCGCCCACCGAGGACCGATCCACCTCGAAAGCCGGGACCTCGGATACAGGCTGACGAGACGTCGGAAAACGGTGGCCGGAAGGCGAGTCGCTCGGCCGCGCGGGGTTCCCGTACACTTCCCGGAGCGGCCCGGCCTTCCGGGTCGACTTCGCGCGCCCACCTTCGAGCCGCCGACGTCCCGCATGGCGAGACGCCAATGAGCGGGACTCGATGGGGACACCTCTCGGTCCGGGAAATCCGCAAGGACCTCGGCGTGGTGTCGCGGGCGTCAGGCGTGGCGGCGACCCGTCGCCACGGCACAACCGAGAGTCCCGGGCACGATCGCCGGGACGAGAGCCCAAGGAGCGTACGGCCATGGCCGTCGTCACGATGCGGGAGCTGCTGGAAAGCGGCGTCCACTTCGGTCACCAGACCCGCCGCTGGAACCCGAAGATGAAGCGCTTCATCTTCACGGAGCGCAACGGCATCTACATCATCGACCTGCTCCAGTCGCTGTCGTACATCGACCGCGCCTACGAGTTCGTCAAGGAGACCGTCGCCCACGGTGGCACGATCCTCTTCGTCGGCACCAAGAAGCAGGCGCAGGAAGCGATCGCCGAGCAGGCGACGCGCGTGGGCATGCCCTACGTCAACCAGCGCTGGCTCGGCGGCATGCTGACCAACTTCTCGACCGTCTACAAGCGCCTCCAGCGCCTGAAGGAGCTCGAGCAGCTCGACTTCGACGACGTGGCCGGCTCGGGCATGACGAAGAAGGAACTGCTCGTCCTCAAGCGCGAGAAGGACAAGCTGGCGAAGACCCTCGGCGGCATCCGCGACATGCAGCGCGTGCCCTCGGCCGTGTGGATCGTGGACACCAAGAAGGAGCACATCGGCGTCGGCGAGGCCCGGAAGCTGCACATCCCGGTCGTCGCGATCCTCGACACCAACTGTGACCCCGACGAGGTCGACTACAAGATCCCGGGCAACGACGACGCGATCCGCTCGGTCACGCTGCTCACCCGCGTGATCGCCGACGCCGTCGCCGACGGTCTCATGTCGCGTGCCGGTGGCGCCGCCGCCGACGCCAAGGCCACCGCCGGCGAGCCCCTCGCCGACTGGGAGCGCGAGCTGCTCGAGGCCGGCAAGAAGGAAGAGGCGGCCCCGGCCGCCGACGCCGCGCCGGCCACCGAGGAGATCGTCGAGTCCGGCTCGGTCACCGAGGCCGATGTCGTGGCCGAGACCGAGACCGGCGAGACCGCCGCGACCGAGGCCGCCGCCGAGGCGCCTGTCGCCGAGGCGCCCGCCGCCGAGGCCGACCCGCAGGTCTGACCCTGGATCGAGGGGTACGACGGCCCAGCCGGCGTACCCCTCGCCCTGTGCCGGGGCCCGATCACGGTGCGTACGCATCCCGTACTGCCTCGTATGTGTCGGAATACCGCACAGTCCCTTGACCTTCATCGGGTGGGGCGACACCCTCACCCGCAGTCGCTCGGGCAACCGGGCCGCTGACCCGAGAGACGAGAGAATCAGGACATGGCGAACTTCTCCGCCGCGGACGTGAAGAAGCTCCGTGAGCTCACCGCCGCAGGCATGATGGACTGCAAGAAGGCCCTCGAAGAGGCCGAAGGTGACGTCGACAAGGCGGTCGAGATCCTTCGCGTCAAGGGCCAGAAGGGCGTCACCAAGCGCGAGGGCCGCTCGGCCTCGAACGGCGCGGTCGTCGCGCTGCTCGACGGCAACGCGTCCGGCGTGCTGGTCGAGCTCAAGTGCGAGACCGACTTCGTGGCCAAGAGCCCGAAGTTCGTCGAGGCCGCCGACGCGATCGCCGCGCACGTCGCGAAGACCTCGCCCGCCGACCTCGCCGCGCTGCTCGCGAGCGAGATCGAGGCCGGCAAGAGCGTCCGGCAGTACGTGGACGACGCCAACGTCACGCTCGGCGAGAAGATCGTCCTCGACCGCTTCGCGCAGTACGCCGACGGTTTCGTCGCCGCCTACCTGCACAAGACCAGCCCCGACCTGCCCGCGCAGATCGGCGTGCTGATCGAGCTGGACGGCGCCAACGCCGAGGTCGCCAAGGACGTCGCGCAGCACATCGCCGCGTTCTCCCCCACGGTGCTCCGCCGCGAGGACGTGCCGGCCGAGACGGTCGAGAACGAGCGTCGTGTGGCCGAGGCCACCGCGCGCGAGGAGGGCAAGCCCGAGGCCGCCCTCGAGCGCATCGTCGACGGCCGGGTGACCGGCTTCTACAAGGAGAACGTGCTGCTCGACCAGGCGTTCGCCAAGGACGCCAAGAAGTCCGTGGGCAAGGTTCTGGACGAGGCCGGCGTCAAGGTCAAGCGGTTCACCCGCTTCCGCGTCGGCGTCTGAACCGAAGCTCGCGGCACCGCCCCGATTCATGCATGAACGCGGTCGGGGCATGCAGTAGGCATGAACGCAGTAGGCAGCAGGATGGCGAGGAGGCCGCAAGGCGTGGAGGGAACCGTGCAGGAAACCGAAACGAAGGCGGCCTCCTCGTCGTCCGCCGAGGGCGACGAGCCGAACCCATACGCCCGCCGGGTGCTGCTCAAGCTCTCCGGTGAGGCGTTCGCGGGTGGTGGCGCCCTCGGCGTCGACCCCGACACCGTGCAGACCATCGCGCTCCAGATCGCCGACGTGGTGCGGCGCGGCACACAGGTGGCCATCGTCATCGGCGGTGGCAACTTCTTCCGCGGCGCCGAGCTGCAGATCCGCGGCATGGACCGCGCGCGCTCGGACTACATGGGCATGCTCGGGACCGTGATGAACTGCCTCGCGCTCCAGGACTTCCTGGAGAAGCAGGGCATCGACACCCGCGTGCAGACCGCCATCACGATGGGCCAGGTCGCCGAGCCGTACATCCCGCGCCGTGCCGTGCGACACCTGGAAAAGGGTCGCGTGGTCATCTTCGGCGCGGGCATGGGCATGCCCTACTTCTCCACCGACACCACGGCCGCGCAGCGTGCGCTCGAGATCGACGCGGTCGCGCTGCTGATGGCCAAGGGTGTCGACGGCGTGTACGACTGCGACCCGAAGTCCCACCCGGACGCGGTCATGTTCGATCGGCTGGATCACGCCGAGGTGCTCGCCCGCGGGCTCAAGGTCGCGGACGCCACCGCGATCAGCCTGTGCATGGACAACGAACTGCCGATCGTCGTCTTCAACCTGCTCGTCGAGGGCAACATCGCCCGCGCCGTGCGGGGTGAGAAGATCGGCACCCTGGTCAGCCGTACCGACGGCTGATCGACGGCGACAGGACCGGGACAGGAGCCGAGATGATCGACGAGATTCTCCTCGAGGCCGAGGAAAAGATGGAGAAGGCCGTCGTGGTCGCCAAGGAGGACTTCGCGGCGATCCGCACGGGCCGGGCCACCCCCGCCATGTTCAACAAGATCCTGGTGGACTACTACGGCTCGCCGACGCCGGTGAACCAGCTCGCCTCGTTCACCACGCCCGAGCCGCGCATGGTCATCGTGACCCCGTTCGACCGCGGCTCGACGAACGCGATCGTCAAGGCGATCCGCGACTCGGACCTCGGGGTCAACCCGACCGACGACGGCAAGCTGATCCGCGTGGTCTTCCCGCAGCTGACCGAGGAACGCCGCAAGGAGTTCATCAAGCTGGCGCGAGGCAAGGGCGAGGACGCCAAGATCTCGTTGCGGGCGATCCGGCGCAAGGCCAAGGAGACGCTCGACAAGCTGGTCAAGGACGGCGAGAGCGGCGAGGACGAGGTGCGTCGCGCCGAGAAGGAACTCGACGACACGACCCACAAGTACGTCGCGCAGATCGACGAGTTGCTGAAGCACAAGGAAGCCGAGCTGCTCGAAGTCTGATGAACGACTCGACCTGGGGCGGTACGCCGCCGGCCGATCCGCCCGCGGGAGCGCACCCCGATCTGCCGCCCGGCCACGACCCGTACGGGTCGTACGGCGCGTGGCCGGAGCAGGTTCCGGATGCCTCCACGGGTCAGGACGCGGCCCACTACGACGCGGTTCGGTCCGGCGGCTACGGGGATGGCGCCACTCGTGCGCAGCAGCACTTTCCCGCCGGCGTCGGGGTACAGACACAGGATGACCACACGCAGCCGGCACCGATCGCGGGTTACCACCCGGGCGACGATCCGGCCCGCTCGGGATTCTCCTTCGGCGAGGAATCGTTCGACGAGCACTCGTTCGGCGAGGAGTCCGCTGCGGTGGACGCGGCCCGGCTCGAAGCCGGGCGTGAGGGGTCCGTGGTGACCGAGGAGCCGCCCGCCAAACCGGTCGGCAAGGCCGGTCGCAACCTGCCCCAGGCGATCGGGGTCGGCGCCGGACTCGGCGCGGTCATCGTCGCCTCGCTGCTCACCCTGCCGGTGTTGTTCGTCGGCGTCGTGCTGCTCGCGGTCCTGGTCGGCCTGTGGGAGCTGGCGGGCGCGTTCGGCAAGGCCGAGGCGGTCACCGACGCGGCCGGCCGCACCGCACAGGGCGCCACCGTCGGGCGCGGGATCCGGATCCCGCTCGTGCCGCTGGCGGTCGGCTCGGTGGCGATGCTGGTGGCGGGCTACGCGCGCGGTGCCGAAGGGCTTGCGATCGCGACCGCGCTGACCGCGATCGCGGTGATGATCTGGCGGATGACCGAGGGGCCCGAGGACTTCCTCCGGGACATGACGGCGGGTGTGTTCACCGTCTTCTATCTGCCGTTCCTGGCCGGGTTCGCGGTGCTCATGCTCGCCGACCACGACGGCGCGCACCGGGTGTTGACCTTCATCATCCTGGTGGTCTGCGCGGACACCGGTGCCTACGCGGCCGGGGTGATCTCCGGTGGTCGGCACAAGATGGCGCCCACGATCAGTCCCGGCAAGAGCTGGGAGGGCTTCGCCGGGGGCGTGTTCCTGGCCGCCGTCGCCGGTGCCGTGTGTGTGCTGACCATGCTCGACGGCGCGTGGTGGCAGGGCGCCGTGGTGGGCGTCGCCGCCGCCGCGGTGTCCGCGCTCGGCGACCTGGCCGAGTCGATGATCAAGCGCGACCTCAAGGTCAAGGACATGGGCAACCTGCTGCCCGGCCACGGCGGCGTGATGGACCGCCTCGACTCACTGCTCGCCGCGGCCCCCGTGGTGTGGCTGCTGCTCGCCGTATTCGTCTGACCCGGACCCGAATCCGGCCGATTTCCGGATGGCCGCGTGTGCACGAGAGCGGGGTCGATCCGGCCCCGCCCGTACACCTGCGACACTGGACGAGCCATGCCCAAACCAGGAGAACTCACCTTCACCGCGCCGCCGCGTCGTTCGAAGCCGCCGCGCCACCTTGCCGACCTGACCCCCGCCGAGCGCCGTGAGGCGGTGGCCGAGCTGGGCGAGAAGCCGTTTCGCGCGGCCCAACTCGCCAAGCACTACTTCGGTCACCTCTCGGACGACCCCGCGCAGTGGACCGACATGCCCGCCGCGTCGCGGGCCAAGCTCGCCGAGGCGCTGCTGCCCACGCTGATGACCTCGGTGCGGGACATCTCGTGCGACGACGGCGCGACCCGCAAATCGTTGTGGAAGCTCTTCGACGGCACGCTCGTCGAGGCCGTCCTGATGCGCTATCCCGACCGGGTCACGATGTGTGTGTCCTCGCAGGCGGGCTGCGGGATGAACTGCCCGTTCTGCGCCACCGGCCAGGCCGGGCTGACCCGTAACCTGTCCACCGGCGAGATCGTCGAACAGGTGCTCGCCGGCGCCCGGGCGCTCGCCCGCGGCGAGGTGCCCGGCGGTCCGGGCCGGGTCAGCAACATCGTCTTCATGGGCATGGGCGAGCCGCTTGCCAACTACAAGGCCGTGGTCGGCGCGGTGCGCCGGCTGACCGACCCGGGCCCCGACGGCCTCGGCATCTCCGCCCGCTCGGTGACGATGTCCACGGTCGGCCTGGTCCCGGCGATGTACAAGCTCGCCGAGGAGCGGATCCCGGTCACCCTGGCCCTGTCCCTGCACGCGCCCGACGACGACCTGCGCAACACGTTGGTCCCGGTGAACACCCGCTGGGACGTGCGCGAGGTGCTGGACGCGGCGTGGCACTACGAGGGCGTCACCGGCCGCCGGGTCTCCATCGAGTACGCGCTGATCAAGGACATCAACGACCACGGCTGGCGGGCCGACCTGCTGGGGCGCCGGCTCAAGAACCACAACGCGCACGTCAACCTGATCCCGCTCAACCCCACCCCGGGGTCGAAGTGGACGGCGTCGACCGCCGAGCGCCAGGACGAGTTCGTCCGCCTGCTCACCAAGCACGGCGTACCGGTCACCGTCCGGGACACCCGAGGCCGCGACATCGACGGCGCGTGCGGCCAACTCGCCGCCGCCGAGGGGTAGTCCGGCCCACCGGCCGGGCAAGCCGGACATCCGGGGCAGGTCACGGGCGCACCGCGCGAGGATATAGAACGGGTAACGAATCCTTATCGGATCCTTAGGCGCCGCAGGGCAGACTGATCTCAGTGCCAGGCCGTCGGATCCTTTGATCCCCCCGTTCGAATGATCCGGCGGTGGCACGCCAAAGCCGCCGGTCGAAGGGACACGATCCGGCGCACGGCTCGGGGTCGCGTGGCCCCCGAGACGATAAGCACTTCGAGCCCGTCGCGGAAGGGGACGCCGCGCCGGGCTCGAAGTGTTTTCCCAGGTCCGGGAGTTCGCCGAGGGCGCGGACGCGGCCTCAGGCCCGACCCCGGCGGCGCGGCCGTTCGTCGCGCAGGATCACCACCGCCGCCGCGATCAGCGTGCCGGCCAGCAGGCCGACCGCCCACACGGTGCCCAGCGTCGCGGCGCGGGTGGACACCGTCGGGAACGCATTGCCGCCGCCGTGCGCCGGCCACGCGGCCAGCGCGCCGACCGCGACCGAGGACACCAGGCAGACCAGCACCGGCACCGCGAGGGCGATCAGCGCCGCGCGACGATCCATCGGAGTGGTCGCGCCGATCGCGTGCAGCGTGCGGGAGGTCTCCCGGCGGGCCGAGCCGTATTCCACGACCACCGTGAACAACAACGCCGCCGCGCACGACGACGCCGTGGCCACGATCAGGAACAGCGGCGCGTCGGCCATCCGTACCGGCGTCCCGTCGCCCGCCAACAGGCTCGTGGTGACCACCGCGAGGGCGATCGTGCTCAGCCCCAGCGGCAGCGCCAGGCCGCGCGCGCCGGCCTCGATCCGGCGGGCCGCGCACAACGACCACACCCGACCGGCTCGGGCCGCCCAGCCCGCGCCGAGCCAGGTCACCAACCACGGCACGGTCAGCGCCGCGCCCAGCAGCACCGCACCGTAGCCCGCCACCGCCGCCGGCAGCGCGCCGTGTGGAAGCCGCTTCGGCCGGGCCGGGTCGGCGATCAGGTATTGCCCGAGCAGCCCGGCCAGCACCAGCAACGGACCGACGTACGACGGCACGCGCGGCAATCGGCGGGCGCCCGCCGGCCGTACCTCGAGCGCGGCGGCCGCCGCCGCGATCGCGGGGAGCAGTACGAGCAGCGCGACCGGGCCCGGCCAGGACACCGAGGCGTCCACCGCGAGCAGCCGGCCGATCGCACGGGGGGCCGAACCGAGCAGCGAGCGCAGGACCAGGTGCGCCTGGGTGCCGGCGATCACCCCGACCAGGGCCGCGATGCCCGCCTCCACCGCGACCGGACCGCGCCGGTGAGCGGTGGGCGGGTGGTCGGGGTGGGCGGCCGGGCGGCGATCCGCGCGGTGCTGCCGCGCCGGCCGGCCCGCCGCCGCGCTCAGGACACCCACCGCGATCAACACCGGCAGCGCCGCAAGGAGCGGACCGATCAGCGCCGGCCCGGGCCGCCCGCTCGGCCGCGCCCAGGCCAGCAGCGACAACAACACCAGGGCGGCCGTACCCGCCACCGCCGCGCCGGCCAGCACCCGGGCGGCGTCGACCGGGGAGGCGCCGCGCAACGCGTGCCGCCCGAACATCGGGTCGCGCCGGGACACCGCGCTACCACCCGTCCGCGCGCGGATCGGGGCGACCTTCGCGCAGCGCCAGACCGTGGTCCGCGTGCGCCGACACCCTGGCATCGGCGGTGGCCAGCACCAGGGTCATCCCGTGCGAGCGCACCGCGGAGACCAGGATCCGCATCAGGTGGTCGAGGTCGGCGTCGACCAGGCCGTGCGCCGGCTCGTCCGCGAACACCACCGCCGGCCGGGTGACCAGCGCCCGGGCGACCGCCGCCCGTCGCAGCGACGCCGGCCCCAGAGCGGCCGGTCGGGAGTCGGCATGCTCGGCGACGTCCACGCGCTCCATCCAGTGCCGGGCGATCGCGAACGCCTCGGCCCGGCGTACCCGGCCGAGCAGCAGCGGCAGCGCGACGTTCTCCGCCACGGTCAACTCCGGCAGCAGCCGGGTGCGGCCGTCGACCAGCCCGAAGTGCCGCCTGCGCAACGCGGTTCGGCCCTTCTCGTCGAGCACGTGCAGCGGGCCGCTGTTGAACCAGACCTCGCCGGAATCGGGCGCGACCACCCCGGACAGACACGTGAGCAGCGCCGACTTGCCGGCGCCGGGGGGACCGGTGATCGCGAACGTCTCCTCGGCGCGGACCGCCGCCGACACGTCCCGGAGCAATGTGGTCGGACCCCGGGTGAGGGTGAGCCCACGACCGCGCAGCACGTCGTTGTCGGGTGGGGTGGCCGGTCCGGCGCCGGCGACGGTGCGCCGGTCATCGGGTCTCGCCGGGCGGGACGACAGGGACATGGCACACCTCCCGCAGAGAAAAGTTCGTTGCCAACCCGTCTCCTCCAACGAGCGTCGCGGCACCCGATTGCGGCGGGGCCGACCAACGCCCTCACTCGGAAACCCTGCCGGCGGCGGGAGTTCGCGCCCACCATGATGAGGCGAACAGGCGTATCGAACACGTTCCGAACGGGGTGCACATGAACCGCCGGCTCGATCTTCCAGATCTGCTCAATGCCCGCGACATCGGCGGCCTACCGCTGATCGACGGGGGAGTCACTCGTACGGGCGTACTGCTGCGCAGCGAGACCCCGGATCTGCTCACCGCCGAGGGGATCGACCGGCTCACCCACACGCACCGCGTCCGGCACGTGCTGGACCTGCGCTCGGCCGGCGAGGGGCTGCCGGTGACCGAGTGGCCGGGGGTGACCCGGCATCGGTTGCCGCTGCTCGGCCGGCGCTCCGCACTGGTCGCCGATCGGGCCGCGATCGGCGACATCTCGGCCGGGCAGACCCAGGGCCTGGACCTGGACGAGGACATCGACCTGGGCAGCGTGGACGAGTTCGGCGCGGGGCTGCTCTATCTGCGGATGGCCGAGCGCGGCGGTGAGTCGTACGTCCGGTCCCTGGAGATCCTGGCCGGCGACGGCGGGGTGCCCGCGCTGGTGCACTGCACCGCGGGCAAGGACCGGACCGGGATCCTGGTCGCGCTGCTCCTGTCGGTCGCCGGCGTCGAGCGAGAGGCGATCATCGCCGACTACACCGAGACCCAGACGCACCTGGACGAGATGTTCGAGCGGATCGACCGGTTGCCCAGGCAGCCGCGGATCGACCCGGCGAGCCCGGTCGCCCCCGCGATGCGCGGCGCGGCGCGCGCGTCCATCGACACGTTCCTGCGGGTGCTGGCCGAGCGGCACGGCTCGGCGGCGGAGTTCCTGCTCGGGGTCGGCGCGCCCCCGGAGCACCTGGAGTCCTGGCGCCGGGTGATCCGGGGGCGGTGACCGGGCCGGCTCAGTGGCCGAGGAAGCGGCCGAAGGCGTGCGCGAGCCGGGAGTCCTTCCCGGTGCGCTGCTCCTCGACGTCGGCGCCCGCCATCACCCGCAGGCCCACGTTGGCGCCGATCCAGCGCAGCGGTTCCGGCTCCCACCTGGGGGAGCGGTGCCGGACCCAGGGCAGCCGGGTCAGCTCGGTGTACTCGTCGCGGATCAGGTCGGCGAGGGTGCGGCCGGCGAGGTTCGCGGTGCCCACGCCGTCGCCGACGTAGCCGCCCGCCCAGGCGAGGCCGCGGGCGCGGTCGAGACCGCAACCGGCGTACCAGTCGCGGGCCACGCCCAGCGGGCCGCCCCACGTGTGGGTGATCCGCGCGTCGGCCACCGCCGGGAACAGCTCGGTGAGCACCCGGCGCAGCTCGGCGAAGACCTTCTCGTCCCGGTCGAACTCGGGCCGTACCTTCGAGCCGAAGTGGTACGGCGCGCCGCGTCCGCCGAAGGCGAGCCGGTCGTCGGCGGTGCGCTGCCCGTAGATGATCAGGTGCCGCAGATCGCTGAAGCTCTGCCGACGGGCCAGGCCCACCTCGTCCCAGAACGCCTTCGGCAGCGGCTCGGTGGCGATCATCAGCGAGTACACCGGCGCGAGTTCGCGGCGGAAGCCGGCCAACTCGGCGGTGTAGCCCTCGGTGGCCCGGACCACCACGTCGGCGCGTACCCGACCGTAGGGGGTGAGCGCGGCGCCGGGCTCGATCGCGGTGACGGGGGTGTGCTCGTGGATGGTCACCCCGAGCGCGCTCACCGCGGCGGCCAGGCCGCGGGCCAGCTTGGCGGGGTGGATCACCGCGCAGTGCGGGGTGTAGGTGCCGCCGAGCACGTCGGTGGCGCCGACCATGGCGCGGGCCTCGGCCGCGTCCAGGAGGCGGGCGTCCGCGTCGTCGAAGCCCCACGCGTGTTCGTCCGCGACCAGTGCCCGCGCCCGGGCCAGTTGTACGGGGGTGCGGGCCAGCACGACCGTGCCGCCCTTGGTGAAGTCGCAGTCGATGCCCTCCTCGGCAACCACTCGGCCGACCTCGTCCACGGTCGCGTTCATCGCCCGCTGCTGGGCGACGGCCCGCTCGCGGGTGCTGGTGCGGGCCACCTTCGCGATCGAGGCCGGGAACAGCGCCGAGCACCAGCCGCCGTTGCGGCCGGAGGCGCCGAAGCCGGCCACCTCCCGCTCCAGGACCACGATCCGCAACCTCGGATCGGCCTTGGCCAGGTAGTACGCGGTCCACAGGCCGGTGTAGCCGGCGCCGACGATGGCCACGTCCACGTCCAGATCGCCGGCGAGCGCGGGGCGCGCGGTGATCGGCTCGTCGAGCGTGTCGAACCACAACGACACGTCGCGGTAGTCGGCGGTCATCGTTGCCACTTCCTCAGGTAGTCCGGGGCGGGCAGGTCGAAGCGCAGGTCCGGGGCGGCCACCGGCTCGCCGAAGTGTTCCGTGATCGGCACCACGCCGGCCCAGATCGGGGTGTCCAGGTCGTCCCGGTCGTCCTCCGGCGGCCCGTCGGAGATCTTCACCGAGGCCTCGGCCAGGGACAGCGCCAGGACCAGGGTCGCGGCCAGTTCCTTGGCCCGATGCGGGCGCAGTTCCTCGCGTCGGCCGGGCAGCAGCCGGTCGGTGAGCAGGTCGAGGGCGGCGGCCTTGTCCCGGTCCGGGAGTACGACGCACGAGCCGAGCACCATCGCGCTGCGGTAGTGCATGGACGACTCGAACGCCGAGCGGGCCACCACGAGTCCGTCGAGCAGGGTCACGGTCAGGCAGGTCGGGGCACCGGCGGCCAGACCGCGAAAGAGCCGGCTGCCGGTGGAGCCGTGGATCAGGACTCGCTCGCCGTCCCGGGCGTAGGCGACCGGGAGGACGAACGGTTGACCGTCCTCGCCGGTGATCGCCAGGTGGCCGACCAGGCCGGCGTCCAACACGGCGTGCAGCGCGGACCGCTCCGTCACCGCGTGGTCGGGCAGGCGTCGTATGCGGGTGCGGGGGGTGGCGCCGGGGTCGGGGTGGCTCATCGGGCCTCGATCCGTCGATTCCTCTGGATTACCTGGTATTTGGGGTGATTTGCGAGCGGAAACGAGTCTGCCGCCGGCGCGCACGGGGTGTGCGCGACGGCGGCAGACTCGGAGGGTTCGTCGAAATGCCGGGGTTTACAGCTTGGTCCAGGCCTCGGTCAGCACCCCGCGCAGGATCTGCTCGATCTCGTCGAACACGCCCTGGTCCGCGGTCAGCGGCGGGGAGAGCTGGATGACCGGGTCGCCGCGGTCGTCGGCGCGGCAGTACAGGCCGTTGTCATAGAGCGCCGTGGAGAGGAAGCCGCGCAGCAGGCGCTCGGCCTCGTCCTCGTTGAAGGTCTCCTTGGTGCCCTTGTCCTTGACCATCTCGATGCCGTAGAAGTACCCGTTGCCGCGCACGTCGCCGACGATCGGCAGGTCCTGGAGCTTCTGCAGCGTGCTCAGGAACTTGGACTCGTTGTCCAGCACGTGCTGGTTCAGGCCCTCGCGCTCGAAGATGTCGAGGTTGGCCAGCGCCACGGCGGAGGACACCGGGTGCCCGCCGAAGGTGTAGCCGTGCATGAAGACGTTGTCGCTGCCGTTGTAGAACGGCTCGGCGAGGCGGTCCGACACGATCATCGCGCCGATCGGGGAGTAGCCCGAGGTCATGCCCTTGGCGCAGGTGATGATGTCCGGCACGTAGTCGAACTTGTCACACGCGAACATCGTGCCGAGCCGGCCGAACGCGCAGATGACCTCGTCCGAGACGAGCAGCACGTCGTACTGGTCGCAGATCTCGCGCACGCGCTGGAAGTAGCCGGGCGGCGGCGGGAAGCAACCACCGGCGTTCTGCACCGGCTCGAGGAAGACCGCGGCGACGGTGTCGGCGCCCTCGTTGAGGATGGCCACCTCGATCTGGTCCGCGGCCCAGCGGCCGAAGCCCTCGGGCGAGGAGTCGGCCAGGAACTCCGGCTTGCGGTACTGGTTGGTGTTCGGCACCCGGAAGGTGCTGGGCACCAGCGGCTCGTACGGCGCCTTGTAGTCCGGCAGGCCGGTGATCGACAGGGCGCCCTGCGGGGTGCCGTGGTAGGCGATGGCGCGCGAGATGACCTTGTGCTTGGTCGGCTTGCCGGTCAGCTTGAAGTAGTGCTTGGCCAGCTTCCACGCGGACTCGACGGCCTCGCCGCCGCCGGTGGTGAAGAAGACCTTGTTCAGGTCGCCCGGGGCGTAGTTCGCCAGTCGCTCGGCCAGTTCGATCGCCTTGGGGTGGGCGTAGCTCCACACCGGGAAGAAGGCGAGCTGCTCGGCCTGCTTGCGGGCGACCTCGGCCAGCTCGGTGCGGCCGTGGCCGGCCTGGACGACGAACAGGCCGGCGAGGCCGTCGATGTACCTGCGCCCGTTGGTGTCCCAGATGTAGCTGCCCTCACCGCGCACGATGGTCGGCACGGGAGCTTTCTCGTACGACGACATGCGGGTGAAGTGCATCCACAGGTGGTCGTAGGCGCTCTTGGAGAGGGCCGCGTTGTCGTACTGCTCTGTCATCGAGTACCCCACTGGTAGGTCTGCTTCCGAAGCTTCAGGTAGACGAAGCTCTCGGTGCTCCGTACGCCCGGAATCGCTCGAATCCTCTTGTTGATGATGTCGAGCAAGTGGTCGTCGTTCTCGCATACGAGTTCCACGATGAGGTCGAACGAACCCGCCGTGATCACGACGTAGTCCACTTCCTTCATCGTGGCCAGGATGTCCGCCACGGGTTCGATGTCCCCTTCGACCCGAACCCCGACCATGGCCTGGCGATGGAAGCCGACGGTCAGCGGATCCGTCACCGCGACGATCTGCATCACGCCCTGGTCGAGCAGGCGCTGTACGCGTTGACGTACGGCGGCCTCCGAGAGACCGACGGCCTTGCCGATCGCGGCGTACGAGCGGCGTCCGTCCTCCTGGAGCTGCTCGATGATCGCCTTCGACACGGCGTCGGCCGGCGCATTCGGGTTTCTGTCTCGACCGGCCACGTGGTCACTCTGCCTCATCAGATGGGCCTTTCGCAAGGGAATCCGTTGACTTTGATCATGAGGACAACTGATTCAGTTGTTGCTGCGTGTTAGGGGTGCGGATATCGATACCGGTCCGGTTAGGCTGGGAAGGCGGCCCAGGTCGGGAAAATGGACCTCCTCGCCGTCCTGCCGGCGCCGCCCCGTTTTCGAAGGAGACTTGGGACATGAGCGACCTGCGTACTCTGCGCAACTACATCGACGGCACGTTCACCGACGCCGCGGACGGCGGCACGCTCGACATCGTCGACCCCGCCACCGGCGAGGTCTACGCGACGTCCCCGCTCTCTCGCGAGCGGGACGTCGACGCGGCGATGCGCGCGGCGGCCACGGCGTTCGAGAGCTGGAGCGAGACCACGCCCGCCGAGCGCCAGCTCGCACTGCTGAAGATCGCCGACGCGGTGGAGAAGCGCGCCGACGAACTGATCGACGCCGAGTGTCGCAACACCGGCAAGCCCCGCGCGCTGACCGCGTCCGAGGAAATCCCGCCGATGGTGGACCAGATCCGCTTCTTCGCGGGTGCCGCGCGCATGCTGGAGGGCAAGTCGGCCGGCGAGTACATGGCGGGGCACACCTCCATGGTGCGGCGCGAGCCGGTCGGCGTGTGTGCGCAGGTGGCGCCGTGGAACTACCCGATGATGATGGCCGTGTGGAAGTTCGCGCCGGCCCTGGCCGCGGGCAACACCGTGGTGCTCAAGCCGTCCGACACCACGCCCGAGTCCACTGTGCTGCTCGCCGAGATCATCGGCGAGATCCTGCCCGCCGGCGTGTTCAACGTGATCTGCGGCGACCGCGACACCGGTCGGCTGATGGTCGAGCACAAGACGCCGGCGATGGCCTCGATCACCGGTTCGGTGCGGGCGGGCATGGCGGTCGCGGAGAGCGCTTCCAAGGACCTCAAGCGAGTGCACCTCGAACTCGGCGGCAAGGCGCCGGTCGTGGTCTTCGAGGACGCCGACATCGCCGCCGCGGCCGAGGGCATCGCCGGCGCCGGCTTCTTCAACGCCGGCCAGGACTGCACCGCCGCGACCCGGGTGCTCGTGCACTCCTCGATCCGCGACGAGTTCGTCACCGCGCTGGCCGCCGCGGCCAATGCCACCTCGACCGGCCCGCACGACGACGCGGACTACGGCCCGGTCAACAACGTCAACCAGCTCGCCCAGGTCGGCGGCTTCATCGAGCGCCTGCCGGCGCACGCCAAGGTCGAGGCCGGCGGGCACCGGGTCGGCGACAAGGGCTTCTTCTACGCGCCGACCGTGGTCTCCGGCCTCAAGCAGGACGACGAGATCATCCAGAACGAGGTCTTCGGCCCGGTGATCACCGTCCAGTCCTTCGAGGACGAGGCCGAGGCGCTGGCCAACGCCAACGGCGTGCAGTACGCGCTGGCCTCCTCGGTGTGGACCAAGGATCACGGCCGGGCGATGCGGATGGCCAAGCGGCTCGACTTCGGCTGTGTGTGGATCAACACGCACATCCCGCTGGTCGCCGAGATGCCGCACGGCGGCTTCAAGCACTCCGGCTACGGCAAGGACCTCTCCGGCTACGGCTTCGAGGACTACACCCGGATCAAGCACGTGATGACCAACTACGACGCCTGATCCCACCCGCCGGGCGGCCGGCGGCCGGCGACACCGCACGCACCCTGTCAACTCCGCTCCGCGAGGGTTGACAGGGTGCGTGTTGCCGTCGGGGGTGGGGCGACGCCACGATGCGGTGGGCCATTTCGTCCGCACCCGCGGTCCTCCGCCCACCGGGCAGGCCCACCCCGCATTCGCCAAGGAGTCGCCGATGACCCGCGCCCGCACTCGCGCCCAGTCCCCGCTGCGGATCGCCGGCCACCGGGTGGATCGGCGGATGTTCCTGCGCGGCACCGGCGCGGCGGCGGCGCTCGGCACCCTGGCCGCGTGCGGTGTGCCGTCCGCCTACGTCAAGGAGAGCGAGCGCGGCGGCGCGGACCGGTCGGCCAAGGAGAAGGTGGTGCGCTTCTCCAACTGGGCGCTCTACATCGACGTCGACGACAAGGACGAGCAGCGCCACCCCACGCTCGACGCGTTCACCGAGAAGACCGGGATCAAGGTCCGGTATTCCGAGGAGATCAACGACAACGACGAGTTCTTCGGCAAGATCCACCCGGCCATCCAGGCGGGCAAGGAGCCGGGTCGGGACGCGATCGTCATCTCGGACTGGATGTGTACCCGCTTCGTCCGGCTCGGCTGGGTGCAGAAGCTGGACAAGGCCAACCTGCCGCAGGTGGGCGCCAACCTCGCCGAATCGTTGCGCAGCCCGGGCTACGACCCCAGGCGTGAGTACACCGTGCCGTGGCAGAGCGGGATGACCGGCATCGCGTACAACAAGAAGCTGGTGGGTCGCGAGATCCACTCGGTGAACGACCTGTGGCGGCCCGAACTCAAGGGCCGGGTGACCGTGTTCGCGGGCTTCATGGAGGCGGTCGCGCTGCTGATGCTCGGCGAGGGCGCGAACATCCGCACCTTCACCGACGCCGACGTGGACAAGGTGATGGAGCGGATGCAGAAGCTGGTGGACAAGAAGCACATCCGCAGCTTCACCGGCAACGACTACACCTCGGGCCTGGCCAGCGGCGACATCCTGGCCTGCCAGGCGTATTCGGGCGACGTGGGCCAGCTCAAGCTGGACAACCCCGACATCGAGTTCGTGGTCCCGGAAGAGGGCGCCGAGCTGTGGTCGGAGAACCTCATGGTGCCGAACAAGGCCGCGCACAAGACCAACGCCGAGAAGCTGATGGACTTCTACTACGACCCGGAGATCGCCGCCGAACTGGCGCACTACGTGGCGTACGTATGTCCGGTGCCGGCCGCGCAGCAGGTGATGGCCGAGTCCCAGGACAAGGCGATGCGCGAGTCGGCGAGCAACCCGCTGATCTTCCCGGACGCGGAGATGACCGCGAAGCTGCACGGCATGCGGGAGACCACCGAGGACGAGGAACGCCGCTGGGAAAAGGCGTGGGGCAAGATCATCGGCCTGTGAGCCGACGATCGCCGGGTCAGCGGCCGGTGAGGGCCGGATCGGCGGCGATCGCGCCGCGATAGGCGCGCAACCCGAGCAGTGGGAACACCAGTACGGAGACCATCCCGGCGCCGACCATCGCGGCGGCGGTACTCGCCTTCAACTCGCCCTCGGCCACCCCGATCCCGGTGATCACCACGATCAGCGGCAGCCCGGCCGAGCCGAACAGCGCCAGGCCCAGCCGTACCGCGGCCGGTGCGCCGCGCTCCACCAGGTACGTCGGCACGCCGCGGACCAGCAGGAACAACACCAGGAACAGCGGCAGCAGAGCCACCGTGCCCAGGTCCGCGAACAACGCGCGCCCGTCGAAGCGCACGCCGCTGACCACGAAGAACACCGGGATGAACATCCCGAACCCGATCGCGTCCAGCTTGCCCGCGACCGTCTCGCGCGCCTCTGCCGGCATGTCGGACAGCAGCAGCCGGATGATCAGCCCGGCCGCGAACGCGCCCAGCAGCGCGTCCAGCCCCAACTCGTCCGCGGCCCAGACCAGGACCGCGAGGACGAGTACGCCGAGCCGGATCGCGAGTTGGCCGCTGGAGTGCAGGGTGGCCCGGACCACCCGGTCCAGCGGGGCGGGCAGCGGCCGGCGGGCGAACGCGAGCACCACCACCGTCACCGCCGCGAAACAGGCCAGCGCGACCGCCGAGGCGCCCGCGTTGCGCCCGCTCAGCAGCAGCGAGACGGCCACGATCGGGCCGAACTCGCCGAGCGTGCCGATCGCCATCACCTGCGCGCCGAACCGGGTGGGCAGCGCGCCTGCGTCGCGCAGGATCGGCAGCAGCGTGCCGAGCGCGGTGGTGGTCAGCGCGAGGCCGACCACCAGGCGCGACACGGTCGAGCCGGACCACACCAGCAGCAGGCCGACCAGCAGCCCGACCGGCAGGGACAGCGCCCAGC
This sequence comes from Embleya sp. AB8, assembly GCF_049739465.1. Classification (NCBI taxonomy): domain Bacteria; kingdom Bacillati; phylum Actinomycetota; class Actinomycetes; order Kitasatosporales; family Streptomycetaceae; genus Embleya; species Embleya sp. AB8. The sequence continues at coordinate 158,394 of NZ_JBMHHY010000001.1, forward strand.
CCAACGTCGCCCGGCGCAGCGGCCGGCCGCTGAGTCGGGCCAGGTCGATCTCGAAGCCGGCCAGGAACATCAGGAACGCCAGGCCGAAGTTGGCGGTGAAGGTGAGCACCGTCGTCTCGTGCACCCAGCTCAGCACCGACGGTCCGGCCAGCACCCCGAGCAGCAGTTCGAGCACCACGGTCGGCACCGGCAGCAGGCGGCCGAGCAGATCGGCCGCCAGCGGCGCGACGAAGGCCAGGGTCAGGACGATCAGGAAGGGTGCGCTGTCGTGGGACACCGGCGGAGCATAGTGCGCGTTCGGCGGCTTTTCGGGCAGCCGCGCAGGTCACCCGGCCGCCGGCGGGCGGGAGCCGCCCGGACGGACGCACTAGGGTCGATGGCCATGACCAGCAGCTCCCCCGAGGCCCCCGCCGGGCCCGCCGTCGAATCGCCCGCCGACCCCGTCGCGGACCCCACCGCCGACCGTGCCGACCCGCCCGCCGAGCCGGTGAGCTGGGACGTCGTGGTGATCGGCGCCGGGCCCGCCGGGGCGTCCGCGGCCCTGGCCGCCGCGCGCGCCGGGCGCCGCGTGCTGGTCCTGGACCGGGCCGAACTGCCGCGCTACAAGACCTGCGGCGGGGGCATCATCGGCCCCTCGAAGCACGCCCTCCCGCCCGGCTTCGAGCCGCCGGTGGAGGACCTGGTCCACGAGGTCGAGTTCACCCTGCGCGGTCGCCGGCGACGGGTGCGCTCGTCCCGGACCACGCTGATCGGCCTGGTCGACCGGGCCCGCTTCGACGAGGCGCTGACCCGGGCGGCGGTGGCCGCGGGCGCGGTGTTGCGCGAGGGCGCCACGGTCACCCGGATCGCCGAGTCGGCGGGCCGGGTGACGCTGACCCTGGCCGGCGGCGAGCAGGTCCGGGCCCGCGCGGTGGTCGGCGCGGACGGCAGCGCGGGCCGCAGCTCCGCCTATGTCGGGGTCACCTTCGACCGGGTCGACCTGGGCCTGGAGGCGGAGATCCCGGTGCCGCCGGAGGTGGCCGCGCACTGGCGCGGCCGGGTCCTGCTCGACTGGGGCCCGCTGCCGGGCTCGTACGGGTGGGTCTTCCCCAAGGGCGACACGCTCACCGTGGGGGTGATCAGCGCGCGCGGCGAGGGCGAGGCGACCCGGGCCTACCTGCGCGACTTCATCGGTCGGCTCGGCCTGGCCGGGTTCCGCCCGGCGATCGAGTCGGGACACCTGACCCGCTGCCGCAAGGAGAGCGCGCCGCTGTCCCGCGGCCGGGTGCTGGTCGCCGGGGACGCCGCCGGGCTGCTTGAGCCGTGGACGCGCGAGGGCATCTCGTACGCGCTGCGTTCGGGCCGGTCGGCGGGGGAGCGGGCCGCGGAGGTGGCCGGGGTGGACACCGACGCCGAGGTGGACAAGCTCGGCGCGGCCTACCACGCGGACATCGACGCGGTGCTCGGTCGTGAGATGCGCGCCGGCCGGCTGCTGCTCGACGTGTTCGAGCGGCACCCCGCGATGTTGCACCACGCGGTGAGCACCCTGCCGCAGGGCTGGCGGGTGTTCCGCAAGGTGGTCCAGGGGCGCGCCACCTTCGCCGACCTGCTGGAGCGGCCCGCCGCCCGCCGGGTGCTGGCGCTGACCGGACACTGACCGCGGACCGCCCCGGGCCCGCCGTTCGCGGGTCCGGGGCGGTCCGGTCCGCCCGGCGGCGGCCGGGCGCGCTCAGCGACGCAGCGCCTCCAGGCCGAGCAGTGCCACGTGCAGCGACAGGCAGCTCTCCACCTGGTCCAGGTCCACGCCGAGGACCCGTTCGATCCGGTGCAGCCGTTCGTAGAAGGACGGCCGGGACAGATGCGCGGCGTCGGCCGCCGCGGACTTGTTGCGGCCGTGCTCGAGATAGATCTGCAACATCGGGACCAGCTGGGTGCCCTGTTGCGCGTCGTAGGCCAGCAGGGGGCCGAGTTCGCGTTCCACGTAGGTCTGGAGTCGGGCGTCGTCGCGCAGCAGGTGCAGCAGACCGCGCAGCCGGACGTCGGGCAGCCGGTAGAACGCGGCCTTGCCGCCCTGGTGCAGCGCGGCGTCGGCGACCTGGGTCGCCTCCAACAACGAGCGCCGCGCATCGCGCACCGCGCCCACCGAGGAGCCGACCGCGACCACGATGTCGTCCGCGAGGTCCGGCGCGAGTCGGCGGACCGCGGCGGCGAAGCCCTCCAACGCGCCGTCCTCGGTGTCCTGCGAGCCGAGTGCGACCAACAGGCCCACGTTGTCGTCGTCGAGCCCGCCGACCAGCGCGGCCAGCCGCCGCTCGCGCACCGCCGCGGCGGCGATCTCGGTGAAGTCGCGCAGTCGGGCCTGGGATTCCAGCGCGGCCGGGGTCACGCTGCGGCGCAGCCGCAACACCACGCCGACCAGGCGCCGCCCCTCCAGCGGGACACCGAGCGCGCGGGCGCGCAACGTCACCTCGGCCACCGTGTAGGAGTGGGTCAGGATCCCGGAGAGCAGGGTGCGGTGGGTCTGCCGCTCCAGGCTCTCCCGATCGCGCACCACCAGCCGGTTCAGGGCCAGGGTGGACGCGGCCCGTTCGAGCAGCATGGTCTGCCGCGCGGGCGGCGCGGTGCCGTCGCCGACCAGCATCAGCCGGCCCCAGTCGTGCCCGCGCGCGCCGACCGTGGTGACCAGCCATCCGGTGCGCTCGTCGAACGCGGTCCGGGCGGACACGCGCAGCTGCCGGGAGCGGTCCTCCCAGTTCTCCAGGAGCGTCTCGGCGGCCAGGCCGGCCGCGTCGTAGGCGAGCACCTGGTGTGCGAGGTTCTCCAGGATCACCGGCCGGCCGGCCATTCGGGATGCCTGCCGGACGATCTCGGCGGGTTCGGCGCCCTCGACGGCCAGCTCGTTGAACGCCTGGTGTACCGCCTCGGAGGCCTGGAGCTCGGCCAGCTGGGCGTCGATGATCAGGCCGTGTACGGCCTCGGTGATGCCGATGAAGCGGGTCTCGTTGCGCAACGTGATCACCGGCAGGCCGACCTGCTCGGCCGCCGCGACCAGGGCGCGCGGCAGCTGCTCGGTGTAGCGCCGGCCCAGTTCGACCACCAGGCCGGCCGCGTCCACCTCGGCCAGGTCGCGGATGTAGCGTTGCAGACCCTCGCGCTCCTCGGGGAGGGCGATGCCGGTGGCCATCACCAGTTCGCCACCCTTGAGCAGTCGGGTCACGTCCGGCAGCTCGCTGATGTGCACCCAGCGCACCGGCCGGGCCAGGCCACGTTCGCCCGCGACCACCTGTGGGCGACCGCGCTGGACGATATCGAGGGCCAGTACGTCGGCCACCGTGGGGAACATTCGACAACCTCCGCGAACTGACTTCGGCCCGACCGCGGTGCGGTTGTTCCCGCCGGAAGCGGGAATCGTCGAGCAATCTGTAAATGGCTCGGTGGGCGGTGCTTCCATGGTGACAGGTCGCCGGGGTGTCCGAGCGGCGGCCCCGGGGTTCGCGGGGGCGGTTCACGACCTGTAAAGCCCACCCACGCCTACCTGTCGATGTGCCTGTTGCGGCACCCCGTGTCGAAACGGCATCGTCCTACGCTGACGCGGCTCACGCGCATAACCACCACCCGCGGCGCCCGTCGGCTCATCGAAAATCCCTTGGAGGGCTCCCATGCCTATGCAGGACTTCGGCAAAGGTCATCAATACGTCGGGGGACAACTGCGGCAGGGCTCGTCCGGGGAGACCTTCGACGTCACCGACCCGGCCACCGGCGAGACGATCGACACCCTGACCCTGGCCGCGCCCGCGGACGTGGACGCGGCGGTGGCCGCCGCCAAGGCCGCCTTCCCGCAGTGGTCGGGGGCCACCCCGGGCGAGCGGGCGAGCGCGCTGAACCGGCTCTCGGTGCTGCTCGACGAGCGCGCCGCCGACTTCGCCCGGGTGGAGAGCGCGCAGGCGGGCAAGCCGATCCGGCTGACCACCGAGTTCGACGTGCCGGGCACGGTCGACAACACCGCGTTCTTCGCCGGCGCCGCGCGCAACCTGGAGGGCAAGGCGGCCGGGGAGTACGCGACCGGCTCCACGTCGATGATCCGCCGCGAGGCGATCGGCGTGGTCGGCTCGATCGCGCCGTGGAACTACCCGCTCCAGATGGCCGCCTGGAAGATCCTGCCGGCCATCGCGGCGGGCAACACGATCGTGCTCAAGCCGGCCGAGATCACCCCGCTGACCTCGCTGATGTTCGCCCAGGCGTGCACCGACGCGGGCATCCCGGACGGCGTGGTCAACGTGATCACCGGTCAGGGGCGGACCGTCGGCGAATACCTGATGGGCCACGCCGACGTGTCGATGATCTCCTTCACCGGCTCCACCGGAGTGGGCAAGCGGGTCGGCGAGGTGGCGCTGCGCACGGTCAAGCGGCTGCACCTCGAACTCGGCGGCAAGGCCCCGTTCGTGGTCTTCGACGACGCCGACCCGGACGCCGCGATCAACGGCGCGGTCGCCGCGTCGCTGATCAACTCGGGCCAGGACTGCACCGCCGCGACCCGCGCCTACGTGCAGCGCCCGCTGTTCGACGCGTTCGTGGCCGGCGTCGCGGAGCTGTACCGGGGCATCCGGCTGGGCGACACCACCGACTTCTCGACCGACCTCGGCCCGCTGGTCTCGCGCCGGCAGCAGGAGTCGGTGGCCGGCTTCGTCGAGCGCGCCCGCGGCTACGGCGCGACCGTGGTCACCGGCGGCGAGATCCCCGGCGGCGAACTGGCCAAGGGCGCCTTCTACCGCCCGACGCTGATCACCGGGGTGGCCCAGGACAGCGAGATCGTGCAGGACGAGATCTTCGGCCCGGTCCTGGTCGTACTGCCCTTCGACAGCGACGACGAGGGCATCCGGCTCGCCAACGACACCCCCTACGGCCTGGCCGCCTCCGCGTGGACGCGCGACATCTTCCGCTCGCTGCGGGCCACCCGGGAGATCCAGGCCGGCTGCGTGTGGGTCAACGACCACATCCCGATCATCAGCGACATGCCGCACGGCGGGTACAAGGCGTCCGGCTTCGGCAAGGACATGTCGCAGTACTCCTTCGACGAGTACACCCAGGTCAAGCACGTCATGTACGACGGCACGGGCATCGCCCGCAAGGACTGGCACCGGACCATCTTCGGAGACCGGTAACCACCCCCCATCGAACGGGCGGCCGGGAGCGCGAGCTCCCGTCCGCCCTCGCGCCCGCGATGCGGCGAGAGGAAACATGACTGAGCAGCAGCGGGCCGGCGCCACCGGCGACGTCTCCTTGGCGGGCCTGAGCAAGCACTACGGCGACTTCACGGCCGTGCGACCCATGGACCTGACCATCCCGGCCGGATCCTTCTTCGCCCTTCTCGGCGCCTCGGGTTGCGGCAAGACCACGACGCTGCGGATGATCGCCGGCCTGGAGCAGCCCTCCACCGGCACGGTCAGTATCGGCGACCGCGATGTCACGGCGTTGCCGCCGTACAAGCGCCCGGTCAACACGGTGTTCCAGAACTACGCGCTGTTCCCGCACCTGAGCGTGGCCGACAACGTCGGCTTCGGACTCAAGCGGCGCGGCGTCAAGGACACCGCGCAGCCGGTCAAGGACATGCTCGACCTGGTCGAACTGGGCCATCTGGCCAAGCGCAAGCCCACCCAACTCTCCGGCGGCCAGCAGCAGCGGGTCGCGGTGGCCCGGGCGCTGATCAACACCCCGCAGGTATTGCTCCTGGACGAGCCGCTGGGCGCGCTCGACCTCAAGCTGCGCCGGCAGATGCAGCTCGAACTCAAGCGCATCCAGACCGACGTGGGCATCACCTTCGTGCACGTGACGCACGACCAGGAAGAGGCCATGACGATGGCCGACACGATCGCCGTGATGAACGGCGGCCGAATAGAGCAACTCGGCTCGCCGGTCGAGCTGTACGAGGCGCCGCGCACCACGTTCGTGGCCAACTTCCTGGGCCAGTCCAACCTGCTCGAGGCCAAGGTCACCGGGCGCGCCGACGGCGATCTGCTGCTCGACGCGCAGGGCAACCGGCTCGCGCTGCCCGCCGCCCGTTCGGCCGCCGCGGGCGACCGGCTGGTGATGGGCATCCGGCCGGAGAAGATCACCATCGCCTTCGCGGACGGGGCGAGTGTCGCGGACAACCGCAACCGGCTCGACGGCGGGGTGATCGTGGACGCCGCGTTCATCGGCGTCTCCACGCAGTACGTGGTGCGGATGCCGTGGGACCAGGAGTTCACCGTCTTCGAACAGAACATGGAGCGCGATGCGCGCCTGGTGCCCGGCGCGAAGGTGGTGCTGCACTGGAACCCCGAGCACGGCTTCGGCCTGGAGTCGGGCGACCTGACCGCGGGCATCGCCGAGGCGAGCGAGGACGCCGCGTGAGCGCCCTGGGCACCCTGGGCACGGGTACGGCGGGGGGTGCGGAGACCGCGGCCTCGCCGATCGAGCCGAAGAAGCGCGGCAGATGGGTACCGTACGCGCTGCTCGCGCCCGGCCTGCTGTGGCTCGTGGTGTTCTTCGCGATCCCGATGGTGGTCCAGGGCTCCACGTCGCTGCAGACCGGCAACCTGACCAAGGGCTACGACCTCACCTGGCACTGGGCCACCTACTGGGACGCGATCGACCAGTACTACCCGCAGTTCCTGCGCTCGTTCGGCTACGCCGCCGCGGCCACCGTGTTGTGTCTGCTGATCGGCTATCCGCTCGCCTACGCGATCGCGTTCAAGGCGGGCAAGTGGCGCGGCATGTGGCTGGTGTTGGTGATCGCGCCGTTCTTCACCAGCTTCCTGGTCCGCACGCTGGCCTGGAAGACGATCCTGGCGGACAACGGGATCGTCGTGGACGTGCTCAACAAGCTGCGCTTCACCGACGTCACCGCGTTCCTCGGACTCACCCAGGACGACCGGGTGTTGGCCACGCCGCTCGCGGTGATCTGCGGACTGACCTACAACTTCCTGCCGTTCATGGTGCTGCCGCTGTACGCCTGCCTGGAGCGGATCGATCCGCGCCTGCACGAGGCGGCCGGCGATCTGTACGCGTCGCCGCGCACGACCTTCGCCAAGGTCACCTTCCCGCTGTCGCTGCCGGGCGTGGTCTCCGGCACGCTGCTCACCTTCATCCCGGCCTCCGGCGACTACGTCAACGCGCAGTGGCTCGGCTCGCCGGACACCGGCATGGCGGGCAATGTGATCCAGACCCAGTTCCTGCGGGTCCTGGACTATCCGACCGCCGCCGCCCTGTCGTTCATCCTGATGTTGCTGATCGTGCTCATGGTGACCGCGTACATCCGCAAGGCGGGGACGGAGGACCTGGTCTGATGGCCGTCGTCAACTGGTTGCGGCGCAATGTCATCGTGCTGTTCGGGCTGCTCGCGCTCGGCTACATGACGCTGCCCAACCTCGTCGTGCTGATGTTCTCGTTCAACGATCCGAACGGGCGCTTCAACTACACCTGGAACGGCTTCACCACGAACGCGTGGGAACAGCCGTGCGGGGTCGCGGGCATCTGCGACTCGGTCGCGATCAGCATGAAGATCGCGGTGCTGTCCACGCTGATCGCCACCGTGCTCGGCACCGCGATCGCCTTCGCGCTCGGCCGCTACCGGTTCCGGGCCCGCGGCGCGATCAACACGCTGCTGTTCCTGCCGATGTCGATGCCCGAGGTGGTGATGGGCGCCTCGCTGGGCACGCTGTTCCTGAACATGCGGATCAACACCGGCTTCGTGACCATCCTGATCGCGCACATCATGTTCTGCCTGAGCTTCGTGGTGGTTGCGGTCAAGGCCCGGGTGCTCGGCATGGATCCCAAGCTCGAAGAGGCCGCGCAGGACCTGTACGCCTCGCCCGTCCAGGTGTTCCTGCGGGTGACCCTGCCGCTCGCGGCGCCCGGCATCGGGGCCGGCGCGATGCTCGCCTTCGCGCTGAGCTTCGACGACTTCGTGATCACCAACTTCACCTCGGGCAACACCGTCACGTTCCCGATGTTCGTCTACGGCGCGGCCCAGCGCGGCACGCCGCCGCAGATCAACGTGATCGGCTCGGCGATGTTCGTGATCGCCGTGCTGATCGTGATGATCGGCCAGATCCGCGCCTCGCGGCGGGCCAAAGCGCGGGCGTAGCCTCGCCCGGCGGATGATGAACAATCCCAGATCTGTAGCTATGCGGTGAAAACCGCCGGGGTCCGACAAGGGGACCCCGGCGGGCCCCGCGAAAGTGGTGAAACCCATGGGTCCCCGGAACACCTCGGATCCTGCCCCCTCGGTCGAGGCGGTCCGCGCGCTCGCGGACGCCGCACCGGTTCCCTTCTGGCTGGACCAGCCGGACCGCCCGCAACCGCGCGCGGCCCTGGTCGGCGACGAGCACTGCGATCTCGCCATCGTCGGCGGCGGCTACTCGGGCCTGTGGACCGCGCTGATCGCCAAGGAGCGCAACCCCTCGCGGGACGTGGTCCTGCTCGAGGCGCACGAGATCGGCTGGGCGGCCTCGGGCCGCAACGGCGGCTTCTGCGCGGCGAGTCTGACCCACGGCTTCTACAACGGCCTGGACCGCTGGGAGCGCGAACTCGCGCAGCTGGAGCGGCTCGGCGAGGAGAACCTCGACGAGATCGAGGCGGCGATCAAGCGCTACGGGATCGACTGCGACTTCCGCCGCACCGGCGAACTCAACGTGGCCACCCAGCCGCACCAGGTCGAGGAACTGCGCGAGGAGGTCGAGCTGGCCGCCAAGTACGGTACCGAGCTGACCTTCCTGGACCGGGACCAGGTCCGCGCGGAGGTCGACTCGCCGACCTACCTGGCGGGTGTGTGGGACAAGACCGGCTGTGCGATCGTCGACCCGGCCCGGCTGGCCTGGGGCCTCAAGGCCGCGTGCGAGTCGCTGGGCGTGCGGATCCACGAGCGCACCAAGGTGACCCGACTGGCCGAGCACGGCTCCGGGATGGTCCTGGAGAGCGCCTACGGCCGGGTCTTCGCCGGGCAGGTGGCGCTGGGCACCAACGTCTTCCCGTCGCTGGTCAAGCGGCTGCGGCCGTTCGTGGTCCCGGTCTACGACTACGCGATGATGACCGAGCCGCTGAGCGCCGAGCAGCTCGCGGCGCTCGGCTGGGCCAACCGCCAGGGCATCGGCGACACCAACAACCAGTTCCACTACTACCGGCTCAGCGCGGACAACCGGATCCTGTGGGGCGGCTACGACGCCGTCTACCACTACGGCGGCCGGCTGGCCGCGGAACTGGACCAGCGCCCGGCCACGTTCGCGAAGCTCGCGCAGCACTTCTTCGACACCTTCCCGCAGCTGGACGGCCTGCGCTTCACCCACACGTGGGGCGGCGCGATCGACACGTGCAGCCGCTTCTCGGCGTTCTTCGGGACGGCGTACAAGGGCAAGGTCGCCTACGCGATGGGCTTCACCGGCCTGGGCGTGGGCGCCACCAGGTTCGGCGCGGAGGTCATGCTCGACAAGCTGGCCGGCCGCCCGACCGAGCGCACCGAACTCGAAATGGTCCGCACGAAGCCTCTCCCGTTCCCCCCGGAACCGATCAAGTGGGCGGGCGTGACGATGACCAAGTGGTCGATGGACCGCGCCGACAAGAACGCCGGCAAGCGCAACCTGTGGCTCAAGGCACTGGACAAGGTGGGCATGGGCTTCGATAGCTGAGCCGAACCGGAGGGGTGGACGCACCATGGCCGAGAGGCCGGGTACGCCCACCCCTTTTGCGGTGGATCCGCAGCCTTCATTCCCGAGGTAACGGGCGGAGCGGGTGGGCATCCTGTAAGGCGAACGGCCCAACCGCCGACACTCTGGAGCTTGAGCCTCGCGCGCCCGGCCGCAAGACTGGCGCCGTACGGGGCTTGTGCGGCCCCTCGCCAAACCGCATCCCCGGAAGGCCGAACCGTGACGAACCACGTAACCCACTGGATTGCCAACGCGGAGTGGACCGGTACCTCCGAGCGTCGGGGCGACATCCACAACCCCGCCACCGGCAAGGTCACCGGCACGGTCGACTTCGCCTCGGTGGCCGAGGTCGACGAGGCCGTCTCGGTCGCCGTCCGCGCCTTCGCCACGTGGAAGAACGCCTCGCTCGCGAAGCGCTCCTCGGTGCTCTTCAACTTCCGCGAGCTGCTCAACGCCAAGAAGGACGAGCTGGCCGCGATCATCGTGGCCGAGCACGGCAAGGTGCACTCGGACGCGCTCGGCGAGATCGCCCGCGGCCAGGAGGTCGTGGAACTCGCCTGCGGCATCCCGCACCTGCAGAAGGGCGGCCACTCCGAGCAGGCCTCGACCGGCATCGACGTCTACTCGATCCGCCAGCCGCTGGGCCCGGTCGCGATCATCTCGCCGTTCAACTTCCCGGCGATGGTCCCGATGTGGTTCTTCCCGATCGCGATCGCCACCGGCAATACGGTGATCCTCAAGCCGAGCGAGAAGGACCCGTCCACCGCGAACTTCCTGGCCGAGCTGTGGCAGCAGGCCGGGCTGCCCGAGGGCGTGTTCAACGTCGTGCACGGGGACAAGGTCGCCGTCGACCGCATCCTGGAGCACCCGGACATCAAGTCCGTCTCGTTCGTCGGCTCGACCCCGATCGCCAAGTACGTGTACGAGAACGGCACCCGCTACGGGAAGCGCGTCCAGGCCCTCGGCGGCGCCAAGAACCACATGCTGGTGCTCCCGGACGCCGACCTGGACCTGGTCGCGGACGCCGCGGTCAACGCCGGGTTCGGCGCTGCCGGCGAGCGCTGCATGGCGATCTCGGCCCTGGTCGCGGTCGAGCCGATCGCCGACGAGCTGATCGCCCGGATCAAGGAGCGGATGGCCAAGCTCCGAGTCGGCGCGGGCAACGACGCCGACTCCGAGATGGGCCCGCTGGTCACCCGGCAACACGCGGACAAGGTGCTGTCCTACGTCCAGGCGGGCCAGGACCAGGGCGCGACGCTCGTGGTCGACGGCCGCGCGCACCCGATCAACGGCGACGACACGGCCGACGGCTACTGGGTCGGCCCGACCCTGTTCGACCACGTCACCCCCGAGATGTCGATCTACACGGACGAGATCTTCGGCCCGGTGTTGTCCGTGGTCCGGGTCGAGTCCTACGACGAGGGCCTGGCGCTGATCAACGCCAACCCGTACGGCAACGGCACCGCGATCTTCACCAACGACGGTGGCGCGGCCCGCAAGTTCCAGAACGAGGTCGAGGTCGGCATGATCGGGATCAACGTGCCGATCCCGGTCCCGGTCGCCTACTACTCGTTCGGCGGCTGGAAGAACTCGCTGTTCGGCGACCTGCACGCGTACGGCGCCGACGGCGTGCAGTTCTTCACCCGCGGCAAGGTCGTCACCCAGCGCTGGCTCGACCCCAGCCACGGTGGGATCAACCTGGGCTTCCCGACCAACGACTGACCCTTCGCCCGACCCGGTCCCGCCTCGGCGAGACCGCCCGGCGCGGCCCGCCCGACCCCGACGACGTGGTCCGGCGGGCTTCGCCATTTCCTCCGCGCGCCTTCCCTGGCAGCATGCTTGACGGGTCGTCAGATGATCAGTCGACGGCCGTTACGGACCTGAACAGGGGAACGGCGCATGCCCGAAGAAGCCACTCCGGCCGGCGATACCGCCATCCGGTTGATCCAGATCTCCGACGTGCACTACCGGGACGCCCCGGGCACCCACGGATTCGTGCGCCACGACCCGGACGCGGGGCTGGCCGCGACCCTCGCGGACGCCGCCGAAGCGCTCGCCGCGGCCGATGTGCTGGTCGCCTCGGGCGACTTGGCCGACACCGGCGAGCCGGGGGCCTATCGGCGCCTGGGGGACGTGCTCCAGGGACTGTCGGTGCCGGTGTACTGCCTCCCGGGCAACCACGACAGCCACGACGCCTACACGGCGGGTCTCCCGCGCACCGGCGTGCACCTGGAACCGGCGGTGCGGATCGGGTCCTGGCTGCTGCTCATGGTGGACACCAACGCGCTCGGCCGCGAACACGTGGGCGAGGGGGTCTACCGCGACCTCGACGACCGGATGACCCGCGCCGACGGACCGGAGTTGAGCGCGCCCGAGGCGGCCCGGATCCGGGAGATCCTGGCCGGTTCGGACGCCGAGCACGCGCTGCTGTTCGTCCATCAGCCGCCGCTCGCGGAGATCTGCCCGAACCTGGACCCCTCCGGCCGACTCGGCGCGCTGCTACGCGACTTCCCGCGGATCCGGGCCATCTCCGGGGGACACCTGCACGGCTCCCTGGAGGGCGAGTTCGGCGGCGTCCCGGTGTTCGTGGCGCCCTCGACCACCTACAGCATCGACTACGCCGGCAGGCGCTTCGACGGCCCCGGCTACCGCACCTTCACACTGCATCCGGACGGCCGGGTCGAGTCCGCGGCGCATACCGTGCCCGGTCCGATCACCGACGCGATGCGGGCCAGGCCCGCGCCGCGCTTCCTCACCGAGCTGATGCTGGGCGTGGTGACGATCGAGGAGATGCGCGAGCTGACCGACGAGCAGTTCGAGCAACGGTTCGGCGAACCCCGTCCGGTACGCGGCGCCTGAGTGCGCTCCCCAGTCGGCCGGACCAACCCGAGGAGACCCGTGACACAACATCAGGCGGACGGCATCGTGCTCGAAGGTGTGCGCAACTTCCGCGACATCGGCGGTCTGCCGACCACCGACGGCCGCCGGATACGCCCCGGCCGCTACTTCCGCAGCGGCCATCTGGCCAAGCCCACGGCCGCCGACCGGGCGATCATCGCGGGCCTGGGCATCCGGCTCGTGGTGGATCTGCGCAGCGCGGCCGACATCGACATGGACGGCGCCGACGTGCTGCCCGCCGGCGCGCGATGGCTCAACCTGTCGATGTCCGACCCGGCCCGGCACGGGACGTTCTGGAGCGACATGCGCAGTGCCGACCTGGACGTACTGCGCGAACGGCTCGGCGACGGCCGGGCCGAGCAGTCGATCGCGGCGGACTACCGCGACCAGGTGGTGAGTCGGGTCGACAAGCACGCCGAACTGTTGCGCGCGCTGCTCGCCGCCGACGGCCTGCCGGTCGTGGTGCACTGCTCGGCCGGCAAGGACCGCGCGGGCATCGCCGCGGCCCTGGTCCAGCGGATCGTCGGGGTCTCCGCGGCGGACGTGGTGGCGAACTACCTGATCAGCAACGACCCGGCGAACCGCTACGAGCTGAACAGCGACAAACTCGCGATGCGCCCGGGACTGCTCGAACTCTTCCGGCCGTTCCTCGAGGTGCGCGAGGAGTATCTGCGCGGCGCCCTGGAGGTGATGGACACCCACTGGGGGAGCTTCGACGCCTACCTGGAACGCGGCCTGGGCCTGGACGCGGACCGATTGGCCCGGCTGCGCGCGGCGTTGCTCGACTGAGCCGGCACGAATACGAACCGCCCGAGGCCGGTGCCCACCGGAGGAGGCACCGCCCTCGGGCGGGTACAACGGCCCAGTCGGGCCCTCGGGCCGATCAGGAGTCGTCGGCCATCAGCTTGATGTTCCAGCGGGTCTCCTGCCGCGGACGCAGGTACAACACCCAGTAGAGCGCGGCGACGAGCACCACCCCTCCGGTGATGTACAGCGCGCGCAGCGGCTGTTCGGTCAGTACGTAGATCATCGCCGCGATCAGCAGCACCGGGATCGCCGGCCACAGCGGCATTCGCCACGCCTGCGTGTGCTTGTGCGTACCCCGCCGGGCGACCAACGTGGCCAGCGCCACCATCAGGTAGAGCGCGGCCACCGCGACGCCGGTGACCTCGCCGAGGATGTCCAGGTTCACGAAGCAAAGGAGCGCGCCGGGCACGCCGACCACCAGCGTGGACACCCACGGCGAACCGAACCGGTTCACCTTGCCGAAGGCCCGGTTGATCGGCTCGGGCCAGGCCCGGTCGCGGGCCGAGGCGTAGACCACGCGCGAGTTCTGGATCACCATGACCACGCCCGCGTTGATGATCGCCAGCGCGATGCACAGGCCGATGAAGGTGGCCATGCCGTGGTTGGACCAGCCCTCGACCAGACCGAGGATGTCGCCGTTTGCCAGCGTCGCCTGGTCCGGGGCGCCCAGCGAGATGGCGATGGTCGGCACGATCAGGATCACGCCGCCCAGGCCCAGGGTCCACAACACCGTGCGGGAGACCGTGCGACGCGGGTTCTCCATCTCCTCGGCCAGGTAGACCGCGGTGGAGAAACCCTGGAGGGCGAACAGCGCGCCCGCCATGCCGGCGATCAGCACGCCCATCTTGAGTGGGTCGGTGGTGTTGGCGGCGGCGTCCGCGACCACTTCGGGCTTGATCAGCGTCGAGGTGGACTGGTGCACGTTGGCGAAGCCGAGGAAGGCGACGATCGCCGCGGCGACCACCTCCAGGGCCAGGAAGACGCCGGTCACCCAGGCGTTGGCGCGCAGGTCCAGCAGACCCATGACGGTGGCCAGGATCATCACCGCGGCGCCGGCCCACATGGTGTCGATCGTGGCGATCGAGGTCAGATACTCGGCGGTGCCAAGGGCGATGATCGGCGGCACGATCATCACCACGATGGTGGCGATGATGAAGACCAGCCAACCCATGAAGCGGCCCATCAGCGTGCCGACCATGGCGTATTCGCCGCCGGCGCTGGGGATCAGGGTGCCCAGTTCGGAGTAACAGAACGCCACGCCGACACACAGCACGGCGGCCACGACCAGGGCCAGCGCGGTACCGGACCCCAGGTCCTGGAACATCCCCGGCACGATCACGAACAGGGAGGACGCGGGGGTCAGACACGAGAGCGTGAGCAGCGTGCCGCCGACGACGCCGATGGATCGTTTGAGCGGTGCGGGCCCGCCGGCGGGGTCGAGGGTGACTGGAGTCAGGGTCCCGGACGGCGGTGGGGTGGTTTCTACAGCCATGTGCGCTACCTCTGCGGGACAGCGGGGTGCGGTTATCGCCTCCGGGACGGATGGTGAGCCGTTCGCACGTTCCGAACGGTGCGGCGTAATACAAACGCCCGTTTGATCACGCGTCAAGATCCCGTTAGCAACTGATTCCGTAGGTTGTGCGCCCAGATTTCACCGAATAACGCTTCAAGCTGGCATCTGATGGCGCGTAATCCGCAGACCGAGCTGCGGGAAAAGTTCTCCGGCCGTTCACCTGGCGAGCCGGCACCGGTCGGCGTCGTCGGACCGGTCGACCCAACCGCGCCGGCGGTGGTCCAGGACCCGGGCCGCCGCGCCCAGCACGATCCCGCACAGTGCCCATGCCGCCAGTACGTCGGCCAACCAGTGGTAGTCGCACCACATCAGCGCGAACCCGATCGCGGCGCACAGCACCACCGCGGTACGCGTACACAGCCGCCGGGTCCGAGCCGAGCCGACACGCCCGAGGAGGAGTGCGGCCATCCCGTAGCAGATCGTCGAGGTGGCGCTGTGGCCCGAGGGGAAGAAGCCCCACTGGTCGGCGGGCAGCGGTGACCCGCTCGGCCCGGTTCGGCCGATCAGGTCCTTCCCGGCGATCACCGCGATCATCACCACGAGCACCGCGCCGGCCGCGATCGCGAGCGGAGCCACGCGTCGCGCACGCCAGGCGGCGAACAGTGCGGCCGCGGTGAGCGCGAGCCCGGCGGGCAGCGGGCCGCCCAGGTCGGCGAGGAAGTGCATCGGCGCGTCCAGCCACGCCGTCGTGGACGCCCCGGCGAGCTCGCGCATCCCGTCCCGCACCGTCCGATCCAGCACGATCGACGGCCCGCTTTCGGCCACCACCTGGATGGTCAGTGTGATCAGCGCGATGGCGAGAATCAGCGGCGCTGCGAGGTTGCGCGTGTACTGTGAGTGAACAGACCACCGCCCCGGAACGGGGGGCGTTGTCCCGGGGCGGCCACCGGCTTGCTCAGGGCCGGTGTCGGAGGAAGGTCTGTGCATCTCACTCGAAGATACGTGGAGAGTGGGTCCACGAGTTCCCGACTCGCGACCTGTGCACAAACCCTGCACACGTTCTCCACGGTCTGGAAGGTGGGACATACACGCTGTACGTTGGAGCTTCGAAAGGTGTGAGCGGGGTCACAGCGGGTGTCGCGTGAGTCCGACCGCCCCCGAGGGTCCAACTGCGTGGAGAACATCCGTAAGCAGGGCAAATCGACGGCGGGCCGAGTGACGTGGCATTGACGCAATGTCGTCGATCGCCCCTCTGCTGTCAGCACGCAAAGGTAGGGTTGGCCAGGTGGTTGAAGAGTCCGATTACTCGACATACCGCGTGCCGTGCATCCCGGCCCCTGCGGGGAGCGGGCGCGTCCGCCGGAGCGCGACTCCGGTGGTTTCCAAGGGCGTCAAGGCGGGCGGTGCCGTGTTCGATTCCTCGGTGGAACCCCGGCCGGGTCGGGGCGCGGGTGCGATGGGCGTGGTCCTGACCAGCGACCGCCAGCTTCGCGTCGTGCGCACGACCCGACCGCGCGGCCTCCGGTTGGCGGGCGAGATCGACCTGGCCAACGTGGACCTGGTGCGCCGCGTGCTCGCCTCCGCCGCCCGTGACGGCGGCGACATCCGGGTGGACGTGAGCAAGCTCGTCTTCATCGACGTCGCCGGGCTGCGGGTGTTCGTCGACCAGGCCGGCACGCTGTCCCGGCGTGGCGGTCGGTTGATCCTGGTCGGCGCGAGCCGGCAGATGTCGCGCGTGCTCGCCCTGTGCGGGTGGGACGTGGTCCCGGGCCTGAGCCTGGTCGAGCGGATCGCCCCGGCACCGCGCCGCCCGCGGCTCTGAGCGTCGCGCCTGCGCCGTCGAACGGCGGCGCTTTTCGGCCGAACCCGCCGGCCGACCGGCCGAACTCGATGGATTCCGCAAAACGCCGAGCCCCGGCCGACGGAGTGATCCGTCGGCCGGGGCTCGTGGTGTCGCGGGTCTCGCGCGTGCGTCAGATCGAGGCGGTGAACGCCTGCTCGAGCACGTCGAGCCCCTCGACCAGCAGGTGCTCGGGGATCACCAGCGGCGGCAGGAAGCGCAGCACGTTGCCGTAGGTGCCGGCGGTCAGCACCAGCAGGCCCTGCGCGTGGCACGCCTTGGCCACCGCGCCGGCCAGCTCCGGGTTCGGCTCCTTGGAGCCGGGCTTGACCAGTTCGATCGCGATCATCGCGCCGCGCCCGCGGACCTCGCCGATCTCGGCGAACTTCTCGCTCATCGTGCCCAGTCGGCCGAGCATGATCTCGCCGATCCGGCGGGCCGCGCCGTTGAGGTCGAGCGCCCGCATCGTCTCGATCGCGCCGAGCGCCGCGGCGCACGCGACCGGGTTGCCGCCGTACGTGCCGCCCAGACCACCCGCGTGGGCGGCATCCATGATCTCGGCGCGCCCGGTGACCGCGGCCAGCGGCAGGCCGCCCGCGATGCCCTTGGCGGTGGTGATCAGGTCCGGCACGATGCCCTCGTCGTCGCACGCGAACCACTGGCCGGTGCGGCAGAAGCCGGTCTGGATCTCGTCCGCGACGAAGACGATGCCGTTCGCCTTGCAGAACTCCACGATCCTGGGCAGGAAGCCCTTGGCCGGCTCGATGAACCCGCCCTCGCCCAGGATCGGCTCGATCACCACGGCGGCCACGTTGTGCGCGCCGATCTGCTTGGTGATCATGTCGATCGCCTGCGCGGCGGCCTCCTCGGCGCAGTTGTCCGCACCGGTCAGCCAGCGGTAGGGGTAGGCGACCGGGACCCGGTAGACCTCGGGGGCGAACGGGCCGAACGACTCCTTGTACGGCATGTTCTTCGCGGTCAGCGCCATGGTCAGGTTGGTCCGACCGTGGTAGCCGTGGTCGAACACCACGACCGCGGGGCGCTTGGTGTGCGCGCGGGCGATCTTGACCGCGTTCTCCACCGCCTCGGCGCCCGAGTTGAACAGCGCGGTGCGCTTCTCGTGGTCGCCCGGGGTCAGCTCGTTGAGTTGCTCGGCGACGGCCACGTAGGACTCGTACGGGGTCACCATGAAGCAGGTGTGGGTGAACCGCTGAAGCTGCTCGGAGGCGCGGCGCACGACGCCCTCGGCCGAGTTGCCGACGCTGGTCACCGCGATGCCGGAGCCGAAGTCGATCAGCGAGTTGTCGTCCACGTCGACGACCACGCCGCCGCCCGCCTGGGTCACGAAGACCGGCAGGGTGGTGCTGACGCCGCGCGCGACCGCCGCGTTGCGACGCGTCATCAGCTCGGTCGACTTCGGGCCGGGGATGGCGGTGACGAGCCGGCGCTCCTGCGGGAGCGAGGGCCCACCGGGCTGCGAAGCGCCCATGCTGGTCTCCTGTGGGTCGAGGCGGGGGTTCGCGGTGGCACCGCGGTCCTATCGGCAGGCTAGGCGCCGGGCCGCCGGCCCCGCACGCGCCGCATCGGTTAATCACCCGGTTGCTTGTGTCCGGGATGGACAAATGCCGATCGGGCAGAACTTCTCCGAAACCGATCGCGGACTCGCGCCGAAATGATCATCACGACGGCCGGTCCGGCGCCTACATTGAGTGCGGTCGCAGGGCGTGGTTGCGGGAGGACGTGACGTGGACGTGGAACGGCCGGATTCCCCGGCGTCGCCGGCTGTCGAGGACGCGTACTACCCGCCCGATCCCCGGGATCGGGACGAGCCGTGGGCGGGGCGGGGCCGGGCCGCCGGGACCCGGGTGCCCGCGCCCGCCAAGGCCCGGCGCGGCGTCGACCCCGACGGCTTCGATCTGCGCGGCTGGCTGCGCGGCCCGCGCCACCGCGAGGCGCCCGGGGTGTACGGCTACGGCCGCGACGAGCGGGCGATCAAGCTGCTCGCGGCCGAGCGCGAGGCGCGCACCCGACCCGAGGCGGCGCTGGTGCGCCGCGCGGTGTTGTGGCTGCTGATCGGCGTGCTGAGCCTGAACTGGGTGATCATGGCCTACGTCTGGCTGGTCCGGCAGATCGTGCCGACGTTCCTGTGGCCGCTGCTGTTCAACAACCTGCTCTACGTGGTGCTGCTCGTACTGTTCGGCTACCTCGGCCGCTGGCACGAGATCGCCTGGCCGTTCCTGCGCCCGTGGTGGCATCGGCTGGACCGGCGGGCCGAGCTCAACGGCCGGCCGCGCCCCGAACAGTGGCGCCGGGCCGCGCTGTTCCTGGTGCTCGGCTTCGTCGCCTGGATCGTGCTGATGCGGCCGTTCGTCGCCCTGCTGCTGCTGATCTTCCCGCGCGGACTGCTGCACGACGGGCAGTGGCTGGTCCGGCTCGTCTACAACGGCGCCTTCCTCTACGGCGCCGCGGTGCTCGGCCGCTGGGACGCGGTGGTCCGGCCGTACGCCCGCACACCCGACGCACACGCGGTGCCCGAGGACGAGGAGATCCCGGTCGCCGACGCCGAGTTGTGGCCCGAACTGCGCGCGGCCGGGCAACACGAGGCCGCCGACCTGCTCGACGACGAGGTGGCCGCGGGTCGCCTGCGGGACGTGGACTACCTGCGGCTGCGCCGGGTCCTGGAGGCCGGCGACCGCGACCGCGAGTATCTGGCCGACGTCGCCGACGAGATCGCCGACCACGGCGCCGCCGCGTGTCGGCACGGCTCCGGGCAGCGCGACGTGCGGCCCCGGCGGGCCGAACACGACCTGCTGACCGGTCAGGTCCGGATCGGCACCGGCACCGACCATCCACGGAATCCGGCCCTCTACCGGGACACCGCGTTCGCGCTGGATCCGGACGTGCTGGGCGCCTCGATGCTGGTGGTCGGCGCGGCCCGGGCCGGCGAGCCCGGCCGACTGCTCGATCCGGTGGTCGAGGCGATGAGCCTGCGCGCGCTCACCGGCACCGCGTCGCTGGTGGTGATCGACGCCAAGGGCGACGAGTTCGTGCGGCCCGGCGGCTACGACCGCGAGGTGATCGTCGGCGACCCGAACTCGCCCTGGGGCCTGGACCTCTACGGCGGCGCCGGTTCGCCCGAGGACGCCGCCGACCGACTCGCCGCCGCCGCGCTGCCCCCGAACGCGATCGGCCTGGGCGAGGCGGCGGGCAACGCGCTGCGCCAGGTGCTCGGCGCCCACGTGGCCGGGCACGGCCGCTATCCCGAGGTCGGCACCCTGCTCGATCTGCTCGACGGTGCCGAACACGCGCTGGAGGCCCTGGCGGAGGCGCTGCGCGCCGCCGATCGGTACACCGAGCACGAGCGCGCGCTGCGCATGCTGGCCCGCGGCGACGACGACGCGCGGATGCTGGTACAGCGCCTCGCCGTGCTCGAACGACCCGGGGTGGCCGAGCTGTTCCGCGCCGACCGGGAACGCTTCGCGGCCGGCGACATCGACCGGCCGCTGCGGGTGCGGATCGCGCTCAACGAGGCCGCGCACCCCGAGGCGGCCCGGCTGATCGGCCGGCTTGTGCTGTCCCAGTTCGTCCAGGCGATGGCCACCCCCCGGCGCGAACGCGGCCCGCGCAAGGTGTTCGCCTGCCTGGTCGCCGACGACGCGGGGCGCCTGGTGGACGACTACGTGGCCAAGGGTCTGCAGTGGGCCCGCAACCGCCGGGCCGGTCTGGTGCTCTCGGTCCGCTCGCTGGACGACGTGCCCGCCGCGCTGCGGCACACCGTGTTCGCCGCGGCCGGTTGCAAGGCGGTGGTTCCGGGCGCGTCCCGGGCCGACGCCGAACTGTTCGCCGAACACTGGGGGATGACCAAGGAGCAGGAGCAGTCGATCACCATGGGCACGCCCGAGGGCGGCCTGGTCAAGCGGCTGCGCTACTCGGTGCTGGGCACGCTGTTCGGCGAGAAGGCCAGCGGGCGCTCCGAGCGGGTGACCACGCGTACCGTCGAGCGCTACCGCTGGTCTCCGGCGGAGATCACCGGCGACCTGCCCACCCACCACGCCGTGGTCAGCCTGACCACCCGAAAGGGCGAGCGGACCCGTCCCGTGCTGATCGATCTCGGCCACTGAGTCAGACTGGAGCCCTCTCCCACTCCAGTTTGGACAACGCCGACATGCCGCCCACCCTCGCCTCCCTGGTCCGCGCGCCCGCCCTCGACCTGCGGGTGCTCGCCGGCAAGGGCGGGCTCGACCGCGAGGTGCGGTGGGTGCACACCAGCGAACTCGCCGATCCCACGCCCTATCTGGAGGGCGGCGAACTGCTGCTGACCACCGGGATGAAGCTCGGCCGCAACAACGCCGAACGCCGCGCCTACGTCGAGCGGCTCGCCGCGGCCGAGGTGGCCGGACTCGGCATCGGGGTGGGGCTGACCCTGGACCGGGTGCCCGCGGTGATCGTCGAGACCGCCGAGGCGCACGGCTTCCCGGTGTTCGAGGTGCCGCGCCCGACGCCGTTCATCGCGATCAGCAAGGTGGTCTCCTCGGCGCTGGCGGCCGAGCAGTACGAGACGGTGACCACGGGCTTCGCGGTCCAGCAGGAGTTGACCCGGGCCGCCGCCGGGCGCGACGGCGCCGCGACGCTGATCCGCCGGCTGGCCGCCCGGCTCGACGGCTGGGCCGCGCTCTACGCCGCCGACGGCACGCTGCGCCAGGTGGCGCCGGCGGCGGCCAGGTCGCGCACCGACGCGCTGCGCGCCGACATCGACAAGCTGCGCGGGTTGCCCGCGCCGTCCTCGGCATCGCTGCAGGAGGACGAGGACGACGGGCGGATCGTGGTCCAGTCGCTCGGCGCCGAGCGGCGGATCAGCGGTTTCCTGGCGGTGGGCATCGACCGGCCGGCGCGCACCGCCGACCGGCAGACCCTGGCCACTGCGGCCTCGCTGCTCACCCTGGCCCTGGAGCAGTCCCGGGCCGGTGCCGACGCGGGTGCCCGGATGCGTACCGCGCTGTTGCGCCTGCTGCTCACCGGCGAACGGGCCACGCCCGCCGAACTGGCCCACGACATCGCGGCCGACCTGCCGCCGGGTCCGTGGCGGCTGGTGGTGGCCACCGGGCCCGAGCCGGTGGTGACCGCGTTCGCCGAGCGGCTGTGCGCGCGGGCGGTCCGGGCCGGCACCCCCGCGCTGGTCGGCGACCTCGGCGGGGCCACGGTCCTGGTGTTGCCGCAGTCGGTCGAGCCGGTCGAGCCGGTGGACCTGCCCGGACTGGTCGCGGGCGTGTCCGGTGCGGTCGAGCCGGCCGCCGCGGTGGCCGGCTACCGGCAGGCACTGGGCGCGCACGCGGTGGGGCTGCGCTCGGAGAAGACGCTGACCGTGCACGGGCGCGACGCCGGCGGGCTGCTGCCGCTCCTGGACGGGGACGCGGTGCACGCGTGGGCCGAGCAGTTGCTCGCGCCGCTGCGCGCGCACGACGCGGGCGGTCGGGGGGACCTGGTCGGCTCGCTGCGCGCGTGGTTGGCCCGACACGGGCAGTGGGACGCGGCGGCCGGCGACCTGGGGGTGCACCGACACACGCTGCGCTATCGGATTCGCCGGGCCGAGGAGATCCTCGGTCGTACCCTGGACGATCCGGACACCCGTGCGGAACTGTGGTTCGCACTGCGCGACCCGAACGACGCGGCCGAGGACAAGTCGTAGCGGCGGCGTGGGCCGATTGGCCGAGATGGACAAAAACGCGAACGGGCGATCGACGTACCGTTGAGTCACCGGGAACATCGGCGCCCGTTGACGGAGAAGGAGCAGCAGTGACCACCACCCACGCGTTCTGGCTGGCAGGCCGACAGGCCGGCGGCGAGACGTCCTTCGATGTCACCAACTCGTACGACGGCCGGCTCGTCGGCCGCGTCTTCGAGCCCACCGACGCGCAGATCGAGGAGGCCGTGGCCGCGGCGCACGCCGTCGCGCACGAGTTCGCCGGGCTGCCCGCCTACCGGCGCGCCGCCGCCCTGGACCACGTCGCCAAGCGGCTCGCCGAGCGGTCCGAGGAGATCGCCCGGCTGATCACCGCGGAGAACGGCAAGCCGATCAAGTGGGCGCGCGGCGAGGTCGGCCGCGCGGTATCGGTGTTCCGCTGGGCCGCCGAGGAGGCCCGCCGGTTCAACGGCGAGGGCATGCGGCTCGACACCGACGCGGGCGGCACCGGCCGCTACGCGCTGGTCCGCCGGATCCCCAAGGGTGTGGTGCTCGGCATCGCGCCGTTCAACTTCCCGCTCAACCTGGTCGCGCACAAGGTCGCCCCCGCGATCGCGGTCGGCGCGCCGATCATCCTCAAGCCCGCGCCCGCCACCCCGCTGTCCGCACTCGTGCTCGGCGAGATCCTGGCCGAGACCGACCTGCCGGCCGGCTCCTGGAGCGTGCTGCCGGTGCCCAACGACCGGATGCCGGCGCTGGTGAAGGACGAGCGGCTGCCGGTCATCTCGTTCACCGGCTCGGGCCCGGTGGGCTGGAGCATCATGGACTCGGTGCCGCGCAAGCACGTCACCCTCGAACTGGGCGGCAACGCCGCCGCGGTGGTGCTCGCCGACTGGTCCGCCGAGGCCGACCTGGAGTGGGCCGCGCAGCGGATCGCGACGTTCTCCAACTACCAGGGCGGCCAGTCCTGCATCTCGGTGCAGCGGGTGATCGCCGACGCGAGCGTGTACGACCGCCTGGTGGAGAAGATCGTGGCCAAGGTGGCCGCGCAGGTCACCGGCGACCCCGAGGACGACACGGTCGACGTCGGCCCGCTGGTCAGCGTGGCCGCCGCCGAGCGGGTGCAGTCGTGGGTGGACGAGGCGGTGCGGGCCGGCGCCAAGGTGCTCACCGGCGGCACCCGGGACGGGGCGAACTACGCGCCGACGGTGCTCAGCGAGGTCCCGGCCGGCGTCACCATCGCCTGCGAGGAGGTCTTCGGCCCGGTGCTCACGCTGACCCGGGTGGACGACACGGACGCCGCGTTCGCCGCGGTCAACGACTCCGAGTTCGGCCTCCAGGCGGGCGTGTTCACCCGCGACATCCAGACCGCCTTCCGGGCCCAGCGCGAACTGGAGGTGGGCGGCGTGATCATCGGCGACGCCCCGTCCTACCGCGCCGACCAGATGCCCTACGGCGGCGCCAAGAACTCCGGCGTCGGCCGCGAGGGCGTCACCTACGCGATGACCGACTTCACGTACGAGCGCGTGATGGTGCTCACGGGCCTCGACCTGTAGACACCCGTCAGACGAAGGGCCCGGCCGGCTGGGGTGATGCCGCCGGGCCCTTTCGTATGTGTGCGGTCGGGTTCTCTGGACAAATGGGTGTCACCCGGCATTCAGTGGACGTGCACGGGCAGGTAACACCGATCGGTAACAACGTCGGTTCCGCCGCGAGTCCGCGAGGAGTTCGTCATGCCCCCTGTCAGCGAACGCGAAGCGCGCAAGGTCGCCGAGGAAGCGCGCGAGCGGGACTGGGACAAGCCCAGTTTCGCCAAGGAGCTGTTCCTCGGGCGTTTTCGACTCGATCTGGTCCATCCGCACCCGGAGGCCGACGCCGAGGAGGTCCGGCGGGGCGAGGACTTCCTGGCGATCCTGCGCGAGTTCCTCGCCACCCGGGTGGACCCCGCCGTGATCGAGCGCGACGCCCGGATCCCGGACGAGGTGATCAAGGGGCTCGCCGAGATCGGCGCGCTGGGGATGAAGATCGACACCGAGTACGGCGGCCTGGGGCTCAGCCAGCTCTACTACAACAAGGCGCTCGTCCTGGTCGGTTCGGTGAACGCGGCGCTCGGCGCGCTGCTGTCCGCGCACCAGTCGATCGGCGTGCCGCAACCGGTCAAGATGTTCGGCACCGACGCGCAGAAGCGCGAGTTCCTGCCGCGCTGCGTGCGTGAGGTCAGCGCGTTCCTGCTCACCGAGCCGGACGTCGGCTCGGACCCGGCCCGACTGGCCACCGCCGCGGTACCCACCGAGGACGGCGAGGCGTACGTCCTGGACGGCGTCAAGTTGTGGACCACGAACGGTGTGGTGGCCGGGCTGCTCGTGGTGATGGCCCGGGTGCCAAAAGCCGAGGGCCGCCGTGGCGGGATCACCGCGTTCGTCGTGGACGCGGACAGCCCCGGGATCACCGTCGAACACCGCAACGCGTTCATGGGCCTGCGCGGCATCGAGAACGGCGTCACCCGCTTCCACCGGGTCCGGGTGCCCGTCGCGAACCGGATCGGCGCCGAGGGCGCGGGCCTGAAGATCGCGCTGACCACGCTCAACACCGGCCGGCTCTCGCTGCCCGCGATGTGCGTCGGCGCCGCCAAGTGGTCCCTGAAGATCGCCCGCGAATGGGCCGGCGAACGTGAGCAGTGGGGGCGGCCGATCGCCGGCCACGAGGCGGTCGCGGGCAAGGTCGCCTATATCGCGGCCAGTGCGTTCGCACTGGAGGCGGTCCTGGAACTGACCGCCCGGATGGCCGACGAGGACCGGCGCGACATCCGGATCGAGGCCGCGCTGGCGAAGCTGTACGCCTCGGAAGTGGGTTGGACGGTCAGCGACGAACTGGTCCAGATCCGGGGCGGTCGCGGCTACGAGACCGCCGCGTCGTTGCGCGCCCGCGGCGAACGTGGGGTGCCCGCCGAGCAGATGTTGCGGGACATGCGGATCAACCGGATCTTCGAGGGCTCGACCGAGATCATGCACCTGCTGATCGCGCGCGAGGCGGTGGACGCCCACCTGGCCGTGGCCGGCGACATCATCGACCCCGAGGCCGACCTCAAGGCCAAGGGCAAGGCCGCCGCCGACGCCGGCGTCTTCTATGCCAAGTGGCTGCCCAAGCTGGTCGCCGGCAAGGGCCAAGTGCCGACGTCCTACCGGGAGTTCGCCCCGGCCGGCGGGCCGAGCCTGGCCGCGCACCTGCGCTTCGTCGAGCGTTCCTCGCGTCGCCTGGCCCGCTCCACCTTCTACGGGATGGCCCGCTGGCAGGGCGCGATGGAGCGCAAGCAGGGCTTCCTCGGCCGGATCGTGGACATCGGCGCCGAGCTGTTCGCGATGAGCGCGGTGTGCGTGCGGGCCGACATGTTGCGCCGCCGCGAGGCGGAGCAGGGGCGGGCCGCGTACGAACTCGCCGACCTGTTCTGCCGGCAGGCCCAGATCCGGGTGGAGGAGTTGTTCGGCCGGTTGTGGACCAACACCGACACGTTGGACGTCAAGGCCGTGGCCGGCGTGCTGGCGGGCCGCTACCTGTGGCTGGAGGACGGCATCCTGGACCCGTCCACCGACGGCCCGTGGATCGCCGACGCGACCCCCGGCCCCTCCAAGCTGGACAACGTGCACCGACCGGTCGGCTGAGCGGCCCCGGGCCGGCGGGCGCACGTCCGCCGGCCCGGCCGCCGGCCCGCCCGGATCCGCGGCGAGATACCGCGGGCGATCGGTCGACCCGGGCTCGGGGCGTGGTCGGCGCGGGCCACAATGGAGGGATGGACTCCCTGGCCGATCCGTACGCGCCGTTCGCCGCCCCCGACCAGTCGACCACCCGGCGGGACATCATCCTGCTCGGCTCCACCGGGTCGATCGGCACCCAGACCGTCGACGTGGTGCGCGCCCACCCCGAGCTGTTCAAGATCGTCGGCCTGTCCGCCGGCGGCGGCCGGGTCGACGAACTCGCCCGGCAGGCGCTCGAACTGGCCGTCGAGACGGTCGCGGTGGCCAGGGCCTCCGTCGCGCAGGACCTGCAACTGGCCTTCTACGCCGAGGCGCAGCGACGCGGCTATGCCAAGGGGGAGTACAAGCTGCCGCGCATCCTGGCCGGCCCCACCGCGGCCACCGAGCTGGCCGCGTACCCGTGCGACGTGGTGCTCAACGGCATCACCGGCTCGATCGGCCTGGCCCCCACCCTCGCCGCGCTCACCGCCGGTCGCACCCTCGCGCTGGCCAACAAGGAGTCGCTGATCGTCGGCGGCCCGCTGGTCAAGGCGATCGCCGAACCCGGCCAGATCGTCCCGGTCGACTCCGAGCACTCCGCGCTGATCCAGGCGCTGCGCGGCGGCCGGGCCGATCAGGTCAAGCGCCTGGTGGTGACCGCCAGCGGCGGCCCGTTCCGCGGCCGCCGCCGCGCCGACCTGGTCGACGTCACGCCCAAGGAGGCTGCGGCCCACCCCACCTGGGACATGGGCCCGGTGATCACGATCAACTCGGCGACCCTGGTCAACAAGGGCCTGGAGGTGATCGAGGCACACCTGCTCTACGACATCCCCTTCGACCGGATCGACGTGGTGGTGCACCCGCAGTCGATCGTGCACTCGATGGTCGAGTTCGTCGACGGCTCGACCCTGGCCCAGGCCTCGCCGCCGGACATGCGGCTGCCGATCGCGCTCGGCCTGTCCTGGCCGGACCGGGTGCCGAACGTGGCGGCCGGCTGCGACTGGACCAAGGCGGCCACGTGGGAGTTCTTCCCGCTGGACCACGAAGCGTTCCCCGCGGTCGGGCTCGCGTGTGCCGCGGGCCGCGCCGGCGGCACCGCGCCGGCCGTGTTCAACGCGGCCAACGAGGAGTGTGTCGACGCGTTCATCGCGGGACACCTGAAGTTCAACGGCATCACCGACACGGTCGCCGCCGTCGTGAGCGAACATGATGTACGTGGGGACGGCAACCGGCTGACCCTGGAGGACGTCCTCGACGCGGAGGACTGGGCGCGCCGACGGGCACGCGAGATCATCGCCCACGGAGGAGAACCCCGTTGACCCTGTTCATGACGATCCTCGGCATCGTCGTCTTTGTCGTGGGCCTGCTGTTCTCCATCGCCTGGCACGAGGCGGGCCACCTGATCACGGGCAAGATGTTCGGCGTCCGGGTGCCGCAGTACATGGTCGGCTTCGGCAAGACGTTGTGGTCGAAGAAGATCGGTGAGACCGAATACGGCATCAAGGCCGTGCCCGCCGGCGGCTACTGCCGACTGATCGGGATGTTCCCGCCGGACGCGGACGGCCGGATCCAGGCGCGCAGCACCTCGCCCTGGCGCAGCATGATCGAGGACGCCCGGGAGGCCTCCTACGAGGAGGTCGGGCCGGGCGACGAGAACCGGCTGTTCTACCAGCGCAAGCCCTGGCAGCGGACCATCATCATGCTGGCCGGGCCGTTCATGAACCTGATCCTGGCGATCGTGCTGTTCGCGGTGTTCCTGATGGGCTTCGGGATCAGCCAGACCACCACGACCGTCTCCTCGGTGTCCGAGTGTGTGGTCCGGGCCGACGCCAAGACCGACAAGTGCGGGCCGGACAACCCGGCCGCCCCGGGCAAGGCGGCGGGCCTGCTGCCGGGCGACAAGATCGTGTCCTTCAACGGCACCGCGGTGCACGACTACGACAAGCTCCAGGACCTGATCCGCAAGTCGTCGGGCCAGGTCGCGCTCGTGGTCGAGCGGGCGGGCCGGGAACTCCCCCTCAACGCGGTGCTGGCCCGCAACCAGGTGGCCAAGCTGGACGCCAACCACGTGCCGATCAAGGGCGAATACGTGGAGACCGGCTTCCTCGGCATCTCGCCCGCGCGCGGCATCGAGCGGCAGAGCGCGTCCCAGTCGGTCGGCTACATGACCGACATGGTCGACAACGCGTTCCACAGTCTGCTGCGCATCCCGCAGAAGGTGCCCGCGCTGTGGGGCGCCGCCTTCCAGGGCGACAAGCGCGACCAGGACTCCCCGGTCGGCGTGGTCGGCGCGGCCCGGGTCGGTGGCGAGGTCGCCGCGCTCGACGTGCCCGCGTCGCAGCGGGTGGGCCTGATGGTCTTCATCATCGCCGGCTTCAACCTGTCGCTGTTCCTGTTCAACATGCTCCCGCTGCTCCCGCTGGACGGCGGGCACGTGGTCGGCGCGTGGTGGGAGTCGCTGCGCCGGATGTTCGCGAACCTGCGCAAGCGGCCGGACCCGGGTCCGTTCGACGTGGCCCGGCTGATGCCGGTCGCCTACGTGGTGGCCACGATCTTCATCGCCTTCACCGTCCTGGTGCTGATCGCCGACCTGTTCAACCCGGTCAAGATCAGCTGACACCGCGCCCGACGACGTGCCGTGCCGACCCGCCTTGTGTCGATCGGGCAACAGGTGGGTCGGCACGAGGGTACGGGCGCGTCCGCACCGGTGGGTGGTGGCGTAACTTTGAGGGCGACCTACCCGCCGAACCCACGGGACTCAAGCGAACATGACCGCGATCCAGCTCGGAATGCCGTCCGTACCTGCCCGGCTCCTCACGCCGCGCCGCAAGTCACGGCAGATCATGGTCGGCAACGTGGCCGTCGGCGGAGACGCCCCGGTGTCGGTGCAGTCCATGACCACCACCCTGACCTCCGACGTCAACGCCACGCTTCAGCAGATCGCCGAGCTGACCGCCTCCGGCTGTCAGATCGTCCGGGTCGCGGTGCCCTCCCAGGACGACGCCGACGCGCTGCCCGCGATCGCGCGCAAGTCGCAGATCCCGGTGATCGCGGACATCCACTTCCAGCCGAAGTACGTCTTCGCCGCGATCGACGCGGGCTGCGCCGCGGTCCGGGTCAACCCGGGCAACATCAAGCAGTTCGACGACAAGATCGCCGAGATCGCCAAGGCCGCCTCCGCCGCCGGCACCCCGATCCGGATCGGCGTCAACGCCGGCTCGCTGGACAAGCGACTGCTCGCCAAGCACGGCAAGGCCACCCCCGAGGCGCTGGTGGAGTCCGCGCTGTGGGAGTGCTCGCTGTTCGAGGAGCACGACTTCCGGGACATCAAGATCTCGGTCAAGCACAACGACCCCGTCGTGATGATCGAGGCGTACCGGCTGCTCGCCGAGCGCTGCGACTACCCGCTGCACCTGGGCGTCACCGAGGCCGGCCCTTCGTTCCAGGGCACGATCAAGTCCTCGGTCGCGTTCGGCGCGCTGCTTTCGCAGGGCATCGGCGACACCATCCGGGTCTCGCTCTCCGCCCCGCCGGTCGAGGAGATCAAGGTCGGCAACCAGATCCTGGAGTCGCTGGGGCTGCGGCAGCGCGGCCTGGAGATCGTCTCCTGCCCGTCCTGCGGCCGGGCCCAGGTGGACGTGTACAAGCTGGCCGAGCAGGTCACCGCGGGCCTGGACGGGCTCACGGTGCCGCTGCGGGTGGCGGTGATGGGCTGCGTCGTCAACGGTCCCGGCGAGGCCCGCGAGGCGGACCTGGGCGTGGCGTCCGGCAACGGCAAGGGCCAGATCTTCGTCAAGGGCGAGGTGATCAAGACCGTGCCCGAGTCGAAGATCGTCGAGACGCTGATCGAGGAAGCCCTCAAACTGGCCGAGCAGATGCAGGCGGACGGCGTGCTCAGCGGCGAGCCGATCGTCGACGTCTCCTGAACATCTCCCGAGCCTTTCCCCGGCTCGGCTCGGGCCCGGTCGGCGGCCGACCGGATCAATCCACTCGCCCACGCGGGTGACAATGTGTTGATGCGCCCCCACCCCGGGTGATCCGCCCCGATCATCGAGACACATGATCGGGGCATCGCCCCCGGGGGAGGGGCGCCGCACGTGGGACGCATCGTGGGGACCGCACTGGCCGTCATCGGCGTGATCTTGGGCACCGCAGCGGGACCCACGACCGGCCCTGATCCGGGCGATCGGCCGCCGGCCCGGGTGTCGCCGGGCATCGGATGGGGTGCCTGCCCCGCCGACGTGGCCGCCCCCGGACTGCGCTGCGGGACGCTGGCCGTGCCGGTCGACCAGGCCCGCCCCGACGGGCCCACCACCACGCTGGGCCTGTCGCTCGCGCGGGCGACCGGGCCCCGGCGCGGCACGATCGTGGTCAACCCGGGCGGCCCGGGCGGCGGTGGGATGTGGCTGGCCGACCAGGTCCACCGGGCGCTGCCGGAACAGGTGCGCCGGCAATACGACATCGTCGGCGTCGACCCGCGCGGCAACCACCACAGCGATCCCATCTCGTGCGTCGACCCGAGCTTCGACCGGGCGCCCAGGCCGGACCCGGTGCCCGCCACGCCGCAGGACGAACAACGCCTGGTCGAACGTGCCCGCGGTTACGCGCAGGGCTGCGCCGAGCGGGCCGGCGAACTGCTGCCGCACCTGGGCACGTTGGAGAACGCGCGCGACCTCGACCTGGTGCGCGCCGCGCTCGGCGAAACCCGGATCTCCTTCATCGGCTGGTCGTACGGCACCTATCTGGGCGCGGTCTACGGGCAGTTGTTCCCCGAGCGGGTCGACCGGATGATCCTGGACAGCATCGTCGACCCGAGCCCGGAGCAGGTCTGGTACGGGTCCAACCTGCGCCAGGACATCGCCTTCCAGGGCCGCTGGCGGGACTTCGTCGCGGCCTCGGGCGCGGACCTGGACGAGGTCTTCACCCGCGCGCTCGCCGGCGTCCGGGCGCATCCCGCCGGAGGTCGGGTGGGACCGGCCGAGTTGTCCGACATCGCCACCCGGGCGCTCTACAGCTCCTCGGGCTGGCCGCGCCTCGCCGACGCGCTGCGCGCCTACGACCGGCACGATCAGGACCCGCTGGTCGCGTTGTTCGCGCCGCCGACCGCGCGCGACGCCAACGGGGCGGCGATCTACACCGCGATCGAATGCCACGACGGGCCGTGGCCGCGCGACTGGTCGGTCTGGGACCGCGACACCCGGGCGACGGACCGGATCGCCCCGCTGACCACCTGGACCAACACGTGGCTCAACGCGCCCTGCGCGTTCTGGCCGGTGCCGGCCCGGGCACCGGTCCGGATCGACGGACACGAGCTGCCGCCCGTACTGCTGATCCAGGGCACCCGCGATCCCGCGACCCCGCCCGCCGGCGCGCACGCGCTGCATCGTGCGCTGCCCTCGTCACACCTGATCAGCGTGCTCGGCGAGGGTGACCACGGGATCCTCGCCTTCCAGCCCAACGCCTGCGTGCTGACCGCCGCAGCGGCCTACCTGACCGACGGCACGCTTCCGGCGGGCCGCGACACCACCTGCGAGGCAACGTGACCCGCACCGTCCGTGTCCTGCTGGCCGGGGTGTTGACCGCCGCCGTGCTCACCGCCGCCGCCCCCGCCCGCGCGGGCACCGAGGCGATCGGCTGGGGCACCTGTCCGAAGGGCACCGCGCCGGGGGAGCGGTGCGGCACGATCGACGCGCCGCTCGACCACGCCCGCCCGGCGGGCCCGCGGATTCGGGTCGGCGTCTCGAAGGTCGCCGCGACCGGGACCAGGGCCGAGTACCAGGGCCTGCTGATGGTCAACTTCGGCGGCCCCGGCGCCTCTTCGGTCGGCTCGATGGCGGCCCTTGCCGGCGGCCTGCCCGAGCGGGTGCGCCGGGCCTACGACGTGATCGGCTTCGACCTGCGCGGGCGCGGCACCAGTACGCGCGTGGTGTGCACCGACCCGGAGACCTTCGGCCGCGGGCCCAAGCCCGATCCGGCCCGGCCCGGCAGTCGGGCCGCGCACCTGGCCGCGACCCGCGCGTTCGCCGACGGCTGCCGGGCGTCCGCCGCCGAATTGTTGCCCCACCTGACCACCCGCGACATCGCGCGCGACCTCGACCTGGTCCGGGCCGCGTTCGGCGCGGATCGACTGAGCATCCTGGGCTACTCGTACGGCACCTACCTGGCCGCGGTCTACGGCCAACTCTTCCCGCATCGGGTGCACCGGATGCTCCTGGACAGCGTGGTCGACCCGACCCGGGTCTGGTACGGGACCGGCTTCCTACAGGCCCGCGCCTTCCACGCACGGCAACTCGACTGGGCGGGCTGGGCGGCGGACCGCGCCGAGCGCTACCACCTGGGCGGCACCGCGGCGCAGGTGCTGGCGACCTGGGACCGGGCGCGCGCCGCACTCGCCGCGACTCCGGCGGGCGGGGTGTTCGGCGGCGTCGAGTTGGATCAGTACACGATCGGCAAGCTCTACACCGAGCGGGACTGGCCGACCCTGTCCCGCGCGCTCGCCGACTATGTGTCGGGCGATCCGGCCGCGCTGCTCAAGGCCCGGCGGGTGGCGACCGCCGAGGAGGTCAACTTCGAGTCGGTGTTCCAGACCGTCTCCTGCGCGGACGCGCCGTTCCCGGCCGACGAGGCCGTCTTCGAGCGGGACATGATCGACCTGCGGCTGCGCTACGGCGCGCTCGGCGCGGCGATCGCCTCGCCCGGCGCGTGTCTGTACCTGCAGACCAACACCGCGCCGCCGACCCGGATCGACGGCGCCGGGCTGCCCGGCGTGCTGCTGATGCAGTCGGTCGGCGACCCGGCCACGCCCTACGACGGGGCACTGCGGATGCATGCCGCGCTGCCGTCCTCGCGGCTGCTGACGGTGCGCGGCAACGGGAACCACGGGCACTACCTGGTCGACGGGCCGTGTGTGGACGATTCGGGCACCGCGTACCTGGTCGACGGCACCCTGCCGGCGACCGACACGGAGTGCGCGGCCCGCCCGCCGGCGAACCCGGATCCGCGCCGCGAGCAGGTGATGCGCCCGGGGCGGTGAGCCGGCCGCGGCCCGCCCGGCGAACCGGTCGGCTCCCGGGCGGCGCGCGAGGCTTGGACCTGCATAGGGTGGTGCCGCGATAACTGGCATTTCCCCAAGGTCCGCCTGATGGCATGGTGAGGCACGTGCTGAGCTCGGTTTCCACCAAAGTCCTGGACGGGACCGACCTGTCCGCCGTCCAGGCGCTGCTCGACCGCGATCCGGTCACCAACGTCTTCGTCGCGTCCCGGGTCCGCCTCGCCGGCGTCGATCCGTGGCGACTGGGCGGCGAGCTGTGGGGCTATTACCGGGACGGCCTGCTCACGTCGCTGTGCTACGCGGGCGCCAACCTGGTCCCGGTCGAGGCCGGCCCCGACGCGATACGTTCCTTCGCCGAGCGGGCCCGGCGCCAGGGTCGGCGCTGCTCGTCGATCGTCGGCCCGGCCGAGGCGGCGGCCGATCTGTGGCGTCTGCTGGAGCCGGTGTGGGGGCCGGCCCGCGACATCCGGCCGGTCCAGCCGCTGATGGTGGCCACCGAGCCGGCCCGCGAGGTGCCGGCGGATCCGCTGGTGCGCCGGGTGCGGCCGGACGAACTGGATCTGGTGATGCCCGCGTGTGTGGCGATGTTCACCGAGGAGGTGGGCATCTCGCCGCTGATCGGCGACGGCGGCACGCTCTACCGCGCGAGGGTGGCCGAACTGATCGCGGGCGGGCGCGCGTTCGCCCGGATCGAGGACGGCAAGGTGGTGTTCAAGGCGGAGATCGGCGCGGTCACTCGGCATGCCTGTCAGATCCAGGGCGTGTGGGTGGCGCCGGAGCGGCGCGGCGAGGGGTTGTCCGAGATCGGCATGGCGGCGGTGTTGCGGCACGCGTTGACCGAGGTGGCGCCGGTGGCCAGCCTTTACGTGAACAGCTACAACAATCCCGCGCGGGCGGCCTATCGGCGGGTCGGGTTCGCCGAGACCGGCGCGTTCATGAGCGTGCTGTTCTGATGGGCGACGAGGACACCCCGATGGAGTGCGTGTGCTGATGGAGTGGACGTGCCGGGTCGTCGATCTCGCCGAGTACGCGGACGAGGCGGTCGAGGTCCAGGCGTATGCGTTCGGCCTCGCCGACGACGAGATCGCGGTCCGGCAGCGGATAATGCGCCGGCACGCGACCTTCGCCGGGGTGCGGTCGCTGGGCGCGTTCGACGGCGGTGGTCGGCTGGTCGGCTTCGGCTACGGCTATCCGAACCTGACCGACCAGTGGTGGAGCCTGGTGATCGAGCCGCACCTGGCCCGGGCGGGCCATCGGGCCTGGCTCGACGCGTCGTTCGTGGTCGGCGAACTGCATGTGCTGCCGCGCTGGCAGGGGCACGGGATCGGCCGCACGCTGATCAGGCTGCTGTGCCAGGGCCAGGACCGGGCGCACATCCTGCTGTCCGCCCTCGACGAACAGACCCCGGCCCGCCGCCTCTACCGCGGCCTGGGCTTCGTCGACCTGGCCCACCCGGTCCTGTTCCCCGGCAACGACCGCCCGTACACGGTGATGGGCGCCGTCCTGCCGTTCGCCTGAGCGACGGGCGGCCGGCCGGCCGGGGGCTCGGGACGGTGCTCGGCGCCGGACCCGGGACGGCGTAGGTCGGGGCGCCCACGGGCGGGGGTCCGGCCGAGTGCCGACGGAGTGTGTGCGCGGGTGGGGGATTGGTGGGTGGGGTGCGCGACGGCCGCTCCGCGAGGGACGCGGGTCCACTTCCGCCGGTTGCCCATCGGCGGCCGTGCATCGGCTCGATGCCGACGATCGGCGGGCGGCCGGGTTCGGGAGGATCGGCTTCCCCACGGGCGGCGGGTCCGTGCCGCTCGGGGTGCCCGTCGGCGGGCGGCAGGGGTGGGCGCGGCCGGTCCGCGTGGGGGTTCAGGTCAGCCATTCGGCAACGGACAGCAGGTCCGGGCCGGATGGGTCGTCGACGGACAGGCACCACAGGCCCAGGGACAGGGATTGGATCAGGGCCCAGCCGCGCACTCGTTCCGGGTCCAGGTCGAGGGCCTCGGCCAGCCACGTGACCCGGCGGCGGATCAGCGCCTGGGGGCGGGTTTCGGCCACCACCGTGGCCATCCGGTCGCGGACCAACGGGCCCAGGTCGAAGGCCCGTTCGCCGAGCATCGGCCTCGGGTCGATGGCCAGCCACTTGGCCCGGTCGCCGGCCAACACGTTGCCGTGGTGGCAGTCGGTGTGCAGGACCACCACCTCCGGCTGTGACGCGGCCAACTCGCGGCACAGCGCGACCGCCTCGTCCACCAGCGACTCGGCACACGGACCGGCCAGCTCGGCGTACCGGCGCGGGATCGATTCGCCCCAGTGTTCGGCGCGCTGGGCGACCGGCTCGATCGGGCAGTCGGCGGGCGGCGGCACCCACAACCGGCGGACCACCTCGGCGGCCTCCAGCATCGCCCGGTCCTCGGCCAACGAACGCAGCGAGACGTCCGGATGCAGCCGCTCCAACAACAGCGCGCCGTGCTCGGGATCCGCGTCGAGCAGCCGCACCGCCCCGGCGCCCCGCCACAGGTCGAGGGCGGTCGCCTCGTGCGCTGTGTAGCGGTCGATCCAGCCCAGCTTGAGCGTGGCCGGTGTCCCGTCCGCGCGCCGCACCAGGAAGGTCAGGCTCAGCGCGCCGCCGGGAATGATCGGCCGCTCCACGGTCAGCTCCCACCGCCGGACATACTCGCCGACCGCGTCCGGCAGCCCGGCCAGCCACCGGCGCGCGGGCTCCTCGCCGCACCAGCGCTGTGCGGTCCGGGTCAATCGCTCCGGTACCTCGACCCGATCGCTCACGTACGGCCCCCCGCCGTCGGTGTCCCCGAGGCGCCCGCCTCGGGCAGCCCCGGGAACGGCGTGCTGGCGCCCCGCCAGCGCACCGCCCACACCGCGCTCTCGCGCAGCCAGTTCGCCGCGTCCTCGCGCAGCGGCGCCCCGGCGGCGGCCACCAACGCGCCCAGGTGCAGCGCGACGCCCTCCTCCAGGAACACCGCGAGCCGCGTCGCGTCGGCCGGCGTGTCCACCGGGAACGGAATCGTGTACGCGGGCGCCGCCGCGGGCGCGATCGCGCCCCGATCGGCGATCAACCGGCCGATCGCATCGCGCCGGGCCCGATGTGTGTCCAGCGCGGTGCGCGCCTGGGTACGCGCCGCCCCGGTCAGCCGCCCGCCCGCGACGCCGTAGCCGTAGACGGCCGCGTGCTCCGCGTCCAACGCGTCGCGCAAAGCCTTGACCTCGGGGGTGGCCGGCCCGGACGGGGTCGGCCGGGACGTGCTCACGATGTGCTCCGAAACAGTTGGGCGTGACCGGCCAGACACGCCGCCGTGGCGGCCAGTCGGCGGGCCAGGTCGGGGGAGAGCAGCGGCAACCCGGTCAGTCGTTCGTCCGAGGCCTGCTGCGCCCAGTCGGCGATCGTGCCGGCCGCGGCGGCCGGGTCCTCCGGCGCGCTGCCCGGGGGCGGCGCGGGGTGCGTCGCGCCCCCGGCGAACGCGGTCAGGTGTTGGCGCAGTTCGACCCCCAACGGCCGGATCCGCTCGGCCAGTTGCGGGTGCCGTGCGGCGACCGCGTCATAGCGCGCCAACAACGCCCCGGTCGCCGCGTAGGCCCGTTCGCGGGCCGCGTCGTCCGCCTTGCGCCGCCCCTGGTCCGAGCCCCCGCCGTCGTCGCAACCGGCGACCGCGGCGCCGATCGTCGCCACGGCCACGGCGCCGAGGACGGCCCGTCGCGTCGGCCCCGCGTCGCGCATGCGTCCCGCTCCTGAACCTCGTCCGTGATGTCCGTTGCCGGCCTCTGGCCGTGTCGGACGCTATCGCATATGCGGGCGTGCGGACCTCGGCCGGACATCCGGCGTACGCCGGGCGGACGTGCGCGAGATGGGCTCCGGACCGGATACTGTTGTCCTTCCCCGACCCGCCCCGGCGGTCGACGCACCTGAGACAACAGCACACGCAGCCGAGGAGTCACCCGGATGAGCACCACCACGTTGGACCGGCTGCGGGACATGCTGGAGCCAGTGGTATCGACGGTGGGCGTGGATCTCGAGGATCTCTCCCTGACCCCCGCGGGCAAGCGGCGGGTGTTGCGCGTGATGGTGGCCGCCGACGACGGCGTCGACCTGGACAAGGTCGCCGAGGTCAGCCGGGCCGTCTCGGACGTGTTGGACCCGAGCGACGTACTGGGCGGCCTGCCCTATCTGCTGGAAGTCACCACCCCCGGTGTGGACCGCCCGCTCACCCACGAGCGGCACTGGCGCCGCGCCGCCGATCGGCTGGTGCTGGTGCAACTGCACGACGGCACCTCGGTGACCGGCCGGATCGGCGCGAGCGACGCCGAGGGCGTGGATCTGGACGTGGACGGCAAGCCGCTGCGGCTGGCCTACGACACGGTGGCCACGGCGGTGGTGCAGGTCGAGTTCAACCGCAAGAGCGCCGACCCGACGGCGGGCGCGGACCACGAGGAC
Organism: Embleya sp. AB8; assembly: GCF_049739465.1. Taxonomy (NCBI): domain Bacteria; kingdom Bacillati; phylum Actinomycetota; class Actinomycetes; order Kitasatosporales; family Streptomycetaceae; genus Embleya; species Embleya sp. AB8. The sequence goes on from NZ_JBMHHY010000001.1 coordinate 196,011, forward strand.
ACCGGTGTCGAGCCCGACACCGACGACGAGAACGACGACACCATGGACGAGGAGGCGTAGGACGTGGACATCGACATGAGCGCCCTGCGCGGGCTCGAGCGCGAGAAAGAGATCAGGTTCGACCTCCTGGTCGAGGCCATCGAATCGGCCCTGTTGATCGCATACCACCGCACCGAGGGCAGCCTGCCCAAGGCGCGCGTGGAGCTGGACCGGTCCACCGGGCACGTCACCGTGTGGGCGACCGAGACCGACGAGGCCGGACAGCGCGTTCGCGAGTTCGACGACACCCCGGACGATTTCGGGCGGATCGCGGCGACCACCGCCAAGCAGGTGATTCTCCAGCGGCTGCGCGATGCCGAGGAGGAGATCACGTTCGGCGAGTTCGCCGGCCGTGAGGGCGAGATCGTCGCCGGTGTGGTCCAGCAGGGCAAGGACAACCGCAACGTCCTGGTGGACCTGGGCCGGATCGAGGCGATCCTGCCGCCCCAGGAGCAGGTACCGGGCGAGAAGTACGCGCACGGGATGCGGCTGCGCTGCTATGTCGTACAGGTGCGGCGTGGGCCCAAGGGGCCGTCCATCACGCTCTCGCGCACCCACCCCAACCTGGTGCGGAAGCTGTTCGCGCTGGAGGTCCCGGAGATCGCCGACGGCAGCGTCGAGATCGCCGCGATCGCCCGCGAGGCCGGCCACCGCTCCAAGATCGCCGTCTACTCCACGCGCGCCGGGCTCAACCCCAAGGGCGCGTGCATCGGGCCGATGGGCGCGCGCGTGCGGGCCGTGATGGCCGAGTTGAACGGCGAGAAGATCGACATCGTCGACTGGTCGGACGACCCCGCGCGGATGGTGGCCAACGCGCTGTCGCCGGCGCGGGTGAGCAAGGTCGAGGTCGTGGACCTGGCCGCGCGCTCCGCCCGGGTGACGGTGCCCGACTACCAGCTCTCGCTGGCGATCGGCAAGGAGGGGCAGAATGCCCGACTTGCCGCGCGATTGACCGGATGGCGCATCGACATCCGGCCGGACACCGAGACCGGTGAATCGGAGGACCGGGGACGGTCGGCCGAACCGGGTCGCGGTGAGGAGCGGTAGACTTGAACATGTCTGGTCGCAGGCGTGCCCGAGCATGCCCTCGTACAAGGTCGGAAAAGCGGGAAATCGCCGCTTCTCCGTGCCGGACCTGCGTGGGTTGTCGGCAACGTGCGGCCAAGGCCGACCTATTGCGGGTCGTGGCGGTGGGGGGCAGTTGTGTCCCCGACCCCCGCGGCCGAATGCCCGGGCGGGGAGCGCATCTGCATCCCGATCCGGAGTGCCTGGCCCAGGCGGAGCGTCGCAAGGCGTTCGTTCGGGCTTTGCGCGTGCCGGGGCCGCTGGACTCGGCACCACTGCGTGCTTTTTTGAGCGGTGATGGGTTGTCAGAGGTCGGTCGGACAGGTCCAGCGAAGCAGTACCTCGCGAGTCGGAAGTAGGTCGAGATTGCGATGAGCACTCGATGAGTACGCGATGAGTACAGACATGCGGTAGTGACGGTCCGGCGGACGACCAACCCCGGACCAGAAGGAGCGACGTGGCAAAGGTCCGGGTATACGAACTCGCCAAGGAGTTCGGAGTCGAGAGCAAGGTCGTCATGGCCAAGCTCCAAGAACTCGGTGAGTTCGTTCGTTCGGCGTCCTCGACGATCGAGGCGCCGGTTGTTCGCAAACTGACGGAAGCACTCAAGACGGAAGGCGGGCCCGCCCGCCGGCCCCAGCGTCCCGCGCCCACCGGCGCGCCGCAGGGTGCCACCCCCAACAACACGCAGGGCGCCACCGCGCGTCCCGCCCCCGCTCCGGGCCCGCGCCCGGCGGGTGCGCCGACTCCGGGCCCGCGCCCGGCGCCGCGCCCGGCCCCCCAGGGCAGCACCGCCCCGCCCGTGGTGCCGGCCGTGCCGGCCGCGGAGGCGGCTCCGGCCGCCCCGCGTCAGGCGGAGCGTCCCGCCGCGCAGTCGGGCCCGCGCCCGGCCGGCGCGCCGGCGCCCGGTCCGCGCCCGGCGGCGCGTCCCGGCGATCGTGGTCCGGCCGAGCGTGGCCAGGGCGACCGCGGTCCGGCCGAGCGCGGTCCGCGTGCGGACCGTCCGGCGGCGGCCTCCGGCGGTCCCTCGGCGGGCAGCCGTCCGGGTCCGCGTCCGGCCGGTGCCGGTCAGGGCGGCCCCGGTGGTCGTCCCGAGCGCGGCGACCGTCCCGAGCGGGGCGAGCGTCCGTCCGGTCCGCGTACCGGTGGTGCTCCCGCCGGTGGCGGCGCACGTCCCGGTGGTCCCGGTCAGGGTGGTGCCCCCCGTCCGGGTGGCCAGCGTCCGGCCGGCCCGCGTCCGGGCAACAACCCGTTCACCTCGGGCAGCACCGGCATGCCGCGGCCCCAGGCCGCCGGCGGCGCCGGTCGTCCCACCCCCGGCGGCATGCCGCCGCGTCCGCAGGGTCCGTCGGCCGGTGGCCCGCGTCCCGGCGGTTCGGGTGGCCCCGCAGGCCCCCGTCCGGGCGGTAGCGCAGGCCCCGGTGGCCCGCGTCCCAACCCGGGCATGATGCCCAACCGTCCGGCGCCCGCCCGTGGCCCGGGTGGTCCCGGTCGTCCCGGCGGTGCGCCCGGTCGTCCCGGCGGTCCCGGTGGCGGCGGCGGTCGTCCGGCGGGTGCCGGCGGCGGCGGTGGCGGTCGTCCCGGCGGTGGCGGTGGCGGCTTCGGCGGTCCCCGTCCCGGTGGCGGTGGCGGCGGCGCTCCGGGTCGTCCCGGTGGCGGCGGCGGCTTCGCCGGTCGTCCCGGCGGCGGCGGTCGTGGCGGCCCCGGTGGTCGCGGCGGCACGCAGGGCGCGTTCGGTCGTCCCGGTGGGCGTCCGGGCCGCGCGCGCAAGTCGAAGCGTCAGCGTCGTCAAGAGTTCGACAACATGCAGGCTCCGTCCGCCGGTGGCGTGATGGCTCCTCGCGGCAACGGGCGCGTCGTCCGGCTGTCGCGCGGTGCCTCGCTCACCGACTTCGCGGAGAAGATCAACGCGAACCCCGCGGCACTGGTCCAGATCATGTTCAACCTGGGCTCGCTGCTCACCTCGACCCAGTCGGTCAGTGACGCGGAACTGCAGATCCTGGCCGGCGAGCTCGACTTCGTGATCCAGATCGTCTCCCCCGAGGAGGAGGACCGCGAGCTGCTCGAGTCCTTCGACCTCGAATGGGGCGAGGACGAGGGCGACGAGGACGACCTCGAGGCCCGTCCGCCGGTGGTCACCGTCATGGGTCACGTCGACCACGGCAAGACCCGCCTGCTGGACGCGATCCGCAAGACGAACGTGATCGCGGGCGAGGCCGGTGGCATCACCCAGCACATCGGTGCCTACCAGGTCGCGACCACGGTCAACGACATCGACCGCAAGATCACCCTGATCGACACCCCCGGTCACGAGGCGTTCACCGCCATGCGTGCCCGCGGTGCCAAGTCGACGGACATCGCGATCCTCGTGGTCGCGGCGGACGACGGCGTGAAGCCGCAGACGATCGAGGCGCTCAACCACGCGCAGGCGGCCGGTGTGCCGATCGTGGTCGCGGTCAACAAGATCGACAAGGAAGGCGCGGACCCGACCAAGGTCCGCGGCCAGCTCACCGAATACGGGCTCGTGGCCGAGGAGTACGGCGGCGACACCATGTTCGTCGACATCTCGGCGAAGCAGGGCCTGGGCATCGACGAGCTGCTCGAGGCGGTCGTCCTGACCGCGGACGCGGCGCTGGAACTCACCGCCAACCCGCACCAGGAGGCCCAGGGCATCGCGATCGAGGGTCACCTCGACAAGGGCCGCGGCCCCGTCGCGACCGTCCTGGTCCAGCGCGGCACGCTGCGCATCGGCGACGCGATCGTGGTCGGCGAGGCGTACGGCCGGGTCCGCGCGATGATCGACGAGAACGGCAACAACCTCACCGAGGCCGCGCCGTCCCGTCCGGTCATGGTGCTGGGTCTGACCGCGGTCCCGGGTGCCGGTGACAACTTCCTCGTGGTCGAGGAGGAGCGCACCGCGCGCCAGATCGCCGAGAAGCGGGCGGCTCGGGAGCGCAACGCGCTGCTGGCCCGTCGCTCGAAGCGGATCTCGCTCGAGGACCTCGACCTGGCCCTCAAGGCCGGCGAGATGCAGCAGCTCAACCTCATCCTCAAGGGCGACGGCTCCGGTTCGGTGGAGGCGTTGGAGGACGCGCTGCTCAACCTGGACGTCGGCGACGAGGTCGAGCTGCGGATCATCGACCGCGGTGTCGGTGCGATCACCGAGTCCAACGTCAACCTGGCGATGGCCTCGGACGCGATCATCATCGGCTTCAACGTGCGGCCCGAGGGTCGCGCGCGGACGATGGCGGACCGCGAGGGCGTCGACATTCGCTTCTACTCGGTGATCTACCAGGCCATCGAGGAGATCGAAGCCGCGCTCAAGGGCATGCTCAAGCCCGAGTTCGAAGAGGTCCAGCTGGGCACGGCGCAGATCCGCGCGGTGTTCCGCTCCTCCAAGCTCGGCAACATCGCGGGCTGCATGGTCACCGGCGGGACGATCAAGCGCAACACCAAGGCGCGGATCATCCGGCAGGGGTCGGTCGTCGCCGACAACCTCAACGTCGAGGGCCTGCGTCGGGAGAAGGACGATGTCACCGAGGTCCGCGAGGGCTTCGAGTGCGGTATCAACCTCGGTTCGTTCAACGACATCAAGGTCGAGGACATCATCGAGACGTTCGAGATGCGGGAGAAGCCGCGAGGCTGACCCGATGGGTCGAACGGTTCGAACCGCTCGAATCGCGAGATGACGCGACGGATCCGCCCGGTGCACACCGGGCGGATCCGCCGTCTCGCAGTTGGTGGAAACTGTTCGGATTTTCGGTGGGACCAGTGGTATCCGGGCCGCGACGTGTGAGCCCGGCTCTTTTCGTCGGCGGCCCCGGTGGCCCCGACCCGAGGCCTCCCGGGCCGGCCAGGCCCGTCGCCTATGTTTGTGGGAACCATCAGCCTCGATGTGCTGTTCGGCGATGTGCACTCGTTGAAGGAAAAACGATCGTTGATCCGCCCCATCCTGGCGGACCTTCAGCGCAAGAATGCCGTTGCCGCCGCCGAGGTGGAGCATCAGGATTTGCATCGGCGCAGCGTGATCGGCATCGCGGTGGTCTCCGCGACCGTCGAGCGGTGCGCCGAGGTATTGGACAGCTGTGAACGGCTGGTCGCCGGCCGGCCCGAGTTGGAACTGCTCTCCACACGCCGCAGGGTGTACGGGGACGACGACTGACCGGGTGCCGAACGGCGACCCGTCGCGCAGCCGAGGAAACATCAAGAACGAGAGCGGCTCCCGCGTCCGGTGCTCCCGGGCACGGGGGATCCCGCCGAAATGCCGAGCAATCGCAGGAGGATCAGTGGCCGACACCGCGCGGGCGCGCAAACTCGCGGACCGTATCCAGGTTGTGGTCGCGGAGACCTTGGAGCGCCGGATCAAGGACCCGCGTCTGGGGTTCGTGACGATCACCGCCGCACGAGTGACCGGTGACCTCCGTGAGGCGACCGTGTTCTACACGGTCTACGGCGACGAGACCGAGCGCGCGGCGACCGCCGCCGCGCTGGAGAGCGCCAAGGGCGTGCTCCGCAGTGAGGTGGGCCGCCAGACCGGCGTGCGACACACGCCGTCGCTGACGTTCATCGCCGACGCCCTTCCGGACAACGCCAAACTCATCGACGATCTCCTCGCCCGGGCGCAGCAGGCCGATGCGGCGGTACGCTCAACCGCCGCGGGCGCCGGCTACGCCGGTGACGCGGACCCCTATCGGACCCCGGCCGCGGCCTCCGACGACTCCGACGACGAGCCGGAGGCGGAGACCGGGGCGGACACACAGGAGGGCGGCCGACCTTGACACCAGGCGTGGCGGCGGACCGGGAGCCCGACCCGGCCGCGGGAGTGCGCGCGCGGGCCGGTGCCGGCCGCGACGCGCGGGCAGGGTCGCCGACCGCGCCGGGTGCGGCCGACTGGGACGAGGCGGTGCGCCTGCTCCTCGCGGCCGAGGACATCACCTTGCTGGCGCACGTCAGCCCCGACGGCGACGCGCTCGGTTCGGCGCTCGCCGTCGGGTTGGCGCTGCGCGAACTGGGCCGCACGGTCCGGGTCTCCTACGGCGACGACCCCCTGGTGGTGCCGTCCTCGCTGGAGTTCCTGCCCGGCCAGGAACTGCTCGTGGCGCACACCGAGGTGCCCGAGGAGCCGGAACTGGTGGCCGTCTTCGACGCGGCCGGCGCCGCTCGGCTGGGCCTGCTCGAGGCTAGGGCCAGGGCGGCCCGGACCCTGCTGGTGGTCGACCACCACGCCTCCAACACGCGCTTCGGCACACACCACCTGATCGACGTACTGGCGCCGGCGACCGCGGTGCTCGCCGACGAGCTGATCACCCGGCTCGGCGCGACGCTGACCGCCGACATCGCCACCGCGCTGTACACCGGCCTGGTCACCGACACCGGTTCGTTCAAGTACGTGGGGACCACCCCCGAGACGCACACCTTCGCGGCCCGGCTGATGGCCACCGGGATACGCCACGATCTGATCCAGCGGGCGATCTGGGACACCTGCCGGTTCGGCTACCTCAAGGTGCTCGCCGGGGCGCTGGCCGGGGCCCGGCTCGACGCCGACGCGGCGGGCGGCCTGGGGCTGGTGTCCACCGTGGTCACCCGCGCCGAGCGGGCCGCGCACGGGATCCGCCTGGACGAGATCGAGGGCGTGATCGACGTGGTCCGCAAGAGCGGCGAGGCCGAGGTCGCGCTGGTGCTCAAGGAGGACGACGACGGCGCGCTGCGCGCCTCCGCGCGTTCCAAGGGCGCGGTGGACCTGGGTCGCGTCTGTGCGGCCTTCGGCGGCGGCGGACACGCCTTCGCGGCCGGATTCACCGCATACGATCCACCGGCCGAGGTGGTGGCCCGATTCCGGGACCTCCTCGCCGACGCACTACTGCCGGTCGCTCCGGCGCACGCAACCCCGGGAGACGACGCGTGAAGCGCCGCAACGCAGGACCCCCACCGCCCGACGGCCTGGTCATCGTGGACAAGCCGGCCGGACTCACCTCGCACGACGTGGTCGGCCGGCTGCGCCGGATCGCGGGCACCCGCCGGGTGGGCCACGCCGGCACGCTGGACCCGATGGCCACCGGCGTGCTGGTGATCGGCATCGAGAAGGCCACCCGTCTGCTGGGTCATCTCGCGCTCACCGAGAAGGAGTACGAGGGGACCATCCGCCTCGGGCAGCGCACCGTCACCGACGACGCCGAGGGCGAGATCACCGAGAGCGGGCCGGCCGGGCAGGTGACCGACGCGGCCATCGCGGCGGGCGTCGCCGAGCTGACCGGGCCGATCCTGCAGGTGCCCTCGAAGGTGTCGGCGATCAAGATCGACGGCAAGCGCTCCTACTCGCGCGTGCGCGCCGGCGAGGAGTTCGAGCTGGCCGCCCGCCCGGTCACCGTCTCCACGTTCGAGGTACTCGCCACGCGGCGCGCGGGCGAGCTGATCGACCTGGACGTACGGGTGACCTGTTCGTCCGGCACCTACATCCGCGCGCTGGCCCGGGACCTGGGCGCCGGGCTCGGCGTCGGCGGTCACCTGACCGCGCTGCGGCGCACCCGGGTGGGGCCGTACGCGCTGGATCGGGCGCACACGCTCGAACAACTGGAGGAGTCCTTCGGCGTGCTGCCGATCGCCGAGGCGGCCGAGGCGGCCTTCCCGCGCCGCGAGGTCACCGAGGACCAGGCCCGCGCGGTCTCGCACGGCGGCCGGCTGCCGGCCGACGACAGCGAGGGGCCGGTGGGCGTGTTCGGCCCGGACGGGACCTTCCTGGCCCTGGTGGAGAACCGGCAGGGTGTGGCCCGACCGCTCGCGGTGTTCGTGGGCTGAGCCCGGGCGCGGCACGCGGGGGTGATCGTCGCCACGGCGGGGTCGCGGTCGAGGGAGCGCCCGTACGTGGGAGGCTGGACCCGCGACACGTCACGAAGAACGAGGAGCGGTTACGGTGCAGCGTTGGCGGGGCTTGGAGGACGTCCCCAGCGATTGGGGACGCTCCGTCGTCACGATCGGGTCCTATGACGGTGTGCACCGCGGGCACCAGCGGACGATCGGCCGGGCGGTCGAGCTCGGTCGCGAGCGTGGTCTGCCGGTGGTCGTGGTCACGTTCGACCCGCACCCCAGCGAGGTGGTCCGCCCGGGCAGCCATCCGCCCCTGCTCACGCCGCACCATCGGCGCGCGCAGCTGATGGCGGAACTGGGCGTGGACGCGGTCCTGGTCCTGCCGTTCACGCTGGAATTCTCCCGACAGAGCGCGGCGGACTTCGTTCGGCAGGTCCTGGTGGACACGCTGCGCGCGGCCGTCGTGGTCGAGGGGCGCAATTTCCGATTCGGCCACAAGGCGACGGGCAACGTCGCGCTCTTGGAGGAGTTGGGCGTGGCGAACGACTTCACCGTCGTCGAGCCGGAGCTGTTCGTCTCCGGCGAGGTGACCTTCTCGTCCACGGTGGTCCGGGCCCGGGTCGCCGAGGGCGCGGTCGCGGGCGCGGCCGAACTGCTCGGCCGGCCGCACCGGGTCGAGGGCGTGGTGGTGCGCGGCGATCAGCGCGGGCGCGAACTCGGCTATCCGACGGCCAATCTGGAGGTGCTCCCGTACACGGCGGTTCCGGCCGACGGGGTGTACGCGGGTTGGCTGGTGATCGAGGGCGAGCGGCTGCCGGCGGCGATCTCGATCGGGACCAACCCGACCTTCGACGGCACCGAGCGGCGGGTCGAGGCATACGCCCTTGACCGCACGGATCTGGATCTGTACGGGATGCACGTCGCGGTGGACTTCCTGGAATACCTGCGCGGGACCGAGCGGTTCGACTCGATCGACGGTCTGCTCGACCAGATGGCGCGTGATGTGAAGCGGGCTCGGGAGCTGATCGACGCGGCGGAGGCCGAGGCCAGGGGCTGACGCTGCCGAGTTTTTTTGGACGGAACTGCCAAGGGCCGCCCCGGAATTGCTTCCGGGGCGGCCCTTCGGCGGGTCAGCCCTGGTGCGGGGGCTGCCAGTCGCCCGGTGGGGGCTGCTGGTAGTAGGGCTGTTGGGGCTGGGGTTGTTGCGGGTGTTGTGGCTGCTGCGGCTGCGGCTGCGGTTGGTGTGGCTGCTGCGGCTGCTGTGGGTTCGGTTGGTATTGCGGTGGCTGTTGTTGGTGTTGCTGTTGTTGCTGTTGCTGGGGGTACGGCTGCTGTTGCGGGTAGGGCTGCGGTTGGCCCTGGGCGGGTCCGCCGTAGTACGGCTGTTGTGGCTGCTGTTGGTATTGCGGCTGCCACTGCTGCTGTTGGTCGGCCGGCTGGGTGCGGTGGAAGTCCTCGGCGACCAGGGCGGCCAGTTCGAAGTACGCCTCGCGGGTCTTGGGGCGCATCATGTCCAGGTCCAACTCGGCACCCGCGGACAGGTGTTCGTCGAACGGGACGACCACGACCGCGCGGCAGCGGGTTTCGAAGTGGGCCACGATGTCCTCGGTCTTGACCATCTTGCCGGTCTCCCGGACACCGGAGATCACCGTGATGCTGTTCGCCACCAGGTCGGCGTAGCCGTGTGCGACCAGCCAGTCGAGGGTGGTGCTCGCGCTGGTCGCGCCGTCCACGCTGGGCGTGCTGATCACGATCAACTGGTGGGCCAGGTCCAGCACTCCGCGCATCGCGCTGTAGAGCAGGCCGGTGCCCGAGTCGGTCAGGATGATCGGGTATTGCTTGCCCAGCAGGTCGATCACCGAGCGGTAGTCGTCGTCGTTGAACGTGGTCGACACCGCCGGGTCCACGTCGTTGGCCAGGATCTCCAGGCCGCTGGAGGACTGTGAGGTGAATCGCCGGATGTCCATGTAACTGTGCACGTGGGCCATCGAGTTGACCAGGTCGCGGATGGTCGCGCCGGTCTCCCGACGCACCCGGCGGCCGAGCGTGCCGGCGTCCGGGTTGGCGTCGATCGCGATCACCCGGTCCTGCCGCTCGATGGCCAGGGTGGAACCGAGCGCGGTGGTGGTCGTGGTCTTGCCGACGCCGCCCTTGAGGCTGATCACCGCGATCCGGTAGCAGCCCAGGACGGGTGTGCGGATCCGGTCCAGGCGTTCGGCCCGACGGGCGTCGGCGGACTTGCCGCCGAGTCGGAAGCGCGGGGTCTGCCGGCGCGGCTGCGGTTGTTTGCGCAGCAGCCGGTCGCTGGTCAGTTCGACGGCGGCGGTGTAGCCGAGCGGGGCGCCGCCGACGGTACGGGCGGGGGCGCCGCCGTCGGGGGACCAGGCCTGCTGCGGCTGGGGGTTGCCCTGGGGCGGGGTGCCCGGGTGGTAGTGCGGGGCGGCCTGGTCGGGTGCGGCCGCGGGCGCCTGGGCCGCGTAGGGGTTGGCGGGGTCGGCGGGTGCGGGTTGGCCCGGCTGCCCGGGTTGGCCTGCCTGGTGTTGGGGGCCGGGGGCGCCGTGTGGGGGCGTGCCTTGGCGGTACGGCTGCTGTGGCTGTGGCTGTGGCTGTGGCTGTGGCTGCGGCTGCGGCTGTGGTTGTGGGTCGTGGGGCTGGGCGGCGGCGGGGGGTTGGCCGTATGGGTTTTGCGGTGGGGCGGACTGGGCGTAGGGGGGCTGTGGTTGGCCCGCGGGGTCCTGGGGGCCGTACTGGGCCGCCTGCGGGTAGGGCTGTGCAGCGTCCCGGCCGTAGGGCGGCTGTCCCGGGGCGGCTTGGGGATACGGCTGCCGGCCCTGGTTCGGGTCGGGCTGCTGCTGTGGCTGCGGGTACGGGGCGTGGGCGCCGTGGGGCGGGGTGCCTTGGGCGTACGGGCCGGGGGCCTGTTGGTACGGGCCGGGGGCCTGGCCGTATGGGGGCGGTCCGGGCTGCTGCTGCTCCGGCGGTCCGGCCGGGGCGTTGCCGCCGCCGCCGAACGCGCGGCGCATCCACGAACGTTCGCCGCGCTGCTGCGGTGGGGCCGCCGGTCCGCCGCTCGGCGGCGGCAGCGGGGCTCCGGTGGGCGGCGGTGCGTTGCCGCCCCACGCCTCGCCGGTGCCGGGCGCGGGCGCGCCGGCGGCCCAGGCCGGCGGCGGCATGGGGGAGCCCTGCGGCGGCGTCATCGGGCGCGGTGGACCGCCGACGGGACCCTGCGGGGGCATGCCGGGCGGTGCGGCCATGTCGTCGGTGATCGGCGGGATCAGCCGGGTCGCCGGATCGACCGTCGGGGCGCCTTGGGCCTGGCCGGGGTACGGCTGCTGGTGGGCGGCGTCCGGGTATTGGTATTGAGGGGCGTGCTGGGGTGCCTGGCCCGGTAGTTGTTGCTGCGGGTAGGGCAGCGGGGCGCCCTGAGGTGGGGCGGGTTGCCGGGCGTAGGGCGGGTAGCCGGTGGGGGGCGGTTGGTGGTCCGCCGGTGGTGTGGGTGCGTGGGGCTGCTGCGGGTGGGCGTCGGCGTCCTGCGGCCGTGCGGCGTCCGGGGCCTGGGACGGTTGGGCGGGCTGCTGCGGGTCGGCGGCGTGGGCCTCGGGGCGGTGGGCGGCGTAGGGGGCGGCGGGGTCGGCGGTGGGCGGGTAGGGCCCTTGCTCGGGTGCCGGGCGTTGGTCGGCGGCCGGTGGGTGGGGCTGGTGCTCCGGGGCCGGCGGCGCGGCGGCGGGCCGGGTTGCGTAGCCCTGGTCGGGCCCGGCCTCGGTGGGCTCGGCGTGGGCGGTTCCGGGGGTCGGTTCGGCGGCCGGAAGCCCGGGGATCGCGGTGCCGCCGGCGGGCGTGGTGGGGACGTCGCGCGGGTCGAACGGGGCGTCCGGGCGGGCGTCCTGCGGGATGGCCTCGGCGCGGTCGGGGAGCGGCTCGGAGCCACCCGGGTCGCCGGCCGGCGGCTGGGGAGCCGTGGGCGCGGCGCCGTCCGGGTCGGCGGCCGGTGGGGTTTGCCCGGTCGGCTCCGGGTGGTTCGCATCGCCGTGGGTGGGATCCGGGTGATCCACGGGCCGGTGGTCGGACTCGGCCGTCGGGTCGGTGGGCTCTGCGGCGGGGTGTTCCGGGGCCAACGACGACAGCGGTACGACCACGGTCGGGTCGCCCGGCGCGAAGGCCGGTCCGGAACGTTCCGGTTCGGTGTCGTGCGACTGCCCGACCGGCGGCGTGCCGTACGGGAGCGGGGCCGGCGGCTCGTGCGGGGCGTCCTGCGGCGGTACGACGGCGGTCGGCTCGGCCGGGGACGGTGTGCCGGGTTGTCCGGTGGTGCTCGGGGCGGCGCCGTACGGGAGCGGGTTCGCAGGCTCTTGTACGGCGTATTGGGGCGGCCCGACGGTCGTCGGCTCGGCCGGGGACGGCGCGCCCGGGTGCTCGGCGGCGCCTGGGGCGGCGCCGTACGGGAGTGGTGTCGTGGGTTCGGCCGCAGGGGCGCCGAACCCGGGTGTCTCGGCGGTGGGCGGCGCGCTCGGCTGCCCTGCGGTGCCGGGAGCGGTGCCGTACGGGAGCGGGGCCGTGGGCACGTGTGGGGTGTATTGGGGTGGTACCGCGGTGGTCGGCTCGGCGGTGGGCGGTGTGCCCGGTTGTCCCGAGGCGCCGGGGGTGGTGCCGGGTGCGGTCGGCGGGGCGTGGTGCGGGGCCGCGGGGCCCGGCGCGCCGTGGTCGACGCCGTACGGCCGGTCCGGCGGCGCGGGCTCGGCGGTCCGGGGGGCGGTGGCCGGTGGTTGCGGGGTCCGGGGGTCGGGCAGCCGGGACTCCGGTGCCGGTGGCCGGGGCGCGGACGGCTGGGGCGCGGACGGGTCGCCGGCCGAGGGGGTGCCGAGGCCGGGTGCGTCGGCGGGGCGGACCGGCGCGCCGGCGGGCGGGCCGTACGGACCCGGCGCGGCTGCGCTGGCCGTACCCGCGGTCGGCGCGCCGGCCGGCGGTGCGCTCGGTCGGGCCGTGCCGTGGTCGGCTCCGTACGGCAGCGGCGTGGGTTGGTCGGGGAGTCGGGCCGGCGGTACCAGCGTCGCGTCGTCGCTGCCGTAGCGCGGCGCCGGCGGCACCCCGTCGCCCGCTCCGGCCAGCGCGGGTACGCCGACGCCGGACGGAGGCGGCGCGGGCGCGCCGCCGTTCTGGTGCGTGTACCACGAGGGCATGGTGAAGTCGGGTCCCGACCACTCCTCTTCCTCGTCGGTCCCCGGCTCGATGGGTGCGCCGTCCTGCTCGCTGCTCACGGTGTGGTCCTTCCGATCGTCCGGAGGCGGCTCGGCATCGGATCACACGGCGCCGCCGTCCGCCGTACCCCGACCCGGGTCGAGGTTGCCCCCTGCACGAGCCTCACAGCGTAGTCAGCGCTTCCGGCAGCCGTCGCGGGTCCGTCCACTGTTCATCCGGAGCGGGGCCGCGCGCGCCGGGTCAGTCCATCCGGCGCGGCGGCCCGAGCAGGTCGACTTCGGCCCGAGTGGGCGTCGACATCACGTACTTGCGCGACTTCCTGGTGCTCCACAGGGTCAGTTCGTCGGCCAGCGTGGGCAACGCGGCCTCGTCCTCGCCGGGCAGGGCCAACACCGACGAGGCCGCCTGGGCCTCGATCGGGGAGACTCGCTGGATGCCGACCAGACCCGCGCCCACGCCGATCCGCTGCCGGGCCTGCGCCGGGTCCAGGTACGGCAGCAGGGTCAGCGTGCTCTGCCACGCGGCGGGCGCGAGCCGGTTGCGCGGGGGGCGTGCGCCGCAGTCGCGGATGACCAGGACCGGGCTGCCCGCGGTGGGCCCCTGCGGCCCGAGTCGGCCCACCTGATGCACCGTCACGCACGGCTGCGCGCCGCCCGCGGCCTGGGCCATCGCGGACCACAGTTGCGGACGGCCGGACTCGATCGCGACCCGCGCGCCGATCGCCGCCGCGCGCAACGCGATGATCTGCACCACATAGGCGCCGCCGACGAACGCGACCTCCAGCGCCTCGGGTCGGAACAGACCGAGTACCGCCGGGTTGCGCTCGGCGTCGACGCCGATCACCACGCCGTCGTCGCCCACCGGCAGGCCGAGCGCGGGCAACTGAGCCGTGGTCAGCACATGCCGCTCGTGCCGGGGACCGACCAGGCGGGCCAGGCCCTTGCGCCGTGTGGGCCGCGGTACGGGGGTCCCGGCGCCCGGGGTCGGATCGGGTGCCGGCGGCATCGGGGCCGGATTGCGGTTGTTGCCGCGCCCGTTGCCGGCCCGGCGCCGGCCGCGTCCCGCGTTGGTCGTGCTCACTGGTGGATCCTCCCCGTACGTGTGCACATGTGACGCTTCGTCACGACAGGCCGCCGAGCGGCAGGGTGGCGAGCAGGGCGGGCTGCTGCTCCCAGTCGAGCCGGGTCAGGCCGATCTTCTCGCTCCGCGCCCGCCGCTCCAACTGCCTTGTCACCTCGCCCAGCTCACTGCCGGACCGGGCGGCGATCCGCACGTGTGCGCGGATCGCGGTGGTGCCGCCCACGCCATGCGTCGCGGTCAGCGCGAAGGTGGTGGCGATCGCGGGTGTCGCGGTCAGCGCGCCGATCAGGTCGGAGGTATGGCCCTGGGTCAGCTGCGGCCAGCGGCTGACCCAATACGTGCTGTGCCAACGGTCGTCGCAGCGCCAGGCCCGCCTGGATTCGGTGGTGCGCCGGCCGCCGCGCCCGTATTGGCGGGTGGTGCGGTTGACACTGCACGACGTGGCCAACGCCTGGATCAGCTCGGCCTCGTCGAGTGCCCGGGCCTCGAAGCCGGCGCCGGTCAGATTGCCCGCGAGCTGGTTGACCGCGCGCAACAGCGCCCGCTGGGCGCCCTCCTCGCCACCGCCGCGCGCGGCGACTGCGCCCGCGCACAGCTCGGGTTCGAAGCGCAGTGCGATCCAGGTCAGCCGCAGTGCCGGTACGTCGTGCAGGCCCTGCTCGACCAGTTGCCGATACGACCGGGTGGCCAGCGCCTCCTCGGGCAGGTGGGTGGCGGGCGCGGGCTGGGTGTGTTGGACCACCTGTACGGAGGCCAGCGTCACGTCGTCGACCTCGAGCGTGCTCACGATCGCGGGCAGCGGCAACGGCCGTTGGGCCCGCGAGGGGCGCAGCGGTTCGTCGCGCGAGGTGACCAGGAGCACGGCGGTGAGGAAGGTGCCGTCCCCGATCAGGCCGATCGAGCGACGATCGCGATCGGTGACCGAACTGGTGGTCAGCTGCGGGGCGCACTCCAACACCGGGACCAGGACCGGGTCCGCGTCGTCCGGGACGGCGGGCATCCGGTGCCGGCGGCGGAAGTCGAAGACGATCGGGAGCCATTGCGCGAGCCAGCGCCCGCGCAGCCGGACGATCGCGGGCAGGATCAGGAGCAACGCGACGGCGCCCAGGCCGATCAGCGCCACCGGGTTGCCGGCCAGTCCGATGGCGACCAGCACGGCCGCGAGTTGGATCAGCACGATCTGCTGGACCAGCACGCCGCCGATCCGACCGGCGCGCGGATGTACGCGCGGCACGGCGCGCCGCGGCGGTGCGGGCGAGGTCCCGTCGGGTGTGGGCGGCTGGGTCTGCCGATGCGTGCCTACCGGCGCGGGTGCGGCCACGTTTGTAGATCCCCCATGCTCACGACTTGTCCCCGTATGCCGTCGCCCGACTGTCACGGCGGGTGCGGCACACCGTACGGTACGGGCCCGGGGGATTGCCCGCGACCCTGTGGCCGCGTCGGTGATAGAACCTTCAGCCGGAGCGTTCGGTCGATCACGGGGAGAACGATGGCATCGCGCCGCGAGCAACTTGAGGCGTACATCTTCGCGCGCCGCCGCATGGTGGCCGCGTTCCTGCAACCCGCTCCGGGCGGCGGTACCGAGGAGAACGCGCCCAAGCCGATGCGGCTGGTCACCCCCAGCATCGTGGTCGCGATGCTCGTCCTGGCCGGGTTCGGCGTGGTCGGGCTGATCAAGCCCGGTACGCCGCCGGGTTGGAAGGACAAGAGCAGCCTGATCGTCGGGCGCGACTCGGCCAGCCGGTATGTCTTCCTGGACGGCAAGCTGCACCCGGTGCTCAACATCGCCTCCGGCCGACTGCTCCTGGACCCGGGCAACTTCAAGGTCAACATGGTCCCGGAGAAGCAGCTCAACAGCGTGAATCACGGTGCGCCGCTGGGGATTCCGAATGCGCCGGACCGGCTGCCGACGGCCAAGGAGGTCGCCGCCCGCAAGTCCTGGACGGTGTGCGAACGGCCGGCCCTCGGCAAGGACGGCAAGCCCGACCCGGCCGGCGAGCCGCAGCGCAGCGTGTTCATCGGAGCGGGAGCGGCGGACGGGGCGTTGGCCCCCGGGCAGGCGTTGTTCGTCCAGGACCGCAACCAGCACAAGTACCTCGTCTACCAGGGCAAGCGCTTCGTGGTGGACGCCTCCAGCGTGATCATCGCGCTCAACCTGGTCGGTTCGTCGCCGCAGCCGGTCAGCGACGCGTGGCTGGCCACGCTGATCGACGGGGGGACCATCGACCACCCGATGCCGGCCGACTACGGCAAGCAGACCTCGTTGCCACTGCCCAAGGAGTACAACCGGGTCGGCATCGTGCTGCGCGCCGAGGGCAGTGCCCAGCGGCAGAACTACGTGGTGACCAAGGAGGGCGTGATGCCGATCAGTGAGCTGACCGCCGTCCTGTTCACCAACAACCCGCGGGCGCGCGAGGCGTACGGGTCCACGCCGCCCACCGCGTTCCCGGTCAACATAGGCACGCTCGGCGGGGCCGTCGTCCAGGACCGCACCTATGCGGCGGAGAAGGGCTGGCCGGAGAGCCCGCCCACCCCGGTGAACCGGATGTCGCGCAACGACCTGGAACTGCCGCGCAGCGTGGTGTGCAACACCTTCTCGGGCGAGTGGCGCGGCAATCAGCCGGTGACCGCGCAGTCCGCCGGGACCCGGCCGCCGGAGCAACTCGTCGACGGGATGGGCGGCGTGTGGGTCAAGCCCGGCGCGGGGGCGCTGTATCGCGAGGTGACCGGGACGCCGGAGGAGGGCGGTCCGATGTTCCTGGTCGCCGACTCGGGGTTGCGCTACGCGGTGCCGGAGGAGGCGCAGTCCGGTGCGGCGGCGGCCGGACCGGCGCCGGAGAGCGAGGCGAAGCAGCGGCTGGGCTACAAGGGCGTGGAGGCCAAGCCGTTGCCCCGGGCGTGGTCCGAACTGGTCTCGCGCGGGCCGCAATTGAGTACGGCCGATGCCAAAAAGCCGCAGGGTTCCTGAGCCTGGGGACGGGAGTTGGGGTAGCGTCGACAGGGTCGTGAGTGGCGCCGGCGCGACCCGAAGGCACCACCGAAAACCTGCGCATTGCACAAGGCCGCAGTGGTATCGGCCGGGTCAAGGTTCCGTAACCATGCGTAGGGCGTCGCTTGGGTGGCGTCCTCGGTTGCGGTTAGAGTTCCCACGACGTCGCAACGGTGACGTTGGTGCGGGGGCACCCGACACGGGTGACACGAACCTTCCCTCGCGCACGTCTGTCTCATGGGGGATGGTGAAACATGGCAGGTGAAGCGTTCAAGATCACTCCGCAGATGTTGGCGGAGTTGTCGAAGAAGGTTCAGGGCGTCGCGACCGACCTCGAAGCGGCCATCCAGGAGATGAACCGCAAGGTCGACGCGATCGAGGGCCAGTGGCAGGGTGCGGCCAGGACCCAGTTCAACCCGCTTCAGGAGCAGGCCGTGCAGAAGGCGCTCGGCGTCAAGCGCGCGCTCGACGCGATCTCCGGGGCCATGGGTCACAACGCGAACTCGTACGACCAGACCGAGACGACCGTGTCCGGCAACATCTCGAAGTTGATGTTCTGACCGGGAAACACCACTCGATCGGCCTTGGTCGAACCCGCTCTCGGGCTGCTCGGGGCGCTGCCCCGGTCGCAAGCCGGTCATCCGACACTGGGTCATCCGACACTGGGGAGAAAGCATGTCGCAGGTAGTTGTCACTTTCGCTGCGCTCGAACAGGCCGCAGCCGATATTCGCGCCCTCAACGCTCGCCTCGCCGACATGCAGTCGGGTCTGAAGCGGGACATCGGGCCGGTCACCGAGTCGTGGTCCGGTGACGCGCGCGAGGGTTACCTCGTCCAGCAGGCGAGCTGGGACCAGAACGCGCAGGGTCTGCAGGAGGCGCTCAACGGCATCGCCGACGGGCTGATGCGGGCGGCCGAGGCGTACCGCCAGACCGAGGCGTCCAACGCCAAGATGTGGCACTAGTCGTCGGATCGGTCGATCGTCGATGGATCATTCGATTGTCGATCTCGACGCACGGTGGCCGGGGTCGGTATCGGCATCGGCATCGTCGGTCCGGTGCGTGGTGCCGACGCGGTGACGCGGTGACGCGATGAGAGGAGGCGGGCCGATGCCCGCCTCCTCCCGCGTGCGTCGTCGGCGTGGCCGATCAGTCTTGTCATCGGTCTTACCGGGGCCGGGGATGCCGGCACCGACACGACAGGTTCGGCCGACTCGGGAGATCGGGGCGGCCGGATGGTGATCCGGAAGGCGAACGAACCGCATGCGACCCCTGCGACCCCTGCGGCGACGGTGGGCGGCACCTTTTCTCGCGCTCGGCCTGCTGGTACTGCCCGCGTGGTCGCCGGCGGGGGGCGAAGTCCCGGTGGATACCGGGCTGCTCGCGGGCAGTGACTGCCAGTTCCCGGCCAAGCCGATGCCCGGCAAGCCGTGGCCGCTCCAGCGGGTGCTCCTCGACGAGTTGTGGCAGAAGTCGACCGGCAAGGGCGTCACGGTCGCGGTGATCGACAGCGGGATCGACGCGGCCAATCCGCAGTTGGCTCCCGCGCTCGCCACCGGCGGCAAGGACTTCTTCAACGACAAGTCCAACGGCACCGACGACACCAACGGGCACGGCACCATGGCCGCGGGCATCATCGCGGCCCGGCCCGGCGATCGGCTCACCCCCAAGCTGGACACCGGGTTCGTGGGGATCGCGCCCGACGCGATGTTGCTGCCGATCCGGCAGAACGGCGGCGACGACGCGACCAAGGGCAACGAGGACACGCTGGCCCAGGCGATCGACTTCGCGGTCGCGGCGGGTGCCTCGGTGATCAACATCTCGCAGGACACCGTGGGCGGGCAGGCGCCGGGCGCGAAGCTGCGGGATTCGGTGCAGCGCGCTATCGCCAAGCAGGTGGTCGTGGTCGCCGCGGCGGGCAACTCGGGCGACAAGGACAACCTCGACTCGTGGCCGGCGGCGTACCCCGGCGTGTTGGGCGTCGGCGCCTCCGACCGCAACAACGAGCGCGCGCCCTTCTCGCAGAACAAGCCGTACGTGGGGGTGATGGCCCCCGGGGTGGACATGTGGTCGACGGTGCCCAAGGGCGGCCACTGCCGCAGCGACGGCACCTCCTTCGCCGCGCCCTACGTGGCCGGGGTCGCGGCGCTGATCCGCGCGGCGCACCCGACCTACACCGCGGCCCAGGTGATCACCCTGATCGAACAGACCGCCCAGCGCGCCGCCCCGGGCCACGTGGACGGCGTCGGCTGGGGCGTGATCGACCCCCTGCGCGCCGTCGCCTCGTCGACGGTCCCCGGATCGACGCCGATGCCCGACCCGAAAATCGACCGCAGCACCGAACTGGTCAACGTGTCCCCACTGGCCCACGGCCCCACCAGAGCCGACCGCGACCGCCGCCAGGCCTCGGTGATCCTCTTCCTGGCCATCGGGTTGACCATTTTGGTCATCTGCACGGCGGTCGTCCTACGGGACGCCCGCAAGCGCGGTAGGGGCACCCCGGGCGCGGCCTGATTCCGGGCGAGTCGGATGGGTGAATTGTGCCCGCGCCGGATTCTGCTTGTTGCGTTTCGCTTCTTTTCGTTGTGCTGACGATCGTGATCGCCGGGCAGGGCCGGTATCCGAACACAAAGGGGAGATCATGGCAGGACACGAAATTCCGGATACCCCGATCTACCGCGCGCTGATACCCGAATACTTCCTGGCCGACCCGAACGCCACTGCCCCGGCTGTTTCGAAGCCCTTGTTGGCGCCACCGCCACCACCGCCCGGCGATCGCTCGCCCGGGAACCCCGGTGGTCCAGGCGGTGCGTCCGGTCGTACGCACGTGGAGGCGGACGAGCTGACCCGATTGGCCGGAACGGCCGACGGTTTCCACGGCGAGATCATGAAGGTCAACCAGGACGCGGATGCGACCGCCCAGGCCGCCGCCGGTGGTCTCGAGGGGCACGCGATGCAGGCGGCCCTGCGTGAATTGGCGCACGACTGGCCACTGCAAGTCGCCTCGGCGGCCAAGGAGTTCACCTTGGCCGCGACCGCGCTACGCGACAACGCGGACCTGTATCGGCGAACCGAGGCCGGCAACGCCGAACTGTTCAAGTCGCCGGGCGGTTGCTCATGAATCTCACCCAGTTTCGGCAAGCCAATCTCGATGGTTTGTCGGCTGCGGTTTCCTATTGGGACACGCTGTCCGGACAGATGCAAGGCGTCGAACTCCGCGTGGGACCCGAGCTCTTGATGCCGGTCAAGGGTCCGAAGTGGCAGGGATTCTCCGCCCAGCTGGCCGGAGTTCGGATCGGCGCAGTGAATAAGCAACTGGAGAACGCGGTGGTCGAATGCCGCGCGATTGCCACGATCCTGAGCCACGTCAACCTCGACTTCCGCAAGCTGCGGGAGGAGTTGCGCGGGATCGACGCGGACGCGGTCGCGAAAAAGCTCGTCATCGCCCCGGACGGGTCGGTTACCTGGCCGCCCATGTCGGCGCCGCCCGGGCAGGAGGCGACGAAGGAGGCGGGTGAGCGCTATACCGCCGAACAACGGGCGCACGCCGAGGAGATCGGTCGGCGGATCGCGGATCTGCTCCGGCGGGCCAACGATGCCGACGAGCGCGGCGCGGCGGCGCTGCGGGCCACGCGCGGCAAGGACCCGACTACCTTTGACTCGCCGGATGCCCTGGGCGGCGGCGCCGAGGCGGATGCCAAACGCTGCTCGGACCTGTTCACGCGGCTGTCCTCGCTCGACGCGGGCGAACTGGACCTGCTGCGTAACCTCATGCAGGCGAACTCGGGTGATCCCAACTTCGCCGAGGCGCTGACCCGGACGATGAAGCCCACGGGCCTCTACGCCGCCACCGGGCTGCTTGCCCAGCTGAACGCACGGATAGCCGCTGGGGACAAGAAGGACCCGAGGCTCGCCGATCTGAAGCAACTCCAGACCGACCTGGGCAACTCGCTTGCCACGGCCAGTCCCCGCCTGGTGAAGGACCCGGCGTGGATGGCCGAGATGACGAAGGCGGGCCGGCAATTCGTCCGCGTCGGCGACGGCGATGCCTATCCGGGCCGCGCCACGGTCTACGGCTACCAGCTCCTGGGCACGCTGCTGAGCCACGGGACCTACGACACCACGTTCCTGCGGCAGACCGCGGACGAGGTCGTCGCGTTCGAGAAGGGCGCCGGCAAGCCCTCGATCTGGAGCACGACCCTGATACCGCCGCCCCACTTCGGCCTCGACCTCTCCCGACCCGGCAGCGGATACGACCCGATGACCGGTGTGCTGACCGGGATGAGCCGGAACCCGGAAGCCGCGAAGGGCTTCTTCGGCGACGGCGGCCCGACCCGACTCGACTACCTCTTCAAGGGCCGGGATCCGATTTCGGACCACATCGGCGGCCAGGGCGAGCCGACGAGCTTCGACGCCCTGGGCAACGCCCTTCAGGCGGCCACCACCGGCCGAATCCCGACCGGCGGGGTGGGGCTTCCGGATTCTCCGATGCTGCCGCATGACGACGTGATGCGGCGGATCGCAAAGGATACGGTCGCGTATCTTGGGGGGCGATCCGGTCTGCATGGCGCGGTCCCCGGGAGCATGAGCGACAGCGTTTCGAACATCCTTTCCGAGTACGTGGACGATACTCATCGAAACCTGGCCAATGATGGCCGCGGAGTCAGGCTTTTCGATGATTACGATCTGGTGCACACCGTCAAGGGCATGTCCGAGAACCCCGAGGCATTCAAGGCTCTTTACAACCGGGAGCTCAATTACCTGGCGGCAAATCTGGTGACCGCCCCTTCGTGGGATGGGGCCCGCCTGGAAGCCGAGGCCGGATCTGGTGCATTGGGTTCCCTGGACGAGATTCGAGCCCAGGTCATCATGGGGCACGGCAGCGACTCGGCCGCCGCGAAGAACTGGGAGAGTAAGTACCTTTATCACGGCCTTGGTGGCGCTGCCAATGCAGTGGTTGGCGTGGCCCTGCCTGGACAGCTTGCCTTTCTGGGGGATTTCGCCCAGCGCCGCGTGAATCTTTTCACCGACGGTTGGTATGAGGATCGGGCTGCGGAAATAGCGGACCAGACTTCGATTGACTTGGAAGGGTTGCGCAGGGAGAATTCTGGGCGCTTGAACGCGGCCCTACGGAAATGGTACGAAAGTTCTCCACAGCACGGGCAGCCGGATTTCGAAATCAATCGCGAGCTTGAAATGCGCGCATCAATGACCAATTACGAAGTCGGTGGCGAACGAGTGCGCAAAATGCTGGGGTGACAGCCGTGGGTCGGCCGAGATCGGCGACATCGGCCCATTTCGAAAAGCGCGTAGATGTGGGGTGGGTGGTCAGTGTTGTTTCGACGTCGTGGGTTTGTCGTGGTGTCGGCGATTTGCCTTTCGTTGGTGGTGGCGGGTTGGCTGCTGGGGCGTAACGGTGATTTGCCTTGGCAGGAAGAAAGCTTCGCTGCGCCGAAGCGTGTGTGTTCCGATGCGCTTTCGGGAGCAGAGGTTGTGCGCTTCGTCAGCGGGTCGGCCACCGGAAAGCATGGAAACATCCGGAGCACCGAGCGCCTCAAGCCGCTGGACGCGGGCTACGGCAGTCAAGTCGCGTGCTATGTGATCGTGCCCACGGCGGACGGGGCGGTGCGCCCGCAGTACAGGTTCTTCAGTCTCCCGATTCAAAACGACCGCGCGACTCTCGATTTCGTGATGCCGGCGATCACTTCGGACGAAGGTATGACCTGGCAGAACTTCCCGAGTGGCGCGACCCCGCTCGGGGGCGGCATCAGTGGCGCGGTCTCGGACAACGGTGCGTGGGTTCGGGTGCCAAGATGCGAGAAGGCTCCGGCGACTTGGCGGGACGCGCCGCAGTTCGCCATGCTGAGCGTGGTGCGGTCCGCGGGTGCCCCGACAAACGATGTACGGCCTGTGATGGCCTCGCTGCTGACTCGGTTGGTGAACCGTTCGCTCGAGGCCATTGGTTGTCAGGAGCGGATTCCGGATCTCGACGTATCGGCTGGGCCTGCGCCCAGGACCCCACTTGCGGGTGCCGGAGGTTGTCTGCCGATTTCCGCCTCGGCTCTCGGAGTCGCGGATACGAACGGCTGGACGCAGGAGAGCTTCGCGACCGGTCCGGATATTGTGTCCTGGTGCGATGTCTTCAATGAGAAGGGCGAACAGGCACTTCGCTATACGAAGGTGCGCCATCTTCTTGCCGGAGCATTTCTGCCGCCGAGTCGGACGTTTGCCGACGGGAGAATCGTCGAGTGGGGTTGCGAATCGTATTCGCAGCTGGACTACGACGCTCCGGTCCGCGCTCTCGAACGTTTGGACGGCCGACTGCGCCCGCTGGACGATCTGCGGACAGCCATCGTGGCCGCTGCGCCTGACCCGGCGGTTTGCGCGGCGGATCCGGCGAAGTAGTCGTTCAGCGGCGGTCGTAGGGATTGCCGCCCTGGTGGTGGATCGGCGGCCATGGGAGTGCGGTGGCGGCTTGGCGGTGGGCGAGTTCGCGGGCTCGGCGGCGGCGGATGGTGATGAGGGCGGCGCCGGCGAGGAGGGCGGCTGCGGTGATCGTGCCGATCAGGATGGGGACGAGGAGGCCGTTGCCGCCGCCTTCGTCGGATTTGGCGGCGGTGGTGGGGGGTGTGGCGGCGGCGGGGGTCGCGCGTGTGGTCGGTGCGGCGGTCGTGGGTGCCGTGCTCGGTTTGTCGCCGCGGACGCCGACGAGCGGGTTGACGTCGGCCGGGCCGGGGGTGTCGGTGGCGGCGAGGGCCTTGCGGGGGCTGACCACGCCGTAGCCGAAGGTGTCCGAGGGGACGGGCTCGTTGGGGCGGCTGGCGGTGTCGAGCAGGCGACGGATGACCTGGTTGGCGGTCCAGTCGGGGTGGACGGACCAGACCAGGGCGGCTACGCCGGAGGTTAGGGCGGTGGCGTCGCTGGAGCCGGTGTCAAGGCAGTAGCGGGTCTGGGTGACGCAGGCACTGGGGATGTCTTGCCCGGGAGCTGACAGTGAAATCCACGACCCGCGCACGCTGTTGTCGGCGGGCTTCCCTTCACGATTCACCGCGCTGACCGCGAGGACACCGGGGTTCGCAGCGGGATACACCGGAACGCCATCACGACTTTCCGGCGTGTTTCCCGCGCCGGCAACGACCAGTTTTCCCTTGCTCAGCGCGTAGGCCACAGCCGCGTCTTCGGCTGGAACATTGTTGCGCCCGGCGAGAGAGATGCTGAGGATTCGGGCGTCGGAGTCTGCGGCCAGACGGATGCCCTCCGCAACAGAGTTCGGATCTTGCCCGCCGACCAAACCATCGAGCGCTCTGAACGGCAGAATCCTGGCCTCTGGAGCCACGCCATAGACCCCTTGTCCGCCACCGGCCTTGCCGTGACCGGCAATGAGGCTCGCCATACCGGTGCCGTGGCCTTTGTCGTCCCCGGGCGTGCTCAGGCTGGGCAACACCTGCCCGACCAGATCCGGGTGAGTGGCGTCGACACCCGAGTCGATCACCGCCACGGTAATGCCGTTACCGCGAGTCGTCTTCCACACGTCGTCGATCTTCCACGCGTCCAGGTACCACTGCTTGGCGCGCAGCGAATCCGCCCGCGCTGGTGCTGCGAGCGATCCGCTGCCGATCAGAAGCACCAGGAGCATGCCGAGCATGACAGACGATTGGTGCACTCGTGTGGGTCGTCCGCTCATGCGGTGTGAACGTCCTTCCTGGAACAGCGACAGAGCGCCATCTACTCGATCACGGGCGGGACCACACCTGGCCGACGGGGGCCATCCCAGATGTTGTCGTCTTCATCTTCCACGCGCGGTGTGCGTCGACGAACCTGTTCCGAGCGGGTGCCTCCCGTGAATGGGGTGCGCTCCCCAGGGGCCGAAGCCCGGCGCTGTATGCCCGGGTCGCCGGATCCGGCTGCACCGGGTTCGGCTGGAAGTGCTTGCAGTCTGGGGGAGCTGCGATTCGAGGCAGCACCCGATGCGTTGCCGACGGATCCACCCTGCGACGCGGCGAGCCGGCGACCGGGTGCGCCGGCCGGTCGACCGGTGGGGGAGCCAGGTGCACCTGCGACGCCCGGCATTCCCCCCGTACGTGCTGCGGGCCCTGACCCGGTCGTGCCGCCAAGGGCGTTCGACGCGGGGCCGCGAGTTTCGGGTAGAGCGCTGAACGCGCCTCGCCCGCCTCCGACGCCGGGGACACCGCCGCCACGAGGCGTCGACCCGGGAACACCACTTCTGCTTGGGGCCGGACCCGGGCCAACGCCGCCACCGCGTGGCGATGTGTTCCCCGGGCCTCCGCCGGAGCGCCTGCCTCCACTGTTGGGGGTGATGGCGGGTTCGGATCCCTTGGGAATGATCGGAACACCTGCCGGGAGCGCGCCGGGCGGATTCGTGCCAGGCGGCGCTACGGTCCCGGGACCGTCTCCGGAGATCTGAGGCATCCAAGGACGATCGAGCGTGGACGGAGCGGTCAGCGAACCGTTGCCCTGTAGATCCGTCGACTGTGGGACGTAAGGGGGCGCCCCGCCGGGAGTTGCCGACCCTGGCTGGCTACTCCCGCTCGGCTGACCCAGAGGCGCCGAGTAGATTCCGGTACCTGAGCCGCCGGATCCCGAGCGAGCGTTCGAAGTGTTGCGGCCGTGTCCGTTGGCACTACTACTACCGCCTCCGCCGGAGCCGTTAACTCCGTCGAGTGATGTCGTTCGGTTGATTGGAATGCTGGCGGGTGGATCCGGAAACACCGGCGCAGGCAACGCCTTCAAGTCCGTCGCCGCCACCCGATACGTCGAAGCCAACGTCCGCATCTGCGTTACCGCTTCGCGGTGGGCCGCGTCGACCTGGGCCTTGGCGTCCTGCTGGGCCTTGATCGGATCGACGCCACCCGGGTTGCCGCCGGTGGCCTGATTCGTGACGGCTTTCGAGACCACCGCCACCGGGCCCTGGTTCGCCGTGGCCAGGACTGTCGGGGCCACCCGGGGCATTCGCGACTGGGCCGTGACGAGTTGCTGGCCGACGTGGTTGATGTGTGTACCGGCTGCCGAGACGTAGTCGCCCAGACCCGTCGCGGCGGCGGTCAGACCGCCCGCCCAGGTCCGGAAACTCTCCGCGCTCGGGCCCTCCCAGACGCCGCTCAGGGCCTGGACGGACTGGCTCAGCCCGAGCGTCGCGGTCTGGATTCGCTGCGCCGTACCGTGCAGCTTCTCCGCATACGCGCCCAGAGCCGAAGGCTTCGCCTGCGCGATCATCGCCTGCAACTGCTCCAGCGTGAAGCCCTCGAAGTCCGTCCCCCCGCCGCCCGGTCCCCCGGAAGGTGCCCCGTCCGCATGCACCATCAGATTCCTCCCATGACGCCGACCACGCACACCCGCGTCATTCCACAGCCGCCTTGCGGTCGCTCGGCCGCGATCCCGCCGCGGGCGCCGGTGCGTTGCCGCCGATTCGGGTCAGGATCTCGTTCAGCTTTCGGCGCGTCTCGTCGTCCACGTCGGCCGTGTTCGCGCCCGTGACCTTGACCGACAGCTTCATCGCGGTGATCTGGTCGCGCAGCGTGTCGATCAACTGCCGCAATCTGGTGGCCGTTTCCGTGATGACCCCACCGATCATGGGGGCCTCCGAAAACGACACCCCCAGGTCGTTCGCGCCGATTCCGTGCTCCGCGGGGTTCGCCCCCGGATCCTGCCCGACCAGGTCGGCCAGTACACCCTCCAACGCGCTTTGAAACTTCTCCAGCATCTCCAGGCTGATCTGAAAACCGGATCCCGCCATCGTCAACGCTTCCCCCGAGCTTGGTGACCTTCGACCGCGACCCTCCCCGGCGCACGTCGAACACGCCCACGTGTCGCGGCGTCGTCCATTGATCCATGAATCATCAGCGGATCGCAAGAGGAACCTGACGTTCCGTGATAACTATTCGGATGGTTGTCGACGGGAAGCGGGCCCGGCCGACATCGACCGGGTCTCGCCCGTCTCGCCCCGCCGGCTCAGTCGTCCGGGAGCCAGGCGGTCTGGATCAGTTCCACGCCGCGCCGCCTGGTGATGAACTGCCCACGTCCCGGCGGGAGTTGGGCCGGTTTCACGTTGGCCATCAGGGCGCCCTCGTCGCGGTTGCCGGACAGGATCAGGCCGGATGTACCCAGGTCCAACAGTTTCTGCAGGACCGGTTCGTACAGCGCCCGGCCCGCGCCGCCGCTGCTGCGGGCGATGATCAGGTGCAGGCCGACGTCGCGGGCCAGTGGCAGGAACTCGGCGAGCTGGCCCACCGGGTTGCCGCTGGAGGAGGCCACCAGGTCGTAGTCGTCGATCAGCAGGAACAGCTCCGGGCCGCTCCACCAGCTCCGGTTGCGCAGCTGATCCTGGGTCACCTCCGGGCCGGGCAGCCGCCGTTCGATGCCGCCGCGGATCTCGGCCATGAACGAGGTGAGCGCCGGCGCCGCCGCCGCGTACTCCAGCAGGTGCGACTCCGGGACCACGTCCAGGAGGGTGCGCCGGTAGTCGGACACGATGATCCGGGCCTCGGCCGGGGTGTACCGCTCGCAGATCCCGCGCGACAGCAGCCGCAGGAAGTTGGTCTTGCCCGACTCGCTCTCACCGAACAGCACGAAGTTGGTGTCGACGTTGAAGTCCAGGTACACCGGGCTCAGCGTCGCCTCGTCCACCCCGATCGGGATCGCCCGACCGGCCACCTGCGCGGGCGTCGGCAACTGCTCGTACGGCAGCAACATCGGCAACACCCGCACCGGGGGAGCCGGCGGCCCCGCCCACGCGCTCTTGACCGCGTTCACCATCGCCGCCATGCCCTCGCCCAGGTCCTCCGCCGTCGAGGCGCCGTCGATCCGCGGCAGCGCGGCCAGGAAGTGCAACTTGTCCGGGGACAACCCGCGTCCGGGCGCGCCGGTGGGCACGTTGGCTGCGAGCCGCCGGTCGACCTCGGACTCCATCGTCTCGCCGAGCCGCAGCTCCAACCGGGTCTGGATCTGGTCCTTGAGCGCGGGCCGGATCTCCGGATGCCGGGACGCGGTGAGCACCACATGCACGCCGAAGCCCAGGCCGCGCGTGGCGATGTCGGTGACCTCGGGCTCCAGCGCGTCGAAGTCGTTCTTCAGGGTCAACCAGCCGTCGACGAACAGGAATACGTCGCCCCACGCCTCGTCCGGCAGCGTCCCGGCGGCGCGGCGCCGACGGAACGTGTCGATCGAGTCGATGTTGTTGACCCGGAACATCTCCTCGCGCCGGTCCAGGATGCCCTTGACCTCGCTGACGATGCGCCGCACCCGCTCCGCGTCGAGCCGGCCCGCGACCCCGCCCACGTGCGGCAGGTCGTTCAGCGCGACCATTCCGCCGCCGCCGAAGTCCAGCACGTAGAACTGCACTTCGGCCGGCGTGTGGGTGAGCGCGAAGGAGGTGATCATGGTGCGCAGGAGCGTGCTCTTGCCGCTGCGCGGGCCGCCCACCACCAGTGCGTGGCCGGCCGCGCCGGACAGGTCCGCGTACATCACGTCCCGGCGCTGCTCGAACGGCTTGTCGACCAGGCCGAGCGGCACCACCAGGCGCCCGTTGGCGCCCCAGTCGGGCGAGCACAAGCCGCGATCCGCGGTGACCTGAAGCGGTGGCAACATCGTGTCGACCGAGTTCGACTCGGCCAGCGGCGGCAGCCACACCTGGTGCGCGGGCGGGCCCTGGTTGACCATCCGGCGCACGATCACGTCGAGCACGGTGTCCGCGAGCGCGCTGTCGACGTCCGGCTCCGGCTCCGGCTCGGGCGGCAGGTCGGGCCGCCGGTTCCACATGTTCGCGGCCGTCCACCGGCTCCCGAACAACACCGGCATCGGCGCGCCCGACTGGTTGCGCCGGACCCGGTCCGAGGCCCGGTAGGTACCGGACACGTACGCGGCCTTGAACTGCACCATCGACTCGGTGTCGAACTTGAGGTAGCCCGCGCCGGGCACCGACGGCAGGTGGTACGCGTCCGGCACGCCGATCGCCGCGCGCGACTCGGCGGCGGAGAAGGTACGCAGCCCGATGCGGTACGACAGGTAGGTGTCCAGGCCGCGCAGCCGGCCCTCCTCCAGGCGCTGCGACGCGAGCAGCAGGTGTACGCCCAGCGATCGGCCGATGCGGCCGATCTGGATGAACATGTCGATGAAGTCCGGCTTGGCGGTCAGCAGTTCGCTGAACTCGTCGATGATGATCACCAGCGAGGGCAGCGGTTCCAAGGCCGCGCCCGCGACCCGGGCCCGCTCGTAGTCGTGCATGTTGGCGTAGTTGCCGGCCGAACGCAGCAGCTCCTGCCGCCGGTTCAGCTCGCCGGTGATCGAGTCGCGCATGCGGTCGACCAGGGTCAGGTCGTCGGAGAGGTTGGTGATCACCGCCGCGACGTGCGGCATGTCGGACATCCCGGAGAAGGTCGCGCCACCCTTGAAGTCGGCGAGTACGAAGTTGAGGATCTCCGAGCTGTGCGTGGTGGCCAGGCCAAGGACCAGCGTGCGCAGCAGCTCCGACTTGCCGGAACCGGTCGCGCCGACACACAGGCCGTGCGGGCCCATGCCCTCCATCGCCGCTTCCTTGATGTCCAGCATGATCGGCTCGCCGTTCTGGCCGATCCCGATCGGCACCCGCAGCCGGTCGTTCGGCGGCCTCGGCCGCCAGGTCTGCGACACATCCACCCGGGCCGCGTCGCCGATGCCCATCAGGTCGGTGAAGTCCAGGTTGGCGAGCAGCGGTTCGTCGTCGTCGTGCGCCGACAGGCGCAGCGGGGCCAGCTTGCGGGCGAGCGCCTCCGCGTCGCCCGCCGACAGGAAGTCGGGCACCCCCTCGTACGCCCCGGCCGTCGACTCCAGGGTCAGCCGGTCCTCCTCGGCGATGATCGCCAGGCCGCCGCGCAACTCGTCCAGCGGACCGGGGACCACCTCGACGATGGTCACGCCCTGCAGGCCGTCCGCGCCCGCGAGCAGCGAATTGGCCGGCACCCCGCCGCCGTCCAGGACCACCACCAGATGCGGCTGGTCCAGTACGGGCTGCGCGCCGGTGGCGAACCGCGACCGCCCGGACAGGTCCTCGGCCAACCACTCCTCGATCTCGCCCAGATCGCCCGCGATCATCCGGACCGAGCCCGCGCCGTCCGACAGGGACGGGTGTTGCACGTGTGGCAGCCACTTGAGCCAGTCCCAGCGCGGCAGCGAGGTCGCGTCCGTGGCCACCACGATGCGCACGTCGTCCGGCGAGTGCAGCACCGCGAGTTGGCCCAACATCGCCCGGGTCAGCCCGTACACCCGCTCCGGATCGCCGGAGACCGTCAGGTGATAGAAGGAGCGCAGCGAGATCGCCATCGGCAGGTCGTCCAGCGTCGCCTGGGTGCGCAGGAAGCGCCGCATGGCGTCGGCGCACAGGGGTTCCAACTCCTCCAACGGCGCGGTGCTCGGCGCCACCAGCGGGGTGGACAACTGCTGCTGGCCCACCCCCACCCGGACCTGCCCGAAGTCCGCGTCCCCGGCCCGCCGCTCCCAGATCCGCCGCTCACCCGCGGCCACCGACCACAGCTGCGCCGGGTCCGGGTGCGTCCACAACTGCGCGTCGCGCTGCTTGCGGGCGGTCCGGCGGACCTCCTTGCGCTGCTGCGCCAGGTATTTGAGGTAGTCGCGGCGGGCGTCGAGCATCTGGATCCGGTTGCCGCCGCGCGCCTTGAGGATGTTGGCGACGACCATGACCAGCGACGAGATCATCATCATGCCGCCCATGACGGCCATCATCTTGGGCGCGCCCGGCATGAAGAAGAAGCCCGCCGACCCGAGCATGCCCATCATCGGGAGCACGCTCATGATCCAGTTCTGCTCGGTGGGGCGCTCCAGTTCGGGCGGCGCCTGGAGCTGGATCTCCTCCGCCGGCACAGGAGAAGGCAGCACCCTGGGCGGGCGCTTGACGATGACCACGGTCAAGGTGAATCAGCCTCATCCGTCGCGAGGATCCTTGGACACGGATCGAGCCCGCCGCAGAACACGGAAAAGGAGCAGGTGATGTGAGTCAACCCACCCCGTCAGGGTCGTCTCCAGGCACACATGGGCCGGTTGAGCCGTGCGTGTGTGCGCCGATACTACTGGCCGACCCTTTCCGCGCCAGTGGCAAGCCGGGGCACGGCGTATAGAGTTCGTCGTCATCGCGGGCCCTTCGGGGTCGGGTACGGGGCGGCTACAAGCAGGGGGATCTGCACAGGTGAACTCCACGACCACGACGGTCACCACCGGGTTCGCCCGGATCACCGTCATCGCGCCGGATTGCCGCGTCGATCTCGCGCTCCCGGAAGAGGTCCCGCTCGCCGAGTTGTACCCGGAGATACTGCGGCTGTCGGGACAGACCCAGCGCAACGGCACGGTGACCGGGTTCCAGCTCACCCGGCTCGACGGTGAGGCCCTGGACAGCGCGCTCACCCTGGCCGCGCAGCACGTGCGCGACGGGGAGCTGTTGCGCTTCACCGCGCTCGCGGACGCGCCGCCGCCGCCGGTCTACGACGACGTCGCCGACTCGGTGGCCACCTCCGTGGCCGGCGACAACCGGTTGTGGACGCCGGAGATGTTGCGGATCGCCGGCCTGTCCGGCGCGGCCGTCTTCTTCACCCTCGGCGCGCTCGTGTTGTGGCGGATGACCCCCCTGCCGCACGGCCTGCCCGCCATCGTCGGCGGCTCGCTCGCCCTGGTGCTCACCGTGGTCGCCGGCGTGCGGGCCCGGGTCTACGGGGACAGCGTCGGCGGCGCGGTGCTGGGTCTGGGCGCGCTGCCCAACGCGTTCCTGGCCGGTCTGGGCACCATCGAACCGCCGGTGCGCGAGGGCCCGGGCCGGGTCCAGTTCCTGGCCGGCTGCGTCGCCGTACTCGTGGTCGCGACCCTGATCGCCGCACTGCTCCCGGAGAAGGGCGCCGTCTATATCGCCGGCGCCGGCGCCGGCGCGCTCGGCACCCTCGCCACCTTCGGCCTGATCACCTTCGACACCGGCCCCCGCCAGGCCGCCGCCGTCACCGGCACCGTCGCAATCGCGATGATCGCGTTCCTGCCCTCGTGGGCGGCCCGCCTGGCCCGCCTGCCGATCGGCTTCCTGCCCTCCGACGCGCCCACCGCCCGGCAGTCCGACACGCTCGACCACGCCGACGTGGCCGCCCGCGCGCGCAGCGGCCACGAGGTGCTCAGCGGCCTCACCGGCGCCTGTGCGACCACGATCGTCGCCGCGTGTGTCGTGCTCGGCAACGTGAACACGCTGTGGACCCAGATCCTCACCGCGGTGCTGGCCCTGGTCACCGTCGCCCGCGCCCGCCTGTTCCGGCACACCACGCAGGTCACCGTGCTGTACACGGCCGGCCTGCTCGGTCTGGCGATGCTCTTCGTCGGCCTGGCGCTGAACACCGGAATGCTGGAGAAGGAGCGCCAGGGCTGGATCTTCGCGCTCGTCTGCGCGGCCGGCGCGCTGCTCGCGATCATCGCCACCACGGTGCCCTCGCGCGGCCTGTCCCCGTTCTGGGGACGACTGATGGACGTGCTCGAAGGCATGCTGATGATCTCGGTCGTGCCGCTGTGCCTGGCGGTACTGGATCTGTACGACAAGCTGCGGAACATCACGGCCTGATCCGCTCCTGCTAGGGTTGTCCGTATCCCGGAGCCGCGTGCCCGGGATGCGCGCTGTCCGTGGGCCGCGCGTCCGCACCATGTGAGCCAAGTTGCCTCCGTGAGTCAGACCGGGGGCGCTCACCACCTTGCAGAGGGAGAACACGTGTCGCTCGACACCGCAACGAAGAAGCAGATCATGGCCGACTACGCCACCAAGGAAGGCGACACCGGCTCCCCCGAGGTGCAGGTCGCGATCCTGAGCTACCGGATCAACGAGCTCACCGGCCACCTCAAGGAGCACAAGCACGACCACCACAGCCGCCGGGGCCTGCTGCTCCTGGTCGGCCAGCGTCGTCGCCTGCTCGGCTACCTCGCCAAGAAGGACATCGAGCGCTACCGCACGCTCACGGACCGGCTGAGCATCCGCCGCAGCGGTGTCGGCATCCGCTAATCACGCACGACGGGGGAGCGGCTTTCGCAAGCCGCTCCTTCGCCGTATCCGGACGCGGCCTTTGTAGGCTGTGTTCCGCGACACCCGAAAGCCGCACCCGCGGCGACGAGCAACAACGAAACAAAGACGAACAAAGACTGGGAGCGCCGCGTCGCGACCAAGGCGCCGACCTACAGCGCCGGTCCTCGGTAGTGGCCCCCGGGTAACGCACCCGGGTGCTTCGATCGAAGACCGGCTCGGCCGGCCCTCAGGCGTCATGCGCCGCGGACCTCCCTCGAAACGAACGAGGAGGGCACCCGTGGAGGGTCCCGACATCAGCTTCGCCGAAGCAGTCATCGAGAACGGCACGTTCGGCAACCGCACCATCCGCTTCGAGACCGGCCGGCTGGCCCGGCAGGCCGCCGGCTCCGCCGTGGTCTACCTGGACGACGACACCATGGTGCTCTCGGCCACCACCGCCTCGAAGCGCCCGAAGGACCAGCTCGACTTCTTCCCGCTGACGGTGGACGTCGAGGAGCGGATGTACGCCGCGGGCAAGATCCCCGGCTCGTTCTTCCGCCGCGAGGGCCGCCCGTCCGAGGACGCGGTGCTCACCTGTCGGCTGATCGACCGTCCGCTGCGCCCGTCCTTCAAGAAGGGCCTGCGCAACGAGATCCAGATCGTCGAGACGATCATGGCGCTCAACCCGGACCACCTCTACGACGTCGTGGCGATCAACGCGGCCTCGATGTCCACCCAGCTCGCCGGGCTGCCGTTCTCCGGCCCGATCGGCGGCGTCCGGGTGGCGCTCATCGACGGCACCTGGGTCGGCTTCCCCACGCACACCGAGCTCGAGCGCGCCGTGTTCGACATGGTCGTCGCGGGCCGCGTGCTCGAGGACGGCGACGTGGCGATCATGATGGTCGAGGCCGAGGCCACGACCGGCACGATCGAACTGGTCAAGGGCGGCGCCGACGCGCCGACCGAGGAGGTCGTCGCGGACGGCCTCGAGGCGGCCAAGAAGTTCATCAAGGCGCTGTGCGCCGCGCAGGTCCAGGTGGCCGAGAAGGCCGCCAAGGAGACCGGCGAGTTCCCGGTCTACCTGGACTACCAGGACGACGTCTTCGAGGCGCTGGCCGCCGCGGTGACCGACGAGCTGTCCGCCGCGCTGACCATCGCCGGCAAGCAGGCCCGCGAGAGCGAGCTGGACCGGGTCAAGGACCTGGCCGCGGAGAAGCTGCTCCCGGCGTTCGAGGGTCGCGAGAAGGAGATCGGCGGCGCGTTCCGCGCGCTGACCAAGAAGCTGGTCCGGCAGCGCGTGCTGCGCGACAAGGTGCGCATCGACGGTCGCGGGCTGACCGACATCCGCACCCTGTCGGCCGAGGTCGAGGTCATCCCGCGCGTGCACGGCTCGGCCCTGTTCGAGCGCGGCGAGACCCAGATCCTGGGCATCACCACGCTGAACATGCTGCGCATGGAGCAGATGCTCGACACGCTCTCGCCCGAGACGCGCAAGCGCTACATGCACAACTACAACTTCCCGCCGTACTCGGTCGGCGAGACCGGCCGGGTGGGCTCGCCCAAGCGCCGCGAGATCGGCCACGGCGCGCTCGCCGAGCGGGCCCTGCTGCCGGTGCTGCCGGCCCGCGAGGACTTCCCGTACGCGATCCGTCAGGTGTCCGAGGCGCTCGGCTCCAACGGCTCGACCTCGATGGGCTCGGTCTGCGCGTCCACGATGTCGCTGCTCAACGCCGGCGTGCCGCTCAAGGCGCCGGTCGCGGGCATCGCGATGGGCCTGATCTCGGACGAGGTCGACGGCAAGACCGAGTACGTGTGCCTGACCGACATCCTCGGTGCCGAGGACGCGTACGGCGACATGGACTTCAAGGTGGCCGGCACCAAGGAGTTCGTCACCGCGCTCCAGCTCGACACCAAGCTCGACGGCATCCCCGCGTCGGTGCTCGCCGGCGCGCTCAAGCAGGCCAAGGACGCCCGCCTGCACATCCTCGACGTGATGATGGAGGCCATCGACACGCCGGACGAGATGTCGCAGTTCGCGCCGCGCATCATCACCGTCAAGATCCCGGTGGACAAGATCGGCGAGGTCATCGGCCCGAAGGGCAAGATGATCAACCAGATCCAGGACGACACCGGTGCCGAGATCACCATCGAGGACGATGGCACGATCTACATCGGTGCCTCGGACGGCACCTCGGCCGAGGCCGCGCGGGCGACGATCAACGCGATCGCCAACCCGACGATGCCCGAGGTCGGGGAGCGTTACCTGGGTACGGTTGTCAAGACCACCACGTTCGGCGCGTTCGTGTCGCTGATGCCCGGCAAGGACGGCCTGCTGCACATCTCGCAGCTGCGCAAGATCGCCGGCGGCAAGCGGGTCGAGAACGTCGACGACGTGATCAAGGTCGGCGACAAGGTGCAGGTCGAGATCGCCGAGATCGACCAGCGCGGCAAGCTGTCGCTCGTCCCGGTCATCGAGGGCGAAGCCGACGCCGAGGTCTCCGAGGACGCTGCCGCCAAGTGACGTCCTCCTCGTCGAAGAACCAGGCCGCTGCGTCCGCGCAGCGGCCTGGTTCCACGAAGACCCTGCTGCGTGACGCGGACGGCACCGGTGCCGTCCGCCGCACGGTCCTGCCCGGCGGGCTCCGGGTGATCACCGAGAGCATGCCGTCCGTGCGCTCCGCGACGTTCGGCATCTGGGTCGGGGTCGGCTCGCGCGACGAGACCCCCGCCCTGGCCGGCACCTCGCACTATCTCGAACACCTGCTGTTCAAGGGCACCGAGAAGCGCGACGCGCTGGAGATCTCCGCGGAACTGGACGCGGTCGGTGGTGAGATGAACGCCTTCACCACCAAGGAGTACACGTGCTACTACGCACGCGTCCTCGACACCGACCTCCCGCTCGCCATCGACGTGATCTGCGACATGGTGACCGGCTCGCTGATCGACGCCGAGGACGTGGACGCCGAACGCGGCGTGATCCTCGAGGAGATCGCGATGAACGAGGACGAGCCCGGCGACCTGGTGCACGAACTCTTCTACGACGCGATGCTCGGCGACGCTCCGCTCGGCCGCCCGGTGCTCGGCACCGTCGAGTCGATCAACGCGCTCACCCGGACCCAGATCAACGGCTACTACAAGCGCCGGTACAAGGCGCCCAACATGGTGGTCACCGCGGCCGGCAACGTCGACCACGCCAAGGTGGTGCGGCTGGTCAAGAAGGCGTTCGCACACGTACGCGTGGACGAGGACGCGGTGGCCGCCGGGCCGCGCGCCGGTGGGCGCGCAGTGCGTTCGGCCGGCCGGGTACGGCTGCTCAACCGGCCCACCGAGCAGGCCCATCTG
Source organism: Embleya sp. AB8 (assembly GCF_049739465.1). Taxonomy (NCBI): domain Bacteria; kingdom Bacillati; phylum Actinomycetota; class Actinomycetes; order Kitasatosporales; family Streptomycetaceae; genus Embleya; species Embleya sp. AB8. Next base: position 232,551 of record NZ_JBMHHY010000001.1, read on the forward strand.
GTGCTCGGCATGCCGGGGTTGGCCCGGGACGACGACCGGCGGTTCGCGCTGAGCGTGCTCAACACCGCGCTCGGCGGCGGGATGAGCTCGCGGCTGTTCCAGGAGATCCGGGAGAAGCGCGGGCTGGCCTACTCGGTCTACTCGTTCCACTCCGGCTACGCCGACCTGGGCGTGTTCGGCATCTATGCCGGCTGCCAGCCCAAGAAGGCCCGCCAGGTGATCGAGATCTGCCGGACCGAACTGGACAAGGTGGTCCGCGAGGGCCTGCCGCAGGACGAGATCGACCGGGCCATCGGGCAGTTGCGCGGCTCGACCGTACTCGGCCTGGAGGACACCGGGTCGCGGATGAGCCGGATCGGCAAGAGCGAACTCGTCTACGGCGAACATCTCTCCGTCGACGAGGTGCTCGCCCGGATCGCCGCGGTCACCGCGGCCGAGGTGCACGAGGTGGCCGGGCAACTGCTCGGCGCCCGACCGACCCTGGCCGTGGTCGGACCGTTCGCCGACGACGCGGACTTCGTCGCGGCGTCCGGCTGATCGAGCTTCGCAGTGCCATCGCTGACATATCGCTGACTGGAGAGTGCGCGACATCATGACTGCAATCCGGGTGGGTGTGATCGGTGCGGCCGGCCGTATGGGGTCGGAGGCGTGCCGGGCCATCGAGGACGCGGCCGACCTCGAACTGGTGGCCCGGATCGACGACGGCGACGACCTCGCCGGCCTGGCGCAGGCCGGCGCGCAGGTCGCCGTCGACTTCACCCACCCGGGTGTGGTGATGGCCAATCTCGAATACTGCGTCGGCGCCGGGATCCACGCCGTGGTCGGCACCAGCGGATTCACCCCCGACCGCCTGGCGCGGCTGCGCGAGTGGCTCGCGAAGAGCCCGGAGACCGGCGTCCTGATCGCGCCCAACTTCGGCATCGGCGCGGTGCTGATGATGCGGTTCGCCGCGCAGGCGGCCCGGTTCTACGAGTCGGTCGAGATCGTCGAGCTGCACCACCCGAACAAGGTCGACGCGCCCAGCGGCACCGCCCGCCGGACCGCCGAACTGATCGCCGAGGCCCGGGCCGAGGCCGCGCTCGGCGAGTTGCCGGACGCGACGGTGGACGACCCGGACGGCGCGCGCGGCGCCAAGGTGGACGGCATTCCGGTACACGCGGTCCGGCTGCGTGGCCTGGTCGCCCACCAGGAGGTGCTGCTCGGCGACGCGGGCGAGATGCTGACCATCCGGCACGACTCGTTCCAGCGCACGTCGTTCATGCCGGGCGTGCTGCTCGGGGTGCGCCGGGTGGTCTCCGCGCCGGGTCTGACCGTGGGCCTGGAACACTTCCTCGACCTGGGCTGAGCATCGTGAAGCAACGTGTCACCGCGCTCGTGCTGATCGCGGTCCTGGTGTTCTACGTGTTCCTCGTCGGGAGTCGCGGCCTGATCGCGATTCGCGACGGGGAACCGGTCACCATCGTGCTCGGCTTGGCCATCCTGCTCGTGCCGGTCGTCGGCGCCTGGTACATCTGGCGCGAGGTGCGCTTCGGCTTCGCCATGCAGCGGTTGGCCCGCGAACTCGAGGCCGAGGGCGGGCTGCCGCCGGACGAACTGGGCCGCACCCCCGGCGGCCGGGTCGACCGGGACAGCGCGGACCGGGTGTTCGAACGCCGCAAGGCCGAGGTCGAGGCCGCGCCCGAGGACTGGCGGGTCTGGTACCGACTGGCCGTGGCGTACGGCGACGCGCGCGACAACGCACGCGGCCGGCGGGCCATGCTCACCGCGATCCGGCTGCACGCGGGCAAGACGCCGGCCGCCTCGGTCTGACGCCCGGGCGCCGGGGCGTCGGGGCGCCTACCCGGCGCGGGCCGGCCGCTGCGGTGGCACCTCCAGCGCGGCGAGCACCTGCGGCGACACCGGTGCGGCCAGGATGCCGACCACCGCGTCCACCAGATCCGCGACGAACGCGGCCGGGGGCAATACGTCGTGCGCCTGCCCCTCGTGGACCCGCTGTTCGCGATCGGCCGTCGCGTGTACCGCCAGACTGCCGCCCAGGCGCAGCCGGTTGCGCCGCACCGCGGTCGGCAGGTGTCCGAGGGCGAGGTCGATCAATCGGGCGAACTCCGGGGTGCTGCCCTCCAGACCCATGGCCGGCAGCGCGTACGCGGACGCGCCCGCGTGCTGGTGCACCCGGGCCAGAAAACGCAGATAGCAGCTGCCGCCGACGTCGATCTGTTCGGCCAGCGGACGTACCATCGCCTCGGCCAGTGCCCTGGGTTCGCGATCCAGGCCGGCCCGGACCAGGTCGCGGACCAGATCCTCGCGCCGCCCGTTGATGGTCACCAGGCGGAAGCCGAAGATCGCCCGGATCAACTCCTCCTTGCTGCCGAAGTGGTATTGCGCGGCGGAATTGTTGCGCTGACTCGCCGCGACCGAGATCTGTCGCAGCGAGACCGCGTCGATTCCGTGCACGGCGAACAGCCGCTCGGCGGTGAGCAGAAGGCGCTCGCGGGTCGGAGTTCGGCTCACGGCGCCCACGTTAAGACGGCTGACTTACCTTGTTCAATGGCACGTCGGTGTGGCGTTCACCGTGTTCGTCGGCCGTTTCGCCGGCGGGGTTCACGATTCGGCGCGCACCGCCGTATGCAGCCGGATCTGCCGGATCACCGCGCCGCCCGGCTCGTCCACCCACAGTTCGCGGGCCGCGCCGTCGGGTGCCCAGCCGGTACCGGTCAGGAAGTCGTAGAGCGGCTTGTCGCTTTCCAGCACCCAGGTCACCAGCGTGCCCACACCGTCGGTCACGGCGTCCGCGACCACCGCGGTCAGCAGCCGGGAGGCGTGGCCCTCGCGCTGTCGTGGCGGGTCGATCACCAGGATCGCCAACTCGCCCGCCTCGGCCGGGTCGAGGTCCTCGTCGGAGCCCGGGACCAGCGCCGCGAAGCCGGCCACGGTGGGGCCCGCGCAGGCCACCAGGAGGTGGTGTCGGGCCGAGGGCGGCGAGATGGCCGCGTCCTCCCATTCGGCGGCCAGCGCCTCGGGTGTCGCCGCGGCCAGGGCCGCGCTCGGCAGGACACCCGTGTAGGCGTCGTGCCAGGCCCGGGCGTGCGCGGCGCCCAGGGCGGGGCCGTCGCCGGCGTGGGCCGGCCGTACGTACGGATCGGTCATGTTGGCGCCCCCATCGTCGAGTTCGGCCGATTGTCGCGCGCGCGGGTGGTCCGTGTCCGGCGCTCGCCGAACGCGCACCCGGGCGGGCGACACGCGCCGGAGGCGATGCCGACCTCGCGTGCGGCGTGCGACGCTGTCGGCCAAGGATTGGTGGGCGCGGCAGCGGAGGATGGTCATGGGGGTCCGGATCCGGCGAATCGCCCCGGCGTGTGCGGTGGTCGTGCTGCTCGCGACCGGCTGCATGGTGGGTCCCACGATCGACGACGAGAAGCCGAAGGCGGTTGCCGCCGACGCCACCGGCAATCCGCCGGACCTGCCGGACAAGAACCCGATCGGCGGTTCGGCGCCGGGCCCCGCGGCCACGGGCGGGCCGAGCACGGCCGGTCAGGTGCCCGCCAAGCAGGGCTCGCACACGTACTCGAACGGGCTGACGGTGGCCACGCTGCCGCTCACGATCACCCGCACGGTGGGCGTCCCGGGCGAGAAGCGGGACACGGTCGACGTCGCGGTGCCGATCAGCTACGTCAACCGGACCGGCTCGAACCTGCTCGCCGACCTGTTCGCGGTGACCCTGTACGCCGGGCCGGACGCGCTGCCGTGCGCCGATGCCAAGGTCGGACCCGCCCGCAGCGGTCCCCAGGAGGCGGCGCGCGGCGCCAATACGGTGATCACCTACAACTTCGCGGTGCCCCGGGAGCTGGTCGGCAAGCTGGTGATCCAGGTGCAGCCGTTCATGTCCCGCCTGGACAAGACCTCCTTCGACACGTCCGTGGCGCTGCCCGCGGGCGGGCCGACCCGGCCCGCCGAGGGGCCGTCGACCCAGCCGAGCACGGTGGTGGTGCCCCGGTCCACGCCGGCGTCCGGCGCCCCGGGCACGCCGTCGAGTGATGTCGGTGGGCGTAGTTAGGCTGGAGGGCCCCAACGCAGCAGAACCCATCGACGAGGAGCCACCCCGCGTGACCGAGACACCCCAGGAGAACCCGGCCGACATCCGCTTTCGCAGCGACGTCACCGTCGAGCTGGTCAAACACAGCGCCGGCGATCAGGACGTGCTGTGGGCGGCTCGGGTCTCCACGGCCGGGGAGAAGTCCCTCGACGAGCTCGCCAAGGACCCCACCCGGTCCCGGGGACTGATCAACTTCCTGATGCGGGACAAGCACGGCAGCCCGTTCGAGCACAACTCGATGACCTTCTTCGTCAGCGCGCCGATCTTCGTCTTCCGCGAGTTCCACCGGCACCGCGTGGGCTGGTCGTACAACGAGGAGAGCGGGCGCTACCGCGAGCTCGAGCCGGTGTTCTACGTGCCCGCCGAGGACCGCAAGCTGGTCCAGCAGGGCAAGCCCGGGGCCTATGTCTTCGTGGACGGCACCCCCGAGCAGTACAAGACGGTGGACAGCGCGACGCGCGAGTCCTACGAGGCGGCCTACGCGGGCTATCGGAAGATGCTGGCGGCGGGGGTGGCGCGCGAGGTGGCGCGGACCACGCTGCCGGTGGGCCTCTACTCGTCGATGTACGCGACCTGCAACGCACGTTCGCTGATGCACTTCCTCGGCCTGCGGACCCGGCGCGACGACGCGACGTTCCCCTCGTTCCCGCAGCGCGAGATCGAGATGGTCGCGGAGCGGATGGAGGCCGCGTGGGCCGAGCTGATGCCGCTGACCTACGCGGCGTTCAACGCGAACGGACGAGTCGCGCCGTAGGGGTGTGACCCGGGTTGCGCCGTCTGAGTGGTCAAATCGGCACATAGGGTGACATTCGAAATTTTTCGGCGGAATACCTAAGGTTCCGCACTCGGTGGTCGATACTGAAAGAGATCAGGCGCTGCTCGAACCCCCGAGCGGGCAGCGTCTGGTCCCTTCTTTTGTCCGCCCGAGGGATGGGTCCCGGATCCCGTTCCGGGGCCGGCCCGCAGGTCCGGCCGGGGGTGTCGACGGCGGTTAGGGCGGGTGCTACCCGCAGGTCAGGTGCCCGCCCGGTACCGTTTGGGCCATGGCTCCGACGTCTACTCCCCACACCCCCTTCGGCCGGGTCCTCACCGCGATGGTGACCCCCTTCACGGCCGACGGCGCGCTCGACCTCCCCGGCGCGCAGCGCCTGGCCTCCCACCTCGTCGACGCCGGCAACGACGGACTCGTCGTCAGCGGCACCACCGGTGAGTCGCCGACCACGAGCGACGCGGAGAAAGAGCAGCTGGTCCGGGCGGTCGTGGAGGCCGTGGGCGATCGTGCGTTCGTGCTCGCCGGCGTCGGCACCAACGACACCCGGCACTCGGTCGAGCTGGCCCGGCAGGCCCAGGCCGCCGGCGCGCACGGTCTGCTCGTGGTCACCCCGTACTACAACAAGCCCCCGCAGGAGGGCCTGTACCGGCACTTCACCACCGTCGCCGACGCCACCGAGCTGCCGGTACTGCTGTACGACATCCCCGGTCGCAGCGCCGTGCCGGTCGAGACCGAGACCCTGGTCCGGCTCGCCGAGCACCCCCGGATCGTGGCGAACAAGGACGCCAAGGGCGACCTCACGTCGGCGAGCTGGGTGATGGCGCGCACCGACATGGTGTACTACAGCGGTGAGGACATGCTGAACCTGCCGCTCCTGTCCATCGGCGCGGTCGGTGTGGTGAGCGTGGTCGGCCATCTCGTGTCGGCGGAGCTCCGCGCGATGATCGACGCCTACACGGGCGGCGACGTGGCCAAGGCGCGCGAGATCCACCAGCGTCTTCTTCCGGTTTACACCGGCATTTTTCGTACCCAGGGCGTGATCCTCACCAAGGCCGCCCTGGGATTGCAGGGCCTGCCCGCCGGGCCGCTGCGGCTGCCGCTGATCGAGGCCACTGCGGCCCAGATCGCGCAGCTGAGGCAGGATCTCTCGGCAGGTGGGGTAGAGCTGTAAACAGGAATATCTGTAAGTAGTGCCCCGGGCGGGTACCACATCCGCCCGGACCGAACACGAGCTTTTGCGCGTCCCCGTCCGGCCGGTCGTCCAACGGCCGGGCGGCGGCACGTGGCGAGGAGAGAACTTGAGCCATCCCCATCCCGAATTCGGTCCGCCGCCGGTGCTGCCCAAGGGCGGTCTTCGGATCACCCCGCTGGGTGGTCTCGGCGAGATCGGCCGGAACATGACCGTCTTCGAGTTCGACGGCCGACTGCTGATCGTCGACTGCGGGGTGCTGTTCCCCGAGGAGGAGCAGCCCGGAGTCGACCTCATCCTGCCGGACTTCAGCTCGATCCGGGATCGCCTCGACGACATCGAGGCGATCATCCTGACGCACGGGCACGAGGACCACATCGGCGCGGTCCCCTACCTGCTGCGGGAGAAGGCCGACATCCCGCTGATCGGGTCGAAGCTGACCCTGGCGTTCATCGAGGCCAAGCTCACCGAGCACCGCATCCGGCCGTACACGCTGGAGGTCAAGGAGGGCGACGTCGAGCGGCTCGGCCCGTTCGAGTGCGAGTTCATCTCGGTGAACCACTCGATCCCGGACGCGCTCGCGCTGGCCATCCGTACCGAGGCCGGCACCGTCGTGCACACCGGCGACTTCAAGATGGACCAGTTGCCGCTGGACAATCGGCTGACCGACCTGCCCGCGTTCGCGCGGCTCGGCACCGAGGGCATCGACCTGCTGCTCGTGGACTCCACGAACGCCGAGGTCCCGGGCTTCATCCCGGCCGAGCGGGACATCGCCGGTGTGCTCGACCGGGTGTTCGCGGACGCCGACCAGCGGATCATCGTGGCCAGCTTCGCCAGCCACGTGCACCGCATCCAGCAGGTGCTGGACACCGCGTACGCCTACGAGCGCAAGGTCGCCTTCGTCGGCCGCTCGATGGTGCGCAACATGAAGATCGCCGGGGATCTGGGCTATCTGAAGATTCCCGCTGGCCTGGTCGTGGACGTCAAGACGCTGGACGACCTGCCGCCGGACGAGGTCGTGCTGGTCTGTACCGGTTCGCAGGGCGAGCCGATGGCCGCGCTGTCCCGGATGGCCAACCGTTCGCATCAGCAGATCCGGATCGTCGAGGGCGACACCGTGGTGCTCGCGTCCTCGCTGATCCCGGGCAACGAGACCTCGGTCTACCGGGTGATCAACGGGCTGACCCGCTGGGGCGCCAAGGTGGTGCACAAGGGCAATGCCAAGGTGCACGTCTCGGGCCACGCCTCGGCCGGTGAGCTGCTGTACTTCTTCAACCTCACCCGTCCGCGCAACCTGATGCCGGTGCACGGCGAATGGCGGCATCTGCGCGCCGCCGCCGACCTGGGCATCAAGACCGGGGTGCGCAAGGACCGGGTGGTGCTCGCCGAGGACGGGCTCACCGTCGACCTGGTCGACGGGGTCGCCAAGATCACCGGCAAGGTGCAGGCCGGCTATGTCTACGTGGACGGTTTGTCCGTGGGCGACGTGACCGAGTCCGCGCTCAAGGATCGGCGGATCCTGGGCGAGGAGGGCTTCGTGTCCGTGTTCCTCGCCGTGGACTCCTCCTCCGGCAAGGTGGTCGGCGGACCGACCATCACCGCGCGTGGCGCGGGCATCGACGATGCCCGGTTCGACGCGGTCGTCCCGAAGATCGAGGAGATGTTGCAGAAGGCGGCGGCCGACGGGGTGGCCGAGCCGTATCAGCTGCAGCAGCAGGTGCGCCGGATCGTGGGCAAGTGGGTGTCCGACACCTATCGGCGCCGGCCGATGATCCTGCCGGTGGTGGTGGAGGTCTGAGACCTCGTCGATCGTTCGTTTTGCACCCGGCCCGCTACGAATTCTTCGTAGCGGGCCGGGTGTCGTTCGGGGGCGGTGGGGACGGGTTGTCGCTTGTGGTCGGTGGTGGCGGCGTGTTCTCGACCGGTTGTGCGAGGTGATCGGGGGTGGGAGCGGGCGCCGGCGTCGCGGGTGGGGCGCGGGCGTCGAGGGTGTGCGGCGTCGAGGTGGCTGTCTCGGTGGGTTTTGGTGCTTATTTGCGGTGAATTTTGGGCGTGATGATCGGGTTGTCGGACTTCTCGGGAGGTGGGGGCGCCGGCTCTTAGCGTCGGTCGTGTTCGGAGGGCGATCCGCCTTCCGGGCGCTGGACAGGTCGACACGGACACGGTCGACACGATCGGCAGTCGGGAGCACAGGTGAAGGCACAGCAGAGGGCGGTACAGCGGAACGCGGTACAGCGGGGGAGGGGTTGCGGCGGGCCGCGACGGGGCGCACCGCCGTCGATCGCGCCGACTGGGCCGACCGCGCCGATCCCGGCGCCTCGGCCGGCCGGGGACCGGGTCGGGGCGCGGCTCGGGGCGCGGGGTCGGCGGCGGGGCGCGGCGATCGTGCTGACCTCGTGCGCGGCACTGGGTCTGGGCGCGGGGATGACGGGCCCCGTGACGCCGGCGGCGGCTGCTCCGCGCTGCGACCACGTGGCCAAGGACAACCGGCCGGAGCTGCGGGAAGGGGATCGGGACGATGCGGTCGCCCAGGTGCAGTGCCTGGTCGACACGCGCTCCGGTGCCCCCGGTGAGCTGCCGGAGGACGGGGTGTTCGACGCGGCCACCTCGGACGGGGTCCGCTGGGTGCAGACGTGCAACGGCCTCGATCCGTCGGGGGTCACGGACGCGGCCACCTGGAAGGTGCTCTACCGGGCGAAGAAGGGATGTGGGAAGAAGGCGGAGCAGGCCGGCGGCGGCTGAGCGGGTGCCGGCGGGTGTGGGCGGGGCGACGGTGTGGGAGGGCGTCGGCGGGTCGGCCGAGGGCCGGGCACCGGACCGGAGGGGGCGGTTCGGGCCACGTGGTATCCACAGGCCGGGTGTGATGGTCACACCCATCCCGGGGGTTGTGGACGACGGGCGGCACGCGCGGAGGGGACGCGCGCACACTGACCCGCATGACGTCGACCGACCTCTCCGCACTGTTGTCCCGGCCCTTCACCCTCGCCGTCGCGGCCCGTCACGGGGTCGGCCGGTCGGTCGTCCGACGCCTGGTCCGCGACGGCGACGTGCGTCGGGTCATACACGGGGTCTACGTCGGTGCGCAGGTCGGTGACACGCCGCAGGTGCGGGCCGGGGCCGCGGTCATGGTGATGCCCCGCGGGGCCGTGGTCTGCGGGCGTACCGCGGCGTGGTTGCACGGCGTGCGGGTCCCGGCGGATCCCCGGGACGCGGCACGGCGCACGGCACCGGTCGAGGTGGTCGTGCCGGTGGGGGCGGTGTTGCCCCGCCGGCACGGCTGCCGGGCCCGGACCATGGCACTGGCCCCGGGGGAGGTGGTGCGGCTGGCCGGGATCCCGGTCACCTCGCCGCTGCGGACGGCGGCGGACCTGGCCCGGACCTCGGACCGGGACACCGGGGTGGTGGTGTTGGACGGCTTCCTGCGGGCCGGGCTGATCCCGCCGGCCGCGTTGGCGGGGCTGGTCGGGCGTTATGCGGGTCATCCCGGGTGCCGGCGGCTCGCCGAGGTGGTGCGGTTGGCCGATTCGCGCAGCGCGGGTGCGGAGGAGACCCGACTGCGGCTCGCATTGCCGGGGGCGGGGTTGCCGGCGGCGGAGGTCGGTTGGGAGATCCGGTCGGCCTTCGGTCGGGTGCTGCATCGCTTCGCGCTGGCCTGGCCGGGGGCGCTGGTCGGCGTGCGGATGACCGAGGATCGGCACTGGGTCAGGGCCCGGCAACGGAGCATCGCCGGACAGGGCTGGCTGGTGCTGGACTGCCCGAGGGCGCAGGCGGGCACGGATCCGGCGGCCACGGCCGCGCGGATCGGGTCCGAGCTGCGGCTGCGCGAGCGGCGAAATGCCGGCGACCTGGCCGCGTGAGGCCGGCATGCTGCGGCGATGAACGTGAACGTGAACGAGACGGAACCGGTGCGCACCGATCGGCTCGACCTGATCCCGGTCGAGGTCGGGCACGCCGAGGAGATGGTCGAGGTGCTCGGCGACCCGGCGCTGCACACCTTCACCGGCGGCGAGCCGGAGGATCTGGCCGCCCTGCGGGCCCGCTACGCGCGCTGGGCGAAGGGCGCACCCGACCCGGAGGTGACCTGGCTGAACCGGGTGATCCGACTTCGTGCCGACGACCGCCTGGTGGGCACGGTGCAGGCCACGATCGGCCCGGGCCCGGTCGCCGAGGTGGCGTGGGTCGTCGGCACCCCCTGGCAGGGCCGAGGCATCGCCAAGGAGGCGGCGATCGGGTGGGTGGCCTGGCTGCGCGCCCAGGGCATCGAGGAGGTCCGAGCACACATCCATCCGAACAACCTCGCCTCGGCGGGCACCGCGAAGGCCGCCGGCATGCACTCCACGGAGCTCTACGAGGACGACGAACTCCGCTGGACGACGGCCCAGCCGACGGACTGACCGGAAGCCTTCGACCGCAGCCTGCCGGGGGCGGCGCCGGGTGGTGTGGGCTGGGATGGGCCGGGCCGGGCCGGGCTGGGATGGCGCGGCGCGGGCCGGGCTGGGCCGGGATGGTGCGGTGCGGTGCGGGGCCGGGTGGTGTGGGCCGGGATGGTGCGGTGCGGTGCGGGGCCGGGTGGTGTGGGCCGGGCTGGGATGGCGCGGGCGCGGTGCGGGGTCGGGGAAACCGGGTTGCCGAGTTGCCGGGCCGACCGGCCGCCCCGGGCGAGGGCTTCGGATGCGGGTCGGCCGGCTTCCCGAGCCGGTGTCGGCCGGATGGGCGGTCTTCGGGTGCCGGGCGTGGGGTGGCCGAGGGGTCGGGTGCTCGGGGCGTGGGGTTCGAGAGCGGGCCCGCCTGGCATGCGCCCGGGTCGCCGGGCCGACGCCTCCGTGCCATCCCGACGGGTTTCGGGCCGGCGTCCACCGCCGTCGTGACGGTGCCAGGGTCGCCGGGGTGCGGCACCGAGCCATCCTGGACCGCGCTCGGGGCGCCCGACGGCGACGCACCGTGCCACCCCGGACGGCGCCCCGGGTGTGGGTCGGCCGCTTTCCGAGCAGCCAGGGCCTGGCGTGGCCGAGCCGCCGGGGCGGGTGCTGCCGGCGGGTGGGCTTGAGGTCCGCGGTTGCCGGGTCTTCCCTCCGTCAGTCCTCGGCGGAGACCCGCATGACCAGGATCGCCATGTCGTCTCGGGCCTGTTCCTCGGCGAACTGTTCGACCGCGCGGTGGATTCGGGCGGCCACCGCGCCCGCCGTCAGGCCCGTGCAGCCGGAGAGGACCTCGGCGAGGCCGTCGTCGCCCAACATGCGGGTGCCCTCGCGGCGTTCGGTGACGCCGTCGGTGACGCAGACCAGGACGTCGCCCGGGTCCAGGTCGACCGTCTCGAGTACCAGGTCGACCTCGTCCAGGACGCCGAGCAGGGGTTGCGGGGTGGCCACCGAGGTGACCGTGCCGTCGGGGCGCAGGCGCAGCGGGAGGGGGTGACCGGCGGAGACCAGGCTCAGCCGCACGCCGCCGCCGTCGCGGTGGGTCAGGTGGCCGTGCAGCAGGGTCAGGAAGCGGCTGCGCGGGCCCTCCTCCAGGATCGCGGTGTTCAGCCGTTGCAGGACGGCGGGTACCGACAGGCCCTCGCGGGTCAGCAGCCGCAGGGCCTGGCGGGCCAGGCCGGTGACCGCGGCGGCCTCGGGGCCGGTGCCGCACACGTCGCCGATCGCGAAGCCCCACTTGTCCGCACCGATGGTGAACAGGTCGTAGAAGTCGCCGCCGACCTCGTTGCCCTCGCCGGAGGCCTGGTAGACCACCTCCACGTCGACCCCCGGCACCTTGGGCAACTCGGGTGGCAGCAGGCTGCGTTGCAGGGCCTGGCTGGTCGAGTTGCGCTCGGAGTAGAGCCGGGCGTTGTCCATCGCAAGCGCGGCGCGCCGGGAGAGGTCCTCGGCCAGCTCCAGGGTGTCCCGACGGAATCGGTCGCCGGCCAGGATGCCGAAGGTCAGCATGCCGATCCCGCGCCCCCGGGCGACCAGGGGCAGGGTGACCGCCTCGCCGGTGACCAGGTCGGCGTGCTCGCGCACCACCTCCGGGTCCAGGTGCCGCAGACCCAGCCAGCGGCGCGCGCCGGGGGTGGGCTGGGCGCGCGGCGGCTCGGCCCGATCCAGGAGCGCGCGCAGGTCGTCGATCCGCATCTCGTCGGCGTGCCACACCACGCTGAGTACGGGCGCGTGCGATTCGCCGGTGTGTACCGCGCACCACGTGCCCAGTCGCGGCACCACGATCTGCGCGATCATGGCCAGCGTCATCTCCGGGTCCAGGGTGCCGGCGAGCAGGTCGGACGCCTCGGCCAGGAAGGACAGCGAGCCCCGGCGTACCCGTTCCAGCTCGGACAACCGCGCGCTCTCCACGGTCAGCGAGACCCGGTCGGCGGCCCGCTGGAGCCGGGCCGCGTCGTCGTTGTCGAAGCGCGCGGCGGACTCGGAGGCGACGCCGAGCGTGCCGGTGAGCCGGCCCTCGACCTTGAGCGGCACGGTCACCGCCGAGCGCATCCGGGTGTCCTGGAGGATCGGCACCGCCTCGGGCCCGGCCTCCAGGTCCTCGTGCACGGCCGGCATCCGGGCCGAGCCGTAGCGGTTCACCGAGGTCTCCACCGGCACCCGGGACAACCGGTGCGCGGCGCCGGCCAGGCCGGTGGTCGCGCGCACCTCCATCTCGCTCTCGTCGTCGGTGGCGAGCAGGACGAACGCGGCGTCCGCGTCGAGCAGATCGCGGGCCCGCTCGACCGCGCGTTGCAGCAGGTCCTCCAGGCCCAGCCGGCTGAGCCCGTCGATCCCGTCCCATTCGCTGTCCGCCGGCACCGGGCCACCGGCCCGACTTCGGCTCGCGTCCCGGTTCTCCAGTACGGCGCGTGCCTGTGCGGGCACCAGCAGGCCGACCAGGGCCGGATCGCCGCTCGCGTCGCGCAGCCGGACATGCGACGCGAAGACCCGATGGGAGACCCCGTCGGCGGCGCGGATGTCGTAGCCGCCCTGCCAGCGGGACAACTCCAGCATCTCGTCCAGGGTCAGTTCGGTGCCGGGCGTCTGCGGCCAGGCGATCAGGTCGTTCAGCGCCATGCCGACCGCCTCGTCGTCGGTCAGCCCGAACAGCAGCCGTGCCTCGGGGCTCCAGTGCGTGACCTTGCGCGCGGCGTCCGCGTGCAGCACCGCGACGTGCACCGGCACCGCGGCGTCCGGCAGCGCGTTGGCGGGCAGCAGCGGCCCCGCCGAGCTGGTCGCCGAGATCGGGTCGGGCAATTCCAGGCGAAACCACACCCGCTTGACGTTCTTGGCGTACTCGACGCCCCACGCGGAGGCCAGCGACGCGGACAGGAACAATCCCCGGCCGCTCTCGTCCCCGTCGTCGAACCCGGTCGCGGGCTCCGGCAGTTCCCGGCTGGGGTAGTGGTCGGTGACCTCGATCTGCACGCCGCCGTCGTAGCGCACACAGGAGACCTCGGCCGAGGTGCCCGCGTGCACGATCGCGTTGGTGACCAACTCGCTGGTCAACAACACCGCGTCGTCGACGATGTCGCCCGCGTCCCAGTCGCCGAGCGTCTTGCGGACGAAGGAGCGCGCGGCGGCCACGGATCTGCCCTCGGGTGCGAAGGCAGCACTCATCCGGGCAGTGATGAGCATGCTCGTTCCCTGATCCATACACTCCCGCATCTGCGACGAACGGCGGCTGCGGTGACGAATCCGGCTCCACAGTCCGGCAGATTCGCACCCTATCGGTTTCGGACGATCGGGCGGACCCCTTCCAAACAGTGACGCATCGATCACGTTCCCGACAGATTCTCCGTCCGAGCGCGCCTTTCGAGCCCACACTTTCCGGATGACAAGCACCATCCTCCCGGACCGCCTCTGCTCTCAACCCTGTGAGTGAAAGACTGTCGATGGCAAGCGGCCGGAGGCACGAGCGGTCGCGGCGAATCGGGTCCGGCGGAGGAAATGCGAGATGGCGAAGGCTTCCCCAGGGCAGGCGCGGACTACGGCCGTCCGGCGGGTCCGGCACGACGAGCAGGATCTGCGTCGGTTGCTGGTCGCCCTGACCGGGGTCCGGGACGGCAACTTCCGCAAGCGCCTGACCGTTTCCGGCGACGGGATCATGTCCGAGATCGCCGTCGTGTTCAACGACATGGTCGAGCGCAACCAGCACCTGGCCGGTGAGCTGGCCCGGGTACGCCGGGTGGTCGGCCGCGAGGGCAAGCTGACCGAGCGGCTGGACCCGGGACCGGGCGAGGGTGCCTGGGCGACCAGCATCGACGCGGCCAACGCACTCGTCGAGGACCTGGTCCGGCCCACCGTCGAGGTCGGCCGGGTGCTGGCCGCGGTCGCCGAGGGTGACCTGTCCCAGCGGATGGACCTGCGGATCGCCGAGCAGCCGCTGCGTGGCGAATTCCTGCGGATGGGCCGCACCGCCAACGGCCTGGTGGACCAGCTCAGCGCGTTCGCCGACGAGGTCACCCGGGTGGCCCGCGAGGTGGGCACCGAGGGCAAGCTGGGCGGCCAGGCCCGGGTGCGCGGAGTGTCCGGCAGCTGGAAGGACCTGACCGACTCGGTCAATACGATGGCCAGCCGGTTGACCCTCCAGGTGCGCGACATCGCCCTGGTGACCACCGCGGTGGCCAAGGGCGACCTGTCCCGCACGGTCACCGTCGAGGTGGCCGGCGAGATGCTGGAGCTCAAGGAGACCGTCAATACGATGGTCGACCAGCTCTCCGGCTTCGCCCAGGAGGTCACCCGGGTCGCCCGCGAGGTGGGCACCGAGGGCCGCCTGGGTGGGCAGGCCCGGGTCGAGGGGGTGTCCGGGACCTGGAAGGACCTCACCGACTCGGTCAACATCATGGCGGGCAACCTGACCGCCCAGGTCCGCGACATCGCGCAGGTGACCAAGGCGGTCGCGTACGGCGACCTGTCGCAGACCATCACGGTGTCCGCGCGCGGCGAGATGGCCCAGCTCGCCGAGACGATCAACGCGATGACCGGCACGCTGCGCACCTTCGCGTCCGAGGTGACCCGGGTCGCGCGCGAGGTCGGCTTCGAGGGCCGGCTCGGCGGCCAGGCCCAGGTCCCGGGCGGCGCGGGGATCTGGAAGGACCTGACCGACTCGGTCAACACCGCCTTCTTCAACCTCACCGCGCAGGTCCGCGACATCGCCGGGGTGACCACGGCGGTGGCCCAGGGCGACCTGTCGCAGAAGATCACCGTGGACGTCTCCGGCGAGATGCTGGAACTCAAGAACACCGTCAACACCATGGTCGGCCAGCTGTCCGCGTTCGCCTCGGAGGTGACCCGGGTGGCCCGCGAGGTGGGCAGCGAGGGCATCCTGGGCGGCCAGGCGCAGGTCTCCGGCGTGGCCGGCACCTGGAAGGACCTGACCGACTCGGTCAACGTGATGGCCGGCAATCTGACCGGCCAGGTGCGCAACATCGCCCAGGTCTCCACCGCGGTGGCCCGGGGCGACCTGTCGCAGAAGATCACCGTCGATGTCTCCGGCGAGATGCTGGAACTCAAGAACACCGTCAACACGATGGTGGACCAGCTGTCCGCGTTCGCCTCCGAGGTCACCCGGGTCGCCCGCGAGGTCGGGGGTGAGGGGCGCCTGGGCGGACAGGCCCGGGTCGTCCCGGGCGTCGCCGGCGTCTGGCTCGACCTGACCGACTCGGTGAACTTCATGGCGGGCAACCTCACCGCCCAGGTGCGCAACATCGCCGAGGTGACCACGGCGGTCGCGCGCGGCGACCTGTCCAAGAAGATCGACGTGGACGCCCGCGGCGAGATCCTCGAGGTCAAGAACACCGTCAACACCATGGTCGACCAACTCTCCGCGTTCGCCGACGAGGTCACGCGCGTGGCCCGCGAGGTGGGCACCGAGGGCCGCCTCGGCGGTCAGGCCCAGGTGCTCGGCGTGGCCGGGGTCTGGCGCGACCTCACCTACTCGGTCAACTCGATGGCCGGAAACCTCACCGAACAGGTGCGCAGCCTGGGCCAGGTGACCACCGCGGTGGCCCGGGGCGACCTGTCGCAGAAGATCACCGTGGACGCGCGCGGCGAGATCCTCGAACTCAAGAACACCGTGAACACCATGGTCGACCAGCTCTCCGGCTTCGCCGACGAGGTGACCCGGGTGGCGCGCGAGGTGGGCACCGAAGGTCGCCTGGGCGGCCAGGCCGACGTCAAGGGCGTCTCCGGCACCTGGAAGGACCTCACCGAGTCGGTCAACGTGATGGCCGGCAACCTCACCGGCCAGGTGCGCAGCATTGCCGACGTGACCACGGCGGTGGCCACCGGCGACCTGTCCAAGAAGATCACCGTGGATGCCCGGGGCGAGATCCTGGAGCTGAAGGAGACCGTCAACACGATGGTCGACCAGCTCTCCGCGTTCGCCGACGAGGTGACCCGGGTGGCGCGCGAGGTGGGTACCGAGGGCCGGTTGGGCGGCCAGGCCCGGGTGCGCGGGGTGTCCGGCATCTGGAAGGACCTGACCGACAACGTCAACGTGATGGCCAACAACCTGACCTCCCAGGTGCGCAACATCGCCCAGGTGGCCACGGCGGTGGCCGACGGCGACCTGTCGCAGAAGAGCACGGTCGAGGCCAAGGGCGAGATGGCCGGTCTCGCGGGCACGATCAACACCATGGTCGACACGCTGCGCGCGTTCGCCGACGAGGTCACCCGGGTGGCCCGCGAGGTGGGCACCGAGGGCATCCTGGGCGGTCAGGCACACGTGCCCGGCGTCTCGGGTACCTGGAAGGACCTGACCGACAACGTCAACTCGATGGCGGACAACCTCACCGGCCAGGTCCGCAACATCGCCAAGGTGACCACCGCGATCGCCGGCGGCGACCTGTCGCAGAAGATCGACGTGGACGCGCGCGGCGAGATGCTCGAACTCAAGACCACGATCAACACCATGGTCGACCAGTTGTCCGCGTTCGCCGGCGAGGTCACCCGAGTGGCCCGCGAGGTCGGTACCGAGGGCATGCTCGGCGGTCAGGCCGAGGTCGAGGGCGTCTCCGGGACCTGGAAGCAACTCACCGAGAACGTCAACGAGTTGGCCGGCAATCTGACCCGCCAGGTGCGGGCGATCGCCGAGGTGGCCACCGCGGTCACCCGCGGCGACCTGTCGCTGCAGATCGCGGTGGACGCGTCCGGAGAGCTCGACGAGCTCAAGGACAACATCAACCAGATGATCTACAACCTGCGCGAGACCACCCGGGCCAACCGCGAACAGGACTGGCTCAAGACCAACCTGGCCCGGATCTCCGGCCTGATGCAGGGCCGCCGCGACCTGATGGCGGTCGCCGCGTTGATCATGAGCGAACTGACCCCCGTGGTGGACGCCCAGCACGGCGCCTTCTTCCTGGCCGAGTTGACCCAGGAGGACGTGGTCGAGCTGCGGCTGATCGCCTCCTACGGCTACCAGGACGGCGGCGGCGTGCCCACCCGTTTCCGACTCGGCCAGTCGCTGGTCGGCCAGGCCGCCCTGGAGAAGCGCTCGATCCTGATCCTGGACGCGCCGCCCGGCTACATCAAGATCGCCTCGGGCCTGGGCGAGGCCGCGCCGGCCAACGTGATCGTGCTGCCCGTGTTGTTCGAGGACCAGTTGCTCGGCGTCCTCGAACTCGCCTCGTTCCGCCCGTTCACCAAGGTGCACCGCAACTTCCTGGAGCAGCTCAACGAGCAGATCGGGGTCACGGTCAACACGATCATGGCCAACTCGCGCACCGAGATGTTGCTGGCCGAGTCCCAGCGGCTGACCGAGGAGCTCCAGGAACGCTCCGAGGAGTTGCAGCGCCAGCAGGGCGAACTGCGACACTCCAACGCCGAGTTGGAGGACAAGGCGGCGCTGCTCGCCCGGCAGAACCGGGACATCGAGATCAAGAACCGGGAGATCGAACAGGCCCGGCAGGCGCTCGAGGAGCGGGCCGAGCAACTCGCGCTGTCCTCCAAGTACAAGTCCGAGTTCCTCGCCAACATGTCGCACGAGCTGCGCACCCCGCTGAACAGCCTGCTGATCCTGGCCAAGCTGCTCGCGGACAACGTCGAGGGCAATCTGACCCGCAAGCAGGTCGAGTTCGCCGAGACCATCCACGGCGCGGGCTCCGACCTGTTGCAGCTGATCAACGACATCCTGGACCTGTCCAAGGTGCAGGCCGGGAAGATGGACGTGCGGCCCGCGCGGATCGCGCTGGCCCAGCTGATGGACTACGTCGAGGCCACCATCCGGCCGCTCACCTCGGAGAAGAACCTCGACTTCACCGTGCACGTCTCGCCCGCCGTGCCGGGGATCCTGTTCACCGACGAGCAGCGCCTGCAGCAGGTGTTGCGCAATCTGCTCTCCAACGCGGTCAAGTTCACCGACTCCGGTTCGGTGGAGGTGCTGATCACCCTCACCGACGACATCCCGCTGACCAACACCGAACTCGACAACGCGGAGCACGCGGTGGCGTTCTCGGTGATCGACACCGGCATCGGCATCGCGGTGGACAAGCTCAAGGTGATCTTCGAGGCGTTCCAGCAGGCCGACGGCACCACCAGCCGCCGCTACGGCGGCACCGGACTGGGCCTGTCGATCAGCCGGGAGATCGCCTGGCTGCTCGGCGGCGAGATCCACGCCGAGTCGATGCCGGGCCGGGGCAGCACCTTCACCCTCTACCTGCCGCTGGACAGCGTGCTGGTGCCCGGCGACGAGGGCGGCCAGGACCGGCACACCGAGCTGCCGCCGACGCCGTACCGCAGCGCGCTGCCCGCCGCCGCGCCGAGCACGCCGCTGCTCAGCGACGCCCCCGAACACCTCTCGGACGGCGAGCCGGTGGGCGAGGACGCGGGCGAGGCGGTGCCGCGCCGGGTCCTGGTGGTGGAGACGCCGCAGTCCGACGGCGCGCCGCTGGCCACCGCGCTGGCCGCGATGGACGGGGCGATCGAACTGACCACCGCGGCCGACGAGGGCGAGGCGGTCCGGCTGCTCGCCGAGGCGCCGCCCGCGTGCCTGGTGGTGGACCTGCGTCTGGCCGACGAGGGGGCCTGGCAGATCCTGGACGCGGTGGCGGCCCGGGTCGAGTTGCACCACCTGCCGGTCGTGGTGCACGTCCCGCAGCGGCCGACCCGCTCCGAGTCGGGCCGGCTGCGCGGCTATCGGCGCCGGATCGTGCTGCTCCAGCGGGTCTCCACGCCCGACGCGCTGACCCGGGCGGTGCTCGGGGCCACCGCGCCGGCGCGGGCCGAGCACGCCGGTCCGGCCAAGCCGGTGGTCGAGCCGTTCGAGGGCACCTTCGACGGCGAGCGGGTACTGATCGTCGACGACGACGTACGCAACGTGTTCGCCCTCACCAGCGTGCTGGAGCAGTACGGACTCAGCGTGTTGTACGCGGAGAACGGCCGCGAGGGCATCGAGGTGCTCCAGGGGCACGACGACATCGCGATCGTGCTGATGGACGTGATGATGCCGGAGATGGATGGCTATGCCACCACTTCGGCGATTCGCCGGATGCCGCAGTACGCGGGTCTGCCGATCATCGCGCTGACCGCGAAGGCGATGAAGGGTGATCAGGAGAAGAGCATCGACTCCGGGGCGTCCGACTACGTGGCCAAGCCGGTCGATACGCGGCACTTGTTGGGACTCATCCGGACCTGGCTCGACCACTAGTTCGCTTCCCGGGTGTGCTGCACCACATGATGGAACCCGTACGGGCCGAACGGCGTTGAAGGTGTGGAGGGGTCGATGTGGTGTTGTCGCGACCGTGGGTCGGGGCGTGGTGACACCATGCGGTCGTCTGTTTCGGAATACCTGCCGAGCCGATCGCCTGGCCACTACCATGACCGGGACGAGCACCACCCGGAACGTGTGCTCGACGGGCGTGGTGTGCGCCGGGGAGATCCCGGTCGAGGCCGTGTCGAGCGAAACCGTGTCGATCGAGGCTGTGTCATTCAGGGCCGCGTAAACCGAAAACATGCACAAGGACGAGTGGAGCCGACCGATACGCGGGGTCACCCACCGTGTCGGATCGAAGAGGGTGGGCCATGACGGAGAAGGCCAAGATCCTCCTGGTCGATGACCGTCAGGAGAATCTGCTCGCCCTGGAGGCGATCCTGTCCGCGCTGGACCAGACCCTGGTTCGGGCGCATTCGGGCGAGGAAGCCCTCAAGGCGCTGCTCACGGACGAGTTCGCGGTGATCCTGCTCGACGTCCAGATGCCCGGGATGGACGGTTTCGAGACGGCGGCGCACATCAAGCGCAGGGAGAAGACCCGGGACATCCCGATCATCTTCCTGACCGCCATCAATCACGGTCCGCACCACACCTTCCGCGGCTACGCGGCCGGGGCCGTCGACTACATCTCCAAGCCGTTCGACCCGTGGGTGTTGCGGGCGAAGGTCTCCGTGTTCGTCGATCTGTACAAGAAGAACTGCCAGTTGCGCGAGCAGGCCGCGTTGTTGCGCGGGCGACTCGAGGGCGTGGCCGGCGGCGGCCGGGCCGGGGCGGACGTGATCGCGGAGTTGTCCGCGCGGCTGGCCGCGGTCGAGGAGCAGGCCGACGACATGGCCAAGCAGGTCGAGTCGGCCGACGATCCGATCCTGGCCGCCTCGGCGACTCGGCTGCGCCGCCGGGTGAACCGGATGCGCGCGGCGCTGGACGCCTTGGCACCGGCCACCGCCGGGCACGGCGGGCCGCCACTGGTCCCGGCCCCGGACAAGGGCGGGCAGGCGGGCTGAGCCCGGGGCGGGTCCGCGAACGCCGGGAGGTCCGCTGCGCCGCCGGGCATCCGGCCCATGAGTTCCGCGCCGTGCTCACCGCGGGCCGGCAATGGGCGGCTGTTGGCTTCGGCGTGCCGCCGCACGGCACCGGACGCCGCGGCCCGGGTCCGGTCCGACGGATCTCGGCGGGTCGGGCCGCGCCGCCGGGTTGTTCGTCCTGCGCGCCTCCCGCCGCGCCCGCCGTGCGCCGGCGGTGGGCTGCTCTTTCTTCGGTGCGCCGATCTACGGCACCGGAACGCGCGGCCTGATTCGCCGGGATCCGCCGGACGGGACAAGGCCGGCGGGGCCGAGACATGCTCCGGTGCCTGTCCGGCCCGGTGCGGCGGCGGGCCCGGTCGGGGTTACCGGCTCGGCCGGACTCACGTGCACTCCGGCCGGGACGTATGCGGACACTGCTGCTCATCCGGCCTGGGCGCGCAGGCGCATCCCGGCGTTCGTGCGTTCGGGCCGACACGCGCGGTCTCGGTGGCGGGACGCGTGGGACGGGAAGGGTCCACCGGTAACCTCGGAACATGGCCACACGTGCGTCCGGCGGCGGAGCGCAACCGCGCACGGCCGCGAAGAAGAAGGCTCCCGCCAAGAAGGCCGCGCCGCCTCCACCGCCCCCGCCGAAACTGCTCGGGGGCGCGCCCGCGTTGCTGGGCAAGGGGCTCAGGCGGCTGTGGTTGGGGCTGGCCCACACGTTCGGTTCGGCCGCCCGCGGCATCGGCTCGGGCGCGCGCGGCCTCGACCCCGCGCATCGCCGCGACGGGGTCGGCCTGGCGCTGCTCGGTCTGGCCATAGTGATCGCCGCCGGCGCGTGGGGGACCATCGACGGCGCGGTCGGTGAAGGGGTGAACGCGGTCGTCGCGGGCCTGGTCGGCCGGCTCGATCTGCTGGTGCCGTTCCTGGTCGGCGCGTTGGGCGTGCGGGTGATGCGCCATCCCGACCAGAAGGACGCCACCGGGCGGATCATGATCGGCTGGACCGCGCTGGTGTGCGCGGTGCTCGGGCTGATCCACGTCGGCTGCGGCACCCCGCAACCGGGCGACGGCGCGGAGGCGATGCGCGACGCGGGCGGTCTGGTCGGCTGGGCGTTCGCGACCCCGCCGGTGCACCTGGTCACCCGGTGGGTCGCGGTACCGCTCCTGGTGCTGCTGATCGTGTTCGGGGTGCTGGTGGTCACCGCGACGCCGATCAACGCGGCACCCGAGCGGCTGGGCGTCTTCCTCGGCTTCATCGAGGGCCCCGAGCCGCTGCCCTACGACGAGTACGAGGACGAGGACGAACACCCGAGCCGATTCGCCGGGTTCGACAAGGACGACGACCCGGCGCCCGCGCCGGTGCGCAAGACCCGACCGCGCCGCCGCGCGAGCCCCGCGGCGAAAAGCGGCCATCCGGACGCGATCGACGTGGCCGCGGCCGCCGCCGCGGCGCTGGACGCAGGCGACGCGGGCCTGGTCGTACCGCCCGCCCGAGGACGCAAGGCCGCCGCCGCGCGCGTGGTCACCGACCTGCGCGCGCGGGCCGCCGAAGCGCCCGCGCACAGCCCCGCGCCGCCGCGCAGCGAACAGCTCAAGCTCTCCGGCGACATCACCTACCACCTGCCCGGCCCGGCGCTGCTGAAGAAGGGCCCACCGGCCAAGGCGCGCAGCAAGGCCAACGACGACATAGTCGCCGCGCTGTCCAAGGTGTTCGAGCAGTTCAACGTGGACGCGCAGGTCACCGGCTTCTCCCGGGGCCCGACGGTGACCCGGTACGTGATCGAGCTGGGTCCGGCGGTCAAGGTGGAGCGGATCACCGCGCTGGCCAAGAACATCGCGTACGCGGTGGCCAGCGCCGATGTGCGGATCATCAGCCCGATCCCGGGCAAGTCGGCGGTGGGCATCGAGATCCCCAACACCGACCGCGAGATGGTCAGCCTGGGCGACATCCTGTCCTCGGACACCGCCGCCGGCGACGCGCATCCGATGATCGCCGCGCTCGGCAAGGACGTCGAGGGCAACGACGTGGTGGCCAACCTGGCCAAGATGCCGCACCTGCTGGTCGCCGGGGCCACCGGCGCGGGCAAGTCGAGCTGCATCAACGGTCTGATCACCTCGATCATGATGCGCGCCACCCCGGAGGAGGTGCGGATGGTGCTGGTCGACCCCAAACGGGTCGAACTGACCACCTACGAGGGCATTCCGCACCTGATCACGCCGATCATCACCAACCCGAAGAAGGCCGCCGAGGCGCTGCAGTGGGTCGTGCGCGAGATGGACATGCGCTACGACGACCTGGCCAACTTCGGCTTCCGGCACGTGGACGACTTCAACGCGGCGGTCCGCGCGGGCAAGCTCAAGATGCCGCCCGGCAGCGAGCGCGAGGCGCGGCCCTATCCCTATCTGCTGGTGATCGTGGACGAGTTGGCCGACCTGATGATGGTCGCCCCGCGCGACGTCGAGGACTCGATCGTGCGGATCACCCAGCTCGCCCGGGCGGCGGGGATCCACCTGGTGCTGGCCACCCAGCGGCCCAGCGTGGACGTGGTGACCGGGCTGATCAAGGCCAACGTGCCCTCCCGGCTGGCCTTCGCCACCTCGTCGCTCGCGGACAGCCGGGTCATCCTGGACCAGCCCGGCGCGGAGAAGCTGATCGGCAAGGGCGACGCGCTGTTCCTGCCGATGGGCGCGAGCAAACCGATCCGGATGCAGGGCGCCTACGTCACCGAGGAAGAGATCGACGCGGTCGCCCGGCACTGCAAGGACCAGTTGCAGCCGGAGTATCGCGACGAGGTCACCGCCGCGCCGGATCGCAAGAAGCAGGCGGACGAGGACGTCGGCGACGACCTCGACCTGCTGTGCCAGGCGGTCGAACTGGTGGTGTCCACCCAGTTCGGCTCGACCTCGATGCTCCAGCGCAAGCTGCGGGTGGGCTTCGCGAAGGCGGGCCGGCTGATGGACCTGATGGAGAGTCGGGACATCGTCGGACCGAGCGAGGGGTCCAAGGCCCGCGAGGTGTTGATCAAACCGGATGAAATCGAGCAGGTTATGGCCACGTTGCGCGGAGAATGATCTGACTTAAGTGATGATTGGTATCAATCGCGAAATATGAGGCATAAGGGGCGAATCGTGTCGATCGGTCAGAGCCTCGCCGAGGCACGAGTGCGGGCCGGTCTCACTGTGGAACGGCTCAGTGAGGTCACCCGCATCCGGCAGGTCATCATCGAGGGCGTCGAAAGTGACGATTTCGAACCGTGCGGCGGCGACTTCTACGCCCGCGGCCACATCCGCACCCTGGCCCGCGCCACCGGCCTCGAACCGGAGCCGCTGGTCGCCGAGTACGACCACACGGTGGGCGGCACCGGCACCCCGCGGCCGGCCCAGATCTTCGACTCGCCGCGCAAGTCGATCGAATACCGGCGGCCGAACTGGACCCTGGCGATGGGCGTCGCCGTGGTCATCGTGCTGATCTTCGCGTTCGTGCAACTCGCCGGCGGGCGGGCCGACGACCAGAAGGAGACCGCGTCGCGGGTCACCCCGACCGGACCCGCCCCCGTCCCGCCGCCCGCCCAGGCCCCGCCGCCGGTCCCGGTCGCGCCGGTGGCCAAGAGCCCCGAGTTCCCCGCCGACGTGGAGGTCACGGTCACCGCGGTCGACGGGCGCAGCTGGGTCCGCGCGTTCGACTCCAAGAGCACGCAGCTCTTCGAGGCGATCCTGGACCGGGGCGAGGCCAAGACGTTCGCCGACCCCGAGCAGATCCGGATCCAGATCGGCAACTCCGGCGCCGCGCGACTGACCGTCAACGGCAAGGACCTGGGCCCGGCGGGCGAGGAGGGCACGGTGGTCAAGCGTACGTTCGTGCCCGGCGACCCCGTCCCGCAGCTGCAGAGCGCCGCGTCGACGAGCCCCGCGCCGCGTTGACGCGGCATCGTGACCTCCCCGGAACCATTCGACGCTTCCCTGCGTCCGGTCCACGTCCGCGCCTGACGTAGGCTTTCCGGCATGTCCGCCCGCGATACCACCAGCCCCGCCGCCCCGGCGAAGAGCCCCACCGCCCTGCGCACCGTCGCCCTGGTCACCCTCGGCTGCGCCCGCAACGAGGTGGACTCCGAGGAACTCGCCGGCCGGCTGGAGGCCGACGGCTGGTCCCTCGTCGAGGACGCCGCGGACGCCTCCGTCGTCATGGTCAACACCTGCGGATTCGTCGAGTCCGCCAAGAAGGACTCGATCGACACCGTCCTGGAGGCCGCCGACCTCAAGGGCGAGGGCCGCACCCGGGCCGTCGTCGCGGTCGGTTGTCTGGCCGAACGCTACGGCGACCAGCTCGCGGGCGCCCTGCCCGAGGCCGACGCGGTGCTCGGCTTCGACGACTACGGCGACATCTCCGCGCGCCTGCGCTCGATCCTGGCGGGCGACGCGCACACCTCGCATGTCCCGCGCGACCGCCGCGCATTGTTGCCGATCACCCCGGTCGAGCGGCAGGCCGCCACCGTCGCGGTGCCCGGCCACGGCGCCCCCGAGGACCTCCCCGAAGGCGTCGCCCCCGCCTCCGGGCCGCGCGCGCTGCGCCGCCGGCTCGGCTCGGGCCCGGTGGCCTCGCTCAAGCTCGCCTCCGGCTGCGACCGGCGCTGCTCGTTCTGCGCGATCCCCTCCTTCCGCGGCTCGTTCCTCTCCCGCCGCCCCTCCGACGTGCTCGCCGAGGCCCGCTGGCTGGCCGAGCAGGGGGTCCGCGAGATCGTCCTGGTCAGCGAGAACTCCACGTCCTACGGCAAGGACCTGGGCGATCTGCGGCTCCTGGAGACGCTGCTGCCGGAGCTGGCCGCCATCGCGGGCATCGAGCGGGTCCGGGTCAACTACCTCCAGCCCGCCGAGATGCGCCCGACGTTGATCGAGGTGCTCACCGGCACGCCCGGCGTCGCGCCCTACTTCGACCTGTCCTTCCAGCACGCGTCCGAGCCGGTGCTGCGCAAGATGCGCCGGTTCGGCTCGCGCGAGGCGTTCACCGCGCTGCTCGACCAGGCCCGGGCCAAGGCCCCCGAGGCCGGCGCCCGGTCCAACTTCATCGTCGGCTTCCCCGGCGAGACCGAGGCGGACGTCGACGAGCTGGAGCGTTTCCTGATCGCCGCCCGGCTGGACGCGATCGGCGTGTTCGGCTACTCCGACGAGGACGGCACCGAGGCGGCCGGCTACCCCGACAAGCTGCCGGCCGACGTGGTCGAGGCCCGCGTACAGCGGATCTCCCGGCTCGCCGAGGAACTGGTCGCGCAGCGCGCCGAGGACCGGATCGGCACCGAGGTGATCGTGCTGATCGAGGAACTCGGCGAGGACGGCACCGCCGAGGGCCACGCGGACCACCAGGCCCCCGAGACCGACGGTTCGACCACGGTGGTCGGCGAGGGCCTGCGGGTCGGCGACTTCGTCCGGGTCCGGATCACCGACAGCGAGGGCGCCGACCTGCACGGCGAGGCGATCGACGTGGTCGTGCCCGGGGGCGATCGGTGACGGCCGAACCGGCACCACAGCGCCGGCGTCCGGCCGAGGCCGTCCGGGCCGCCGCCGCCAACCATCCGCCCAAGCCGGACCGGCTGGGTGACCCCACCACCTCGGTGAGCGCGTGGAACGCGGCCAACGCGCTGACCATGATGCGGGTGGCCCTGGTGCCGGTCTTCGTGGTCCTGCTGCTCCAGGACGGCGGCCACGATCCCAAGTGGCGGGCCTGGGCCTGGGCCGCGTTCACCGTGGCCAGCATCAGCGACCTGTTCGACGGCAAGCTGGCCCGGATGCACAACCTGGTCACCGACTTCGGCAAACTGGTCGACCCGATCGCCGACAAGGCGCTGATGGGCGCCGCGCTGATCAGCCTGTCCGCGCTCGGCGAACTGCCGTGGTGGGTCACCCTGCTGGTGCTTGCCCGGGAGATCGGCATCACCCTGCTGCGGTTCTGGGTGATCCGGCACGGGGTGATCCCGGCCAGCCGCGGCGGCAAGGCCAAGACCATGCTCCAAGGCGTCGCGATCGGGATGTACACCCTGGTTCTGACCGGCCCGCTGGCCAGTACGCGGGCCTGGATCATGGCGGCTGCGGTGATCGTCACCGTGGTGACCGGTCTGGACTACGTCGTCAAGGCCGTACGACTGCGACGCGGCACCGCGGTGCCCGCCGGACAGGTTTGACGTCGGGACGGATCCCGACCACGGGGGGAGCGGTGCCATGCGCGAATTGAAGATCGAACTGGTCGCGGTGGGCGACGAGTTGCTCGTCGGCGACGTGGCGAACACGAACGCGGTCACCCTCGGCCGTCGGCTCACCGCCGCCGGCCTGCGGGTCACCGGCGTGTCCACGGTGGGCGACGGCCTCGACGAGATGATCGACGTACTGACCCAGGCCGTGCGGCGCGCCGACGCGGTGCTCGTCTCCGGTGGCCTCGGCCCCACCTCCGACGACCGCACCCGCGAGGCGATCGCCGCGGTGGCCGGGGTGGCGCTGCGCCGCGACCCGGATCTGGAGGACTGGCTGCGCCGCCGCTACCGGGGCCTGAACCGCACGCTGACCGCACTCGGCCTGCAACAGGCGGACGTTCCCGAGGGCGGCCGCAGTCTGCCCAACGCGAACGGCAGCGCGCCCGGCTTCGCGCTCACCATCGGCGACGTGCCGGTCTACGCGGTGCCCGGCCCGCCGCACGAGATGCTCGCGATGACCGAGGAGCGGGTACTGCCCGACCTGCTGCGCCGCGCGGGCGATCCGCCGATCCGCGCCCAGCGCCAACTGCTCACCGCCTCGGTCGGCGAGGGCGTGATCGCCGCGATGCTCGAACCGCTCGAGCGGGAACTGGCGCACGCCGGCCGGGTCGAGGTCGCCTACCTCGCCACCGCCGGGCAGACCCGGGTCAAGCTCACCGCGACCGCCCCCGGTGGCGCGGCCGAGGTGGCCGCCGCCGCCGAACGGGCCCGCGAACTGCTCGGCGGTTGTGTGTACGGCGAGGCGGGCGACACGCTCGCCGGCGTCGTGCTGACCCTGCTGCGCGAGCAAGGTGCCACCGTCGCGGTGGCCGAGTCGCTCACCGGCGGCCTGATCGCCGCCGAACTGACCGCCGTACCCGGCGCGTCCGCGGTCGTGCGCGGCTCGGTCACCGCGTATGCCACCGACCTCAAGGCCGCGGTGCTCGGCGTGGACGGCGAACTGCTCGCCGCCGAGGGCGCGGTTCACCCGGACGTGGCGGCCGGGATGGCCGAGGGTGTGCGGCGCGTCATGTCGGGTACCTACGGGGTGGCCACGACGGGGGTCGCCGGTCCGGACCCCCAGGACGGCAAGCCCGTGGGCACCGTATACATCGCGGTGGCCGGTCCCGAGGGAACAATCGTGCTTTCGCTGCTGTTCTCGGGCAGTCGGGCCAGGATTCGGGAGATGACCACGGTCCGCGCGCTGGACCTGCTCCGGTGCGTGGTGGCGGGCCTGCCGGCCGAGCAGGACCCGGCGTGTACGGGGTGACCGGGCGCGCCGGCCGGCCGGGGAGCGAACTTTGGTCGGGAAGGCGCGGGACACGCGGAAGGCTGTGCAACGACGTGCTGCGAATCGAGGCGGGAGTGCGCCGGAAACCCCATGGACCCTGGACACCCCCGCCGTCAAGGTTCCACGCCCTGAGTGAACAGGACGGTAAGGCGGGCCCGCCCGCGCGGTCGGGCAGGTACGGTGGGGCTGTGACCCCCCGAGCCGCCCTAGGAGGGAGCGACCGATGATCCTGCTCCGTCGCCTGCTGGGTGACGTGCTGCGGCGCCAGCGCCAGCGTCAGGGTCGCACCCTGCGCGAGGTGTCGTCCTCAGCCCGGGTATCCCTTGGCTATCTGTCCGAGGTCGAGCGCGGCCAAAAGGAAGCCTCGTCCGAACTGCTCGCCGCGATCTGCGACGCGCTGGACGTACGCATGTCCGTGCTCATGCGAGAGGTCAGCGACGAGCTGGCGCTCGCCGAGCTGGCCTCGGCAGAGGCGATGCGTCCGGTCCTGGAGCCGGTCGGTGCCGGCTTCACCCCGAACGAGCGCGCCGCCGCGGAACGCCAGAACAACGACCGGTCGTCGGCCGCCCCGATCTCCGCCGACAACGCGGTGAGCGTGGTGGTGGCCGCCTGACCCGACGCCCACCGGTGTGGTTTTGCCCACTCGGCACGACGGTGCGACGACTCGCGACGCGGGTCGGCCGGCCGCCGGGCCGGCGGGCCGGCATCGTGGGCGCCTGCCGACACGGCTTGCGAAGCCCCGTCCCCGGTTCTCGAGTTCCGGGGACGGGGCTTCGGTGTCGCGGGACCTGTGGACCCGTGGATCCCTAGCCCCGGTCCGGTCCGGTCGGGCGAGCTACCAGGGCATTGCGACGCCGCCGTTGGGGCGGAGGATTTGGCCGGTGACGAACTTGGCGGCGTCGGAGGCCAGGTAGGCGACTGCGTAGGAGATGTCGGTGGGTTCGCCGACGGTGCGCAGCGGGGACATCCCGGCCATCGGCGCGGTGACGGCGGCCTTGCGCTCCGCGTCCTCGTTGCCGTCCGCGTCGGTCCAGTGCCGGCCGGTCATCCCGGTGACGATCCAGCCCGGCGCGACCGCGTTGACCCGCACCCCGCGCGGACCGACCTCGGTGGCCAGCGTCTTGGTCAGTTGCACCACGGCGGCCTTGGCCGCGCCGTAGCAGAGCAGGCCGGAGGTCGCGGTGTCCACCGCGCCGGAGGCCATGTTGACGATGCTGCCGAAGCCCTGCGCGGACATCACGCGCGCGGCGGCGCGGCAGCCGAAGAAGACGCCCTTGAAGTTGATCGCGAGGACCCGGTCCAGATCGGCCTCCTCGGTCTCGATCACCGTGCTCAGGTGCATCACCCCGGCGATGTTGGCGAGCACGTCGAGCCGGCCGTGCGCGGCGACCGCGTCTGCGATCAGCGCGTCGACCTGGGCCGCGCTGGAGGTGTCCACGGTCGCGGCGGTCGCGGCGCCGCCGCCGGCCACGATCGTTCGGGCGGTCTCCCGGGCGCCGGCCTCGTGGATGTCCGCGCAGACCACGGTCGCGCCCAACTCGGCGAGCACCTCGGCGCTGGACCGGCCGATGCCCGAGGCCGCGCCGGTGACCACGGCGACTCGTCCGCTCAGATCGAGGGCGTCACGAAACACGGTTGGCCTCCCGGCGCTAGGCGAGCACAGCGGGCCGACCGTACGAGCCATCTGACGAACAGTCAATAAAGGCGCGGGGCAAGGAGATCGGCGTCACCGCAGGCCGGCCCGGGGGCGGCACCAGCGGTGCTTGCCGGCGGGGAACACCCCGCCCGCCGCCAGTGCGCCGCACGGGTCGGCGAGGATGGCGCCCACGGATCCGGCGGACCCGATCGTGCGCGTCGGCCGGTGCCACCCGCCGTCGGCGGCCCCGGCCCGAGGACGCGGGCGTCCGGTCCGAGTCGTCGGCGCGGAATCCGCCGTCGGCTCGTCCCCGGTCGGCCCGGGCCCCTCGACCGCCTCGGGGTCCGCCGACCCACCCGCCGATTCGACGACCGGCGGCGCGGGCTCCTGCGCGCCGGGCGCCGGTTCCGCCTCCGGCCGGGGCGCCGCCTCGACCGTCACCCGGCCCGACGGACGCTCCGTCGACCCCGAAGTCGGCCCGGACACCGCGGTACAACCGGCGGCGGCCAGGATCAGTACGGGCAATACCAGGGCAGGCGGGATCCGAGGCGAGATCATGCCCTGTAGGACGAACCGCCCCGCCGTCGGTCACGGCCGTCCTTCGAACGAGTGACACCGACAATTCGTCCGAGACGTGTGGCGGGCCACCGGGCGCGGCCGTGGACCCAATGCCGAGCCGGGACCGGGTCGGGTCCGAGACGACGAGCCGCGCGGGCGGCGGATACCGGGCGTCCTCCCGGCCGGCGGCGTGGGCACGGGCGAACGGCGCGCCCGTGGACCCCGTTCCGGATCCGGACCGCGTCACGTCCGGTACGGCGTACCGCCCGCTCGTCCGGCGTCCTGGACCTCCGGCTGGCAGCGCGGGCACCAGAAGGTCACGCGTGGGGGATCGCCGAGGTCGGCGCGGCGGATCGGGGTGCCGCAGCGGGCGCATGGGCGACCGCCGCGCCCGTAGACCCAGTTGCGCCGCCCCGGGCGGGTGTCGCCGGTGGTGACGTGCCCGATCAGGTCGCGGTTGGCGTCCAGAAGTCGGTGGGCCAGGTTCGCCCAGGCCAACGGGTCGCCGGCGGCCGCGACCGGGGTCCACGGGGGCACCCCGCGCAGAAAGCACAGCTCGGCCCGGTAGACGTTGCCGATCCCGGCCAGGTTGCGCTGATCGAGCAGCGCGTCGCCGATCGGCCGGTTCGGGCGCGCGGCCAACCGGCGGGCCGCCTCGGCCGGTTGCCAGTCCGGGCCGAGCAGGTCCGGGCCGAGATGACCCACCACGGTCGACTCGTCGGCGGTGCGCAGCAGTTCGACCACCGGCATCCGCATGCCGACCACGGTGTGCGCCGCGTTCGCCAGGATCAGCCGGATCCCGTGCCACGGGCGCGGCAGCGGGCCCGCGCCGGTGCGCTGGATCTCCCACCGGCCGTCCATCCGCAGGTGTGTGTGCAACGTCAGGTCGCCCTCGAACCGGGTCAGCAGATGTTTGCCGCGCGGGATCACCGCCAGCACCGAGCGCCCGGTCAGATCCACCGTCGCCAATCGGGGCACCCGGAAATCGGTCACCGTCAACGGGCGCCCGACCAGCGCCGCGCGCAGTTGCCGGGCCGCCTGGTACACACTGTCGCCTTCGGGCATGGGCCCATTCTTCCGGGCCGGACCGACACGATCGACGGCCCCGGACCGAGCCCGGGGCCGGCCCGCCGAGTCCCCCCGGACCCGTCGGTGCGGCCGAACCCCGGGGGTCACGGCGCCGCGGTGATCACGGCACGGGAACCGGCGTCGCGAGCGTGTGGCCAGGAACACGTTCGCGACGCCGGATCCGGGTGCGTCCGACCGTGACGCGTGCAGGGTCGCCACGGGCGGGTGGTGCCGGTCGACTCCGCCGGGACCGTCCCCGGCGTCGCCTTCCGTGACCACGATCCTGCGGGACGTACATGACCGTGGTGTTTCGCCCACCCGGCGCTCGTGTAACGAAATGGTGTCACCCTCGCAGGCGCAGCCCCTTCGGGGTG
Source organism: Embleya sp. AB8 (assembly GCF_049739465.1). Taxonomy (NCBI): domain Bacteria; kingdom Bacillati; phylum Actinomycetota; class Actinomycetes; order Kitasatosporales; family Streptomycetaceae; genus Embleya; species Embleya sp. AB8. The sequence goes on from NZ_JBMHHY010000001.1 coordinate 264,433, forward strand.
GCATGGAACCCGGCCGCCTCCAGCGCCTTGCCGAGCGAGGAGGTGAGCACCTCGGCGCCGTCGGCCTTCTCCACCGTCAACTTGCCCAGCGCCCCCGCGCGCACCGCGGCGGCCAGCGCCTCGGCCGCCGGGCCGACCCGGTCCGGGTCGTCGGTCCAGGACAGCAGCGTGCGGCCACCCCGCTCGACATAGAGCACCGGCTCGCCGTCGAGCAGGATCACCAGCGCGCCCGCCTTGCGCCCGGGCCGGTGGCCGCCCGCGGTCTCGCCCGGCCGGTCCGGCCACGCCAGCGCGGCGCCGTAGGGGTTGGCCGGGTCGGCGGCGGCGAGCACGACGGCGCCCGGCAACTCGTGCGGCTCCCGGCGCTCGCTCGCGCCCTGCAGCGCGCGCAGTCGGTCCACCGCGCCGTCGGCGGCGAACTGGGCGGCGCCCAGGCCCTCCACGAAGTAGCCCCGGCGTACCCGACCGCCCTCCTCGAACACGCTCAGCACCTTGTAGGCCGCCGCGAAGCCGCCGGGGCTGCCCTCGGCGACCACCGCACCGCGGGTGACCACGCCGTGTCGATCGAGCAGCGTCTCGGCCAGCGCGTGGGCGCGCCGGGTCGGGTCCGGCTCGGCGACGGGGGCCAGCGACCAGCGCCCGGCCACGGTCGGCGGCCCGGTGCGCGCCGCCACCACCGGACGGCCGCGACTCAGGCCCGCGTACCGCCCGCGCGGCGTGGCCCGCCGGGACCGGTGCGCGGTCGAGCCCGAGGTGCGTCCGGAGCCGAGCAGTGCGCGCAGTGGGGTCAGCGTGTCGCCGGTGACCTGCCCGGACCACACCAGGTCCCACAACGCCTCGGCGATCGCCGCCTCGGCCGCCGGCGCATCGGTGACCACCCGTTCGACCAACTGCCGGAAGAACAGCGCGTAGCCGCCCGCGAGCGCGGCCAGGATCGCCCGATGCAGCTCACCCGCGTCCAGCGGCACCGGCGGTGGCAGCAGGTAGGGCGCCGCGTCGGCGAGGTAGAGCGAGAGCCACCCGTCCTTGCCGGGCAGTGCGCCGTGTCCGGCCCAGAGCACCTCGCCCGCCGCGCACAACTCGTCCAGCATCGCCGGCGTGTAGTCGACCACCCGCGAGGGCAGCACCAGCTTCTCGAGCGCCGAGGCCGGCACACTCGCGCCCTGCAACTGCTCGATCACCCGGACCAGTGCGTCCGGGCCGCGCACCCCGCTCGCGCCCACGCCCTGCCACGTGGTCAGGAACCGGGCCAGCGCGACCGGGGGCACCGGTTCCACCTCGTGCCGCAGCGCCGCGAGCGAGCGCCGGCGCAACATCCGCAACACCTCGGCGCCGCACCACTCCAGGCCCGACCCGCCGGGCCGGAACTCCCCGGAGACCACCTGCCCGTTCGCCGCCAGCCGCTCCAGCGTGCCGGTGGTCACCGCGACGCCGAGCCCGAGCCGCGCGGCGGCCTCGCCCGCGCGGAAGGGTCCGTGCGTACGGGCGTGCCGGGCCAGCAGATCGCCCAGCGGATCCTTGACCGGCTCGGTGAACGCCTCCGGGACGCCGACCGGCAGCGGTGTGCCCAGCGCGTCGCGCAATCGGCCCGCGTCCTCGATGCCGGCCCAGCGCTCCTCGCCCGCGATCCGCACCCGGATCACCCGACGCGCCCGCTCCAGTGCGCTCAGCCACCCTGCCTGAAACGCGTCCGTCGACCGGGCCGCCACCTCGGCCGTGCCCAGCGGTCCGAGCAGCCGCAGCAGATCCGCAACCCCCTCGGCGTCGCGTACCCGCCGATCCTCGGCCAGCCGTTGCAACTCGCCCTCGGTCCGGGCCAGTACGTCCGGGTCGAGCAGTTCGCGCAACTCGGCCTGACCGAGCAGTTCGGCCAGCAGCCGGGAGTCAAGCGCGAGTGCCGCCGCCCGGCGCTCGGCGAGCGGCGAGTCGCCCTCGTACATGAACTGCGCGACGTAGCCGAACAGCAGCGAGCGGGCGAACGGGGACGGCTCGGTGGTGGTCACCTCGACGATCCGCACCGCCCGGGTGGCGATGTCGCGCATCAGGCCGGTCAGCCCGGGGACGTCGAACACGTCCTGGAGGCACTCCCGCATCGTCTCCAACACGATCGGGAACGAGCCGTACTCACTGGCCACCGCGAGCAGTTGGGCCGAGCGTTGGCGCTGCTGCCACAGTGGCGTGCGCCGCCCGGGCATCCGGCGCGGCAACAACAGCGCCCGGGCCGCGCATTCGCGGAAGCGGGACGCGAACAGCGCCGAGCCGCCCACCTCGGCGGTCACCAGCGGTTCGATCTCGGCCTCCTCGAACACCGCGAAGTCCGGCGGCAGCGCGCCGGCCGCCAGATCCTCCGGGGCATCCCCGAACGGGTCGCCCGTGTCCGGGAGCCGCAGTACGATCCCGTCGTCGCCGTGCATCGTCTGTACGTCGAGGCCGGTCCGCTCGCGCAGCCGAGCCGAGATGGCCAGCGCCCAGGGCGCGTGCACCTGTGCGCCGAACGGCGAATGCACCACCACCCGCCAGTCGCCCAGCTCGTCGCGGAACCGCTCGACCACGATGGTCCGGTCGTCCGGGATGTGCCCGCACGCCTCGCGTTGCTCGCCCAGATAGCCCAGCAGGTTGTCCACCGCCCAGGGATCCAACCCCGCGGCGGCGACCCGCGCACGTGCCTCGTCCGCGGACAGTGCGCCCACCTCGCGGACGAACGCGCCCAGCGCGCGGCCCAGTTCCACCGGCCGGCCGAGCGCGTCGCCGTGCCAGAACGGCAGCTTGCCCGGCACCCCGGGGGCGGGCGAGACGAGCACCTTGTCGTGGGTGATGTCCTCGATCCGCCACGACGAGGTGCCCAGCGTGAACACGTCGCCCACCCGCGACTCGTAGACCATCTCCTCGTCCAACTCGCCGACTCGCGACTTGGCCTCGCCGGAGACCAGGAACACGCCGAACAGCCCGCGGTCGGGGATGGTGCCGCCGGAGGTGACCGCGAGCCGCTGTGCGCCGGGCCGGGCGGACAACACGCCGCCCACCCGGTCCCACACGATCCGCGGGCGCAACTCGGCGAACGCGTCCGAGGGGTAGCGGCCGGCCAGCATGTCCAGCGTCGCCTCGTAGGCGGACGCGGGCAGCGCGGTGAACGGCGCGGCCCGACGGATCAGCGCGAGCAGCGCGTCCACGTCGCGGTCCTCGATCGACACGATCGAGACGATCTGCTGGGCCAGCACGTCCAGTGGATTGCGCGGCCCGCGCACCGACTCGATCGCACCCTCGCGCATCCGCTCGGTGACCACGGCGGTCTGCACCAGGTCGCCGCGGAACTTGGGGAAGACCACGCCTTTGGAGACCGCGCCCACCTGGTGCCCGGCCCGGCCCACCCGCTGCAGCCCGGACGCCACCGAGGGCGGCGACTCGACCTGGACGACCAGGTCGACCGCGCCCATGTCGATGCCCAACTCCAGACTGGAGGTGGCCACCACGGCGGGCAGCCGGCCGGCCTTGAGGTCCTCCTCGACCTGGGCCCGCTGCTCCTTGGACACCGAGCCGTGGTGGGCGCGGGCGAGCAGCGCGGGGGCGCCCCTGCTGCTGCCCGCCTGGGCCATCAGCTCGGCCGGCGAGGTGCCCTCGGGCAGTTCCTCGCCGCCGGCCCGCGCGTAGGCGATCTCGTTGAGCCGGCCGCACAGCCGCTCGGCCAGGCGGCGCGAGTTGGCGAACACGATGGTCGAGCGGTGCGCCTGGATCAGGTCGACGATGCGCTCCTCGACGTGCGGCCACACCGAGGCCTTGCGCTCGTTGCCGGCCTCGTCGAAGTCGCCGGTGCCGGTGCCGAGTTCGCCCATGTCCTCGACCGGGACCACGACCGAGAGCTCGAACGTCTTGGCGGCCGGCGGCTGGACCACGGTGACCTCGCCGGTGGAGCGCAACCAGCGGGCCACCTCGTCGACCGGCCGCACCGTCGCCGAGAGGCCGATCCGGCGGGCGGGCCGCTCCAGGAGTTCGTCCAGCCGCTCCAGGCTCAGCGCCAGATGCGCGCCGCGCTTGGTGCCGGCGACCGCGTGCACCTCGTCCACGATCACCGTGTCCACCCCGCGCAGTGCCTCGCGGGCCTGCGAGGTCAGCAGCAGGAACAACGACTCGGGGGTGGTGATCAGGATGTCCGGCGGCTTCGTGGCGAAGCGGCGCCGATCGGCCGCCGGGGTGTCCCCGGAGCGCACCCCCACGGTGACCTCGGGCTCGGGCAGGCCCAGCCGCACCGACGCCTGCCGGATGCCGGCGAGCGGGCCGCGCAGGTTGCGCTCGATGTCGACCGCGAGCGCCTTGAGCGGTGAGATGTACAACACGCGACAGCGCCGGCGCGGTTCGGCCGGCACCGGTTCGGCGGCGAGCCGGTCGAGTGCGGACAGGAACGCCGCGAGCGTCTTGCCGGATCCGGTGGGCGCGACCACCAGCGCGTCCTTGCCCTCGGCGATCGCCCGCCAGGCACCCTCCTGGGCCCGGGTGGGCGTGTGGAAGGCGCCGGTGAACCACTCCCGGGTGGCGGGGGAGAAGCCGGCGAGGGCCGAGGCGGTGTCGTCGTGGGGCATGACTATCCATGGTGCCGGGTGGCCCCGACATTCGCCTCGGTCGACCGGCGGGCATCGGGGGGAGCGGTCGGTCGGACCGGGATACTGGTCGCATGGGACTCACCGACTTCTGGCGACGCATGCGCGCCCACTTCGGCGACTCGTACGCCGAGTCCTTCGCCCGCGACCACGTGATGTCCGAACTGGGCGGGCGCACCGTGCACGAGGCGCTGGCCGCGGGCGTCGAGGCCAGGGACGTGTGGCGCGGGGTGTGCGTGTCGCTGGACCTGCCGACCGCGAAACGCGCGTGAGCGCGGCCCGGCGCCCGCCCGAGCGCCGGGTCCCTCGGCTCCTCGGGCCGCTCAGGTCCAGAAGCGGAACAGCCGGTAGCCGTCGCCGGCCAGATACGGCGACACGTCCAGCGTGTCGGTGATGTGGTCGATCACGTCGTAGAAGTAGTGGTTGACCGACGGCGACCACAACAGCGCGAACAGGAACAGGATCGCGTAGGGCGCGTACGGCGCGATCGCCCTGCGGAAGTCGTACGGCAGCCAGGGTTCCAGGATCCCGTAGCCGTCCAGGCCGGGCACCGGCAGCAGGTTGAGCACCGCCGCGATCACCTGGAGCTGGATCAGGAAGGACAGCGCGGCCGTGAACGTCGCACTGCCCCCGTCCAGCGCACCGGAGGACAGCAGCCCGGCGAGCACGATCGCCAGCGCCGCGTTGGTCAGCGGTCCGACCGCGGACACCAGGCTGTTCCGGGCCCGGCCGCGAATCGCCGAGCGGTCCAGGTAGACCGCGCCGCCGCTGAGCGGGATGCCGCCGAGCAGCACGAAGATCGTCGGCAGGATGAAGGACAACAGCGGATCGCTGTACTTGAGCGGGTCCAGGGTCAGATAGCCCTTGCCCACCACACTGTGGTCGCCCGAGCGCAGCGCGGCGAACGCGTGCGCGAACTCGTGCAGGCACAACGACACCAGCCAGCCCGACATGACCAGGAGGAACACCCCGGTACGGGTGGCCGCCTCGGAACTGCCGTCGTCGTGCCAGGTGTACCAGGTCGACGCGGCGCAGACCGCGACGATGGCGAGGAAGACCGGGCTCGGGCGCACGTGGCGCAGCGAGCCGGCCGCGGGGCGGCGGCCGAAGTCTCGGTAGGGGTGCGTCACGAACTGCTCCTGAGGCGCGAAAGGGGCCGTACGACCGGGAGTTCGATCGTACGGCCCCGCCGTGACGTCAGTGGAACGCGTGCTCCGGGCCCGGGTAGGCGCCGCCGACCACGTCGCCCGCGAACGCCTTGGCCGCGTCGCCGAGCGCGCCGCGCAGGTCGACGTACTGCTTGACGAACTTGGGCGTGTGACCGGTGGTCATGCCGGCCATGTCGGTCCACACCAACACCTGCGCGTCACAGCGCGCGCCCGCGCCGATGCCGATGGTGGGGATCTCCAGGAGGTCGGTCACACGCGCGGCCAACTCCTCCGGCACACACTCCAGGACCACCGCGAACGCGCCCGCGGCCTGCATCGTCTTGGCGTCCGCGATCAGTTGCTCGGCGCTTTCCTCGTCCCGACCCTGCACCCGGTAGCCGCCGAAGGTGTGCACGGACTGCGGGGTCAGCCCGAGGTGGGCCATCACCGGGACACCGGCCGCGACCAGCGCCTCGACCTGATGCGCGGAGCGCTGCCCGCCCTCGAGCTTGACCGCGCCCACGCCCGCCTCCTTGAGGAAGCGGGTGCCGTTGCGCAGCGCCTGCTCGGGGGACTCCTGATACGCGCCGAACGGCAGGTCGGCCACGATCAGCGCGCGCCTGGTGCCGCGCACGACCGCGCCCGCGAGCATCACCAGCTGGTCCATGGTGACCGGCACGGTGTTCTCGTAGCCGAGGTGGTTGTTGCCCGCCGAGTCGCCGACCAGGAGCACCGGGATGCCCGCGTCGTCGAATACGGAGGCGATCATCGCGTCGTAGGCGGTGAGCATCGGCCACCGCTCGCCCGCCTGCTTGGCGCGGGCCAGGTCGCGCACGGTGACCCGGCGCCCGGTCCCGTCGCCGCCGTAGAGAGTCAGCCCCGGGCCCTCGCCGGCAGCGGCTATCGGGTGCGCGGAAGTGTTGCTCGACATGGTGTTCTCCCGACTCGAGGCGCTCGGACGGCGTCCCCGGACAACGCCATGGTGACACGCGCCGCAACAGGACAACAGGGGAGCCCGGCGCCGGATTCCGGGTGTTCGGAGCGGGCCGCGTTTGCCGAGGCTTTGCAATACGAGACGGTCTCGTTTCGTAAATTGGGTTAGCCTGTACGACGTATCGCACAGTTCTCAAGCGTCGTATGAAACGAGCCACACCCGTGACTTCAGCGAACGTTCCCCCGGTGCGCACGGTCGACGAGCACATACACCGCCGGCGCTGGGCCATCCTCGGCGTCCTGGTGATCAGCCTGCTGGTCGTCGTGCTCGACAACTCGATCCTCAACGTGGCGATCAAGACCATCGCCGACCCGGACAAGGGCCTGGGCGCGACCCAGAGCGAGCTCCAGTGGGCGATCAACTCCTACACGCTGGTCTTCGCCGGCCTGCTGTTCACCGCCGGCATCCTGGGCGACCGCTTCGGCCGCAAGCGCACGCTGGTCTTCGGCATGGTGATCTTCGGCCTCGCGTCGTTGTTGTCCGCCTACTCGCAAAGTCCCGGGCAACTGATCGCGGCGCGCGCGGTGATGGGCTTCGGCGGGGCGTTCGTGATGCCCGCCACGCTGTCCATCATCAGCAACGTGTTCGAACCCCAGGAGCGGCCCAAGGCGATCGGCATCTGGTCCGGCGCGGTGGGCCTGGCGATCGCGATCGGCCCGATCACCGGCGGCGCGCTGCTCGACCACTTCTGGTGGGGCTCGGTCTTCCTGATCAACGTACCGATAGTGATCGTCGGCATCGTGGCGATGTTGCTCCTGGTGCCCGACTCGCGCGACCCGCGGCCGGGCCGGCTGGACCCGGTCGGCGTCGTACTGTCCATCGCGGGCCTGGTCTCGCTGGTCTACGGCATCATCCGCGGCGGCGACGCGGGCTGGGGCAGCGTCGAGGTGCTCGGCACGATCGTGCTCGGCCTGCTGATCCTGGGCTTCTTCATCTGGTTCGAGAAGCGCAGCGACCACCCCGCGCTGGATGTGAAGTTCTTCCGCGACCCGGCCTTCTCCGCCGCGGCGGCCGCGATCGGCCTGATCTTCTTCGCGCTCCTGGGCGTGACCTTCTTCATGGCCTTCTACCTGCAGAGCGTGCGCGGCTACACCCCGCTGCAGACCGGCCTGCTGCTGCTCCCGCTGGCGATCGCGCAACTGCTGTTCTCCGCGCGCAGTTCGGGGATGGTCAAGCGATTCGGGGTGCGCGCGGTCACCACCGGCGGCATGCTCGTGGTCGGCCTGAGCTTCCTGGCCTTCCTGGGCATGGACCGCACCTCGCCGATCTGGATCCTGTGTGTGGTCTTCTTCTTCCAGGGCCTGGGCATGGCGCACGTGATGCCGCCCGCCACCAACTCGATCATGTCCTCGCTGCCGCGCGAGAAGGCCGGCGCCGGCTCCGCGGTCAGCAACACCGTGCGTCAGGTCGGCGGCGCGCTCGGCGTGGCGATCCTGGGTTCGGTACTGTCCTCGGTCTACCGGGACCGGATCTCCGCCGACCTGGACAAGACGCTGCCGCCGAACATGCCCAAGGGCCCGGCCGGCGACTCGGTCGAGGCGACGCTCGCGGTGGCCGGCCGACTCGGCGAGCGCGGCACGGCGCTCGTGGACCCGGCCAAGGACGGCTTTATCGACGCGATGCACGCTGCCTCGATCGGGTCGGCCGTGGTCGGCCTGATCGGTGCGGTCGTGGTCTTCCTGTGGATGCCGCGTCGCGCGGCGGGGCAGACTGCCCCCCGAGCGGGCCGCCCCGAGGTACCCGCCGAGGAACAGCGCTCCGCGAAGGTCTAGACATGCAGCCTGCGACATCCCCATCGGCGGCCGAACCCCAGGCCGCCCCCACCACCCACACCCCGGTCGACCCCGGCGCGGCCGACAAGCCGCGCCGGGGTCGACCGCGCAGCGAGGAAGCCGAACGGGCGATCCTGGACGCGACGTTGCGCCTGCTCGGCCGATATCGCAGCATCGCGGCCATCTCCGTCGAGGCGGTCGCCCAGGAGGCCGGGGTGGGCAAGGCCACCATCTACCGCCGCTGGCCCGGCAAGGAGGCGCTGATCGTGGCCGCGGTGGAGGACGCCGAGGCGTTGCCCGCGGTGCTCCCGGGCCACTCGTTGCGCGAGGACCTGATCGTGGTCCTGGAGCACCTGCGCCTGCAGGCCCTGGACAAGCGCGGCGACGGGCTGATGGGGATGGTCGCCGGCGAGATGCGCAGCCATCCGGAACTGCACCGGCGCTATCACGAGGTGGTCGTGGAGAAGCGCCGGGCGCTGCTGCGCGACCTGCTGCAACGCGGCGTGGACTCCGGCGAACTGCTCGCGGACCTGCCGATCGACGTCCTGATGGACCTCGTCACGGGGCCCATACTGGTGCGCAAGCTCGTACGGGAGAACGCCAGCCTGGATCCGGAGTTGCCGGTCCAGATCGTGGACGCGCTGCTCGGTGGAATTCGCGCCCGCTCCTGAGCCCATAGGGAACCTATCGGGCCCTTTCCGGCGTCCGTTTCGACGTAGGCGACGTTTTGTTCGTACGTTGACACGGACAGTCGGACAGTCGGGACTCGTACCTGGGACTTCAGGAGGCAGCATGACGTGGCCCACCACCGCGGACGCCGGAGCCGAGCCGCAGCCGGCCGGCGCCGGGGATCCGCAGCGAGGGTCACGGATGTCGTGGCAACGCCTGCGCGACGGCGCGATCCGGCGCTGGCGCACCCCGCCGTGGCGCCGGGGCCGGGTGATCGCGGTCTTCGCCGTGTTGGCCACCCTCCCGATGCTCTGCCACGGGCTCGTGCCCAACACCCCGGGCAACTGGGGCAGCTTCGTGGAGACCTTCCTGCCCTGGGCGGGTCTGGTCGTCCCGGTGCTGCTGGTCTGCGCGGGGATCCGCCGCTCGTGGACCGCGGTGGCCGCGACCATGTTGCCGGTGCTGGTCTGGGTGACCATGTTCGGCGGCTTCTTCATGCCCGGCCGGGGCGGCGGCGGCCCGCACGACCTGCGGGTGGTCAGCCACAACGTGAACGCGGGCAACCCCGACCCGGCCGGCACCGCCCGCTCGCTGCTGAACGCAAACGCGGACGTGATCGCCCTGGAGGAACTGCCCGAGGGCGCCTGGAAGCTCTACAACTCGGTGCTCAAGGAGCGCTACCCCAACGTGCAGCACGAGGGCACCGTCGCGGTCTGGACGCTGCCCGCCTTCCCGATGAGCAAGGCCGAGGCGGTCGACGTCGGGATGGGCTTCACCCGGGCGCTGCGCACGATGATCAAGTCGCCCAAGGGCGACGTGGCGTTCTACGCGGTGCACCTGGCGTCGGTGCGCTTCGGCGCGAGCGGGTTCTCGGTCGGCGACCGCAATCACACGATCGGCCGGCTCGCCCAGTCGCTCGCCGTCGAGTCGGCGCCGCACGTGGTGCTGGCCGGCGACCTGAACGGGACCACCGACGACCGGGCGCTGCGCCCGATCACCCGCTACCTGCGCGACAGCCAGGACGCGGCGGGCACCGGGATGGGCTTCAGCTGGCCCGAGTCGTTCCCGATGGCGGCGATCGACCACATCATGACGCGCGGGATGACCGCCACCGGCGCGAAGGTGCTGGGCAGCACGACCAGCGACCACCTGCCGGTCCAGGCGGATCTGCGGCTGCGCTGAGGCCCGGTCACGGCGAAGGGCCCGACCGTCTCGGTCGGGCCCTTCGGCATACGTTTCGTGCTCAGCCGCTCTCGCGCCACCGGTTGGTGATCGGCAGTCGCCGGTCCCGGCCGAACGCCTTGAGCGAGATCTTGGTGCCCGGCGGGTATTGCCGGCGCTTGTACTCGGCGGTGTCCACCAGCTTGAGGATCCGGTCCACCAGCTCCGGCTCGAAGCCCGCCGCGACGATCGTGTCCCGGCCCATGTCCCGCTCGACGTAGTCGTCCAGGATGTCGTCGAGCAGTTCGTAGGGCGGCAGCGAGTCGGTGTCCATCTGGCCCGGGCGCAGCTCGGCGCTCGGCGGCTTGGTGATCGAGTTCACCGGGATCGGCGCCACCTCGCCGCGCCGCTCGGCCTCGGCGTTGCGCCACCGGGACAGTCGCCACACCACGGTCTTGGGCACGTCCTTGATCGGCGCGAAGCCGCCCACCGCGTCGCCGTACAGGGTCGAGTAGCCGCAGGCCAGTTCGCTCTTGTTGCCGGTGGCCAGGACCAGGTGGCCCTCCTGGTTGGACAGGCCCATCAAGGTGGTGCCGCGCACCCGCGCCTGGAGGTTCTCCTCGGCCAGGCCGGTCAGCCCGAGCGCGCCCAGGTAGGCGTCCACCATCGGGGCGATCGGTACCTGGCGGTAGTTGAGCCCGATCCGCTCGGCGGTGTCCGCCGCGTCGTCCTTGGAGTGCTCGGACGAGTAGCCGGAGGGCATCGAGACGCCGTAGACGTTGCCCCCGCCCACCGCGTCCGCCGCGATCGCCGCCACCAGCGCCGAGTCGATCCCGCCGGACAGGCCGAGCAGTACCGACTTGAAGCCGTTCTTGACCACGTAGTCGCGCAGCCCGGTGACCAGCGCCCGGTAGATCTCCGCGTCGTCGGACAGGGCCGGCGCGATCGAGTGCGTGGCGGCGGGCGCGGGCGGCGGCGCGGCCTGCTCGGTGACGATCACCTGGTGGATGGTCAGCCCGTCGGCGACCACGTCGCCGGTGCTGTAGACGCTGTCGTCCACCGTGCGCTCGGGCAGGTCCAGGTCGGCGACCAGCAGTTCCTCGCGGAACTGCGCGGCGCGCGAGAGCACCCGGCCCTCGGCGTCGACGATCAACGAGTCGCCGTCGAAGACCAGTTCGTCCTGCCCGCCGAAGGCGTTGACGTAGGCCAGCGCGCAGCCGGCCTCGCGGGCCCGACGGCGGACCAGGTCCAGGCGCGAGTCGTCCTTGCTGACCTCGTACGGCGAGGCGTTGATCGACAGCAGCAGGCCGACCTCGGCGGCGCGCGCGGCGGCCACCGGGCCGCCCTCCTGCCACAGGTCCTCGCAGACCGCGATCGCGATGTCGACCCCGCCGACCCGGGTGATCAGGAGCCGGTCACCGGGCACGAAGTAGCGGTATTCGTCGAAGACGCCGTAGTTGGGCAGGTGATGCTTGGCCGAACGGGCCACCACCTTGCCGTCGTACAGCACCGCGACCGCGTTCTGCGGGGCGCCGGCCGGTCGGCCCAGGCGCGGGGTGGACACCTCGCACCGGTCCAGGTAGCCCAGCACGACCGCGACCTCGCCCAGCCCCTCGGCGGCGAGCCGGACCGCGAGCGCCTCCAGGGCGCGTCGGGACGCCTCGACGAAGGACGCGCGCAGCGCCAGGTCCTCGACCGGGTAGCCGGTCAGGGCCATCTCCGGGAAGGCCACGAGCGAGGCGCCGCGCTCGGCGGCCTGCCGGGTGCGGCCGACGACCAGCTCGGCGTTGCCGTCGAGGTCGCCGACCGTGGGATTGATCTGGCTGAGGGCGATGCGAATCCGGGTCACACGATCCAATGTACCCGACCCTTGGCGTCAGAGTGACGAATAGTGGCGGAGGTAACGGCGACGCGCCGTGCGGACCACCGCCGGCACCCGATGGCGTTCGCTCGGCCGGCCGGAAAACCGCAGGCGAACGCCGGACGAAAGGCGTTGGATCGGGCCCACCCGGGGCTCGGCGCCGAACCGTGCGGGCGATACCCTTGGCACGGTTCACCACCGGCCCCGACGGCTCGCCCGACCGCATTTCGAGAGGGTGCGACGCCGCGGCGGAGAAGGTTGCGCGGGTCGCCCGCGAGCGGTTCTCCGGGCGCCGGACCACGGGACGTACGCGAGCACGGCGCTACCCGAGCCAGACCCGAGCGACCCGCGACTGCGACACCCGACCACAAGATCCATGTGTGGGCAGGGGCGCAACGCAAAGAGCACGTAATGTGCTCGAAACCCTGTGGCGGGATACTCGGATGCCCCGCAGTGCCCTGCCGATCGCTCACAGGCCGTCCGACCTGCAAGGATAGGGAATTATGGATAAGCAGCAGGAGTTCGTGCTCCGCACCCTGGAGGAGCGCGACATCCGGTTCGTGCGGCTGTGGTTCACCGATGTGCTCGGCTTCCTGAAGTCGGTCGCGGTGGCGCCGGCCGAACTCGAGCAGGCGTTCGCGGAGGGCATCGGGTTCGACGGCTCGGCGATCGAGGGCTTCGCGCGCGTGCACGAGTCGGACATGCTCGCCAAGCCGGACCCGGCCACCTTCCAGATCCTGCCGTGGCGGGCCGAGGCGCCCGGCACCGCGCGGATGTTCTGCGACATCCTGATGCCCGACGGATCGCCGTCCTTCGCGGATCCGCGCTATGTGCTCAAGCGCACCCTGGAGCGCGCGTCGGAGAAGGGCTTCACCTTCTACACGCATCCCGAGATCGAGTTCTTCCTGTTCAAGGAGAAGCCGGTGGACGGGACCCCGCCGACCCCGGTGGACCACAGCGGCTACTTCGACCACACCCCGCAGCCGGTCGGCCAGGACTTCCGCCGACAGGCGATCACGATGCTCGAGAACATGGGCATCTCGGTCGAGTTCAGCCACCACGAGGGTGCGCCGGGCCAGCAGGAGATCGACCTGCGCTACGCCGACGCGCTCAGCACGGCGGACAACATCATGACCTTCCGCCTGGTGGTCAAGGAGGTGGCGCTGGAGCAGGGCGTGCACGCGTCCTTCATGCCCAAGCCGTTCTCCGAGCACCCGGGCTCGGGCATGCACACCCACCTGTCCCTGTTCGAGGGCGACCGCAACGCGTTCTACGAGGCCGGCGCCGAGTACCAACTCTCCAAGGTCGGCCGCTCGTTCATCGCCGGCCTGCTGATGCACGCGGGCGAGATGGCGGCGATCACCAACCAGTGGGTGAACTCGTACAAGCGCCTGTGGGGCGCGTCGGCACGCACCGCCGGCATGGGCGGCGAGGCCCCCTCGTACATCTGCTGGGGCCACAACAACCGCTCCGCCCTGGTGCGCGTGCCGATGTACAAGCCGACCAAGGGGCAGTCCACCCGGATCGAGGTGCGCCAGATCGACTCGGCGTGCAACCCCTACCTGGCCTACGCGGTGCTGCTCGGCGCCGGGCTCAAGGGCGTCGAGGAGGGCTACGAACTGCCTCCCGGCGCCGAGGACGACGTGTGGGCGCTGACCGACGCCGAGCGTCGCGCGCTGGGCATCGCGCCGCTGCCGCAGAACCTGGCCGAGGCGATCGCGCTGATGGAGCGCAGCGAGTTGCTCCCGGAGATCCTCGGCGAGCACGTCTTCGAGTTCTTCCTGCGCAACAAGCGGCACGAGTGGGAGGAATACCGCCAGCAGGTGACCCCCTTCGAACTGCGGCGCTACCTGCCGGTGTTGTGATCCACCGGTGACGCACCGGTGCGCACCGGTGATTCACCCACCCGCGTGAACGGCCCGCCCCGGATTCGGGGCGGGCCGTGCGTCGTCGTGGGCCCGCTCAGGTCATCGGCGGGCCGAGCAGCTCGATGATGTAGCGGATGTACGCGTCCTTGTCCTCGCCCTGCGGGAGCAGTTGCGGGGCGCCCCGGCGGATCAGCGCGATGCCGACGGTCATGGTCAGCGCGGTCAGCGCGTGCCGGTAGGCGGCGTCGGCGGGCAGGCCGAGTTCCTCGGTCAGGCGCGCGCCGAACTCGAGCCGGCGGCGGGTGACCTGCTCCAGGATCGGGCCGACCACCGGATGCCGGGCGTGGATCAGCAGCGTCGTGGTGATGTCCGCGCCGCTGGGCGCGGTGAACGCGAACTCGGTGAGCCGGCGCCCGCGTTCGGCCGGATCCTCGATCCGCTCGGCGGCCGCCATCAGTTCCTCGGACTCGGCCACCCAGCGCTCGAGGGCGGCCTGGATGAGCGAGTCGCGATCCTTGAAGTGCCAGTAGAAGCTGCCCTTGGTGGTGCCGAGGCGTTCCGCGAGGGGTTCCACCGCGACCGCGCCCAGGCCGCCCTCTCGCATCGCCTCCAGGGCCGCCCGAGCCCAGTCCTCTCGGCTGAGGGTGCGGCGGCCGGGGCGAGCGGGCCGTTCCGGTTCGTCGTCTGATTGAACCCTCTCCGAGGGAACACCGTTGCGCATGGCACCTACGCTAACGTAGGGTGACGTTCCGTACGGTGGCGTATGGCAGCTCGTTGCTACGGAGGCCTCTTCGGGCCGTGGGACGGACGGCTCGCAGGGTGGAGCTGTCGTCCGCCACCGGGCAAGGGCGCGCCGCATTCGAGTTCGTCGCGGTCGGGGGGCTCGGCGAACCCCGTGCGGCGCGTCCACATTCCCAGTTCGGCGCTTGATCGGTCAGCCGTTTGACCGGATACGCTCGGCCGGTGACCTCTGTGGATCAGCCTCGTGAGCCGGCGGCCACCGATGGGCGACTGGTTCGGCTCGGCTTCACCGACATCGCGAGCGCCGCGCGCGATCTGCGTGCTCCCGCCCTGCTCGGCGCCGCCGACGACCCGCTGTTCCTGGACGCGCTGGCCGCCACCGCCGACCCCGACCTCGCGCTGCACGGCCTGGTCCGACTCGCCGAGGCCGCCGCCGACCGCTCGGTACTGCTGTCCACCCTCGCCTCCGCGAAGCCGTTCCGGGACCGGATACTGGGCGTACTCGGGATAAGCGCGGCACTGGGCGACCACCTCGCCCGACACCCCGACGACTGGCGCACGCTGGTCACCTACGACGTCCAGGACGCCCGGCCCACCCCGGCCTACTTCCACGCCGTCCTCGCCGGCGCCACGTCGGGCCTGCGCGGCGACCCGGCCCTCGACGCACTGCGCATCGGCTACCGGCGCTGCCTGCTGTCCATCGCCGCCCGGGACGTATGCGGCTCGGCGGACGAGCCGACCGTGGCCGCCGAACTCGCCGACCTGGCCGGCGCCACCCTGGACGCCGCACTCGACCTGGTCCGCCGCGAGCACCCGAGCGAGGCCGAACAGTGCCGGCTCGCGGTGATCGGCATGGGCAAGTGCGGCGGACGCGAACTCAACTACATCAGCGACGTGGACGTGGTCTTCGTCGCCGAGGCCCCACCCGGGGTCGCCGAGCAGATCGCGGTCGCCGCCGCCAACCGCCTCGCGGGCGCGCTGATGCGGGCCTGCTCGGCGACCACCGCCGAGGGCTCGATCTGGGAGGTGGACGCCAACCTGCGCCCGGAGGGCCGCAACGGCCCGCTCACCCGCACCCTGGCCAGCCACCTCGCCTACTACGAACGCTGGGCCAAGACCTGGGAGTTCCAGGCCCTGCTCAAGGCCCGCCCGGTGGCCGGCGATCCGGCCCTCGGCAAGAAGTACCTGGACAGCGTGTCCCCGCTGGTGTGGACCGCCGCCCGCCGGGAGAACTTCGTCGCCGACGTCCAGGCGATGCGCCGCCGCGTGGTGGCCGGCATCCCGGCGCGCGAGGTGGAGCGCGAGGTCAAACTCGGCCCCGGCGGCCTGCGGGACATCGAATTCGCGGTCCAGCTCCTGCAGTTGGTGCACGGCAAATCCGACCCCGGGCTGCGCAGCGGGTCGACCCTGGACGCGCTCGCCGCGCTGTCCGCGGCCGGCTATGTGGGCCGCGACGACGGCGCCGCACTGGACACCGCGTACCGCTTCCTGCGCACCCTGGAACACCGGATCCAACTCTTCCGGCTGCGCCGCACCCACCTGTTGCCCACCGACCCCGACGCACTGCGCCGGATCGCCCGCTCGATGGGCATGCGCTCGAACCCGGTCGGCGAACTGGAGAAGGCCTGGAAGCAGCAGACCCTGGAGGTACGCCGGCTGCACGAGAAGTTGTTCTACCGCCCGCTCCTGGACGCGGTGGCCCGACTCAAGGCCGGCGAGCAACGGCTGACCCCCGAGGCCGCGCGGGCCCGCTTCGAGGCACTGGGCTACGCCGACCCGGCCGCCGCGCTGCGCCACCTGGAGGCGCTCGCCTCCGGGGTCAGCCGCCGCGCCTCGATCCAGCGCACGCTGCTTCCGGTGATGCTGAGCTGGTTCGCCGACTCGGCCGATCCGGACGCCGGGCTGCTCGCCTTCCGGCAGGTCTCCGAGGCGCTCGGCAACACGCACTGGTATCTGCGGCTCCTGCGCGACTCGGGGGCGGGCTCGTCGGGGGCCGCGGCCGAGTACATGGCGCGCGTGCTCGCGTCCGGGCGGCTGGCGCCGGATCTGCTGCTGCGCGCGCCCGAGGCGGTGGCGATGCTCGGCGACGGGGACGGGCTGCGGCCTCGCTCGCGGGCGGCGCTGGAGACCGAGATCCTGGCCGCGGTGGGGCGGGCGCCGGGTCCGGAGAGCGCGGTACAGGCGGCGCGCAGCGTGCGGCGGCGCGAGTTGTTCCGGATCGTGGCCGCCGACGTGCTGGGCGGGCCGGACGTGGACGCCGTCGGGAAGGCGCTCACAGACGTCAACGCGGCGACGTTGACCGGCGCGCTGCAGGCGGCGATCGACGCGGGCGAGCGGGACCTGGGGCCGCTGCCGACCCGGATCGCGATCATCGCGATGGGCCGGTTCGGCGGCTACGAGCAGGGTTACGGCAGCGACGCGGACGTGATGTTCGTGCACGAGCCGGTCGAGGGCGCGACGGAGGGGGAGGCGACCAAGGCCGCCCAGCGGGTGTGCAACGAGATGCGCCGACTGCTGCAGATCCCCTCCACCGATCCGCCGCTGCTGATCGACGCCGACCTGCGACCGGAGGGGCGGCAGGGGCCGCTGGTGCGCACGTTGGCGTCGTACCGCGCCTACTACGAGCGCTGGTCCAAGCTGTGGGAGAGCCAGGCCCTGCTGCGCGCCGACTTCACCTCGGGCGACGCCGACCTGGGCCGGCGGTTCCTGGCGATGGTCGAGCCGCTGCGCTACCCGTCGGGCGGGATCGACGACACCCAGGTCCGGGAGATCCGCCGGATGAAGGCCCGGATCGAGGCCGAGCGGCTGCCGCGCGGGGCCGATCCGACCATGCACACCAAGCTCGGGCGGGGCGGGCTGGCCGATGTGGAATGGGTGGTGCAACTGCTCCAGCTGCGGCACGCGCACGCGGTGCCCGCGCTGCGGGTGACCGGCACCCGACAGGGGTTGGCGGCGGCCCGGGACGCGGGGCTGCTGGACGCGCACGACGCACGGATCCTGGACGACGCGTGGGTCGAGGCGACCCGGGTGCGCAACGCGGTGATGATCGTGCGCGGTCGACCTGCGGACAGCTTCCCCTCGGATGTGCGCGAGTTGGGCGGGGTGGCCCGGTTGCTCGGCCACGCGCCGGACGAGACGGGCAGCCTGCTGGAGGAGTACCGGCGGGTGACCCGGCTGGCCCGGGCGGTGGTGGACCGGGTCTTCTACGGCGAGGACGAGACTTCGACGGGCTCACGCTGAGGCTGCTCGGCCCGGTCGTCTCCGTGGTCCTGGTCGCCTGCGCGGTCCCGGCCGTCCCGGGCCGGCTCGACGGCGGCTCGCGGGTCGTCCGGCGGATATTGCGGGAAGCGGTACGCCGAGCGCCCGTTGAGCAGCACCTGGAGCGCGAAGGCCGCGGCCAGGGTGAGCCAGCCGCCGACCGCGTCGAGGACGAAGTGGTTCCCGGTGGCCACGATCACGAACAGGGTCGCGATCGGGTACAGCACGCCGAGCACCTTGACCCACAGCGGCCGGGCGAACATCACGATCGCGATCGCGCACCACGTCGACCAGCCGATGTGCATCGACGGCATCGCGGCGTATTGGTTGGACACGTTCTTCATGTCGCCGGACGCCATCGAGCCCCACGTGTGGTGGACCAGGACGGTGTCGATGTAGCCGCCGCCGGGCAGCAGTCGGGGCGGCGCGAGGGCGTAGCAGAAGTAGCCGAACAGGGCCAGGCCGGTGGTCAGGAACAACACCGTGCGCACGGCTCGATAGCGGCCGGGATGTTTGTGGAAGAGCCACACCAGGACGCCGATCGTGACCACGAAGTGCAGCGTCGCGTAGTAGTAGTTCATCGACACGATCAGCCAGGTGACGCCGTTGACGGCGTGGTTGACACTGTGCTCGAAGTCGATGTGCAGCGTCTGCTCGAAGTCGAGCAGTTGCCGGGCCCGGTCCACGGCCAGATGCCGGCGCTCGGGCACCGCGTTGCGAATCAGCGAGTAGACCCAGTAGCTCAGCGCGATCAACGCGAGCTCGACCACGAAACGCGGCCGACGCGGCGTGCCCAGATACACCCGCAATCGGGTTTTCCGGGTCTTCGTGGGGATCTGCAGCATGGTTGTCCGTCCGGCTTCGTCGGTCACCCGTCGCCCCGACGGCGGCATGGTCTCTCGGCTCGGAATGCCCCCCATGGGTCAAGTCTGCCAGAGCCAATCCTGGTCCCGATCACCCCGTAGGGCCATTCGGGGGCGATCTTCTCCTTCCGACGAGGGAGGTTTCGGGCGGGCCGGCGGACGTGCCGGCGCCGCCCTCCGGGAGGCGGAGGGCGGCGCTCGGGCGTGTTGTGGGTGGTACGGGTGGGGTTGGTCGGCCGGTGCCCGGTCAGTGCGCCGGGACGGAGTCGGGGGAGGCCTGGCTCCCGTCGGTCGTGTTCGCCGGCTTGCGCAACGTGACGGCGGCGAGTATTGCGCCGACGGCGGCGATCGCGGCGGCGCCGAGGAACGCGGCGGAGAACCCGTCGGTCAGGGCGCCGGCGTCGCCGAGCTCGCGGGAGCCGTGCGCGGCGGCGACCGCGGTCATCGCGGCCAGGCCGAGCGCGGAGCCGATCTGGTAGCTGGTGTTGACGATGCCCGAGGCGAGGCCGCCCTCCTCGGGTCGGGCGCCGGCGATGGCGGTGCCCAGGGACGGGATGAACGCGAGGGCCATGCCGATCGCGGCGAGCAGGGAGGCGGGCAGCACGTCGACCCAGTAGTTGCCGTCGGGGCGGGCGAAGGACAACCAGAGCATGCCGGCCGCGAGCGCGGCGAGCCCGGCGACCACGAGCGGGTCGGGCCCGAAGCGGGCGATCAGCCGCGGGGCGAGGGCGATCATCATGATCATGATGGCCACGGTCATCGGGAGCAGTGCGGAGCCGGAGGCGAAGGCGCCGAGGCCGAGCACCTGCTGAAGGTAGAGGTTGAGGAAGAACCACATCGGGATCCACGCGGCGGCCATCGACAACTGGGCGAGGTTGGCGCCGGCCAGGTTGGGCGTACGCAGGATGCGCAGCGGCATCAGCGGCTGGGCCGTCTTCGACTGGAGCACCAGGAACAGCACGATCAGCCCGACGCCGGCGGCGAGTACGAGCAGCGTCTCGGCCGAGCCCCACCCGGTCTCGGGGGCCCGAACGACGGCGTAGACGGCAGCCCCGAGCCCACCGGTGGCCAGGATCGCCCCGAGCACGTCGACCGAGCCGCGGCGCGCGGGAGCAGCCGGCATCAGCGCGGGCGTGGCGACGAGCGCGAGCACGGCGACGGGGATGTTGATGTAGAACACCCACGGCCAGCCGGCGTATTGGGTGATCAACCCACCGAGAAACACCCCGGCGGTCCCACCGGCCGGCGCCGCGGCCCCATACAGCGCGAACGCCTTGGTCAACTCCTTGGGATTGCCGCCGAACAACATCATCAGCAGCGTCAGGGCGGACGGCGCGATCAACGCGGCCCCGACGCCCTGCACGGCCCGCCCGGCAAGCTCCACCCACACCGCACCGGCCAGCCCCGCGGCGAGCGACCCGAGGCCCAGGACCGCCCACCCGAGCGAGAACACCCGCTTGGCCCCGAACAGATCCGACAGCCGCCCACCCAGCAGCAACAGCCCGCCGAACGCGACCACGTAGGCATTGAAGACCCACGACAGATTCTCCTGCGAGAACCCGAGATCGGTGCGCATCTCGGGCAAAGCCACACCGATGATCGAGGTATCCATGATCACCATGAACTGGGCCAGCGCGATCAACGCCAGCGCCACCCAGCGGCGTGGGTCGGCCTGCGACTGAGACATCACGATCACTCCAAAAATACGGGGGAGGGGTATCCGGCGACTGGGAACATACCCTAGAGGGGTATGTGAGTCCAGTGGTCGGCTGTGGCGTCGAGGGCGTCGGATTGGTCGACGCGGCGTTCGGCTCGGCCGAGGGCTCGTCGCCGGGCTCGGCCAACTCCCTTGCCTTGTCGGGCTCTTTCGGGTTTTTGCTGGGTATGACCTGTAGGCGACGAAACCGACTCCGCGGCGCCTGCGGCCGTGGGCAGGGGGACGGGAGGACGACCGTGGTCGACGTGCGCCGTACCGAGGTGATCGTGGTGGGGGCCGGGTTGGCCGGGTTGAGTGCGGCCCGGACCGTTGCCGAGGCGGGGGTGCCGGTGACCGTGCTCGAGGCCGCGGATCGACCCGGGGGCCGGGTGCGTACGGACCTCGTGGACGGGTTCCGGGTCGACCACGGCTTCCAGTCGCTGACCACGTCGTGGCCCCAGGTACGCCGGCAACTGGACGTGGCCGCACTCGGGTTGCGGGTGTTCCAGCCCGGCGTACTGCTGTTCGAGGACGGGCACACGTACCGGATCGGCGACGTGCATCGGGTGCGCGATGCGATCGGCGGTCTGCGCAACGGCAGCGGGACCGACCGGACCCGGGTCGCCGCGTTGCTCGCACGCAGCGCCGCCGCGCCGGTGGCGCGGGTGTTGCACGGTCCCGAGCTGGCCACCGCCGACGCGCCGACGATGCGGGCGCTGCCGCCCGAGTTGGCCCGGCGGATGTTGCGGCCGTTGCTGGCCACGCTGTTGCACGATCCGGCGCTGCGGTCGTCGAGCCGGTTCGCCGAGTTGTTGTTGCGGTCGTTCCTGCGGGGCCGGCCGGCGCTGCCCGCGGGCGGGATGGCGGCGGTGCCCGATCAGCTCGCGGCGGGGCTGCCGGCCGGCGTCGTGCACTACGGCGTACGGGTGTCGTCCATCGCGGCGGATCGGGTGGTGACCGATTCGGCGGGCGAGATCCGGGCCCGCGCGGTGATCGTGGCGACCGATCCGAGCACGGCGGTGGCGCTGTTGCCGGGGCTGCGGATGCCCGAGTTCCACGCGGTGACCACGCTCTACCACGTGGCGCGCGTGGCCCCCCGGCCCGAGCCCACGCTGCTCGTCGAGGCGGACGCCCGCAGCCCGTTCACGCATACCGCGGTGGTCAGCCAGGTCGCGTCCACGTACTCCCCGGACCGACGCGCGCTGGTCGCCACCACGGTGCTCGGCCACGACGGTTCGGAGCCGGCCAAGCTCGAACTACGGGTCCGCGAACGGCTCGCGGTCGTGTACGACACGCCCACCAGCACGTGGGCGCACCTGACCACCTGTCACATCCCGCGCGCCGTACCGGTGGTCGAGCCCGGCCACAACTTCCGCCGCCCGGTCCGCCTGATCGGCGGCCTGTACGTATGCGGCGACCACCGCGACTCCAGCTCCATCCAGGGCGCCCTCGCCTCCGGCCGCCGAGCCGCCCGCTCCGCGCTCGCCGACCTGGGCGCCCTCGCGGCATAGCCGCAACGGAACGACATCACCCACCGACCCCACCACGCCCACCCCGAGGCCCGAATCCCGCAGTCCTCCCACCCGGCGCAACGGGCGGGCGGGCCACAAGCACCCAGACCAACCGAACCGCCCCCGCCGCCATCCCGGCCCCGGAAAGGCCATCGGCCTCAAGGCCCCACCACGCCCACCCCGAGGCCCGAATTTCGTAGCGTTCGAACATGGGCAACGGGTGGGCGGGCGGGTACGAGAAGCCCAGGCCGACCAAAACGCGCCCGCAGCCCCGCGCTCAAGCGGTCCGCACGAAGCACCCCGACCGCGCCTCGAACTCGCGCACCGCCGGTACGTCCCGATACGGCGCCAGCCGATGCGTGAACTCGCGTACGTAGTCCACCGCCCGCGACGACCGCAGGCCCTCCGCCTGCTCCGTCGCCTCCGCCTCCACCCGGCATGCCTGCTCGACCTCGCCCAGCTCGAGCAGCGCGGTGGCCAGGATCGTCTGGCAGAACAACCGGCTGCGGGTGTACTCGCTCCCGCGCAACCGCAACGACCGCTCGGCGTACTCGCGGGCCTTGTCGTAGTCCTCCAAGTCCCGGTAGCAGTGCGCGTGATCGTCGGTCAGCTGGGCCTCGTTCATGAACGCCACCCACTCCGGCTCGACGTCCCCCGGCGCCACACATTCCAGCGCCTGCTCGGCCCGCAGCAGCGCCGCCCCGCACGCCCGCGCGTCGCCGAGCAGGCCGTGCCCGCGGGCCTCCACCGCGTGGAACAACGCGCGAACCCGGGGCGTGGCCACCGCCGACGCGCCCTGCTGGGCGACCCGGGCCAGCTGTACCGCCTCGCGCCCGTGTCCGAGGTAGACCGCCTGGCGGCTCATCGTGGACAGCACGAACCCGCCCAGCGCCCGATCCCCCGACGCCTGGGCCAGCCGCAGCGCCTGCACGAAGTAGCGCTGCGCCATCCCGTGCACGCCCACGTCGTACGCCATCCAGCCGACCAACCGGGTCAGCGTGGCCGCCGCGCCGAACAGCGCGCTGCCGGTGCGCGAGTCGTAGGTCCCGCGCAGTATCGCGGTCACCTCGGTGTCCAGGTAGCGCACCAGCGCCTGCCGGCCGTGCCCCCCGCCGAACGAGTTGTCCAACCGGCGAAACGCCTCGCCGACCGCCCGCACCGCGGCCACGTCGCCCGGCCCGACCCGGTCCCCGTCCTGCCGCGCGGGCCGCTCGTCGCCGGCGCCGATCAGCCAGTCCCGGCTGGGCACCACCAGGGCCCCCGGCGTGAACGCGGCCTCCACCAGGGCGGATCGTTGTGCCGAGTCGGCCTGCCACATGCCGGTGACGATCTCCACCGCCTCCGGTGGCCCGGACGCGTATTCGAGCCCGGCGTAGTCCGGCCGGCATCCGGCCATGCCCAGATCCTCGGCGCTGAGCTTGCGGCCGAGCCGCTGGGTGAAGACCTCGGCAAGCAGTATCGGCACGATCCCGCGCGGATGTTGGCCACGCAGCCAGCGTGCCACGGAGGTCTTGTCGTACCGGAGATCGATGCCCTGTTCCGCACCGAGCTGGTCGACGCGTCGGGCCAGACCGGCGTGTGAGAAGCCGGCTTCCTCGACAAGCGCCGCCAGCCGGTGATTGGGGCGCCGCTCGACCCTGGCTGCCATGGAGATGAACGCCTCCCGCTGGTGCGGTGGTTCGGGGTGGGTGGGTGATCGCGCGAGAATCTAGCGATTTCTGGAGCGCTACAACCCGAACGCTCGCAACTATGACCCTTTCGAGTTACCGCCGACGGCCCGGCGACCGGGTGGCGAATCGGGCCCGATTCCGGCCTGCCCGGCCCGAGTTCGGCAGAACCTGCCGAATCGACGCGGGGAATTTATGGTGCCGTCACCAGCCGCACGCCGCTTGCGGTGCGCGGACCCGTGGTGGAACATGCGCGAGGCAGTTCACCCATAGGGGTGATCGAAATCCGCGTGGCCGAACCGCGTGGGCCGGACCTCGGGGCAGCGGCGCACGGCCCCGGCGACGGCCCCGGCTCGGCGGCGGCGAAGCGAAGGAAGCGCCGCGTGACCCGGCAGCCCGACGACACCGTGCGCGGCATCGTGATCCCCCTGATCGTGGTCGCGGTCGTCTGCGTGCTGCTCACCAGCGGGGTGTTCCTGTTCGCGTTCGCCGGCTCGGACGATGGCAAGGGCCCCGACCGCCCGGTCTCGCTGGACCTGAACGTGCCGCTGCCGGCGTCCGTACCGCCGCCCGGCACCGCCCCGGCGAGCCCGGGCGCGGTCACCGCGAGCGCGACGAAATCGGCGACCCGATCCCCGGCCGCGTCGACGAGCGCGAGCGCGAGTGCGACCGCCGGCACCACGAGCCCCTCGGCGCCGCCCCGCGCGACCACGCCGGCCGCCCCGCCCGCCACACCGCCGCCCGCCACCACCGGCCCGCAGGACATCTCCGTCGACGCCACCACGAGCAACTCCGGCTGGGGCGCCGACGGCACCGTGGTGATCACCAACCGCACCTCGCGCCCGCTGCCGACGTGGGACCTCACGCTCACCACGAGCGGCCGGGGCAACGGCTTCACCATGATGTCCGGCGACGGCGCGCGCACCTCCCTCGATCGCGGCACCGCCATCGCGCGCGGCACCGGTCCGCTCGCGCCGGGAGCGAGCGTGGTGATCGACTTCGGGCTGTACGGGCGCGTCGACACGATCGGGTGCACCTTCACCGGCGTGACCTGCCGGGTACGCGGGTCGGACGCCGGCCACTGGTGACATTTCGGCCCGTCGTACGCTGGTGGACGTGACCAGCTTCTTGCGATTCGTGCACTTGGGTATCGGCGCCGACGCCGTTCCGTACGAGGCCGCCTGGGAGGAGCAGCGCCGCGTCCACGAGCAGGTCGTCGGCGGCGAGTCGGGCGACACCTGTCTGCTGCTCGAACACCCCCCGGTCTACACGGCCGGCCGCCGGACCGATCCCTCCGAACGCCCGATGGACGGCACCCCGGTGGTGGACGTCGATCGCGGCGGCAAGATCACCTGGCACGGTCCGGGTCAGCTGGTCGGCTATCCGATCGTGCGGCTGCCCGAGCCGGTGGACGTGGTCGCGCACGTGCGGCGGATGGAGGAGGCGCTGATCCGGGTCTGCGCGGACCTGGGTCTGCAGACCACCCGGATCGAGGGCCGCAGCGGGGTGTGGGTGCTGGGCGACGCGGTGCCGTCGAGCGCCGGCCCGACCGGCGGGCTCGAGCTGCGCCTGGACAGCCGGTTGGCGGCCACGCCCGACCCGCGCCTGCACCCCGAGTTCGATCCGCGGCTGGCCGGGCCGGAGTACGCGCCCTCCAACGCGGGCCAGCGCGGCGACGACCGCAAGCTGGCGGCGATCGGCGTCCGGGTCTCGCGCAAGGTCACCATGCACGGCTTCGCGATCAACTGCGACGCGGACATGACGTACTACGACCGGATCGTGCCGTGCGGCATCAAGGACGCCGGCGTCACCTCGCTCAGCCGCGAACTCGGCCGCGAGGTCACCGTCGCCGAGGTGTTGCCGCTGGCCGAGAAGCACCTGGCCGACGTATTCGCGCAGGTGCCCGCGTGACGGCTCCGACGCGCCGCGCTTGACGTTCGACGCAACACCCGCACACCCGCGGGCCGCGCTCGCCCGCAACACCGGCGTGACGCACGCCTCGTACCGATTTTGGCGTCCGGGGAATCCACCCGGGTTCGTCCCGGTTGCCACCTGACGGGCCGTCCGGATCGCCGATTCACCCGGCGTACTCTGGACGGACCGCCCCACCAAAGGGCCCGTCCCATCCTGTCGGGCCCACCGCAGTCCGGCCCGCTCCGCCGACTGCTCCGAGCAAAGGGAGTCGCGCGTGTCCGCTGTCGCACCCGACGGCCGCAAGCTGCTTCGTCTGGAAGTCCGCAACGCCGAGACTCCCATCGAGCGCAAGCCTTCGTGGATCAAGACCCGGGCGAAGATGGGCCCCGAGTACACCGAGCTCAAGCAACTCGTGAAGCGCGAGGGGCTGCACACGGTGTGCGAGGAGGCCGGTTGTCCCAACATCTACGAGTGCTGGGAAGACCGCGAGGCGACCTTCCTGATCGGCGGCGACCAGTGCACCCGGCGCTGCGACTTCTGCCAGATCGACACCGGCAAGCCGGCCGAGCTCGACCGTGACGAGCCGCGCCGGGTGGCCGAGTCGGTCCAGGCGATGGGCCTGAAGTACGCGACCGTCACCGGCGTCGCCCGCGACGACCTGCCCGACGGCGGCGCGTGGCTCTACGCGGAGACGGTCCGGCAGATCAAGGAGCTGAACCCGGGCACCGGCGTCGAGCTGCTGATCCCGGACTTCACCGCGCAGCCCGATCAGCTGGCCGAGGTGTTCTCCTCGCGCCCCGAGGTGCTCGCGCACAACGTCGAGACGGTGCCGCGCATCTTCAAGCGGATCCGCCCGGGCTTTCGCTACGAGCGTTCGCTCGACGTGATCACCCAGGCGCGGGCCGCCGGTCTGGTCACCAAGTCCAATCTGATCCTGGGCATGGGCGAGGAACGGGCCGAGATCAGCCAGGCCATGCAGGACCTGTTCGACGCGGGCTGCGAGCTGCTGACCATCACGCAATATCTGCGGCCGAGCGTGCGGCACCACCCCGTCGAGCGCTGGGTGCGTCCCGAGGAGTTCGTCGAGCTGAACGAGGAGGCCGAGGAGATCGGCTTCGCGGGTGTCCTCTCCGGACCCCTGGTCCGCTCGTCGTACCGCGCGGGCCGGCTCTACCGCCAGGCGCTGGAAGTACGCGAGACCCGCGCCGCGGCGGGCGAAGGTGTGCAGCCTTTCACCTCGGTTTGACCCCGGTGTCATCATTTGGTAACACCTTGTTGCGAGAGTCGACCGCAGTGCGGTGAACCTTCGCACCAGGACAGGTAGGGGGACGACGTCATGGCAGACACGCGGCAGGGCAACGCCTCGGTGCTGCGGGACTCGGTACTGCGTCGGGGTTCGGCACTGCACGGTTCGGTGCTGCGCGGCGCCTTCGATCGTGGGGTCGCCGCCCGTCGGGCGACCGTCGGCCGGGTGTTCCGGGCCGTCGAGACCGTCCTGATGTTCGAGGGCGGCCAGCGCACCGCGCGCCGCAACGCGTGGGCGGCGGTCTGCGCGGACCGCAACCGGGCCCGGGCCCGGGCCGAGGCCTCCGACATCCTGGCCCGCCTGGCCCCGGTGGCCGAGCCGACGCCGGGAGCCCGCTCGCACTGACCTTCGTTCGGCCGTCCGGCGGGGCTTTCGTCGCCCGTCGGACGGTCGACGTCTCGTATCTGCGGCGGGAAGGTTCGACGAACCGCCGGCAGCCATTGTCCCCGGTGGATGGGCCGCCAGTATCCTTTTCACATGGCGAGCAAGGAACCATCCGAGAAGAGCGGCCGGCTGAAGCAGATCCGGCTCGCCTACCAGCAGACGAAGAAGGCCGACCCGTGGGTCGGCTTGATTGTGGCGGCCTGGGGCCTGGGCGTATTCGCAGTACTCCTGGCCATCGGCTTCTGGTGGGGACATCCGATCTACCTGGGCATCTTCGGTGCCCTGGTGGGTCTGCTCGCGGCGGCCTTCATCTTCGGACGACGGGCCGAGAAGTCGGTGCTCGGCCAGATGGAGGGCCAGCCCGGCGCCGCGTTGGCGGTCATGCAGTCACTCAAGCGTGGCTGGGTCGTGACCCCCACCGTGGCCATCACCCGCCAGCAGGATGTCGTACACCGCGCCGTGGGTCGCCCCGGCATCATCCTGGTGGGCGAGGGCCAGCCCGGTCGTGTGACGCGACTGCTGGCCGATGAGAAGAAGCGCATGTCCCGCCTGGCGGCGAGCACCACGGTGCACACGATCATCGTCGGCAACGACGAGGGCCAGGTCCCGCTGCGCAAGCTGCAGCGGCACATCATGAAGCTGACCCCGACCATGGCCAAGCCCGAGGTCGCGGTGGTCAACGACCGGCTGCGCGCGGTCGGCGACCTGATGAAGAACATGCCGGTGCCCAAGGGCCCGATGCCCAAGGGCGCGCGCATGCCGCGCGGCCCGCGCGGCTGAGCCCCACCCCGCCGGGCCCGAGCAACACGTACCCGAGCAATACGTACGTGGCACCATCCGTCCCCGCCCGATCAAAGAGCGGCGGCGATCCGAACCCCGGATCGCCGCCGCTCTTTTCCCGTATCGCTTCGGGCCTCGTAACGCTTTGGGTCCCGTATCGCTTCTGGTCCCGTATCGCTTCTGGTCCCGTATCGCTTCGGGTATCGCCCGGTTACATCCGCACGACCGCGGTACCCACGGCCTTGTCGTGGAACCCGCGCCCGTCCCGGTCGTAGATCGCCGCCGGGATCACCAGGCACAGCAGGAACGTGCGTACCACCACCGCGAGCGGCAGCAGCGTGTCCCGGGTGACCGACACCACCCGGATGCCCATGATCCGCTTGCCGAAGGTCCAGCCGAGCGTGCTCACCAGGAGCAGGTTCGCCGCGGCGAACACGCCGAGCGTGCCCCAGCTGGTGCCCGGGGCGTTGAGCCTGCCGCCGCCCAGGAAGGACAGCGCGATGACACAGCAGATGCCCCAGTCGATCGCCAGGGCGGCCAGGCGGCGTCCGGTCGGGGCCAGTGAGTTGGGTCCGTCCTCGGGCAGCCCGAGACGCTTGCCGCGGTAGGCGAATTCGTCGTCCGCCGTCCCGGGAGCCTGGTTCCGCGCTGCGGTCGTGTTCTCGTCCACGCCTCCAAAGTAGACGAGCCGGGCCGATTCACCCGCCCCGGGGTGTGCGTGGACGGGTGGATCACGGGCATGCAACCAGGCAAGACGGGCTAGACCGTACGGGTGGGTGCGTAACATCCCGGAAACACGAGGGACACCGACGGGAAACCGCTCGCGCCTACCTTCGAGGCCTGGTGGCCACCGGGGAGGAGGCCGCTCCCCGAGAATGCAACTACCCGCGCCTGGCGCCGGGTCGAGGAGGATTGATGTTCAACAACGCCGATGAGGTGTCGCGATACATCGCCGACAACGACGTCAAGTTCGTCGACGTTCGTTTTTGCGACCTGCCTGGTGTGATGCAGCACTTCACGGTTCCGGCGAAGACGTTCGACCCGACCGAGACGCTGGCCTTCGACGGATCCTCGATCCGCGGCTTCCAGGCGATCCACGAGTCGGACATGGCACTTCGCCCCGACCTGTCCACGGCGCGCCTCGACCCGTTCCGCAAGGACAAGACGCTCAACATCAACTTCTTCATCCACGACCCGCTGACGGATGAGGAGTACAGCCGCGACCCGCGCAACGTCGCGAAGAAGGCCGAGCGCTACCTCGCCGGCACCGGCATCGCGGACACCGCCTACTTCGGCCCCGAGGCCGAGTTCTACGTGTTCGACAGCGTGCGCTTCGCGACCGGCGCGAACGAGTCCTTCTACCACATCGACTCCGAGGCGGGTGCCTGGAACACCGGTGCGGAGGAGAACAACCGCGGCTACAAGGTCCGTTACAAGGGCGGCTACTTCCCGACCCCGCCGGTCGACCACTTCGCCGACCTGCGCGCGGAGATCTCCCTGGAGCTGGAGGCGTCCGGTCTGCAGATCGAGCGCCAGCACCACGAGGTGGGCACCGCCGGTCAGGCCGAGATCAACTACAAGTTCAACACGCTGCTGGCCGCGGCCGACGACCTGATGTTGTTCAAGTACATCGTCAAGAACGTCGCGTGGCGCAACGGCAAGACCGCAACCTTCATGCCGAAGCCGATCTTCGGCGACAACGGCTCGGGCATGCACTGCCACATGTCGCTGTGGACCGACGGCTCGCCGCTGTTCTACGACGAGCAGGGCTACGCGGGCCTGTCCGACACCGCCCGCTACTTCATCGGCGGCCTGCTCAAGCACGCCCCGTCGCTGCTGGCCTTCACCAACCCGACGGTCAACTCGTACCACCGCCTGGTCCCGGGCTTCGAGGCGCCGGTCAACCTGGTCTACTCGCAGCGCAACCGTTCGGCCTGCATCCGCATCCCGATCACGGGCAACAACCCGAAGGCCAAGCGCGTCGAGTTCCGCGTCCCGGACCCGTCGGCCAACCCGTACCTGGCCTTCGCCGCCCAGCTGATGGCGGGCCTCGACGGCATCAAGAACAAGATCGAGCCCCTCGAGCCGGTCGACAAGGACCTGTACGAACTGGCCCCCGACGAGCACCAGGCCGTCCCCCAGGTCCCCGGCACCCTCTCCGAGGTCCTCGACGCGCTCGAGGCCGACCACGAATACCTGCTCGAGGGCGGCGTCTTCACCCAGGACCTGATCGACACCTGGATCGAATACAAGCGCACCAAGGAAATCGACCCGGTCCGCCTGCGGCCCCACCCGCACGAGTTCGAGCTCTACTTCGACATCTGAGCCGACCCCGGCCGGGCGTGAGCCCTCCGAAGACAAGGCCGTCGACCGCTGCCCACGAGCGCGGTCGACGGCCTTCTTCGTGTTCGCCCGCAGCGGCCTCAGCCGGTCAAGGCTGCGGTGAGGGCCGATTCGATGGTCGGGTGGTTGAAGGTGAAGCCCGAGGCGAGGAGGGTGGCGGGGAGTACACGTTGGCCGGTGAGGAGTTCGGCGGCGAAGGGGCCGACGGCGGCGCGTAGGGCGAAGGGGGGTACGGCCAGGAATGTGGGGCGGTGCAGGGCTCGGCCCATGGCCTTCGTGGCCGCCGCGTTGGTGACCGGGTTGGGGGCGGTCAGGTTGACCGGGCCGGCCAGGTCGGGACGGTCGAGGACGTGGCGGATCGCGGCGATCTCGTCGACCAGCGAGATGAAGCTCCAGTACTGCCGCCCCGAGCCGAGTCGGCCGCCGAGGCCGGCCCTGATCAAGGGGAACATCCGGCCCAGGGCGCCGCCGGAGGGGGAGATCACCAGGCCGGTGCGCAGGTGGGCGACGCGGATGCCGGCCTCCAGGGCGGGGGCCGTGGCGGCCTCCCAATCGGTGCACAGGTCGGCCAGGAAGCCGGTGCCGGGCGGCGCGGACTCGTCCACCACACGGTCGCCGGTGTCGCCGTAGAAGCCGATTCCGGAAGCGGAGAGGAGCACCCTCGGCGCGGGCCGCAGGGCCGCCAGCGCGCGGGCCACGGTCGCGGTGCCCAGTACCCGACTCTCGCGCACCTCGCGCCGGTACGCGGCCGTCCAGCGTTTGTCCCCGATGCCCGCGCCGGCCAGGTGTACGGCCGCGTCCACCGGGCCGAGCGAGGCGGTGTCCACCGTGCCCCCGTGCGGGTCCCAGCGGACCTCGTCGGGGCGGGTCGGGGGGCGGCGAACCAGCCGGACCACCTCGTGGCCGTCGGCGGTCAGCGAACGGACGAGAGCGGAACCCACGAGGCCGGACGAACCGGTGACGGCGATACGCATGCGAACATCCTTGCCCACCCGGGCGCGGATACGCCGAAGGCGGCCCGGACGAGGGTCCGAACCGCCTTCGGCAAACGCCCGCGAAGTGTCCTTACAGGCCGAGGTCGCCCTCGAAGGCGCCTTCCTCGAGGCGGGTCTTCACCGTCTGGAGGAACCGGGCCGCGTCCGCGCCGTCCACCAGGCGGTGGTCGTAGGACAGGGCCAGGTAGACCATCGAGCGGACCGCGATGACCTCGCCGAGCGTCGGGTCGTTGACCACGACCGGGCGCTTGACGACCGCGCCCGTGCCGAGCATCGCGACCTGCGGCTGCGGGAAGATCGGCGTGTCGAACAGTGCGCCGCGCGAACCGGTGTTGGTCAGCGTGAAGGTGCCGCCGGCCAGTTCGTCCGGGCTGACCTTGTTGGTGCGCGTACGCTCCGCCAGGTCGGAGATCTTGCGCGACAGGCCCGCGATGTTCAGGTCACCCGCGTTGTGGATGACCGGGACCATCAGGCCGCGGTCGGTGTCCACCGCGATCACCAGGTGCTCGGCGTCGTGGTAGGTCACCGTGCCGGCCGCCAGGTCCATCGACGCGTTCAGGACCGGGTGGACCTTGAGCGCCTCGACGGCCGCCTTCGCGAAGAACGGCATGAACGACAGCTTGACGCCCTCGCGCGCCACGAAGTCGTTCTTGGCCCGGTCGCGCAGGCGGGCGATGTTGGTGACATCGACCTCCACGACCGTGGTCAGCTGAGCCGAGGTCTGCAGCGACTCGACCATGCGCTTGGCGATCACCGTGCGCATCCGGGAGAGCTTCTCGGTCCGACCGCGCAGCGGCGACGGCTCGATCGGCGCCGGCGCCTTGGCGGCGGGCGCGGCGGCGGCCGGAGCCGAGGCCGAGGCAGCCGCGGCGGCCTGGGCCGCCTGCTGCTTGCGGGCCGTCTCCAGGACGTCCTGCTTGCGGATACGACCACCGATACCGGTGCCCGCGATCGCGCCCAGGTCCACGTTGTGCTCGGCGGCGAGCTTGCGGACCAGCGGCGTGACGTACGCGCCGTCCGCCTCGGCCGGCGGCGCGAGCTGCGGGGCGGCGGCCGGTGCCGGAGCCGGCTTGGGCGCGGGCGGCGCCTGAACCGGGGCCGGAGCGGCGGCGACCGGGGCCGGCGCCACCGGAGCCGGCGCCACGGGGGCCTGCTGCACCGGAGCCGGCGCCGGAGCCGCCGGAGCGGGCGCCGCGGCCGGCGCCGAACCGGGCGCGCCGATGACGGCCAGCTCGGCGCCGACCTCCACCGTCTCGTCCTCGGCCACGGTGATCTTCAGCAGTACGCCGCCGATCGGCGCCGGGATCTCGGTGTCGACCTTGTCGGTCGAGACCTCCAGGAGCGGCTCGTCGGCCTGGACCGTGTCACCCTCCTGCTTGAGCCAGCGGGTGATGGTGCCTTCCTGCACGCTCTCGCCGAGCGCGGGCAGCAGCACCGGGGTGCCCTGCACGGCGCCGGCAGGCGCGGCAGCCTGGACCGGCTCCGGCGCGACGGGCGCGACCGGCGCGGCAGCCACCGGGGCGGGCGCGGCGGGCGCGACCGGAGCCGGAGCGGCCGGGGCCACCGGCGCGGCCTGCGCCGGCGCGGCGGCCGGAGCCGGCGCCGGGGCACCGGTGCCGTCGTCGATCACGGCCAGCTCGGCGCCGACGTCGACGGTGTCGTCTTCCTGGGCCTTGATGGACACCAGAATGCCGGCGGCGGGGGAGGGGATCTCGGTGTCGACCTTGTCGGTCGAGACCTCGAGCAGGGGCTCGTCCAGCTCGACGCGCTCACCCTCCTGCTTGAGCCAGCGGGTGATGGTGCCCTCCTGCACGCTCTCGCCGAGCGCGGGCAGTGTTACGGAGACCGGCATGGGTCAATGACTCCTTCTCAACGCTTCAAGGCGTGTGTCTTGGATGACGGGGCGCGGTTGTGCGGCGCGTCGTCAGTCGTGGACGTGCAGCGGCTTGCCCGCCAAGGCGAGGTGGGCCTCGCCAAGCGCCTCGGACTGCGTCGGGTGCGGGTGGATGAGCTGGGCGACCTCGGCCGGCAGGGCCTCCCAGTTGTAGATCAGCTGGGCCTCCGAGGTCAGTTCGCCCATCCGGGCACCGACCATGTGGATGCCGACGACCGGGCCGTCCTTGACCGAGACGACCTTGACCTGGCCGGTCGTCTTGAGGATCTGGCTCTTGCCGTTGCCGCCGAGGCTGTAGCTGATCGAGGCGAGCTTGTCCGAGCCGTAACGCTCGACCGCCTGCGCCTCGGTGAGGCCGACCGAGGCCACCTCCGGGTCGCAGTAGGTCACGCGCGGCACGCCCGCGTAGTCGATCGGCACCGGGTTCAGCCCGGCGATCCGCTCGGCGACCAGAATGCCCTCGCCGAAACCGACGTGGGCAAGCTGGAGAGTGGGGATGAGGTCGCCCACGGCCGAGATCGTCGGCACGTTGGTGGCGCAGTACTCGTCGACCAGGACGTAGCCGCGGTCCATCGCGACGCCGACCTCTTCGTACCCGAGGCCCGCCGAGACCGGGCCGCGACCGACGGCGACGAGCAGCAGCTCGGCGTCGATTTGCTTGCCGTTCTCCAGCGAGACCCGGACACCCGCGTCGGTGTACTCGACCCCGCTGAAGCGCGCGCCGAGTTCGAACTTGATGCCGCGCCGGCGGAACGCGCGCTCCAGGAGCTTGCTGCTCGCCTCGTCCTCCAGGGCGACCAGGTGCGGCAGCGCCTCGACGATGGTCACATCCACACCGAAGGACTTCCACGCGCTGGCGAACTCGACGCCGATCACGCCGCCGCCCAGGACCACCGCGGACTGCGGGACGCGGTCGAGCACGAGCGCGTGGTCGCTGTTGATCACCCGGTTGCCGTCGACCTCCAGGCCCGGCAGCGACTTGGGCACCGACCCGGTCGCGAGTACCACGTGTCGACCCTCGTAGCGCTGCCCGTTCACCTCGACCGCGGTCGGCGAGACGAGCTGCCCGGCGCCTTCGACGACGGTGATCTTGCGGCTGGCGATCAGTCCGGTCAGGCCCTTGAACAGACGCGAGACAACGCCGTCCTTGTAGGCGTGCACGGCGGCGATGTCGATGCCGTCGAAGGTCGACTTGACGCCGAACTGCTCGCTCTCGCGAGTCTGGTCCGCGACCTCGCCGGCGTGCAGCAGCGCCTTGGTCGGGATGCAGCCGTTGTGCAGACACGTGCCGCCGAGCTTGCCCTTTTCGATGAGGACGACCCGCATACCGAGTTCGGCCGCACGCAGGGCGCACGCATAGCCGCCGCTCCCGCCGCCGAGAATGACTACATCGAAAACGGCTCCGGCGTCGTTCGCCACGTCACGTCCTCCTGTGATTGCGATGCCCTCCCGCGCGCGGCGGGTGGCACCCCCTTCTTGTGGAAGGTCTCAAGTGCCGGTACAACATCCTCCCACTTGTCGAGAGCGACCGAGCACTCCGCCCCGGTGTTGCCTGTCCCACAAGGACGGCGCCGAATCGGCGGATCCGGGGCACAACGTGCCCTTGCGACTCGTTGTCCCGACACGATCCGCAACTTCCGCGTGTCCGAGAGGAAGGAAATCCCCGTGGGGCTGTTCCGTCGCAAACGCGGTGCGGGCGCGACCGCGCCCGATCGTAAGGATGTCGCCGCCACCACCGCGCACCTGACCGAGTTCGCGCACAGCCGCAAGGGCGTGGAGGCGTATATCGAGCCGGTCACCACGTTGAGCGGGACGACGGTGGTGTTCATCGCGGACACCGGGGAGTGGACCCGACGGCGGGTCGCCGACCCCGGGGCCGCCCGCGCGCTCGCCCGCAAGCTGAGCATCCCGGTCTACGAGGCGGCCCTGGTGGGCTACCCCAAGCGGATGCGCGAGTGGACCCGGCGGCAATCCGGCGGCGGTTCCTGACCGTTCCGCCGCGGGATCGCCGCCGGGGGCGTGCGCGCCCCACATGTCGTCGGTCCGTCGGCCCGGCCGGGGCGCCTGCGTGCCCCGGCCGGATCGGACCGGACCGAACCGGAATGGACCGGTGTCGGCTCGGCGAGCGCCGAATCAGATCTTCTCGTCCGCGACGTCCTGGGCGATCCGGAGCAGCGAACGCACCGCCACGCCGGTGCCGCCCTTGGGCCGGTAGCCACCGGCCTCGCCCTCGTGGAACGCCGGACCGGCGATGTCCAGGTGCGCCCACTTGACGCCGTCCGCGACGAACTCCTGGAGGAACAGGCCGGCGATCAGGCCGCCGCCCATCCGCGACGAACCCATGTTCTTCAGGTCCGCGATCGGCGAGTCCATCTGCTTGCGCATGTCGGCCGGCAGCGGCATCGGCCAGGACTGCTCGCCCGCGCGCGTCGCCGCGTCGTGCACGGCGTCGCGGAACGCGTCGTCGTTGGCCATGATCCCGTACATGTCGTTGCCCAGGGCGACCATCATCGCGCCGGTCAGCGTCGCGATGTCGATCAACATCTGCGGCTCTTCCTCGCACGCGCGGGTGATCGCGTCGGCGAGCACGAGGCGACCCTCGGCGTCGGTGTTGAGCACCTCGACCGTGCGCCCGCCGTACATCCGCAGCACGTCGCCGGGCCGGGTCGCGGTGCCGGAGGGCATGTTCTCGGCCAGCGCGAGCCAGCCGGTCACGTTGACCTCCAGGCCGAGGCGGGCCGCCGCGGCGACCGCGCCCAGGACGGCCGCCGCGCCGCCCATGTCCATCTTCATCGTCTCGTTGGCACCGGCCGGCTTGAGCGAGATGCCGCCCGAGTCGTAGGTGATGCCCTTGCCGACGAGCGCGATGGTGCGCTTGGCCTTGGGGTGCGTGTAGCCGAGCCGGACCAGGCGCGGCTTGCTGGCCGAGCCCTGACCGACGCCCAGGATGCCGCCGAAGCCGCCCTTGGCGAGCGCCTTGTCGTCGAGCACCTCGACCTTGAAGCCGGCGTTCTTCCCGGTGTCCACCGCGATCGCGGCGAAGTCCTTCGGGTTCAGGTCGTTCGGCGGGGTGTTGACCAGGTCGCGCGCCTGGTTGACGCTCTGCGCGGTGATCGCGGCCCGCTCGACGGCGGCCTTGGCGGCCTTGTCGCGGCCCTTGATGCCCAGCAGTACGACGTCCTTGACCGCGTCCTTGCGGCCCTCGCGCGACTTCTCCCGGTAGGTCTCGAACGAGTACGCGCCGAGCAGCACGCCCTCCCCGAACGCGCCGACCGCCTCCGCACCGGCGAGCGGCAGGGCCACGCCGGCCTTTTTCACGCCCGCCAGGGCGCGGGCCACGGTGCCGCCGGCGCGCCGCAGCGTCTCGTGCGCGAAGCCGTCGGCGGGCTGCTCGCCCAGGCCGACGACCAGCACGAGCGGGGCCTTGGCCGCGCCGAAGGTCGGCACGCGGTGTAGTTCGCCCTCGGCGCCGGTGGCGTCGAGCGCGGACAGGGTGTCGGTGAGCCGGCCGTCGAACGCCGCGGCGATGGATTCGCTGCCTGCGGCGAGGACGGCGCCGTCCTCGCCCTTGACGGCGCCGATCACGAGCACGTCGGCGCGCAGGGAAAGGGCCGCGGTGGAGCCGATACTCAGTGTGGTCACGAGTGTCCTGTCTCTCATCTCTCGAGGGTGCCGAGTGCCCGCACGATCGGTGGGGCACCGACGCGGCGATCCCTGCCGGGGACGCCGCGCCGAGCGGTGACGAGCCGTATGGAAGATACGTTCGCCGCCAGCATTTCACGCCTTCCCGGCAAGCGTCTCAGCCAGTGGACACGACCACCAGGACGACGCACCCGGTGGTCTCCACGACGGCGCCCAGCACATCGCCGGTGATGCCGCCGAATCGGCGGGTGGTATGCCGCAACAGCAGGGCGCCGGCGGCCAGTCCGGCGAGTGCCGCGCCGAGGGCGCGCGCGCCCTCGGCGGGGCCCTGGACGACCCCGTACAGCGCGGCCGCGGCGAGCAGGAGCAGGGACCACGCGAGGAGTACGCCGCGCCCGACGGTGCCCGCGACCAACGCGCCGAGGCCGTCCGGGCGCGCGGACGGTACGCCCGGGCGGCACGCGATGGACAGCGCGGCCCGGCCGGTCACCGCCGCGAACACCAGTGCGGCGGCGGCCGATCCGCTGCCCTGGTGTTGCAGCCGAAGGAGCGCGCCGGTCTCGATCAGTACCAGGAACAGCAGGCTCAGCACGCCGAACGGGCCGATGTCGGATGCCTTCATGATCCGCAGCGCGTCCGGTGCGGGCTTGGCCGAGCCGAGGCCGTCGGCGGTGTCGGCCAGGCCGTCCAGGTGCAGGCCGCGGGTGAGCAGCGCCAGGGTGGCGACCGCGAGGGCGGCGGCGGTGAGCGCGCCGGTGCCGGACCACGCGGCGAGGGCGAGTACGCCGCCGGCCAGGCCGCCCAGGACCAGGCCGACCAGGGGCGCGCAGGCCATCGCCCGGCCGGCCACCGGGCGGTCCACCCGGTCGACCCGGACCGGGATCACCGACAGGATGCCGAAGGCCAGGCGCAGGCCGGCCGAGGTGGTGCCGTTGCTCACGGGGTGGGGTGCACCCGGGCCACCAGGTCGACCGCCGCGCGCAGTACGGGCAGGGCGAGCAGCGCGCCGAGGCCCTCGCCGCCGCGGACCCGGTAGTCGAGGACCGGCTCCAGGGCGAGTCGGTCCAGCGACTTGACGTGGCCCGGCTCGGGGGTGACGTGGCCGGCCAGCCACCAGTCGGGGGCGCGGTAGGAGATCCGCTGGGCGACCAGGGCGGCGGCCGCGGTGGACACGTCGTCGAGCAGCACCGGGGTCCGGCGGATCGAACACCGGAGCAGGAAGCCGGTCATCGCCGCGAAGTCGGCGCCGCCGGAGACGCCGAGCAGGCGCATCGGGTCGCCCAGTACGGGGCGGGCCCGGCGCAGCGAGTCGCGAATCGCGGCGCACTTGCGGATCCAGGTCGCGTCGTCGATGCCGGAGCCGCGGCCGATCACCGCGGCCGCGTCCATGCCGGTCAGCGCGCCGATCAGGACCGCGGCCGGGGTGGTGGCGGCGGCGCCCACGGAGCCGAGCAGCAGGACGTCGGCGCCCGAGTCGATCTCGGCGTCGGCGGTGTCCATGCCGACCTGGAAGGCCCGTTCGGCCTCGCCGGGGGCGAGTGCGTCGGCGGTGTCGATCGCCGCGGACGCGCGGCGGATCCGGTCCCGGGAGACGTGCTCGGGGAACGCGTCGGGCTCGGCGTCGACGGCGATGTCGACGATCCGGATCGGCGCGTCCAGGGCGGCGGCGAAGGTGGCCGTGGGCGAACCGCCGTCGAGGGTGGCCCGCACCTCGCGCGCGGTCCAGCCGGCGTGCCGGACCGACACGTCGTGCGCGGCGATGCCGTGGTCGGCGGCGAACAGCACGACGCGGGGGGCGGCGATGGGGGCGATGGTGCCGGCCTTGCCGCCCTGGGTGGACGCGAACCAGATCGCGAGGTCTTCGAGTCGGCCGTAGCTGTTCGGCGCGCCGGTCAGGGCGCCGAGGTGTTCGCGCACGCGGCCGCGGGCGTCGTCGTCGGGGCGCTCCACCTGGGCGGCGAGGGAGTCGAGGTCGATGGTCACCGGGTCAGCGTACGACTTGCGCCTGCGGTCGCGTCTCGGCCCGCTCGGCCGGTGTGTGCCCGCCCGCTCCACCCGTTGCCTTCGGCGACGAGGGCTGCGGATTTACTGCGGCGGGGTGGGTCCACCCGGGGCCCTGCGGGCTGGTTCGGCGGGGCGGCGGATGTGGATCGGGGCTGTCGGTTTGTTGCGGTGAGGTGGGTCCGCCGGGGGCCCGGTGGGCTGGTTCGATGGGGTGGCGGATGCGGGCCGGGGCTGCGGGTTTGTTGCGGTGAGGTGGGTCCGCCGGGGGCCCGGTGGGCTGGTTCGGCGGGGCGGCGGATGCGGGCCGGGCTGCGCGTTTACCGCGGCGGGATGGATCCACCGGGGCCCAGCGGGCCGGTTCGGCGGGGCGGCAAATGCGGGCCGGGGCTGCGGGTTTACCGCGGTGGGTCCACCCATCGGGGTCACCCGGGTCGGTCTCGGGTGCGCTTCCGGTCAGCCGGCTGCGTGCCTGGCCTTTCGGGGGAGGGATTTGAGGGTCAGCGCCTGGGCGGCCACCACCAGGAGGACCTCGTCGGATTCGCCGGCGATCCTGGCGTTCAGCAGGCCCAGTTCGTCGCGGAAGCGGCGGCCGCTGGGGGTCGGGGGGACCACGCCGCTGCCCACCTCGTTGCTGACCGCGACCACCGGGACGCGGCAGGAGCGCCAGGCGCCGGCCAGAGTGGTGATCTCGGCGCGGACCGCCGCCCGGGCGCCGGCCGTCCAGCGGGCGTCGTCCCAGGCGTCGTGCGCGTCCATCACCGAGGTCAGCCACAACGACAGGCAGTCCACGAGCAGGGGTTGCCGCGCCTCGGCGAGCAGGCCGGTCAGGTCGGTCGTCTCGATCGTGGTCCAGGTGTCGGGGCGGCGGTCGCGATGCAGGGTGATGCGTTCGGCCCATTCGGCGTCGCCCTCGCGGGTGCCGCCGGTGGCCACGTAGAGCACGTCCGGGCAGGCCGCCAGGCGCCGTTCGGCCTCCGCCGACTTGCCCGAGCGGGCGCCGCCGAGGATCAGTGTGCGGTGCGGGCGCGGGGCCGGCGAGGGATCCGCGCCGACCCGGACCAGGCCGCCGTCCGGGACCGCCCGAGCCCCCCACGCGGCGAGCCGGCGATGCAACTCCTCGCCGGGCGGCGACTCGTGCGACAGGTGGATCGCCAGCACGTCGGTGTCCTCGGTGACCGCACCGTCCCGGCGCAGCGTGGCCAGCCGCTCCGGCCAGGACACCACGTCCAGGAGCACCACGTCGTAGTGCCCGCCCTCGCGCGTCCAGGCCCGGGTCGCCTCGGTCTCCGGCGGCAGCGTCGAGGGCGGCGCGTACAACAACCGGGTGCCGTCGGCGCCGGTCACCTCGTACGCGACCCGCCCGGGTGTCCCCCCGGGAAGCACCCGTATTCGATGGCCGTCCAGCTCGAAAACGTCGCCCTCGGCCACCCGTCGCCAACTCGGCCCGCCCGCCGCCGGCGCCGGCAGCCCGCCCGGCGGCCCGCCCGGCGCGACCACCTCGGCCAGCCCCGCGGCCGGCAGCCAGGCCAGCGGCGCGGACTCGGCCGGCCCGCTCAGCAGCAGTCGCCGCACCCCGGTGAGCGGGTGCCCGGCCCGGGCCGCCGCGTGCGCCGGTTCCGGGCCGCAGTCGAGCAGCAGCGTGCCGTCGAGCAGCACGCACGCGGGACCGCGCACCGCCGGACCGGTGCATCCCAGACAGGAGGCACAGGTGCAGAACGGCTGGGGCCAGCCCCGGGGACCGGCCGTGCCGAGCAGCGTCAGCTCCATGGGTGTCGTCGTGCTCCTGGCTATGAGGTGGGTGGCCTTGATCTACTGTGCAACATCTACCGTGCAGGTCTTTTGCCGGTCCGAGATCCCGAGGTGAGGAGCCCGACATGTCGTGGGTGTGGCGGTACGAGGACGCGGACGGTGCCTCGGTCGAGGGACCGCAGACGGAGGACTTCACGAACCAGTCGGACGCCGAGAGTTGGCTCGGCGAGACCTGGAAGGACCTGCTCGCGGCCGGCATCGAGCAGGTGAGCCTGCTCGAGGACGACGTCGTGGTCTACGAGCACATGAGCCTGCGCGCCGCCGAGGGCTGAGTCCGGGCCGAACACGCGAGGGGGCGCGGCCTCGGCCGCGCCCCCTCGTGCTCTCGGGCTACGGGCGCGTCGCCGGGCTCAGGGTGAGCGCCGGGTCGCGGGTGACCACCGGGTCCAGGATCACGTCGATCCTGGTGAGCAGGCCCTCGTCCAGCTTGACGCCGGCCGCCTTGACGTTCTCGCGCACCTGCTCCGGTCGGGACGCACCGATGATCGCGGCCGACACGTTCGGGTTCTGCAGCACCCAGGCGACCGCGAGTTGGGCGAGCGAGAGCCCGGCCTCGTCGGCCAGCGGGCGCAACTGCTGTACCCGGGTGAGCACATCGTCGGTGAGCATCCGGGAGACGAAGTCCTGGCCGCCCTTGTCGTCGGTGGCGCGCGACCCGGCCGGCGGCGGCTGCCCCGGCAGGTACTTGCCGGTGAGCACGCCCTGCGCGATCGGCGACCAGACGATCTGGCCGAGCCCGAGCTCCGCCGAGGTCGGCACCACCTCGGCCTCGATCACCCGCCAGAGCATCGAGTACTGCGGCTGGTTGGAGATCAGCGGTACCCGCAGCTCGCGGGCCAGTTCGGCGCCGGCGCGGATCTGCTCGGCGGTCCACTCGGACACGCCGATGTAGAGCGCCTTGCCCGCGCGGACCACGTCGGCGAACGCCGACATGGTCTCTTCCAGCGGAGTTTCGTAGTCGAACCGGTGGGCCTGGTAGAGGTCCACGTAATCGGTGCCGAGCCGGCTCAGCGAACCGTCGAGCGATTCGATGATGTGCTTGCGCGACAGGCCCCGGTCGTTGCGACCGGGGCCGGTGGGCCAGTAGAGCTTGGTGAAGATCTCCAGGCCCTCGCGGCGTTCACCCCTGAGCGCGCGTCCGAGTACCGACTCCGCGCGCGTCTCCGCGTACACGTCGGCGGTGTCGAACGTGGTGATCCCGCAGTCGAGCGCCGCCCGTACACACGCGAGCGCGGCGTCCTCTTCCACCTGGGAACCGTGCGTGAGCCAGTTGCCGTAGGCGATCTCGCTGATCACGAGGCCGCTGCGGCCGAGGTGTCGGAAGTCCATGTGAACACCCTATGTCGGGCACCCGCGCCGATCGGCCGCAGCACCGCCACGGTTGCCGACCGAGCCGAGCGCGACCCCGGCCCCCTAGCGCACCGTCTTCTCGCCGATCAGGTGCAGTACCGGTGCGATCAGCCGGTAGGGGTCGCGTCGGGACGCGTCCTCCTCACAGGCCAGCAGGTTGTTCCAGGCCTTCTGGCCGCGCGGCGGTTCGGCGTCGTCCGGCTGGAGGCCGCTGAAGACGCCCACGCCGTACCACGCGAGCACCGGTGCGCCCAGGTCGCCGAGTACGGTGCACAGCCCCTCGACGGTGTCCGCGCGCAACGTGCCGCCGGCCGGGTTGGGGTACGTGGTCGCCGACAGGCCCTTGAGCGTCGCGGTCCACTGCGCCGCCGCCCCCGCGCGCATCGCCAGCGAGCCGGCGTTGCGCGAGGTGACCGAGATCAGGCCGCCCTGGGTCATCATCCGGGCCAGCGCGGCGAGCATGCCGTCCGGCTCGGGCTGGGTCTCCAGCACGTCGTGGCAGATGGCCAGATCGAAGCTGCCCGGCGGGAAGTGCCGGCCCGCCTCCGCGCCGTCGCCCTCGACCAGGCGCATCCGCCCCTGCACGTCGGCCGACTCGTGGGCCAGCTCCTCGTGCAGCGTGGTGAGTACCTCGGTATCGGTGTTCACCGAGGTGACGATGTGTCCCGCGCGGGCGAGCAGAATGCCGGGGGAGGCCGGCCCGCAGCCGACGTCGAGCACCCGCAACGGACCCCGGTCGCGCAGGCTCGTCATGTGCTCGGCCAACTGACGGGCCACCAATTCGCGACGGACCTGCGTGTGCAGGTCGCCGGTCAGCCCGGTGATCGTCGTCATGCCACCTTCTCGCCTCGTTTGACCTGCGGTTTGGGCAGTCGCAGCCGACGCAGCTGGAGACAACGCATCAGCGCGTAGGGCGTGACGCCCTTGAGGTTCTCCTTGGGGAACTTCGCCCGCAGTGCCTTCTTCAGCCCCAGGTTGACCCGGAAGGCATCGAGGATGATCAGCAGGATCACCGCGATCCACAGGAACAGGGAGAAGTTCTTCACCGCCAGGCTGGGCAGGATGCTCAGGATCAGGATGAACACGGCCGAGGGCAGGAAGAACTCGCCGACCGTGTAGCGCGCGTCGACGTAGTCGCGGGCGAACCGGCGCAGCGGCCCCCGGTCGCGGGCCGGCAGGGCCCGCTCGTCACCGGTGAGCAGCGCCTGGCGCTGCGTCTCGCGCTCCTCGCGCATCCGCATCCGGGCCTGCTTGCGGGCCTGCTTGGGGTCCTTGGCGACGGACACCTTCGTCTTGCGGTTGGCCTGGGCATCGCTGCGCTTGGGCGTCGGGCGACCCTTGGGGGCCTGGGGGTCCCGGACGGCCGGCGCACCCTGGAGACGCTCCAGGGACTGCTCGGCGGTCTCGGGCTCTGCGTGGGAACGTCGTCGGAACACGGTCAAAGCCTACGTGTTCGAGGCGCACGACATTTCAAGGCTCCCCGAATCCGGCCCGGGGACGATGCGGAACTCTCCCGGGCGGGAACACGTCAAGTGAGGCAAAGCCCTGCTGCCACAAGGTCGCTTGGGCATTTAGGCTTCAGGGAGCAGCACGGGTTGCCTACGAAGGGGGCACGCGAGGCCCATGAGCGGTGTAATGAAGCGAATGGCGATGATCTTCCGCGCGAAGGCCAACAAGGCCCTCGACAAGGCCGAGGATCCGCGCGAGATGCTCGACTACTCGTACCAGAAACAACTGGAGCTGTTGCAGAAGGTCCGCAGGGGTGTGGCCGATGTGGCGACGTCCCGCAAGCGGCTCGAATTGCAGATGACCGGCCTACAGCAACAGTCGGGCAAGCTCGAGGACCAGGGCCGTAAGGCACTGGCCCTCGGTCGCGAGGATCTGGCCCGCGAGGCGCTGATGCGCCGCTCGGGTGTGCAGCAGCAGATCTCGGACCTCGGTACCCAACACCAGAACCTCCAGGCGGAGGAGGAGAAGCTGGTCCTGGCCTCGCAGCGGTTGCAGGCCAAGGTCGACGCGTTCCGCACCCGCAAGGAGACGATCAAGGCGACCTACACGGCCGCCGAGGCCCAGGCGCGGATCGGCGGCGCGGTCGCCGGCATCTCGGAGGAGATGGGCGACGTCGGGCTCGCGATCCAGCGGGCCGAGGACAAGACCGCGCAGATGCAGGCCCGGGCGGGCGCGATCGACGAGCTGCTCGCCTCGGGCGCGCTCGACGACCCGACCGGGATGGCGAAGGACGACATCACCGCCGAGCTGGAGCGTTTGTCCAGCACGTCGGATGTGGAACTGGAGCTGGAGCGGATGAAGGCCGAGCTCTCCGGGCCCACCCCGCCGCCGGCGATTGGTCCCGGTCAGCCCCGGCCGCGTTTCGACAAGC
Organism: Embleya sp. AB8; assembly: GCF_049739465.1. Classification (NCBI taxonomy): domain Bacteria; kingdom Bacillati; phylum Actinomycetota; class Actinomycetes; order Kitasatosporales; family Streptomycetaceae; genus Embleya; species Embleya sp. AB8. The sequence goes on from NZ_JBMHHY010000001.1 coordinate 309,035, forward strand.
AGGGAGACGGCACATGATCGTGCGGATCGTGGGTGAGGGCCAGCTCGACGTCGCGGCGGAGCACCTCGAGGTGCTCAACCGGTTGGACGACGAGCTTCAGGTCGCGATCGAGGGCGGCGACGATGCCGGCTTCCGCGCGGGGCTGACAGCGCTCCTGTCCAAGGTCCGCGAGGTCGGCACACCGGTGCCGGATGAGGAGATCGTGCCCTCGGACCTGTTGTTGCCGGCCGAGGACGCGCATGTGGACGAGGTCAGGGAGATGCTCGGCGCGGACGGGCTGGTGCCGGGGCGTCCCGGCACCGGCTGATCCGCATCCGCTCTTCCGTGCTGCGTGTGGGCGGTGTGTCCCGGGGCTTCCCCGGGGCACACCGCCCACTCACGCGTTACGGCAGGGCCAGCATGCGGTCGAGCGCGACCTTGGCGAACTTCTCGGTCTCCGCGTCCACCCGGATCCGGTTGACCACGTTGCCCTCGACCAGCGACTCCAGCGTCCACACCAGGTGCGGCAGGTCGATCCGATTCATCGTCGAGCAGAAGCACACCGTCTTGTCCAGGAAGACGATCTGCTTGTCCGGATGCGCCGCGGCCACCCGGCGGACCAGATTCAGCTCGGTGCCGATCGCCCACGCCGAACCCGGCTCGGCCGCGTCCAGCGTGTTGATGATGTATTCGGTCGAGCCGACGTAGTCCGCCGCGTTGACCACCTCGTGCCGGCACTCCGGGTGGACGAGCACGTTGACCCCGGGGATGCGCTCGCGCACCTCCTCGACGGAGCTCACGTCGAACCGCCCGTGCACCGAGCAGTGGCCGCGCCACAGGATCATCCTGGCGTCGCGCAGCTGTTCGCGGGTCAGGCCGCCGTTCGGCTTGTGCGGGTTGTAGAGCACGCAGTCGTCGAGGGTCAGGCCCAGCTCGAGCACCGCGGTGTTGCGGCCCAGGTGCTGATCGGGCAGGAACAGCACCTTCTCGCCCTGCTCGAAGGCCCAGTCCAGGGCCCGCCTGGCGTTGGAGGACGTGCATATCGTGCCGCCGTTGCGGCCGGTGAACGCCTTGATGTCGGCCGAGGAGTTCATGTACGAGACCGGCACGGTCACGTCCGCGATGCCCGCGTCGGCGAGCACGTCCCAGCACTCCTCGACCTGCTCCGAGGTGGCCATGTCGGCCATCGAGCAGCCCGCGGCCAGGTCGGGCAGGATCACCTGCTGCTCGTCGGAGGTCAGGATGTCCGCGCTCTCGGCCATGAAGTGCACACCGCAGAAGACGATGTACGGCGCGTCCGGCCGGGCCGCCGCCTCGCGCGCGAGCTTGAACGAGTCGCCGGTCACGTCGGCGAACTCGATCACCTCGTCGCGCTGGTAGTGGTGGCCCAGGATGAACACCCGGTCGCCGAGCCGTTCCTTCGCCGCGCGGGCCCGGGCCACCAGGTCCGGGTCGGAGGGGGAGGGCAGGTCGCCCGGACACTCGACGCCCCGTTCGCTGCGCGGGTCGGCGGCACGCCCGAGCATGAGCAGGGCGAGCGGCGTCGGCTGCACCCCCGGTGGCAGGTCCAGATCGTGTGTCGCGGTCACGCGCGCACCTCTTTTCGTCTACTTGACATTAATCATCCTATCCTGTTCGTGTCAGGTTGACGAGAGTGGGGGTGTGCGACCATGAGTAAAACGCGAGGGCCCGAAGCAGGATGTGGGAATAGGGCCGAGCCACCATCGGTTGCCGACGGTGGAAGTGGCGTACGAATCACGAACCACCACGTGGGAGCTTGCAGATGACTGTCCAGGACGAGACCACCAAGACCGGTGGCATCCTCCTCAGCGATGAGGCGGCGGCCAAGGTCAAGACTCTGCTGGAGCAAGAGGGTCGCGACGATCTCGCGCTGCGCGTGGCCGTCCAGCCCGGCGGTTGTTCCGGCATGCGTTACCAGCTGTTTTTCGACGAGCGTTCGCTCGACGGTGACGTCGTCGCCGACTTCGGCGGCGTCTCGGTCGTCACGGACCGGATGAGCTCGCCTTACCTGAGCGGCGCCACGATCGACTTCGTGGACACGATCGAGAAGCAGGGCTTCACGATCGACAACCCGAACGCGGCCGGCTCCTGCGCGTGCGGCGACTCGTTCCACTGATTCGTCGCGACACACCTCGACGCCGCGTCGACCCGGAAGGGTCGGCGCGGCGTCGTCGTTTTCGCCCGGTTCGTGGTGTGGGAAGGGTCACGTTCGGGTGACCCGGGATCAGTCGCCGTATTCGGACATGCCGGCCACGAGGGTCGCGCCGCGAGCCGGGATCTCGGTGGCGGGGGCGTGCGATCCGGCGGGGGTGGCCTTGGTCGGCGTGCGCTCCGGGCCCGGCTTGGTCCACGATGCGTCGATGTGCCGGCAGTCACCACGCAGCTCGTCGAGCGTCTCGGGTTCGGCCCGGGACGGCATCACGGTCATCGGGGACATTTCACGACTCCTCGCGCTGGGGATCCCAGGGTAGATCGCGGGGAACCCGGCGGAACGTTCTACCGATCGGTAGTTTCTCGGCCGTCGTTCGAGCAGGCTGGGTTAACGTGTGCGGGTTTCGCCTTTCGTGCACAGTTCTCTCGTACCGCCCCTACTCCCCGTACTCCACAGGAGACACGCTGCCATGCGTATTGCCGTGACCGGGTCGATCGCCACCGACCATCTGATGACGTTTCCGGGTCGCTTTGCCGACCAGCTCGTCTCGGACAAGCTGCACGTGGTCTCGCTGTCCTTCCTCGTCGACAAACTGGACATCCGGCGTGGCGGGGTGGCACCGAACATCTGCTTCGGCATGGGGTGCCTCGGGCTGTCGCCGATCCTGGTGGGCGCCGCCGGGGCGGACTTCGTCGACTATCGCTCGTGGCTGGACCGGCATCGGGTGGACACCGAGTCGGTGCACATCTCGCCGACGCACCACACCGCGCGGTTCGTGTGCACCACCGATGAGGAGCACAACCAGATCGCGTCCTTCTATACGGGTGCGATGAGCGAGGCCCGGGAGATCGAACTGCGGCCGGTGGCCGACCGGGTCGGCGGGCTCGACCTGGTGGTGATCGGGGCGAACGACCCCGAGGCGATGTTGCGGCACAGCGACGAGTGCCGCGATCGGGGATATGCGTTCGCGGCCGATCCGTCGCAGCAGCTGGCTCGGATGGACGGGGAGGACATCCGTCGGCTGATCGACGGCGCGGCCTATCTGCTCACGAACGAGTACGAGAGCGGGCTGATCGTGCAGAAGACCGGGTGGTCCGAGGCCGACATCCTGAAGAAGGTCGGCGTCCGGGTGATCACCCTCGGGCCGGCCGGGGTTCGGGTGGAGCGGGAGGGCCGGGAGACCATCCTGGTGCCCTGTCCGGCGGAGGACGCGAAGGTGGATCCGACCGGGGTGGGGGACGCGTTCCGGGCCGGGTTCCTGTCCGGGATCTCGTGGGGGCTCTCGTTGGAGCGGTCGGCGCAGGTGGGGAACATGCTGGCGACTCTGGTCATCGAGACGGTCGGTACGCAGGAGTATTCGTTGCGGCGGACGTCGTTCCTGGCGCGGTTCGGTGCGGCGTATGGCGATGTCGCGGCGCTGGAGGTCTCGGCGCACCTTCCGGTGTGACGCTTTTGGCCTCACGCGCCGGCCGGGCTACTTGGCCTCAGGCGCCGGCGGGGCTGGGTGGCCTCAAACGCCGGCCGGGCTGGTTGAGTTCGGCCGGCGTTCGGCGTTGGGCGGGTTGGATTGGCCTCCAGCGCCGATCGGGCTGGATGTGTGAGGTCGGTGTTTGGTGTTGGTTGGGCCGGGTTGGACTCAAGCGCCGGCCGGGCTGGATGTGTGAGGTCGACTTTGGGCGTTGGTTGCGCTCGGTTGGCCTCGCGCGCCGGTCGGGTCGAGTGGGGTCGGTTGGGATGAATAGCCCGGCCGGCGTTTGAGGCCACTCAGCCCCGCCGGCGGTTGAGGCGACCAGCCCGGCCGGCGTTTGAGGCCGAGTAGCCCCGCCGGCGCGTGAGGCCGGTTCGGGGTGGGTCAAGTGCGGCGGCGGACCGTGTAGGCGGTGCCTTGGGCGCGGGGTTTTGTGCTTACGAACTCGTTGCCGGTCATTTCGCACCAGGCCGGGATGTCCAGCGCGGATGCCTCGTCGTCGGACAGGACGGTGACCAGCGTTCCGGGTTCGACGTCGAGGATTCGTTTGGCGAGTTCGATCACCGGGATCGGGCAGCGGCGGCCGAGGGCGTCGACCACGATGCCGGGTTCGGCCGCGACCGGTGCCGGGGTGTGTGCGACCACCGCTCGGAGCTTGGCCACCAACCCGGGGAGTAGGGCCAGGAAGCGCTCGACTTCGGCTGCCGGCACGCCGCGCGGGAGGGATACGCGGATGTTGCCCTGGGACAACACGCCCATGGCTTCCAGGACGTGGCTGGGGGTCAGGGTCGACGAGGTGCAGGAGGAGCCGGAGGAGACGGCGAAGCCGGCTTTGTCGAGTTCGGTGAGGAGCGCTTCGCCGTCGACGTAGAGGCAGGAGAAGGTGACGATGTGGGGGAGGCGGTTGGCTGGGTCGCCGACCACCTCCACATCGGGGACCGTTGCCCGGACTTGCCGGCGGATGCGGTCCACGAGGGCGGACAGGCGGTGGTCTTCGTCGGCGGACTCGGTGCTCGCCGCGCCCAGGGCCACCGCCGCGGCGACGATGGCCGGGACGTTCTCGAAGCCGGGGACCCGACGTGTCTCGCGTTCGTCGTAGGGGAGCGGTGATACATAGCGGGTGCCCTTGCGGACCACCAGGAGTCCGACGCCCGCCGGGCCGCCCCACTTGTGTGCGCTCGCGGTCAGCACCGACCAGCCGTCGGGGACGGACTGCCGGCCGACCGACTGGGCGGCGTCCACGAGCAGTGGTACGCCCGCCGCCTGACACGCCGTCACCACCTCGGCGATCGGCTGCACCGTGCCCACCTCGTGGTTGGCGCTCTGTACGCACGCGAGCGCGGTGTCCGAACGAAGCGCCGAGGCGAACGCCGACACGTCGAGCCGGCCCGTACGGTCCACCCCCGTCCGAGTGATTTCCGCGACCGTTCCGTGCTGCTCCGATCGGGCCGCGTGGGTGTCCGCGGTGTGCAGTACGGAGGAGTGTTCGGCCGCGGACAGGACCAGATGCGAGCCCACTCGACGGCGGCCGGCGAGTACGCCGAGCATGCCCAACTGGACCGCCTGTGTCCCGGATGTGGTGAATGACACTTCATCAGATCGGGTCCCCAGTACGGACGCCACCGTCTCCCGCGCGGCGTCGAGCAGCATGCGGGCCCGCCGACCGTCGTGATAGCCGCGGGCCGGATCGGCCCAGCCCTCGTCGAGGGTGCTCAGGAAGGCCGCTTTCGCGGCCGGGTGCAGTGGTTCGGTGGAGGCCGCGTCGAAATACGCCATGGGTCGGACGGTAGCCAATACCGGAATCGCGGACACGTTCGGGCCGTTCGCCCGAACGGACGCACCGTCACATCTGCCCGTCCCGCGACACCAGACCTCCGCGCGCGACCCGAATAGGGCTGGAGTAGGGTTTGGCCCGCAGAAACATCCATACCTGTCCGCGCAACGGGTCGTCAGGGAAGAAAAGTTCCCCTCCCCGACTCTCTCGCGCGGGCGAGACATTCGGGAAGGCGCTACGTGAGTCCCTACGGCTCCGACCGCTCGCCGCGGCGCTGGATGCGGCGCAGGGTGCCGCAGCTGCTGGCTCTGGGCCTCGTCATTGCGACCGCCACCGGCTGCTCCGTCGATTCCAAGGACCTGCCGAGACTCGGCCTGCCCAACCCTGTCACCGAGCAGGGTCCGCGAGTCCTGTCGCTCTGGCAGGGCGCCTGGATTGCAGCGCTGATCGTCGGGGCCGTGGTGTGGGGGCTCATCCTGTGGAGCGTCGCGTTCCACCGCCGGTCGCGCACCAAGATCGAGATCCCGCCGCAGACGCGGTACAACCTCCCCATCGAGGTTTTGTACACGGTCATCCCCGGCATCATGATCGCGGTCTTCTTCTACTTCACCGCACGTGACGAGACCAAGCTCGAGGAGCTCTCCAAGAACCCCGACAACGTGATCAACGTGGTCGGCGTGCAGTGGAGCTGGTCCTTCAACTACAAGGGCAACCCGGCCGACGGCACGGTCAACGTCTACGAGCAGGGCACGCCCGGCAAGCCGCCGACGTTGTACCTGCCCATTCGCGAGTCGGTCCGGTTCGACCTCACCTCGCCGGACGTCATCCACTCGTTCTGGGTCCCGAACTTCCTGTACAAGAAGGACATCGTCCCGGGTCGGACGAACAAGTTCGAGGTCACCCCGACGAAGAAGGGCACGTACGGCGGCAAGTGCGCCGAGCTGTGCGGCGTGGACCACTCGCGCATGCTCTTCAACGTGAAGATCGTGGACAAGGCCGACTACGTCCAGCACCTGAAGGAGCTGGCCGCGAAGGGCCAGACCGGCGAGCTGCGCAGCAAGATCAACGAGCCTGCCCCCGTTGACGCGCACGGGAAGAAGTGACGAGTGACAATCCTCAGTGAGCCACAGACCGTGGCCCCGGACGGTCCGCCCCCGGTCCGCCGCAAGGAGCCCGGGAACATCGTCATCAAGTGGATGACGACCACGGACCACAAGACGATCGGGTCGATGTACCTGATCACCTCCTTCGTCTTCTTCTGCATCGGTGGTGTGCTCGCGCTGCTCATGCGCGCGGAGCTGGCCCGCCCCGGTACGCAGTTCATGTCGAACGAGCAGTTCAACCAGTCGTTCACGATGCACGGCACGATCATGCTGCTGATGTTCGCGACGCCGCTGTTCGCCGGCTTCACGAACTGGATCATGCCGCTCCAGATCGGCGCGCCCGACGTCGCGTTCCCGCGACTGAACATGTTCGCCTACTGGCTCTACCTGTTCGGCTCGATCATCGCGGTGGCCGGCTTCATCACCCCGCAGGGCGCGGCCGACTTCGGCTGGTTCGCCTACGCCCCGCTGTCCGACGCGGTGCGCTCGCCGGGCATCGGCGGTGACATGTGGATCATGGGTCTGGCGATGTCGGGCTTCGGCACCATCCTCGGTGCCGTCAACTTCATCACCACGATCATCTGCATGCGCGCGCCGGGTCTGACCATGTTCCGCATGTCGATCTTCTGCTGGAACGTCCTGCTGACCTCGGTGCTGGTCCTGATGGCGTTCCCGGTCCTGGCGGCGGCGCTGTTCGCCCTGGAGGCCGACCGCAAGTTCGGTACACACGTCTTCGATCCGGCCAACGGCGGGCCGATCCTGTGGCAGCACCTCTTCTGGTTCTTCGGCCATCCAGAGGTGTACATCATCGCGTTGCCGTTCTTCGGCATCGTCTCGGAGATCATCCCGGTCTTCGCGCGCAAGCCGATGTTCGGTTACAAGAGCCTGATCGCCGCGACGATCTCGATCGCGGGTCTGTCGGTCACCGTGTGGGCGCACCACATGTTCCCGACCGGCGCGGTCATGCTGCCGTTCTTCTCCTTCATGACGTTCCTGATCGCCGTACCGACCGGCGTCAAGTTCTTCAACTGGATCGGCACCATGTGGCGCGGCTCGTTGTCCTTCGAGACACCGATGTTGTGGACCGTCGGCTTCCTGGTGACCTTCGCGTTCGGTGGTCTCACCGGCGTCATCCTGGCCTCGCCGCCGCTGGACTTCCACGTCTCGGACAGCTACTTCGTGGTGGCGCACTTCCACTACGTGGTGTTCGGCACCGTGGTGTTCGCGATGTTCGCGGGCTTCCACTTCTGGTGGCCCAAGTTCACCGGCAAGATGCTCGACGAGCGACTGGGCAAGATCACCTTCTGGACGCTGTTCATCGGCTTCCACACCACGTTCCTGGTGCAGCACTGGCTCGGCGCGGAGGGCATGGCCCGTCGCTACGCGGACTACCTGGACTCGGACGGCTTCACCACGCTGAACACGATCTCGACGCTGGGCTCGTTCCTGCTGGGTCTGTCGATACTGCCGTTCTTCTACAACGTCTGGAAGACGCACAAGTACGGCAAGAAGATCACCGTGGACGACCCGTGGGGCTACGGTCGTTCGCTGGAGTGGGCGACCTCGTGCCCGCCGCCCCGGCACAACTTCGTCAGCATCCCGCGGATCCGGTCCGAGGCCCCCGCGTTCGACCTCCACCACCCGGAGATCGCCGCGCTGGAGTACCTCACCGACGAGCGGGCCGAGTTGTCCACCGCCGCGGAGAAGAAGGAGGCCGGGAAGTGAAGTTCAACGGTGTCCTGTTCGCCGTCCTGGCCGTGTTCCTGCTGCCGGTGACGATCATCTACTGGGTGCTCTCCGAGGACCCGACCGGCACCACCGCGCTGTCGTTGACCTTCGGTCTGGCGCTGATGATCGGGTTCTACCTGATCTTCACCGCACGTCGGATGGACCTGCTCGCGCAGGACAACGAAGAGGGCGAGATCGCCGACGACGCCGGTGAGTTGGGCTTCTTCGCCCCGCACAGCTGGCAGCCGCTGATGCTGGCGACCGGTTCGGCGCTGCTGTTCCTGGGCGTCATCTTCGGTTGGTGGCTGGCCATGTTCGCCGCGCCGATCGTCGCGATCGGCGTCTTCGGTTGGGTCTTCGAGTTCTATCGGGGTGCGGACCAGCGCTACTAGCGCGGGAGTCGATCACCGACGCAATACGGTTCAGCCACAAGGCCGATCATCCGAAAGGGTGATCGGCCTTGTGTGATATTCACAGAGGTACTCCCCGAAGCCCCCGAATGTCACCGATGTGTGACTGTTCGCCGGTTGTAGCAACCCCGACCGGGGGTCGATGCGTCAAATGGACACAAGGGAGTACCAGGAAGAGGGAGGGACACGCGTGCCCCGGATACACGGAGCATCGCGCACGGGGGCGGCAAGCGGCGGTATACGCCTCTTCGCGGGACTCATGGTGGCGCCGCTCATATTCATCGCAGGGTGTTCGTCCGACGGCGCCAAGACCAGCCCGGGGGGCTCGACCGGGGGCAACTCCGGCGGGGCGAGCGGCGGTCCGAACAAGAAGTCCGCGGCGGCGCCCGCGACGATCGCGATCACTCCCGCCGACGGCGCCAAGAGCGTCGAGACCGACGGCGTGCTCAAGGTGGACGCGACCGGCGGCAAGCTCACCTCGGTCGTGGTCACCGACGCCAAGGGCAAGACCGTCGACGGGCAGCTCAGCTCCGACGGGATCGGCTGGAAGCCCACCGTCCCGCTGGCCAACGGCGGTGCCTACACGGTGGCGGCCAAGGCGGCCAACGCGGACGGCGCCGAGGCCACCGCGCAGAGCAAGTTCAACACCAAGGCGGCCGACGACACGTTCGTGGCCGACTTCAACGTCGAGCCGGACAGCACGTGGGGCGTCGGCGCGATCATCTCGCTCAAGTTCAACGCGCCGATCAAGGACAAGGCCGCCATCGAGCGCAATCTCAAGGTGGTCTCCGAACCCGCGGTGCCGGGTGCGTGGTCCTGGCTCAAGGACCTCGACGGCAACGACCGGATCGACTACCGCCCGGAGAAGTACTGGGCCAGTGGTACGAAGGTGAACCTGAAGGCCAACCTGACCGGCGCGAAGGCGGCGCCCGGGGTCTACGGGAAGCAGACCAAGGACATCAAGTTCACCATCGGGCGCTCGCTGGTGACGACCGCCGACCTCAAGACCAAGCACATGTCGGTCAAGAAGGACGGTGCCGAGATCGAGGATCTGCCGATCTCGGCGGGCGGGCCCAGCTTCCCGACCTGGGGCGGCACGATGGTGGTGCTGGACAAGGTCGACGGCATCACGATGGACTCCGAGACGGTCGGCCTCGGCAACGCGTACAACCAGAAGAACGTGCGGCACGCGGTGCACCTGACCGCCTCGGGCACCTACGCGCACGGCGCGCCGTGGAACGACGGCAAGTTCGGCCGGCAAAACGACAGCCACGGCTGCATCGGGTTGGGCTCTTCGGACGCGAAGACCTTCTTCGACCTGGTCATCCAGGGTGACCCGGTCGAGGTGGTGAACAGCACCGACAAGATGGTCAAGCCCGGCAACGGGCTCGGTGGCTGGGGTGTGGACTGGGCGACCTGGCTCAAGGGCAGCGCGCTCGCCGGCAACGGCGGCGCGGCCACCCAGGCCGGGTAGCGGTCGCACACCGCGGTTCGCCGCAGGGTTCGACACCGTAGCGGGCACCGCCCGATCGCGCGATCCGGCCATGGGCTGGGATCACGCGATCGGGCGGTTTGTCATATTGAATGAATGAATCAGGGCTTTCCCGGCCACTCTCGATGCAACAACCGCGCGTACTCCGCGCTCGTTGAGCACGGCTGGAGGTCTTGAGTGATGCGGGACAGAACCGTTCGTCTCCGCTGCGTCGGCTGGGCCCTCGCGTCGACCCTTCCCCTCGTGTTCGCCGCCGGGTGTGGGACGTGGGACAAGCAGCGCGACGCCGAGGTCCGCCGACCCGCCCGGGGAGTCGCCAAGGTCGCGGTCGACGTCCGCCCGGATCGGCCCGCCCAACCGGACCGCCCGATCACCGTCTCGGTGCGCGACGGCCGGCTGTACGCGGTGAACCTGGTGGGCCCCGACGGCAAACCGGTGCCCGGCGGCAACGCGGCCGGCGACACGACCTGGTCCAATTCCCAACCGCTGGCCTACGCCACCACGTACACGCTGACCGCCGCCGCGGTCGACTCGTTCGGGCTGACCTCCACCCACACCGAGTCGTTCACCACCCTCGCCCAGGACGCCGAACTGCGGGTGCACGAGGTGCTTCCCGAGGCCGACTCGACGGTGGGCGTCGGGATGCCGATCAGCGTCACCCTGGAGAAGCCGGTCACCGACCCGGCCCGGCGGGCCGAGGTGGAGAAGCGGCTCGTGGTCTCCGCCTCCACCCCCGTCGAGGGCGCGTGGGGCTGGGTGGACGACACGACGGTGCGATACCGGCCTCGGGACTACTGGCCGGTCGGTACCAAGGTCTCGGTGGCCACCAGCCTGCTCGGCGTCGACTTCGGAAACGGCGTGTTCGGCGCCGGCGGCAAGCAGATCGGCTTCGGCATCGGCGACTCGGTGCTGGCGACGGTGGACTCCGCCGCGCACACGCTGACCGTCAAGCGCAACGGCACCGACGTCAAGACCGTCCCGGTGACCACCGGCAAGTCCGGCTTCACCACCCGCGCGGGTACCAAGGTGGTGCTCGGCAAGGAGCCGCACGTGCTGATGGACGGCACCACCGTGGGCATCTCCGCGAACAGCAGTGACGCCTATCGGCTGGACGTCTACTGGGCCACCCGGGTCACCTGGAGCGGCGAGTTCCTGCACGCCGCGCCGTGGTCGGTGGGCTCGCAGGGCAACGCCAACGTCAGTCACGGCTGCGTGGGGATGAGCACGGACAACGCCAAGTGGTTCTACGACCAGGTCAAGCTCGGCGACGTGGTCATGGTGGTGAACACCGGCGACCCCAAGAGCATGGAGCCGACCGGCAACGGCTACGGCGAGTGGAACCTGTCCTGGTCGGACTGGCTGGCGAAGAGTACGACCGGCGCGGGCGCCGCCCAGCGGCTCTGACGACGGCCTGCCGGGCGCATCGCGAAGGGCCCCACCGGATGGTTCCGGTGGGGCCCTTCGGATGTTCCCGCGCGTCCTACGGGTCGTGCCGATGTGGCGTCAGCAGCCCGGCCCCGGTCGCGTCAGTGGTGACCGTGTCCGCTGGTCAGCTCCTTGTACTCCTCGGCCGTCGGCTTCTCGATCGGCTCGGAGAAGTACCAGTGCGACATCTTCGACCGCAACTTCTGCCCACGCGTGACCTTGCGGGCCACGCCGTTCTCGTCCTCGGCAGGCTCCAACGCGTACGGCTTCGGCTGCTCGTGCGCGGTGAGGGTGTGCCGCATCCCGGCGTCCAGCGGCTCGTGGATCTCCACGAACTCGCCGTGCGGGAGCTTCTTGATGACGCCGGTCTCGCGACCGTGCAGCACCTTGTCCCGGTCGCGCCGTTGCAGACCCTTGCAGATCCGCACCGTGGCCATGTAGGCCAGCACCGGCGCGATGAAGAACGCGAAGCGGCCGATCCAGGTGATCGTGTTGATCGACAGATGGAAGTGGGTGGCGATGATGTCGTTGCCACCGCAGATCCACAACACGCCGTAGGCGACGATCCAGGCCACGCCCAGGCCGGTGCGCACCGGCATGTTGCGCGGCCGGTCGAGCAGGTGGTGCTCACGCTTGTCGCCGGTGATCCAGCCTTCGATCCACGGATACATCGCCATGAACGTGAACAACACGCCGGGCACGATCAGGGACGGGATCAGCACGTTGAAGCTGAGCGTATGGCCCCAGATGTTCCATTCCCAGTTCGGCATGATGCGCAGGGATCCCTCGAGGAACCCGATGTACCAGTCCGGTTGGGAACCCGCCGTGATCTGACCCGGGTTGTATGGGCCGTAGGCCCAGATCGGGTTGATCTGCACCAGGCCGCCGAGCGCGGCGGTGATGCCGAACACGATGAAGAAGAAGCCACCGGCCTTGGCCGCGTAGACCGGCAGCAGCGGCAGGCCCACGACGTTCTTCTCGGTCTTGCCCGGGCCGGGGAACTGGGTGTGCTTCTGGTAGAAGACCAGGATCAGGTGGACGGTGACGAGACCGACCATGATCGCCGGGACCAGCAGCACGTGGATGGTGAACAGGCGCGGCACGATGTCCTCGCCCGGGAACTCCCCACCGAACAGGAAGAACTGCACGTAGGTGCCGACCAGCGGGATCGCCAGGACGACGCCTTCGGCGATGCGCAGACCGGTGCCGGAGAGCAGGTCGTCCGGGAGCGAGTAGCCGGTGAAGCCGTTGACCATGGCCAGCACGAGCAGCAGGAAGCCGAACAGCCAGTTTATTTCGCGCGGCTTGCGGAACGCCCCGGTGAAGAAGATCCGGAACATGTGCACGAACAGCGACGATACGAAGATCAGCGCCGCCCAGTGGTGGATCTGACGCATCGCCAGACCACCGCGGATGTCGAAGCTGATGTCCAGCGTCGACGCGTACGCCTGGGACATGTGGATGCCCTGCAGCGGTACGTAGGAGCCGTCGTAGACGACCTCCTGCATGCTCGGCTTGAAGAACAGCGTCAGGAAGACACCGGTCAGCAGCAGGATGATGAAGCTGTACAGCGCCACTTCACCGAGCATGAAGGACCAGTGGTCCGGAAAGACCTTGCGCAGGTTCTTCTTCGCCGCGCCGTAGATGCCCAGCCGGCTGTCCAGCGCGTCGACCGCGCGAACGGTCGCGTTGTCCGGGATCGGGGCGCTCTTGTTGGCCCCGCCCTTGGGTTGTTCGCTCGACATCAGCCACGCTCCCAGAAGCTCGCGCCGACCGGTTCGGCGAAGTCCTGCGACGCGGCGAGGTTACCCGCCTCGTTCACATGGATCTTCAACTGCGGCAGCGAGCGCGCGGCCGGGCCGAACACGACCTTGCCGTCGTCCGCCAGGTCGAAGGTGGACTGGTGGCACGGGCACAGCAGGTGGTGCGTCTGCTGCTCGTACAGGCCGATCGGGCAACCCACGTGGGTGCAGATCTTCGAGTACGCCACGATGCCCTCGTGGCCCCACGCCAGTTCCTTCTTGGACTTGATGTCCTTGGGCTCGAGCCGGACCAGCAGGATCGCGGACATGCCCGCCTTCTCCAGCCAGCCGTGCGAGAGCTCCTCCTTCTGGCCGGCCGGGCCGTACTTCTCGACCAGGCCGTCGGGCAGCGCCATGGTCAGCGAGCCCTTGACGATGTCGTCCGGCTTGATCGGCAGGCCGGTCGCCTCGTTGATCAGCTCCTTGCCCGGCTTCCACTCGGTGTGCCGCAGCTTGGTGCCGGGCAGCGGACCGAGGTCGCGAAGCAGCACGACACCGGACAGCGGGACCAGCGCCATCGCGCCGATCATCGTGCGCCGGATCAGCGGCCGACGACCGATCACCGAGTCGGCGGCACCCTGGGTGAACTCGCGGATCGCGTACTCGCGGGTCTCCGGGTCCGAGGTGAACTCGTGCCGCTCCTGGACGATCTCCTCGTCCGTCATCAGCGTGCGCGCCCAGTGGATCGCGCCGGCGCCGATGCAGAACAGCGCGAGGCCGAGGAAACCGCCGAGCGCGGCGTTCTGCGCGCCGATCTTCCCGAAGAAGAAGATGTCGATGATGCGGTCTTTGTCGATACCGACGTAAGCCCAGATGAAGCCGATCGTGGACAACATCGAGATCACGAACAGGAACGCGACCTGACGCTCGGCGCGATTGGCCGCCTTCTCGTCGATGTCGGTACGGCGCGGCTCGTGGGCCGGCAGGCCGGGGTCGGCGAACGGGTCGCCTTCCGCCGGAACATGTGCCGAGGTGTGTACCTCGGGCAGGTGCTCTTCAGGCACTTCAGACTTGTCCTGGCTACTCATTTGGTCCTGGCCTTGGGGGTCCGGGCGGCAATCCAGATCGCGCATCCGATGAGCAGACCGAGCGCGATGATCCAGCCGAACAGACCTTCGGAGACCGGGCCGAGTCGGCCGAGACCCAGGCCGCCGGGGTTCGGCTCCTTCTTGGTCGTCTCGCGGACGTAGGTGACGATGTCCTTCTTCTGCTGCTCGGGCATCGTGCTGTCCGGGAACGAAGGCATGTTCTGCGGGCCGGTGAGCATGGCCTCGTAGATGTGCTTCGGGTCCACGTTCTTCAGCGGCGGCGCGAACTTGCCCTCGGTCAGGGCGCCGCCCTCACCGGAGAAGTTGTGGCACTGCGAGCAGTTCGTGCGGAACAGTTCCGCGCCGTTGCTCATGTTGCCGTCGGGGGCGTACATGTTCGCCGTCGGGATCTTGGGCCCGACGCCGAGGGAGGCCACGTACGCGGACAGCTGCTGGATCTGCGCGGCGCTGTACACCTCGGGCTTGCGCGGCGCCTGGGCGCCGGGCTGCTGGAGGGGCATCCGGCCGGTCGACACCTGGAAGTCGACGGCGGCGGCGCCCACGCCGACCAGCGAGGGACCGTCCGAGGAGCCCTGGGCGTCGAGCCCATGGCAGGTCGAACATCCGCTCAGGTAGAGCTTCTTGCCCGCCTCGACGGCGATGGAGGCAGAGTCGTCGGCCTCCGCCTTCTTGGCAGGCGCGAACGCGGCATACAGCCCCCCCGTGGCCGCGAGCGCGAAGATGAGTACGACGATCGCCGCCAAGGGGTGGCGTCGCCGCGCGGAGAGCTTTTTCACGGATAACCCCGGTCCAATGTCGTCTGCGTAGTGAGTGTCGGAACGTCTACCTGATGACGTAGATCGTGAAGAACAGACCGATCCAGACCACGTCGACGAAGTGCCAGTAGTACGAGACGACGATTGCGGCCGTGGCCTGCTCGTGAGTGAATCGCCGGGCCGCGTAGGTGCGTCCGAGGACCAACAGGAAGGCGATCAGGCCACCTGTCACGTGCATGCCGTGGAAGCCGGTGGTCAGGTAGAAGACCGAACCGTATGCCGACGACGAAAGGGTCGTCCCGTCCTTGACCAGGGCTGTGTACTCCATCACCTGACCGCCGACGAAGACGGCGCCCATGATGAAGGTGATGATGAACCACATTCGGAGCTTCTTGACGTCACCGCGTTCGGCCGCGAAGACGCCGAGCTGGCAGGTGAGCGAGGACAGCACGAGGATCGTCGTGTTGCCCGTCGAGAACGGGATGTTCAGCTCACTGGCGTGCTCACGCCATGCGGTGTCGCCGGTGACCGACCGGATCGTGAAATACATCGCGAACAGTGCCGCGAAGAACATCAGCTCGGACGCCAACCAGACGATCGTGCCGATGCTGACCAAGTTGGGACGGTTGATAGTCCCGTGTGTCCCGTGTGAGGGGGGCCCGGTTTCTAGTGAAGTTGCTGTCGCCACGGCGGCCATTATTGCGGTCGCCGGATCTGCCCACACTTCGGGGGGCAACCTTGGTACAACGTGTCCGGGTTAGGCTCTGGTTCCGTGAGTGGCTCTGTAGGCGACGCCGGGGTGTTTCTGGCACATGCGACACCCGGGAACGTACCGCCGGAACTGACCCCCATTCGGCTCCTGACCGGGTGGGTGTTCGAGCCGATCCCGATCCTGGTCGCGATGTTCTTCGGCGGCCTCTATCTGTATGGGGTGCACAAGCTCAGGGCCCGCGGCGACTCGTGGTCGCGGTGGCGGAGCTTCTCGTTCCTGGGACTCGGCCTGGGCACCTTCCTGATCGCCACGGAGTCCGCGCTGGCCGCGTACGACACCGTGTTGTTGAGCGTGCACATGGTCCAGCACATGGTGCTGGCGATGATCACGCCGATCTTCCTGGCGCTCGGCGCCCCGATCACGCTCGCGCTGCGCACGCTGCCGGCCAAGTGGCGTAACCGGCTCAACGCGCTGCTGCACAGCAGATACGCGAAGGTGGTCACCTTCCCGGCGTTCGCGGGCTTCATCTTCGTGCTGAATCCGTTCGCCCTGTACTTCACGCCCTGGTACGAGCTGACGCTGCGGAACACCTTCATGCACGACATGAATCACGTGCACTTCGTGATGATCGGCTGCATGTGGTTCTGGCCACTGCTCGGCCTCGACCCGATGCCGCGCGCGAGCCACCCGATGCGGCTGCTCGCGGTGTTCGCGACGCTGCCGTTCCATGCCTGGCTGGGCATCGCGATCATGAGTTCGTCCAATGTCCTGGCCGGTGACTGGTACGACAACCTCGGTCGGGACTGGGGTGCGAGTCCGCTCTCCGATCAGGGCACCGCGGGCGGCATCCTGTGGGGCAGCGGCGACATCATCGGACTGCTCGTCTTCCTGGTGTTGTTCGTGCAGTGGGCCAAGGCGTCGGAGCGCGAGGCGGTACGCGAGGACCGCCGGCTCGATCGACTCGAACTGATCGAGGCCGGCCGCAAGGCGCGCGAGGAGCGGTTGGCGCGCGAGGCGGCGGAGGCCGAGGCGGCGGGTGCGGACGTGTCGGCGGGTGCGGAAACGGCCGGAAATCCCGTGCCGAAGAGCACTCTTCCGGGTGACTCTGCCCGAACGGAGGAGGCCGACTCGGCCGTCCGGGTGGCCGGTGGGCCCGAACCGAGGCCGACCGGCGCGGCCGAGTAGCGTCGCCGCATGATCCTGGAACGTTTCCTGCGCCGGCGGCGCGCCGAGCCCGAGCCGGAGCTCGTCGACGACGGGACGCTCGTGCTGGTCGGTTCCTGCTTCGATCCGGCGCGGGCCGATTCGGCGGTGGTCGCGGAGCTGCGGGCGGCCGGAGTGGCGGTGGAGATCGGGCCGTTCGTGATGCGGCACGTACTGACCCTGCCGGATCGTGCGGCGGTGGACGAGGCGGCGCGGATCCTGGCGCCGGACGGCTGGGTGGTGGCGGTGGTCGCCGCCGACGAGCGGCCGTTGCGGGTGCGGATCAGCCGACAGCAGGTACTCACCGGGCTCGAGCCGGCTCGGGAGCGGACCCGGATGGCGGGGCTTGCGCAGCGGCTGGGTGGAGATGCCGAGGGGTACGAGGTGCTCGCGCGCGGCTGAGGCGGCTGAGGGCGAGCGGGCTTTCGGCCGGCTTTCGGTGTGCCTCGTGGTCGACTTCGGGGTGCCCGGCGTTCGGCTTCGGTGTGCTTCGGGGTCGGTGGGGGCAGGACGAGGGCGTGACGAGGCACACATTCCGCGCCGGAAAAGCGCTACCATCCGGGTCGGATTCGAGTGTTGTCCGATACCTGGTGACAGGCAGCCCAGACACAGGCAGGTGGACATGACGCGCGGCGAGACCATGACCGTCCTCGTGTACAGCGACGACCGCAACACCCGTCGGAAGGTCACCCTCGCGCTCGGGCGCAGGCCCGCCGTCGATGTGCCGTTCGTCGAATACCTGGAGTGCGCCACCGAACCCGCCGTGATCGAGGCGATGGACAAGGGCGGCGTCGATCTGGTGATCCTGGACGGGGAGACCGCGCCCGCCGGTGGCATGGGCGTGTGCCGTCAGCTCAAGGACGAGATCTACAACTGCCCGCCGGTACTCACCCTGGTCGGTCGGCCGCAGGACGCGTGGCTGGCCACGTGGTGTCGTGCGGACGCCGTGGTCGCGCACCCGCTGGATCCGCGCACGCTCGCGGACGCGGCGGCGGACCTGATGCGAGGACGGTTGGCGGGGCGGCAGCCGGCCTGAGCGGGCGTCGGGTCCTCGGGCCCGATTCCGGGGTGTCGGTTCGACGGGTGGTCGGCTCGGCCGGGTCGTATTGATTCGGTGGGTCGTTCGGTCGTCGGGTCGTCGGGTCGACCGCATCCCGGATAACGGCCCGGTCGGGTGCGGGGTGATCGGTACGCTGTCGCGGACTTATCCGATGACACAGCGGGAGCGGACCATGGGCGCCTCGACCTCTACGAACAAGAGCGGCGGCAACCCGGCGGCCCGTTCCTGGCGGGACATTCTCGCCGCGCTGATGCGGGGCGACGACCTGCCGGCCGACGCGACCGCGTGGGCGATGGACCACATCATGACCGGCGAGGCGACGCCGGTGCAGGTGGCCGGATTCGTGGTCGCGCTGCGGGCCAAGGGCGAGACGGTGGACGAGGTCTCGGGTCTGGTGCGGGCGATGTACGCACACGCCGCCACCATCGAGGTGCCCGGTCGTACGGTGGACATCGTCGGCACGGGCGGCGATCTGGCCCGGACCGTGAACATCTCGACGATGTCGGCGATCGTGGTCGCGGGCGCGGGCGAGACGGTGGTCAAGCACGGCAATCGGGCCGCCTCCTCGTCGAGCGGTGCCGCCGATGTGCTCGAAGCGCTCGGCGTGGTACTGGATCTGACCCCGGATCAGGTGGCCCGGACGGCCGCGGAGGCGGGCATCACGTTGTGCTTCGCGCAGCGCTTCCATCCGTCGCTGCGGCATGCCGCGCAGGCGCGGCGCGAGTTGGGTGTGCCGACCACGTTCAACTTCCTCGGCCCGTTGACCAATCCGGCCCGGGTCCGGCATCACGCGATCGGGGTCGCGGATCTGCGGATGGCGCCGATCGTGGCCGGTGTGCTGGCCGATCGGGGGGCGACCGCGCTGGTCTTCCGG
This sequence comes from Embleya sp. AB8, assembly GCF_049739465.1. Classification (NCBI taxonomy): domain Bacteria; kingdom Bacillati; phylum Actinomycetota; class Actinomycetes; order Kitasatosporales; family Streptomycetaceae; genus Embleya; species Embleya sp. AB8. The sequence continues at coordinate 328,042 of NZ_JBMHHY010000001.1, forward strand.
GGCGACGACGGGCTCGACGAGTTGACCGTGACCACCACGTCGCAGGTGTGGATCGTGCGGGACGGCGCGGTGCGGGAGGACCGGGTGGATCCGCGTGACCTGGGCATTCCGCTGAACGGGATCGAGACGCTGCGCGGCGGCGATGCGATGTTCAACGCGGAGGTCGCCCGGAAGTTGTTCGCGGGTGAGCGGGGCGCGGTGCGCGACGCGGTGTTGTTGAACTCGGCGGCGGCGCTGGCCGCGTTGGGCGCGGGAGAGGGGTCGCTGACCCAGCAGTTGGCGGCCGGGATCGACCGGGCCGCGGCGGCGATCGACTCGGGCGCGGCGCAGGCGGCGCTCGATCGGTGGGTGGCCACGACGCGGGTGTTCGCGCGGGAGTGATCCGGGGCCTGGGCGCCGGGTGGGTCGTGGGTGACCTGCCCGGCGTCGGGTTGTTCGGCGGGCGGGCGGGTGGCTTGGTGAGCGGGCGGTCGGGCGGTGGTCGGGCGTTTTGTCGGGTGGCCTGTAGGGCGGCTCGGCGGGCGGCTTCTCGGGCGGCGTGTCGGGCGGCTTCTCGGGTGGCCTGTTGTCCAGCATGTGGAAAAGGTGGGGTCGTCGTTGCGCGAAACGATCCGTCTGGTAATAATTCTGCGCAGGTCACGAGTGACAGTGGAAAGCCCCGGCTTGCTGTCCGGCAACCCTCGCTCCGCGGTGGGGTGCCCCGGGTGATGACACGGTCGGGCGTCGTAAGGCGTCCCGGCAAGCGCGGACCCTCTTGCATGACGGCGGGCGATTGTTCCTGCTCCAGGCGACCCGGGGGTCCTGTATCCGGGGAGCATGTGATGGCGTGAAATCTCTTTTGCGAAACGGGCGAATCGCCCGGTTTGTCTGCGCGCGCTGAGTCTTCGCGCGGCGTTTTCCGATTCCGAGACCACATTTCACCGCGGGTGCAGTCCGGCTTTCGTCATGTCGATTTGACGACATTTGGCGTGGCCCGGCTTGCTCGTGCCTGCCGAGGGGATTCGTCATGACCGTCAACACCGCCGCCGTCGCTCACGAGGGTGACGTCGCGATCGCCGCTCCGCTGCCCGTGGTCGGGCGGGACGTGCTCGTACCGCTGGTCACGGGGGGCGAGGTCGAGTACGCGGCGCTGGACTACGGGGCCAGTGCGCCGTGTCTGCAGCGGGTGTGGGACGACGTGTCCGGCTATCTGCCGTACTACGGCAGCGTGCATCGTGGGGCCGGGTATCTGTCGCAGTTGTCGACGGACCTCTACGAGCAGAGTCGGGCCACGGTCGCCGAATTTCTCGGGCTGCGGGGGGACGACACGTTGTTGTTCACGCGCGGTACGACGGACTCGTTGAACCTGCTGGCGTCCGTACTGCCGCGCGGTACGCGGGTGTTCGTGTTCGAGACCGAGCACCACGCGGCGTTGTTGCCGTGGCGGCGGCGGGCCGGGGTCACCCAGTTGGCGGCGCCGTCCTCGCCGGCGCAGGCGGTCGCGGCGCTTGACGCGGCGCTCGCCGGGTCGGGGGACGGGCCGCGTCTGGTGTGCGTGACGGGTGCCTCGAACGTGACCGGCGAGCTGTTCCCGGTCGCCGAACTGGCCGAGGTGGCGCATCGATACGGGGCGCGGATCGTGCTGGACGCCGCGCAACTGGCGCCGCATCACCCGGTGTCGGTCGCGGACCTGGACGTGGACTGGATCGCACTGTCCGCGCACAAGCTGTACGCGCCGTTCGGCTCGGGGGTGTTGGCCGGGCGCGGCGACTGGTTCGACGCGGCGGAGCCGTATCTGGCGGGTGGCGGGGCGACCAAGGCGGTCTCGCGCGACCACGTGGAGTGGCACCGGGGTGCGGCGCGGCACGAGGCGGGGTCGCCGAACGTGATCGGGGCCTATGCGTTGGCTTCGGCGTGTCGGGCGATCACCGAGGCGGGGCCGGCGGCGCTGGTCGCCCGCGAGGAGGCGCTGTTGGCGCGGTTGCGGGGGCGGTTGGCGGAGATTCCCGAGGTGCGGACGCTGGAGCTGTTCGGGCCCGAGTCGGCGCGGGTGGGGGTGCTCTCGTTCGTGGTCGAGGGGTGGAACAGCTCGCGGTTCGCGGCGGTGTTGTCGGCGGAGTACGGGATCGGGGTGCGGGACGGGTTGTTCTGCGCACATCCGCTGGTGCGGCACCTGTTGGGCGGGCGGGCCGATCAGCCGACCGAGTGTGGGTCCCCGGACGCGCCGGAGGGGGAGCAGAGCCTGAACGCGATCCGGGTCAGCTTCGGGCTGGGCACGCCGGTGGAGCACCTGGACCGGTTCGCGGCGGCGGTGGGGGAGTTGGTTCGGCGGGGCGCGCGGTGGAGCTACACAGTCGACGGGGGCCGGTGCGTTCCGGACGCGGACCCGAGGGTGGCCTCCGGCGGGTTGCGGCGGGGCGCGCGGGGTGGGCGGGCTGAACTCGGCTCCGCGGGCGGGTAGTTGGCTGCGGTGTCGCGTTGGCGGCCTGGCCGGGTTGTCCTCAAGCGCCGGACGGGCTGGGATTGGGTCGCCTGGGTGCGCTTGGTTGCGGTGTCGCGTAGGCAGCCTGGTTGGGTTGTCCTCAGGCGCCGGACGGGCTGGATTTGGGTTGCCCGGGTGTGTTTGGTTGCGGTGTGTTTGGGCCGGCGGTGTCGCGCGGTGGCGTGGCCGGGTTGTCCTCAAGCGCCGGACGGGCTGGGATTGGGTCGCCTGGGTGCGCTTGGTTGGTGTCGCGTAGGCAGCCTGGTTGGGTTGTCCTCAGGCGCCGGACGGGCTGGATTTGGGTTGCCCGGGTGTGTTCGGTTGCGGTGTGTTTGGGCCGGCGGTGTCGCGCGGTGGCGTGGCCGGGTTGTCCTCAAGCGCCGGACGGGCTGGGTTTGCGTTGCCCGGGTGTGTTTGGTTGCGGTGTGTTTGGGCTGGCGGTGTCGCGTCGGTGGCGTGGCCGGGTTGTCCTCAGGCGCCGGACGGGCTGGGTTTGCGTTGCCCGGGTGTGGTTGGTCGCGGCGTGGTCGGTTGCCTGAGTGTGTTTGGGCCGGCGGTGTCGCGTCGGTGGCGTGGCCGGGTTGTTCTCAAGCGCCGGACGGGCTGGGTTTGCGTTGCCCGGGTGTGGTTGGTCGCGGCGTGGTCGGTTGCCTGAGTGCGCTTGGGTTGCGGTGTCGCGTTGGCGGCCTGGCTGGGCTGTTCTCAGGCGCCGGACGGGCTGGGTTTCGGTTGCCCGGGTGTGGTTGGTTGCGGTGTGTTTTGGGCCGGCGGTGTGTTGCCGACGGTGTCGTGATGGTGGCCTGGCCGGGGTGTGCTCAGGTGTCGGATGGGCTCGGTTTGGGGCGCCCGGGTGTGGTGTGGGTGGGGCCGGACGGGCTTGGGGCTCGTCCGGCTTGGGGTTATTCGAGGCCGATGGCGAAGGCGGCTTCGAGGTCGTGTTGGGAGTATGTGCGGAAGGCGATGTGGGTGGTGGTGGCCTCCACGCCGGGGACCTTGTTGAGGCGGCCCGGGATGACGTCGGCCAGGTCGTCGTGGGCGCGGACGCGCACCATGGCGATCAGGTCGAATTCACCGGTCACCGAGTAGACCTCGCTCACGCCCTCGATCGCGGCGATCGCCTCGGCGATTTCCGGGGTCTGGTCCACACGCGTCTTGACCTGCACGATCGCGGTGATCACGGGTAGTCCTCCGGCTCTCGACGACAAGATGCCCGAGCTTAGTCGGCGCGGGTCCTCCGGGAGGCGTCGGTGGCGCAACCACGTGTCCCCGAATTCGGTCCGCCACCGGCCGACACGCCCGGGGGTCAGCCGATGGGCGTGGGTTGGCGTGGGGCCTGGGTCGGGGGGCGGCCCAGGGTCAGCAGGTCGGCCACCTCGTGGCGGCCGGATTCGTGCATTCGAGCGATGAAGGCGCGGAGTATGTGGGCTGTTGCCCGCGCGTCGGCCAGGGCGCGGTGGGTCGGGTCGGTGGGCGCCTCGAAGTAGCGGGCGAGGGTGCCCAGGCGCAGGTTCGGTACGGTCCCCGGCGGGAGCAGCGCGCGGGCCAGGGCGAGGGTGTCCACCACCGGGAGATCCGGCCACGGCCGATCGCACGCGACGCCGGCCGCGCGCAGAAAGCCCACGTCGAAGGGGGCGTTGTGGGCGACCAGGATGGCGTCCTCGGCGAACCGGGTGAACGCGGGCAGCACCAGGCACAGCGGCGGCGCGTCGGCCACCAGGTCGTCGGATATCCCGGTCAGGTCGGTGATGAATTCCGGGATCGGTACGCCGGGCGCGACCAGGGTCGCGAACTCGCCCAGGCGGTCCGCGCCGCGCAGTCGTACCGCGGCGATCTCGGTGATCCGCGCCTCCGCCGGATCCAGCCCGGTGGTCTCCAGGTCGACCACCGTGAACACCTGCCGCTCGACCTCGGCACGGGTGCCTCGCGAACCGCTCATGGTTCGCAACTCGTGGCCCGGGGCGATACTGTCCGGCGGGCGGGAAAGCCGCGGCGGGTCGGCCGCCGGCAAGCCCTGACCCGCCGAACCTCGTGACCGGCAATCCCGGTGCGCGGTGCTGCTCATGTACCGGACGGTACGTTTCCGGCCCGACACGGCCGCGCCCAGGTACCTCTCGCCGCCCGGCATCATGGGTGTACACGAACCGCTCGCGAACCGCGCGCGAACCGGAAATGGCTCGCAGACGCAGACAGAAAGGGAACACGCATGTCGATCCAGGCCCCCACCGAGGACACCCGGTGGCGTTGCTCGCTGTGCGGCAACCTGACCCGGTTCGACGTGACGCGGACCACCAAGGCCGTCGAGTTCACCCACCTCGACCTCGCGGGCGTCGCGCGCGTGGAGGAGCGCGAGATCGTTTCCGACGAGATCGAGTCGGTGCGCTGCCGCTGGTGCAACGCGACCGATTCCGTCGAGCTGGTGGCCCGACCCGACGCGAGCTGAGCGCCGAGACCGTGCGGCGACAATGGGACTGTGCATCGTTTCGGCATCGGGGCGGCCCGGCGCGGCCGTCCGCGGTCCGGGACACGCCATGATCAAGGCGTCGGCGTCCCGGCAGCGGTGACGCGGGGAGGGGCCTCAAGGGAACGGGAAGGACCGGAGGAGCAGTGAGCGGACCGGATACCCGCGCGGACGAGGTCACGCCTGCGCACGCCGCCGACACCGCCGAGGCGGTGGCGGCAGCCGAGCCCGACCTCGACGCGCAGTCCGGGACCGCGGCGGAGACCGACGTGGAGCCCGTCGAACGGGTGGCGCCCGGGTCGGCTTCGGCGACCGCGCCATCGATGGCCCCCGAGACCGACGCGGAGCCCGATGGCCCGGTCGACCACGAGGTGGACCCGGAGCCGGGCGGCCCCGCCGACCCCGTGGGCAACGCACACCCGGCCGGGGACGTGGCGGCCGGGCCGGCGCGGGAGGCCGCGACGGCCGGGCCGGGGGCGGAGCACGGCGACGTGGTGCGGACCGGGCCGATGCCTGTGGAGCCGACCGACGCAGGCTTCGACGCCGAACCGGAGCCGGATGGTGAGCCCGGAAGCGACGGGCCAGGGAGCGATGGGCTCGGGAGCGACGGGTTCGGGTTCGGGCCCGAGGTTGGTGCGGTGCCCGATGCCGATGCCGAGGTTGGGTCCGGTGGTGGGTCGTGGGCCGATGGTGCGTCCCGTGCCGCGGCGGAGACCGGGGCCGGGGTGCGGGTCGCATCGGAGGTCGATGCTCCCGACGGCGGTGACGCCGCGGCCGAGGTCGGAGCGCAGGGGGTCGAGCCCGAGGCGTTGGCCGGGCCGTTGCCGGAGGCGGTTCGGGTTCGGGTGATCTCGGTGGCGGCCGATGCGCTCGGGACGATGACCGCGGACGAGGTGCCGGGGCCGCTGCGGCGGTTCGCCCGGTTCACCCATCAGCGGCGGGCGAAGTTCGCCGCGACGCCCTTGGCCGCCGCGCTGGAGAACGATCCGGTGTTTCGGCAGCGCATAGCTGAGCGCTTTCGCAAGGGGCTCCCGGAGATCTCCGAGGCGCTGGAGGCCGGCAAGGTGCCCGCCGCGGCCGATCCGCTCGATGTGGCCGCCGCCGCGTATCTGCTCCGTCCGCGCGGCTGGGTGCGGCTGATCGAGACCGCCGGCGACGCGGCCAAGGAGGCCGCCGCCGATCGGGCCGAGGCCGAGGCCGCCGAGACGTTGTCCCGCCTGGAGCAGGAGGTCGGCGTACTGCGCGCGGCCTCCAAGACCGAACACGAACGGCTGCGCGCCGAGCTGGAGACGGCCCGCAAGGAGGCCGACCACCTGCGCCGCCAGGTACGCGGCCTGCAGGGCAGCGCCAAGCACGAGGAGAAGGAGGCCCGCCGGGCCCGCTCCGAGCTGGACGCGGTGCGGATCGAGGCGCAGGCCGCAGTGGCCGCCGCGGAGAAGGAGGCCCGCCGGCTGCGCGGGCGGGTCGCCGAGGTCGAATCGGCCCTGGAGGCGAGCCGCCGGGCCGCCCGCGAGGGACGCAGCATGGAGGACACCCGGGTCCGGCTGCTCCTGGACACCGTCCTGGAGGCCGCCCAGGGGCTGCGCCGCGAACTCGCACTGCCCCCGGTGGGCATCCGGCCCGCCGACATGGTGGACGCGGTCGTACCGGGCGCGTCCGGGATAAAGGACATCGCCCAGCGGGCGCTCCAGGGCGACGACCCGGCGCTGCTCGACCAGTTGCTCGCGCTGCCCCAGGCGCATCTGGTGATCGACGGCTACAACGTGACCAAGACCGGCTATCCCACACTTGCCCTGAACAAGCAGCGGGACCGGCTGGTCGGTGGCCTGACCGGGCTCGCCGCGCAGACCGGCTGCGAGGTGACCTGCGTGTTCGACGGCGCGCAACTGGACGCGCCGGTGCTGCTCGCCCCCGCGCGCGGGGTGCGGGTGATGTTCAGCAAGCCGGGCGAGACGGCCGACGAGCTGATCCGCCGCCTGGTTCGGGCCGAGCCGCCGGGCCGGCCGGTCGTGGTGGTCTCCACGGACCGCGAGGTGGCCGAGGGTGTGCGCAAGGCGGGGGCCCGTCCGGTGCCCTCCACGATGTTGCTGCGCAGGCTCACCCGCGGCTGAGCGCACCGGGTGTAGCGGGATTCGGGCGCCCGGCCGACGCCGGTGCGCGGTCGTTGCCCGGGCGTGCCGGGATTTCGTCGCACACCGGGTGTCGGTGTCGCTCCCTACCGTTGACCGGGAAAAGTCGACGAAAGGGGAGAAGCCACATGCGCATCGCCTGTCGTACGCACCGCGGCCGAGAGCGTGCCGGCGCCGGCTGCGCGATACCGGCGTCGATCGGGCCCGCCCTGATCGGCGCCCGGTCGATCGACGCCACCGAGGCGGATGGATCCGGTGAATTAGCCGATATCGGGCGATACGGCGACGCCGGATATGTCGAGCTGGACGAGGAGACGCTCACCGCGCTGCGCCTGTTCGCGGCCGAGGGGATGCTCGCGGCGGCGGTCGGCGCGCAACCGGTCGGGCCCGGGTCGCCGTGACCGAGGCCGACCGGGCCGGCCACACATTTGCCGCAGCCCCGGTCCGGGTTCGGGCCGGGTGTCGGGCGCGGCCACGTTACGATCGACCACGTGGATGACCCGAATCGGGCCGCGCGCCGGATCCGCAGCCTGCTGCCCGTTCTGGTCGTGGTGTGCGCGCTGGCCCAGCTCGGGGCCGTCCTGGGGGTCACCGGCTTCGTCGCGGACACGGTCACCGACGCACCCCCGCGAGCGCACTCCGGCGCATCGGGCGGTCCCGGCCAGGCGGCGGGCGACGGCGGCGAGCAACACGCGAACGCGCGCCGGATAGCGATCGGCGCACTGCTCGAGCGGCGGGCCGGCGCCTTCCTCACCCGCGACCGCGAGGCGCTCGCGAACACCCTCGACCCGCAGAACCCGGCGTTTCGTCAGGCCCAGGCCGGCGTTTTCGACAACATGGCCGAGGTGCCGTTCGCCGGGTGGGAGTACGAGATCGTCACGCCCGACGCGTTCGAACTCCCTGCCACGCGCAAGAGCGCCCTCGGCGCGCCCGTCTTCACCGCGCAGGTCGACCTGCTCTACCGGATCACCGGACACGACGCGGCCCCGGTGCGGGTGCCGCAATACCTGACCTTCGTACTGCGCTCCGGGGCGTGGTACCTGACCGCCGACTCGGACGGTGCCGCGGTCGGGATGCGTACCCCCGCACAGGTGTGGGACCTGGGCCCGGTCACCGTCGTACAGGGCGCGCACAGCACGGTGCTCGGCATCGGTACCCGGACCGCGCTGCACGACTTCGCGGATATCGCGGACAAGGCGGTACCGCAGGTCGGCGCGGTGTGGGGGGATTCCTGGCCGGGGCGGGCGGTGGTCGTGGTGCCCGGCACCGAGGCCCAGATGGCCCGGCTGCTCGGCGCCGAACCGAGCAAGTACACCAAGATCGCCGCGGTCACCACGGGCGAGCGCGGCGCCGCCGCGGACGCGGCCGCCGCCGACCGGGTGATCGTCAATCCGGACGCGTTTCACGAGCTGGGCGATCTGGAGCGGCGCGTGGTGATGGCACACGAGCTGACCCACGTGGCGAGCCGCGCGTTCACCCGGGCCTGGACGCCGACCTGGTTGTCCGAGGGCTTCGCGGACTACATCGGCTATCTGGATTCGGCGCAGACGATGCGCACGGCCGCGCCCGAGCTGCGCCGCGATGTGAAGGCGGGCAAGGTGCCGGCGCAGTTGCCGACGGACGCGAGCTTCGAGACCACGCAGGAGGACCTGCCCCAGGCGTACGAGATGGGGTGGCTGGCCTGCAAGCTGATCGCCGAGCGGTGGGGGCAGGCCGAGCTGGTCGAGCTGTACCGTACGGTCGGCGCCGAACGGCCGCCCGGGGTCGGCGCGCCCGACTCGGCGTCGGCGCTCGCGTCGGCGATGGTGTCCGTCCTGGGCGCCGCGCCGGACGCGTTCACCAAGACCTGGCTCGACTACCTGCGGACGCAGGCCGGATGACGGGGGCACGGCGGGCATGTCGGTCCAACGGCTGTTGCTGATCTGCCTGGTCTGCACGGGTGTGGTGTTGCTGGTGGCGATCGCGGTGACCACGCCGTGGCGTCCGCTGCCGACGCCGCCCGGCGGGTTCACCCACCCGGACGCGGCCCGGGACTTCACCACGGCCGAGATCGCGCGGGGACGTTCGTTGGCCCGGGCCGCGCGTCCGCCGGCGTACCTGTCCATGGCGCTGTCCCTGGTGATCTCGCTCGTGCTCGGGCTCACCCCGGTCGGCGCCCGGATCATCGAGGCGGTGGCCCGGCCGCTGGGTGGTGGGTGGGCGTGGCGGATCCTGCTCGGCGGCCTGGTCCTCGTGCTGATCGGCCGGCTGGCCACCCTGCCGTTCGCGGCGCGGCTGGAGGTGGTCCGGCGGCGGTACGGGTTGTCCGTGCAGACGTGGGGGAGTTGGTGGGCGGACCTGGCCAAGGGCTTCGCGATGTCCACCGGGTTGCTCCTTGTCGTCGTGCTCGGGTTGTACGCGCTGATCCGCGCGCTGCCGCGGGCCGGCTGGCTGCTCGCGGCGGGCGGTGGGGCGCTGCTCGTGGTGGCGATCTCGTTCCTGTATCCGCTGGTGGTCGAGCCGGCGTTCAACAGGTTCCACTCGATGCCGGACGGGCCGCTGCGCACGTCGTTGTTGCAACTGGCCGAGCGGGACGGGGTGCCGGTACAGGACGTCCTGGTCGCGGACGCGTCGCGGCGGACCACGGCGCTCAACGCGTATGTGTCCGGGTTCGGTTCGACTCGGCGGATCGTGGTCTACGACACGACCGTGCGGGACGCGGATCCGCGCGAGGTGGAGCTGATCGCGGCGCACGAGTTGGGGCATGCCAAGCGCAACGACGTACTGCACGGCACGCTGATCGGCGCGGCGGCGCTGGCGGCGGGGGTGTGCGGCCTCGGGTTGCTGATGACGTGGTCGCCGCTGCTGCGCCGGGCCGGTGCGGACGGGGCGGGCGATCCGCGCTCGCTGGCGCTGTTGTTGGCGGTGGTGGCGCTGTTCGGCACGCTCGCCGGGCCCGGCGAGATGCTGATCAGTCGGCGGTTGGAGGCCCGGGCGGACGTGCATGCGCTCGATCTGACGCGCGATCCCGATGCCTTCATCCGGATGCAACACAGTCTCGCGGTGGCCAACCGCTCCAACGTCACCCCGAACCCGATCCTCCAGGCCCTCTTCGCGTCACACCCGTCGGCACCGGAGCGGATCGCGCTTGCCCGGGACTGGGAGCGGTTGCACCCGAAGGGGTAGCGCCGGGGGGCGGTGGGCGCGTTCGGGTGGTCGGGTCGGGGGAGCGGGTGTGGAGGGTGTTGTCCAGCGGGTCGCTCTCGCGCGGGATTGGGAGCGGTTGTACCCGAAGGAGTAGGTCGTGGTGGGCACTTGTCGGGGAGACAGGATGTCCACCGCCGGCGACGAGCCGCTCGCCGGCGGTGATCCGGTGAACGGCGTTACGGGCCGGGTTGGATGCGGACGACGGTCACGAGCAACTGCCTCGCCGACACCTGGTAGACGACGAAGATGCTGCGTCCGAGCGTTGCCTCACGTCGGTCCTGCGAGTAGGTCGCGCTCGATCCGCACCCGTACGGGTTGTTGGCGATGGCCGCCATGCCGGAGTCGAGGTCGGCACGTTGCGCCGGTGTGAGCCGCGAACGGATCTTGTCGCAGTCCGGGGTGTACTCGATGCGATGGCTCATCCCGGCCCGCCTGCCTCGAACTCTCGGCGCTTCTCTTCGACGAACTCCCGTTCGCGGCGCTCCAGCATCTCGAATACGGCGCGGTCCTCCTCCTCGGCCGTGGTGGGCTTGAGTGCCCACTTCGCGAGCAGTGCGAACAGTTCGTTCGCCGGGCAGTCCTCGACCGCCTCGTTGAATTCCTTGTGCCACTCGTCGGGCAACGATTCCCGGATCGTCCGGACGGTCGCGGGCAGTTCGACGACGGCCCCGCCGATGTGTGTCTTGAACGTCGCCGCCATGGGGCGTGCCTCCGTTGTGTGTTGTCCCGGTACACGTCCCAGTGTGGTGTCGATCGCCGACTGCGCACAGGCGCGCGGTCGGCGCGTCGGGGTGCGCTGCGGGCCTGTGGTGGGCGCGTCGCGATGCCGCGCGTGGGTCCGACCGCTATTGCGGGGTGCGGATCCAGACGGCCGGGTCGGGGAGGAAGCGGATTCTCAGGGTGCCGTCGCGGAGGCCGGCGCCTTCGATGGTGCAGCGGCGCAGGGCCGAGGGGAGGGTGAGCAGGCGGCGGTTGGGGCCCACCGTGATCACCAGTTCGTCGCCTCGGCGCAGCAGGTCCAGGTCGTCGCGGTCGGTGCCGGGGAGGGGGAGGAGCAGTATCAGGCGTTCGCCGTCGCGTTCGATCGGGTGCTCGTCGGCCGGCGTGCCGGCTGTGCTCACCGGGCCGAAGTGGGCCGCCACGTCCGCGAGTTCGGCGGCGCCGAGGGGCTCGGTGGGCAGCGTGGGGATTTGTCCGAGGGGGACTCGTGGGAACAGTGCGCACAGCGCGTCCACCGTCTCCCGGGCCACCTCGGCGCGCGAACGCACCGTCGGGTCGGGCGAGTCGGCCGCGCCGACCCCGTTCACGATCACGTCCTCGATCCGGTGCCCGTACAGCGCCAGCGCCGATGCGGCCCGTCGGGTCGCCGCCAGCGCCACCGTCCCGGGCCGGACCACCACCCGGACCGTCGTGGTCGGCGCGCCCAACAGCGCGCGCAGCACCTCCAGTTCGGCGGTCACCCGGCGTGCCGTGTCGTAGACCCAGTCCTCGGGCATCGGCACCCCCGCGACCGCGGCCAGCACCGGCCGCAGCGCCCGGGCCGCCTGCCGCTCGACCGGGAGCAGCCGGCCGAGGTAGCGGGCCAGCCCCTCGGGCAGCGCGAGCATCGGCACCGCGCGTTCGGCGGCGGGCAGGTCGACCACGATCAGGTCGTGGCGCCGCGAGTCCACCGCCCGGGCCAGCACCCGCAGCGCGAGTACGTCCCCCGCGCCGGGCAACACGGTGATCTCCTCGCGGTCCAGTGGATCCACCCCGACCACCCCGAGCGCCGCCCCCAACTGGCCCTGGACCAGCAGGAATTCGCGCTCGAACTCGGATCGCACGGCGACCCGCTGCACGGTGAGCCCGGGCGAGACGTCGAACGGATCGGCGCCCACCGGCACATCGAGCACGGTGTCCACGTCGCGCGTGCCGTCGGCGGCCAGGAGCAGGGTGCGGCGCCCGGCCCGCGCGGCGGCCACCGCCGTCGCCGCCGCGACCGTGGTGCGGCCGGCCCCGGGGAGGCCGGTGACCAGCAGGACCCGGGTCACCGTCGGATCAGCCCTCGACGCGCTTCTTGAGCCCGGTCAGGGCACGGTCGATGATGACCTTCTCGGCCTTGCGCTTGAGCATGCCCAACATCGGGATCTTGACGTCGACGGTCAGCTCGTAGGTGACCTCGGTGCCACCGCCGGTGACTTGGCTCAGCGCGTAGCGCCCGTCGAGCGCCTTGAGCATCTGGCTGGTCACCAGGGTCCAGCGCACCTCGCGGTCGCCGTCCCACGTGTAGCCGAGCACGTGCTCGTCGCTGATCACGCCCGCGTCGAGCTTGAACCGCACGCGCACCGCGCGCCCGATCGTGTCGTCGACCTCGAGGACCTCGGTCTCCTTGACCTCGCCGGTCCACTCGGGATAGGCCTCGAACCCCGCGATGACGGCCATCACCTCGGCCGGCGTGGCGTCGATCGTGATGGTCGAGCTGGTCCGTTCAGCCATCGTGAGGAGTCCTCCGGAAGCTCGCGTAGCCGTGATGAACAAACATGAATACAACGCTTCGCTCGAAGGCTATCGTGCCCGACCTGCGGGTACGCGGCACCGGCTCACCAGGTGAGGACGTACGGTTTCCCGGTGGCCTGGAAATGCCCCACGTTGACGCATTCGGTGCGGCCGATCCGCATCCGGGCCCGCAGCGGCTGGTGCACGTGACCGAACAGCACCAGGTCGGGGCCGGTCTCGTGGATCGCCCGCAACACCGCCTCGCTGCCGCGCTCGAACCGGCGCGCGACCACGTCGTAGGTCAGGTCCGGCACGGCGGGCGGGATGTGGCAGCACAGCACGTCGACCCGACCGACTGCGGCCACCTTGGCCGCGTACTCCTCGTCGGAGATCTCGTACGGCGTGTGCATCGGGGTGCGCAGTCCGCCGCCGACGAAGCCGAAGGTCCGGCCGCCGATCTCGACCACCTGGCCGTCGAGCACGGTGACGCCCTCGCGCGCGTAATCCGGCCACAGGTCGGGCACGTCGACATTGCCGTAGGTGACGTAGGTGGGGGTCGGGAAGGCCGCGAACAGCGCGGCGTACTGCCGGCGGACGGCCGCCTCGATCGCCGCTCGGGCGCCGCCCGGGACCCCCGCCCACAACGAGCCGGAGAACGCCCGGGCCTCGGCGAACCGGCGGGCGTTGCGCAGTGCGAGCAGGGCCCGGGTGTTCTCCACGCCGAACAGGTCGGTGAAGATGCCCCGGTCCAGATCGTGGTAGTCCAGGAAGAGCACCAGGTCGCCCAGGCACACCAGAGCGTCGGCGCCGTCGCCCGCGCGGGCGAGTGCCTCGGCGGCGCCGTGCACGTCGCTCACCACGTGGACCCGCATGCCGGTCACTGTACTGACGGGCTCGAACCGAAACCGACGTCACCGGGGGGTTGTCTCCGTCACACCCGGGTCCACGACGAATCGATACTCTCGACATGCACGGCCGAATCGGGACGGATGTACCGCCGACGTCCGGACGGGAGCCACTCGATCCGGGCCCGGGCTTGCCCGAGGCGTGAGACGGGGCACAGGATCCTCACGACCCCTGTCCCACGGACCTACTTGCCAGTAACGTCTGCCCCCGTCGCCGCACACCGGGCGGCGGCGCCCCGGACGGCGGTCACCCCGACGGCGGACACCCGGACATCGGCGATCCGGACATCGGCAACACGGAAAAGCGGCAACACGCACGAGCGACACCACGGACCACGGCAATACCCACGACGGCAATACCGACGACGGCAATACCGACGACGGCAAGACAGACAGCGGCAAGACAGACAGCGGCAAGACAGACAACGGCAAACGGCAGCGCCGGATCCCGGCGCCGAGACCGCAACGAGGAGCATCAGTGCGCGAGTGCAGCGTCCCGGCCCTGGCCGAGGTTCCCGCCGAGGGCAACCTGACCGACCTCATCAAGCGCAACGCCGCGGAGGCGCCGGACGCCGCGGCGTTCGCCCGCAAGGTGGGCGGACGCTGGACCGATGTGACCTCGACCCGATTCCTGGCCGAGGTCTACGAGGTGGCCAAGGGCCTGATCGCGACGGGCCTGGAGCCGGGCGACCGGATCGCCCTGATGTCGCGCACCCGCTACGAGTGGACCCTGCTCGACTTCGCCATCTGGTGCGCCGGCGGCATCTCGGTGCCGGTCTACGAGACCTCCTCGGCCGAGCAGATCGAGTGGATCCTGTCCGACTCGGGCGCCCGCGCGGTGATCGTGGAGAACGCCGCGCACGAGGGCGCGGTCGACCGGGCACGCGAGCGGCTGCCCGAGCTGAAGTACGTGTGGCGGATCGACGAGGGCGAGGGCGAGGCCGCCGTGCCCGCGCTGGTCGCCGCCGGGCGCGAGGTGGCGGACACCGCAGTCGAGGAGCGCTGCGCGACGCTGCGCGCCGACTCGGTCGCCACCATCATCTACACCTCGGGCACCACCGGGCGGCCCAAGGGCTGCATCCTCACGCACGGCAACTTCCAGGCCGAACTGGGCAACGTGGTCGCGCTCCTGCACCGGCTGTTCATGCCGGAGAAGTCGAGCTGTCTGCTGTTCCTGCCGCTGGCCCACGTGCTCGGCCGAATCCTGGAGATCGGCTGCGTCATGGCGCGCGTGCGGATCGGGCACTGTCCGGACGTCAAGGACCTGACCAAGGAACTCGCGTCCTTCCAGCCGACCTTCGTGCTCGCGGTGCCTCGGGTGTTCGAGAAGGTCTACAACGGGGCCTCGGCGAAGGCGCAGGCCGACGGCAAGGGCAAGATCTTCGACCTGGCCGCGGAGACCGCGATCGCCTACAGCGAGGGCCTGGACGCGGCGAGCATCAGCCTGGGACTCAAGCTCAAGCACAAGCTGTTCGACAGGCTGGTCTACGGCAAACTGCGCGCGGCGCTGGGTGGGCAGGCCACCCACGCGATCTCCGGCGGCGCGCCGCTCGGCACCCGGCTCGGGCACTTCTTCCGCGGCGTCGGCTTCACCGTCCTGGAGGGCTACGGCCTGACCGAGACCTGCGCCGCGCACACGGTCAACCCCGACCAGGGCATCCGGATCGGCACCGTGGGTCGGCCGGTGCCGGGCTCGGCGGTACGGATCGCCGAGGACGGCGAGATCCTGGCCAAGGGCCCGAACGTGTTCACCGGCTACTGGAACAACGACGCGGCCACCGCCGACGCGTTCGAGGACGGCTGGTTCCGGACCGGCGACATCGGCGTCCTGGACGACGACGGCTTCCTGACCGTGACCGGACGCAAGAAGGAGATCCTGGTCACCGCCGGCGGCAAGAACATCGCCCCCGCGGTGATCGAGGACCGGATCCGGGCCCACCCGCTGATCAGCGAGTGCATGGTGGTCGGCGATCGCCGCCCGTTCGTCGGCGCGCTGATCACCATCGACCCGGAGGCCTTCCCGACCTGGAAGGAACAACACGGGAAGCCCGCCGACGCCACCGTGGCCGACCTGGCCGAGGACCCGGACCTGCTGGCCGCCGTCCAGGACGCGGTCGACGAGGGCAACAAGGCCGTCTCGCGCGCCGAGGGGGTGCGCAGGTTCCGGGTGTTGACCATCAACTTCACCGAGGAGAGCGGCCATGTGACGCCGTCCCTCAAGCTCAAGCGCAACCTGGTGCTCAAGGACTTCGAGCAGGACATCGAGAAGATCTACGAGAGCTGAGCGATCGACGACGATCGAGGGCGGCGGCCCGAGCGGACCGCCGCCCTCGATCGTCACCGACCGGCGGCCGGAGCCAACAGCCCGCGCAGCCGCCCCGCCAGCAGGTCCCAGCGCCACTCCCGCTCCACCCAGGCCCGCCCCGCCGCGCCCATCCGGGCGGCCAGGTCCGGATCGGCCAACACCTGCGCCACCCGGTCCGCGACCGCCGCCGGCGAACGACCGTCCACCACGTAGCCCGTCTCGCCGGGCAACACGGCGTCCGGCGCACCGCCCGAGTCGCCCGCCACCACCGGCCGGCCCACCGCGGACGCCTCCAGGTAGACGATCCCCAGGCCCTCCACGTCGAGGCCCTTGCGCCGGGTCCGGCACGGCATCGCGAACACGTCGCCCGCCTCGTGGTGCGCGGGCAACTCGGCCCACGGCACCGCGCCGGTGAACACCACCGAGTCGCGCACCCCGACCCGGTCCACCAGCGCCTCCAGCCGGTCCCGGTACGGTCCGGCGCCGACGATCAGCAGCGCCGCGTCCGGCACCCGGCGGCGGATCCGCGGCAGCGCCTCGATCAGTACGTCCTGGCCCTTGCGCGGCACCAGGCGGGACACGCACACCACCACCGGGCGATCGGCGAGCCCGTGCCGGGCCCGTACCTCGGCGCCGCCGACCCCCGGGCGGAACACCTTCTCGTCCACCCCCGGCGGCAGTTGCACCATCCGTGCGGCGGCCGCCGGGGTCAGCGCGGGGGCGATCCTGGCCCGGGTGTACTCGCCCAGGTAGGTGACGGTGTCCACGCCCTCGCCGATCCGCCGCAGCAGTTGCCGCGCCCCCGGCAGCGCCGCCCAGCCGGCCTCGTGCCCGTGCGTGGTGGCCACCAGGCGCTCGACCCCGACCGCGCGCAACCGCGGCGCCATCAGGCCGAGGGGGGCCGCCGCGCCGAACCAGGCCGTGTCGCAACCCTCGGCGCGGGCGATCTCCCGGGCCCGGCGCACCGCACCGGGCGTGGGCACCAGCATCGGAGTGCGGTCGCGGACCACCGGGAAGGGCTGCGCCGCGTCGAACGCGGCCATCTCCGCCCGGTCCTTCCAGGACGACGTGTAGACCACCACGCCGTCCGCCGGCAGCCGCAGCGCCATCGAGTGCACGAAGGACTGGATGCCGCCGGGCCGGGGCGGGAAGTCGTTGGTGACGATCAAGGTCTTCATCACGATCGAGCATCCCAGACCGGGCGGGGTGGTTTTGGCGTCCCGTGCGTGGGTGTGGTGTGGACGTGGTGTGGGTGTGCTTGGCCCCGTGCGCGTCGACGGCTGGGGGTTCAGGTGCTCGTGAGCGGCCTGCTCCGGTCCGGCAAGCCCACGGCATGGCCGCGCGGGAGCGGGTGGACGGGCTGTGGATCCGAGGCGGGCCTCCGCCGAGAGCCGCACCCCCCGGCACGTCAGCGCCCACGACCCGGCCACGCCGTACCCATGGGGCTGCTGCGCATCCGGTCGCCCGTCGGCGCGTCAGCGCCCACGACTCGATCGTGTGGTGATCGACGAGCGCAGCGAGAAGAGCGGCCGGAGGCCGCCCGGCGGCGCAGCCGCCCCCGCGCGAAGCGCGGCAACAAAGAGTGCCGCGCGGAGCGCGGCTTGGCGGAGCGCGGCTTGGCGGAGCGCGGCTATACGATCCGTCGGTGAGCCATCCGCTGTCGCAACGCCTTCGGAACCCGCTCCGCACCCCGTCCGGTGCGCTGTGGACCATCGTGCTCGGCTGGGTGCTGACCCGGATGGTGCTGTTGCTGATGGTCACCGACGTGCTGCCCGATCCGTGGCCGTACGTGACCGGCGACGCCAGGTTCATCTACCGCGAGTGGTACCACGTGTTGCGCTCCGGGACCTTCCCGGTGGACGACGTGCGCTGGCAGTATCCGCCGGGTGCGGCGGGGGTGTTGCTGCTGCCCGGGTTGTTGCCGTTCGACTACGCGACGTCGGTCTACCTGGCGATGGTCGCGTCCGACGCGATCGTGGTCTGGTTGCTGGCCCGGGGGATCCGGCGCGGCGACTCACCGTACGGCGCGGCCCTGTGGGTGCTGGCGGTGCCGCTGCTCGGGCCGATGATCCTGGCCCGCTACGACCTCGCGGTGACCGCGCCGACGGTGGCCGCGCTGGTGCTGATCGGCGGGCGGCGTACCGACCGGCACCGGCTCGCGGGTCTCCTGGCGGGGGTGGCGGCGGCGATAAAGGTGTGGCCCGTACTGATCTTCGTCGGGGTGCGCGGGTGGAGCCGGCTGGCCCGGGTCTACCTCTGGACGCTGCTCGGCGCCGCCGTCGTGGTGCTCGGCTTCGTGCTCGCGCTGCCGGGGGCGTTCGCCTTCCTCGACTATCAGCGCGAACGCGGGATCGAGGTCGAGTCGGTGTTCGCGCTGCCCTTCCATGTGGCGACCTGGTGCGGCTGGAGCGGGCACGTGCAGGAGAGCTACGGATCGCTGGAGTTCCACGGTCCGTACGTGGGCGTGGTGGGCGGGCTCAGCATGCTCGCCAGCGCGCTCGGCTTCGGATGGCTGCTGCTGTGGCGGATCCGGGTCCGGCGGTTCACCGCCGCGACGGCGTGCGACGCGGCGTTGTGCGCGGTACTGATCTTCGTGGTGACCAGCCGGGTGATCAGCCCGCAATACCTGGTCTGGCTGATCGGCCTGGCCGCGGTGTGCCTGCTGCGTCGGGACACCACCCAGCGGCCGGTGGCGCTGCTGCTGCTCTGCGCGATGCCGCTGACCCTGTGCGAATTCCCGATCTGGTTCGGCGAGGTGCTGCGCAGCCGGCCACACGCGGTGCTCGTGCTCGGGGCCCGCAACGGGCTGCTCGTGGCGGCGACGGTGCTCTCCGCGCGGCGGTTGTGGCGGGCCGGTCGGGCGATCCGGGACGTGCACCTGCCGCCGATGCCCGAGCCGGAGCCGGTGGAGGCCGGGGCGCGGCGGGCGGCCGAGCCCGCCGTATAGGGGATGCCCGGCCGCCGTCGGACCGCGGGGCGCCGGCCCGGTGCCGGGTTCGCTTCGGGCTTCGGGACCGCGCAGAATGCGTCGGATGGATCCAGACGAGCGGGACAGCGGCAAGGGCTCCGACGCGTGGGCAGCCGGTGCGGACGAGGTGCCGACGGCGGGGACGGGCACGGAGGGTGAGCGGACGGAGCGGGGCGATCCGTGGGGGCGGCTCGGCGACGAGGCCCGGCGGCTCGCCGAATCGCTCACCGGGGCCGACCGGGGGGACGACGCGCCGGCCGCGCGGTTGGCGGAGGAGGCGCGGCGGCTGGCCGAGGCGCTGGTCGAGCAGGCGGGCGCGGTGCGCGAGCAGATGGTGCGCCGGCATCCCGAGGTGGCCGCGCATCTGGCCGCCGCGGGCTCCGAGTTCGCTGCCGCCGGCTCCGAGTTGGCCGCCGCCTTCCGAGCCTTCGTCGGCGACCGGGAACGCCGATGGGCCGCCAAGCCGGCCGAGACCGAGCGGATCCGGCTCGACGACGAATAGCGCGCAGGCGGGTGCGGGCGAGCTGTCGGGCTGCTGGTCGTCGGGCGTACGGGTGGGCCGGGCTCGGGAAGGGGACCAGTACGATCCGTTGCGGGCAATGCACGCGAACGAGCTTGGGACGACATGGGACTCACGATCGGTGTCGACATCGGCGGCACCAAAATCCTCGCGGGCGTGGTCGATGCCGACGGGGTGATCCTCGATCGGCTCAAGGTCGCCACCCCCAAGGACGCCGATGGCACCGCGCAGGTGATCGCCGAGGCGGTCAACACCCTGCGGCAGAACCACGTCGTGGAGGCGGTCGGGCTCGGCGCGGCCGGTTTCATCGGGGCGGACCGCTCGACCGTGTTGTTCTCGGCCAACGTCGGCGCGTGGGTCGGTGAGCCGCTGCGGGACCGGATGGAGGCGCTGATCGGCCTCCCGGTCGTGGTCGAGAACGATGCCAACGCGGCGGCGTGGGGCGAGGTCCGGTTCGGCGCGGCGGCGGGGCACACCAACGTGATGTGCGTGACCGTGGGCACCGGGATCGGCGGCGCGATCGTATTCGGCGGTGAGCTCTACCGAGGCGGCGGCGGGATCGCGGGTGAGCCCGGACATATGCGCGCGGTCCCGGGCGGCCTCGCCTGCCCGTGCGGCAACTACGGCTGCTGGGAGCAGTACGCCAGCGGCAGTGCGCTCACCCGCTACGCGCGCGACCGCGCGGCCGGGATGCCCGAGGGGGCGGAGAAGCTGCTCGCGCTCGGCGACGGAACCCCCGACGGCGTCCAGGGTCCGCATGTGACCCAGGCCGCGCTGCTCGGCGACCCGGTCTCGCTGGCCGCCTTCCGCGAAGTGGGCACGTGGCTCGGCCAGGGGCTGGCCGATCTGTCCGCCGTATTGGATCCGGCGGCGTTCGTGATCGGCGGCGGCGTCTCGGACGCGGGCGACCTGCTGCTCGTCCCGGCCCTGGAGACCTACCGCGGCGTGTTGCGCCGCGGCCACCGACTGGGCGCCGAGGTCGTGATGGCCACGCTGGGCAGCGACGCGGGTCTGGTCGGCGCGGCCGACCTGGCCCGGCACTGAACGTACGCACTGCGACGCAGGGCGTGTCTTCCCCCATCCGCTTGGGTGGGCGAAGCCGCGCCCCGGCGCGGATCATCGCCGCCCGGGGGTCGGGTGGGCGGACAAGCAGGTCGATCGTGGTTCGGGCCGGGCGGCTCGAATCGGGCAAGGGGGTCCTGATGCCGGCCGGTACGGGTGAGATCCGGGTCATGTCGTACAACGTGCGCTCGCTGCGCGACGATCGGGACGCGCTGGTGCGGATCGTTCGGCACTGCGCGCCGGACCTGCTGTGCGTCCAAGAGGCGCCGCGGTTCCTGCGTTGGCGGCACGCGGCGGCCGAATTCGCGCGCGAGTGCGGCCTGGTGGTGATCACCGGCGGCGGCACCGCGGCGGGCCAACTGCTGCTCGGCGACCTGCGGGTGCGGGTGCGCCGGACCCACGACGTATTGCTGCCGAGGACACCGGGGCTGCGGCAGCGGGCGATGGTCGCCGCGGTGGTCGAGGTCGGCGGCGCCGAATTCGCGGTGGCCGGGACCCGGTTGGGGCTGGACGCGGCCGAGCGGGCCGGGCATGCCGAGGTGGTGCTTCGCCGGTTGGCCGAACTCGGCCCGGAACACCGGGTGTTGGCGGGGGACTTCGGCGAGCCGGCGGGGCGTCCCGGGTGGGACCGGCTGGCCGGGGAGTTGCGGGACGGGTACGTGGTCGCGCCGCAGGGCTCGGAGTTCACCGCGCCGCGCCGCGATCCGGGCCGCCGGCTCGACGGGGTGTTCGCGTCCGAGGACATCGAGGTGCTCGGCTGCGGGGTCCCGGACGATATCGGCGACGCCGACTACGCGGCCGCCGCCGAGCACCGTCCGGTGCTGGCCACCCTGCGGGTGCCGGTCGCCTGACGGCGGGTCAGGGCTGGAAGCTCGCCTTGAAGCCGGCGAGCAGGTCCTGGGTCGCCGGGTCGTTCCAGACCGCTTCGGGCGTGTCCAGGTAGAGCGAGTAGCCGCGACCCGAGGGGACCGTGAAGCCCAGGTTGAGTACGTGCCGGGTGGTCGTGCTGCCGTAGGTGAACTCCCAGGCGGCGGCCGGGTAATCGCGATAGGTGGCCTTGTCGATGCTCAGCCGCCGGTAGTTCGGGAAGCTGCCGCGCGACTGGGGCTCCAGGTCCCGCCAGTCCTGGACCGGGTCGCCGGGTGACTTGGCGATGGTGTCCACGTTGAGCTTGAGCGTGTGGTCCGCGTTGGTGAAGAACTCCTGGCTGTCCACCGTTTTGGCCTTGGTCCAGCCGGGTGGCAGGGCGAGCCGGTAGCCGGTGGTTCCGCCGGTGTACGAAGTCCAGCCGGTTGGTGGGGTGTTGGGGTCGGCCGGGGGTGTCCCGGTCTGCGGTGTGGTCTGCGCGGGGGGCGTGCCCGGGTCGCGCTGTGCCGGTGGCGTGCTCGGGGGCGGTTGGCTCGGTTCGTTTGTCGTGGGGGTGGTCGCGCCGGTCGAGGCGGTGGGCGGCGGGGGCGGCGGGTCGATGTGCGAGGTGGGGGAGTCGGTGTTGCTCGACTGCTGCGCCGTGGGGGTCTTGTCGTCGTTGGGGGCGATCAGGAAGAGGATCAGGCCGACCGCGACGCCGAAGACCACGAGGGCGGCGAGGGTGACCGGGAGGCGCAGTCGGGGGAAGGCGCGGGTCGGCTTGGTGGGTTTGGTGGGTTTGGCGGGCTTTCCGGGCTTCCCGGGCTTTCCGGGTGGGGGGACGAGCGGGGAGATCAACTCCGCGTCGTCCCGGGGTATTTCGTCTGCGGGCGGCTCGGTGGCCGGCGGTGGCAGCGGCGGCGGTGAGGTCGGCGGCTCCGCCCGGACGGCTGCCTGTTCCGCGCGGATCTCGCGCAGTGCGTCGTGCAGCATCGCCTCGGCCTCGGCGGGGTCGGGCCGCTCCTGCGGGTCCCGGGCCAACAGCGCGCGCAGTACCGGGTCGAGGGCGCCGGCGTGCTTCGCGGGGGCGGCCTCCTCGCTGACGATGGCGGTCAGCGTGGCCAGCGGGGTCGAGCGCTCGAACGGGGCCTTGCCCTCGACCGCGGCGTAGAGCGTCGCGCCGAGTGACCACAGGTCGGAGGCGGCGGTGGGGTTCAGGCCGCGAGCGCGCTCCGGGGGGATGTACGCGGGGGCGCCGAGGACGACGCCGGACTGGGTGAGGGTGACCGAGGAGTCGCCCTCGACCATCGCGATGCCGAAGTCGCTGAGCACGGCGCGGTCGTTCGGGGTGATCAGTACGTTGCCCGGTTTGACGTCGCGATGCAGGATGCCTGCGGCGTGGGCGGTGCGCAGTGCGTCGAGCATGGCCAGGCCGATCTCGGCGACTCGGTCGGCGGCCATCGGGCCGTCCTCGCGGATCACCTCGGCGAGCGAGCGGGAGGGGACCAACTCCATGACGATCCACGGCCGATCGTCCTCCTCGACCACGTCGTAGACGCGCACCACGCAGGGGTGGCTCAGCCGTGCGGCGGCCCTCGCCTCGCGGGCGGCGCGCTCGCGCAGTCGGGCTCGTTCGGCCTCGTCGGAGCCCGGTGGGGGCAACATCTCCTTCACCGCCACCTCACGCCCGAGGACCTGGTCCCGAGCGCGCCAGACCGCGCCCATGCCGCCTCGGCCGAGTCGATCGGCGAGCAGGTAGCGTCCGCCGATCAGGCGTCCCTCGTTATCCGCGTCCACGCAAGGAAGGTACCGGGCCGGTGCGTTCGGAGGTGGCGGGATGTTCCCTCGGTACCGGTCCCGAACTCGGTTCGGCCGACACGGTGTTGCCTGCGGTGTCGTGTCGGTGGCCTGGCCGGGTTGTCCTCAAGCGCCGGACGGGCTGGGTTGGTTGGCCCGGGCGGGTTTGGCTGCGGTGTCGTGTCGGTGGCCTGGCCGGGTTGTCCTCAAGCGCCGGACGGGCTGGGTTGGTTGGCCCGGGCGGGTTTGGCTGCGGTGTCGTGTCGGTGGCCTGGCCGGGTTGTCCTCAAGCGCCGGACGGGCTGGGTTTGGCCGCCCGGGCGGGTTTGGCTGCGGTGTCGTGTCGGCAGCCGGGTTGGGTTGTCCTCAAACGCCGGATCGGCTGGGTTGGTTGCCCCGGGCGGTTCGGCTGCGGCGTCGTGTCGGTGGCCTGGCCGGGTTGTCCTCAAACGCCGGACGGGCTGGGTTTGGCCGCCCCGGGCGGGTTTGGCTGCGGTGTCATGTCGGCGGCCTGGTCGGGTTGTCCTCAAGCGCCGGATCGGCTGGGTTGGTTGCCCCGGGCGGTTCGGTTGCGGTGTCGTGTCGGTGGCCTGTCCGGGTTGTCCTCAGACGCCGGACGGGCTGGGTTTGGCCGCCCCGGGCGGGTTTGGCTGCGGTGTCGTGTCGGCAGCCGGGTTGGGTTGTCCTCAAGCGCCGGACGGGCTGGGTTGGTTGCTCCGAGTGGTTCGGCTGTGGGGTCGGGCTCGGGTGGGTTGGTTGTGGTGGCCTTGTGCGCCGGCTCGGGGGCCGGCGTGGTTGGTGGGCCTGGTGGTGGGTCAGACCACTGCGCCGTCGTCGGGGTCGTCTTCGTCTCGGTCTCGGCGCATTCGGGAGACCAGGGCCACGAAGCCGCCGGTGAAGGCGGCGAAGGCGGCGAAGGAGGTCCAGGGGCCGACCGGGCGGCCGAGGAGTACCGAGACCAGGAGGTAGAGCGGGCCGCCGATCAGTGCGATCCACGCGATCTTGGTGGCCGCGTCGGTCTTGGGCAGCGGGGGCGGCGGAGGCGGTACGAAGTGTTCCTCCGGGTCCTCGGCCAACTCGTCGATCACCGGCGGGCCGGGAGGCGCGAGTGAGTAGTCGCGCGGACCCGCGGCGGCCGGCAGCCCGACCTTGAACGAGCCGTCCACCGGTCCGTCGCCCGCGCCGTCCCGGTCCGGCCGGTCGGCGCCCAGGTCCTCGGCCACCGGCCAGCGCGGTACCGGGTCGGACACCTCGTGGTCGAAGGACGCGACGATCTGCGCCCAGACCTCGTCCTCGCCCGGCTGCTCGGCCGCCGGCCGGGACTCGGTGGGCTCCGCCCGCTCGGCCGGTTCCGAGCGCGCCGGATCCACCGGCGGGATGTCGGCGGGTCCGGTCGCCGTCTCCTTGGCCCGGCTGCGCGGCGCGGACGGTTCGGTCAGCGAGCGCAGGATCGCCCGGGCCCGCGACGTCGCCGCCGCGTCCACCCACAGGCGTTCGATCTCCTCCGGCTCCTCGTTCGGATCCCGGGGCTCCAACGTCGAGACGTATGCCGCGACTCCCGCGTCCCGCAGGGCGACCAGCATCACGTCCGCCGCCTCGGGATCGAGGTCGGTCAGGGGCTTGAAGGACTCCGCGTCGAGTCCGTTGCCACGTCCGCGCACCGTTCGTTCAGTCCCTCTCGGCCGTCTCCGGGGCCCGCGCGTCCGGCGCGAGCCGGCGTACGAACTCCAGGCTGGATGCGAAGATCCGTTCCGCGTCGTGATCGAGCGTCGCCACGTGATAGCTGTCGTTGAGGAGGACGTCGGTGACGTCCGTGGACGAGATTTTGGCCAGCACGGTCTCCGAGTTGGCGGGCGAGACCACGTGGTCGTGCGGGCTGTGCAGGAGCAGTACGGGCTGGGTGACCTGCGGCAGATCGGCCGAGACCACCCGCCAGAACCGGGACAGCGAATAGGCGGCCCGGACCGGCGTGCGCGCGTAGGCCAGCTCGACCGAGCCCTCCTTGCGGATGTCGGAGGCGATCCCCGGCACCGACGGTACGACGTGCCGCAGCACCGGCAGCAGCCGCACCTTCGGGTCGTCGGCCTGCACGGACGGATTGACCAGGACGAGACCGGCCACCTCGTCGCCGTGCTGCTGGGCCAGCCGCAGGGCCAGCCCGCCGCCCATCGACAGGCCCATCACGAACACCGTGTCGCAGCGCTCGCGCAGCCGGTCGAAGGCTCGATCCACCGTCGCGTACCAGTCCTGCCACGTGGTCAGGTTCATGTCCTGCCAACTGGTCCCGTGACCGGGCAGCAGCGGCAACGACACGGTCAACCCGGCCGCGGCCAGATGTCTCGCCCACGGCCGCAACGATTGCGGAGTGCCGGTGAAGCCGTGGCACAGCAGGACGCCCACCGGACCGCCGTCGTGGTGGTCGGGCTCGGCGCCGGGCAGGATCGACACCAACGGGCTCCTTCGGGTGACGGACTGGGCGGGACGAGCCGACCGACGGGCGCCGCCTGGGCTGGCGACCGGTGGACGACGGCGGTGTACAGGTTCCATAACGGGGTCGGGAGGCGAGTGGTTCCGCCTCCTACCCCCTAACACCCGGCCGCTCCGGAATCGTCCCACGGGCGTGCGCGATGCGTACAGCGGCGCGGCCCGCCTCCGCACCGGCCCGCGAGCCCTCTCGGACAACGGTCCGGGCCGGAACGCATGCTCTAGGGTTCGTCCTGTCCCGAGGAGGAGGTCAGGGTTGTTCTACCGGCTGATGAAACTGATCGTCGGCCCCGTATTGAGGCTCTTCTTCCGCCCCTGGGTGGAGGGTCAGGAGCACATCCCGGACCGGGGCCCGGCCATTTTGGCGAGCAACCATCTCTCCTTCTCGGATTCGTTCTTCCTGCCCGTGGTGGTGCCGCGCCGGATCACCTTCCTGGCCAAGTCGGACTACTTCACCGGGCGCGGGGTCAAGGGCCGGCTGACCGCCGCGTTCTTCAAGGGCGTCGGCCAACTCCCGGTGGACCGCAGCGGCGGCCGGGCCAGCGAGGCCGCGCTCAACGCCGGGCTCAAGGTGCTGCGCGAGGACCACCTGTTCGGCATCTACCCCGAGGGCACCCGCTCGCCGGACGGCCGGCTCTACCGGGGCAAGACCGGCATCGCCCGACTCGCCCTGGAGTCGCACGCGCCGGTGATCCCGGTGGCGATGATCGACACCGAGAAGATCCAGCCGCCGGGCAAGGTGGTGCCCAAGGTGATGCGGGTGGGCATCCGGATCGGCGAGCCGCTGGACTTCTCCCGCTACGAGGGCATGGAGGACGACCGCTTCATCCTGCGCGCGATCACCGACGAGATCATGTACGCGCTGATGGAACTCTCCGGCCAGGAATACGTGGACATGTACGCGGCCGACGCCAAGAAGCGCATCGACGAGGCGCGCCGGCAGGCGGCCAAGGCGGCCGAGCAGGCGGCGAACGGCGAGTCGCCCGACGAGCCGGGCGACTTTGGTCGGCCGGCCGGCTGACCGGAGGTCGGTGTGGGGGTCGAGCAGTCGTTGTGGCGGGCGCTGACCGTCTTTCGGATACTCGCGCTGGTCTACGCGATCGCGCGCTACGCCCAGGAGGCATCCGAGTATCGCCATCCGCTCGGCGGCTGGGCGATCATGGCGCTGCTCGTCGGCTGGACGGCGGCGACCGCGTACGGCTTCCGCAACCCCGGGTTTCGCGAACCGCCGTTGCTGGTCGTCGACGTGTGTGTCGCGGTCGGTTGTGTGCTGGCCACCCGCTGGCTGGACCAGCCCGAGCGGGTCGCCCAGGGGATGATGACGCTGCCCACCGT
Source organism: Embleya sp. AB8 (assembly GCF_049739465.1). NCBI lineage: Bacteria > Bacillati > Actinomycetota > Actinomycetes > Kitasatosporales > Streptomycetaceae > Embleya > Embleya sp. AB8. The sequence goes on from NZ_JBMHHY010000001.1 coordinate 354,973, forward strand.
GTGGTCCTCGGCACCGGTGCTCGCCTGCGCGATCAAGGGCGGCTGGAAGACCGGTTCGCTGGCCGCGCTGGCGATCGGCGCGGCCGACATCGCCGAACGCGGCGCGCTCACCGCCGACAACCAGCACAACATCGTGCTGTTGTTGCTCGCGGGCGGCGCGGTCGGCTACGTGGTCGAGATCGCCCGGGTCAGCGAGCAGGCGCTGGCCCGGGCGCTGCAACTGGAGGCGGCCACCCGCGAACGCGAGCGGCTGGCCCGGGACATCCACGACAGCGTGCTCCAGGTGCTCGCCCTGGTGCAGCGCCGAGGCGCGGAGATCGGCGGCGATGCGGCGGGTCTGGGCAGGTTGGCGGGCGAGCAGGAGGTGGCGCTGCGCCAGCTGATCTCGGCCACCCCCGCGCCGGTCGAGTCGGCCGATCTGCCCGGCTCCGGCGCGGACGGCGAACCGGCCCGGCAGGATCTGCGGGTGTTGCTCGGCGGATTCGCCGGCGCGCGCGTGACGGTGTCCGCGCCGGGTACGCCGGTACTGCTGCCCACCCCGGCGGCGCGCGAGGTGACCGCGGTGGTCTCGGCGGCCCTGGACAACGTACGCAGGCACGCCGGCGAGCGGGCCAACGCGTGGATCCTGGTCGAGGACGAGCCGGACGAGATCGTGGTCAGCGTTCGCGACGACGGTCCCGGGATGGCCCCCGGCCGGCTCGAAGCCGCCCGGGCCCAGGGCCGGTTGGGCGTGGCCCAGTCGATCGAGGGCCGGGTGCGCGACATGGGCGGCAGTGTGGTGTGGTCCTCGGTGGCGGGTGAGGGCACCGAGCTGGAGTTCCGGGTACCGAGGCAGCAGGGGAGCGGATGAACGACACGAGCACGGGCACCTCGACGGGCGAGCCCGCGACGCCGCTGAAGGTGCTGGTCGTGGACGACCACCCGATGTGGCGCGAGGCGGTGGCGCGCGACCTGGCCGCGGCCGGCTACCACGTGGTGGCCACCGCCGGGGACGGCCCGGAGGCGGTCCGCCGGGCCCGGGCCACCTCGCCGAACGTGGTGATCCTGGACCTGCACCTGCCGACGTTGCCCGGCGTCGAGGTGGCGCGCGAACTGGTCCGGCACGACCGGGCGGTGCGGATCCTGGTGTTGTCCGCGAGCGGTGAGCAGGAGGACGTGCTCGAGGCGGTCAAGGCGGGCGCGACCGGCTACCTGGTCAAGTCGGCGAGCCGGGAGGAACTGGTCGACGCGGTGCGCCGGACCGCGGTCGGCGATCCGGTGTTCACCCCGGGCCTGGCCGGCCTGGTGCTCGGCGAGTTCCGCCGGATGGCCGGCGACGCGCCGCGCAAGGACGCGGCCGGCGGACCGGCGGCGCCGCGGCTGACCGACCGGGAGACCGAGGTGTTGCGGATGGTCGCCAAGGGGCTGTCCTACAAGCAGATCGCCGAGCGGCTGTTCCTGTCCCACCGCACGGTGCAGAACCACGTCCAGAACACCTTGAACAAGCTGCAACTGCACAACCGGGTGGAACTGGTGCGCTACGCGATCGAGAAGGGTCTGGACGACTAGGCTCTGTCCGGCAGCTCCCAGCCCTTGGCCCGTTCGACGGCTCGGCGCCAGCGGGCGTGCGCCGCGTCGTCGCGGGTGCCGGGGGTGTAGCGCCGGTCCAGTCGCCACGTGGTGGCCAGCTCGGCGGTGGAGGACCAGACGCCGGTGCCCAGGCCGGCCAGGAACGCGGCGCCCAGGGCGGTGGTTTCGCGCACCCGGGGCCGCTCCACCGGGACACCGAGCTGATCCGCCTGGAGCGCGCAGAGCAGCCCGTTCTCCGAGGCGCCGCCGTCGACCTTGAGCACCGGCAGGGCCAATCCCGCCTCGCCGGTCATCGCGTCCACCACGTCGCGGACCTCGAACGCGATCGCCTCCAGGGTGGCCCGGACCAGGTGCGCGCGGGTGCTGCCGCGGGTCAGGCCCAGGATGGTGCCGCGCGCGGTCGGGTCCCAGTCGGGCGCGCCCAGACCGGTCAGCGCCGGGACGAACACCACGCCGCCCGAGTCGGCGACGGTGCGCGCGATCGCCTCGCTCTCCCGGGCCGCGCCGAGGATGCCCAGGCCGTCGCGCAACCACTGGACGGCCGCGCCGGTGACGAACACCGAGCCCTCCAGGGCATAGGTGAGCGAGCCGTCGGGCGCGCCCCACGCGACCGTGGTGAGCAGGCCGGCGGTGGAACGGACCGGCGTGGCGCCGGTGTTGATCAGTACGAACGACCCGGTGCCGTAGGTGCACTTGACCTCGCCGGGGGTGTGGCAGATCTGGCCGAACAGGGCCGCCTGCTGGTCGCCGGCGATTCCGGCGATCGGGATGTCCAGGCCGAGGAAGGTTGCCGGGTCGGTGCGGTCCAGGACCCCGTAGGAGGGCACCACCTCGGGCAACGCGGCCTCGGGCACGCCGAACAGCGCGCACAGCTCGGCCGACCAGCGGCCGGTGGTCAGGTCGAAGAGCAGCGTGCGGGAGGCGTTCGAGGCATCGGTGACGTGCCGGCGGCCCGAGGTCAGCCGGGCGATCAGGTAGGCGTCGACCGTGCCGAGCGCGACCCGGCCCTCGACGACCGCCCGCCAGGTGTGCGGCTCGTGCCGGGCCAGCCAGGCGAACTTGGTCGCGGTGAAGTACGGATCCAGGCGCAGGCCGGTGAGTTCACCCACGCGAGGCCCGTGTCCGGCCGTCTCGAACTCGGCGCAGATCGCCGCCGAGCGCCGGTCCTGCCACACGATCGCACGCCGGGGCGAGGCCAGCGTGCGCCGATCCCACAGACACGCGGTCTCGCGCTGATTGGTGATGCCCAGGCAACTCGGCGGCTCCGGCGCGGCCTCGATCGCCTCCCGGCAGGCCTGGAGGGTGGCCTGCCAGATCTCCTCGGGCGCGTGTTCGACCCAGCCCGGGCGCGGGAAGTGTTGCTGGAACTCCTGGTAGCCGCGCGCGAGCACGCCCCCGTCCCGACCGACCACGAGGGCGGTCACCCCGGTGGTCCCGGCATCGATCGCAAGCACGCTCATATCGCCCGACCCTATTGGCCCGCGCCCGATCCGCGGCCGCACCGGCGCGCCCGGCCGGACCGAACCCGCACGATCAACTCGGGTACCTCGAACGGGTGGTGGGAAGAGTCGAGGTGGCCGCTCGCACCGGTAGCGTGGGCCGCGAATCGTGCCGGACGGAAGAAATCGGAGATTTCGATGCGTGTCGGAGTACTGACCGGCGGCGGCGACTGCCCGGGCCTCAACGCGGTGATCCGGGCGGTGGTCCGCAAGGGCGTCCAGGACTACGGGTACGACTTCATCGGCTTTCGGGACGGCTGGCGCGGGCCGCTCGAAGGCGACACCATGCCGCTGGACATCAAGGCCGTACGGGGGATCCTGCCGCGCGGCGGAACCATCCTGGGCTCGTCCCGGACCAACCCGATCAAGATCGAGCGCGGTATCGAGCGGATCCAGGAGAACCTGAAGAAGCTGGACGTGGACGCGCTCGTGGCGATCGGCGGCGAGGACACCCTCGGCGTGGCGACCCGGCTGCACGAGCACGACGTCAAGGTGGTCGGCGTACCCAAGACCATCGACAACGACCTGAACGCGACCGACTACACGTTCGGCTTCGACACCGCGGTCAACATCGCCACCGAGGCGATCGACCGACTGCACACCACCGCCGAATCGCACCGCCGGGTGCTGATCGTCGAGGTGATGGGCCGGCACGCGGGCTGGATCGCGATCCACTCCGGGATGGCGGGCGGCGCCAATGTGATCCTGATCCCCGAGCAGAACTTCGACGTCGAACAGGTCTGCGCCTGGGTGGACAGCCGGTTCCGGACCAACTACGCGCCGATCATCGTGGTCGCCGAGGGAGCCATCCCGCTGGCCGGCCAGATGGTCGTCAAGGACCAGACGCTGGACGCGTTCGGCCACGTCAAGCTGTCCGGCATCGGCGACTGGCTGGCCTCGGAGATCGAGAAGCGCACGGGGCACGAGGCACGCACCACGGTGCTCGGCCACGTGCAACGCGGCGGCACGCCCACCGCGTTCGACCGCTGGCTGGCCACCCGATTCGGGTTCCACGCGATCGACGCGGTGAACGCGGGCGACTGGGGCAAGATGGTCGCGCTGCGCGGGACGGACGTGGTGACCGTGCCGCTGGAGGCGGCCACGCGCGAGCTGAAGACCGTGCCGCCGGCGCTCTACGAGGAGGCGAAGGTCCTGTTCGGCTGAATGGCCGAGGGCCGGCGCACCGGGCGCGGCATCGGTCAGGCGTCGGGCCCGCGCCGGGTCCCGGCGCCCTGCCGGCGGCTCTTGCGGGCGAAGTAGAACACCGTGCCGCCGAGGCCGGCGAGCGCGACCCAGATCGCCACGGTGGCGAGCGTGAACGTGTCGTTCTTATCCTCCTTGTGCTGCTCGGCCGCCGAGTCCGGCGCGGTCGGCGGCAGTTCCGGACGCAACGTCGGCGGCCGGGTCGGCGCGCCGGGGTTGGGCACGTTGAGCACCTGGAAGTCGCTGCGCGAGGCGAGATCGGGACCCACCCCGGCGGGCGCGGCGGCGCCGGCGAGCACCGCGAGGTCGCCGCCCGCCACCGGCGAGCCGGCCGGGATCGACACCCGGATCGAGACGGTCGCGAACTCGCCGGGCGGGAACTGGCGTTGGCCGTCCCACGGCTTGGGGGTCAGGTCGCCGGCGAGGTGCGCGTCGCGGCCGTTGGCCGGGTCGGTGAGCACCTTGAGCGGCACCGGGTTCCAGGCCCGGTCGTAGGAGTCGTACGCCTCGACCACCAGCTGCTGCGGCGAGATCGGCGACTGGCCGGTGGTGAACACCACTTCCGGGCGCACCCCGGGGATGATCCGACCGGTGTCGTTGCCGAAGGTCAACTTGAACTCGGCCGCACCGCCGCCGGCCCGCAGCCAGCCCGGCACACCGACCAGGTTGAAGGTGGGTCCGTCGGCGCGGCGCGCGGTGGGGAACACCTTCGCGGCGCCCCCGGACCGCTCGGGACCCGCGTCCGGCACGGACGGCGTGCGGGTCTCGCCGGAGCGCGGCGGGCGGGTGGGCATGCCGCCGTCCGGGCCGAGCAGCGCGGTCTCGCCGCCGGCGGTGCCGGCGAAGCGCTCCCCGTCCTCGGCATCCCCGGGCCGGTCGTCGTCCCCGACCAGGATCCGGACGAACTGCGCCGGGACGTTGGCCGCGATGGAGAACCGGAACCGGAACTCGACACTGGCGCCGGGCGCCAGTCGCCCCGAGGTCTCGGTGAGCGCCCCCGGCCCCGGCGGGAACGACAGCGGCGCGCCGGTCCGCGCGTCCAGGGGGGTGAGCACCCAGGTGTCGTGGGCCGGGTCGGGCACCTCCAGGCGGATCTGCTCGACCGGGACTCCGGGCCCCAGCCCGTCGATGCGCACCCGCGGGGCCAGGAGCAGCGGGGTCGCGCCGTTGTTCCGCGCCTTCGCGAGCACCTCGACGGCGCCGGCCGGCCGGATCCGGTCCGGCAACCCGGTGAGCTCGATCGTGCGGTCGACGACCGGCGCCTCGCCCGCGGGCGGGGTGGGCACCGGCGCCGCGTCCGCGATCGGCGAGCCGAACAGCACGAGGAAGGCCGTCGAGGCGAGACAGCGGCGCAGGCGCATGCGGGTACCCGTCGTAGGAATGGGATCGGTCGACCGTGGGGGCGAACGGCCGGAGCCTACCGGGCGGTACGCGCCGGCCCACACCCGATATCCCGGGGTGGGCCGACGTCGGGTCGAGGCCGCGAAGCGCCGCCGGATCGGGCCGCGGTGTCCGGCGCCGGGCAGCGCCACGACGAGCGCGGCGCGCGGCGCGGCGTCTTGCCGCGCCGCGCGGGGGCCGCCGCGCCGCGCCGAGCGCGCCGGGAGCCCGGAAGGCGGCGGCCGGGCGCGTCCGTCGCGGCGCCCGGCCGGGTCAGTCCGCGGTGCGGCGCAGTCGGATCACCGGGATGTCCCGCTCGGTCTTGCGCTGGTAGCCCTCGTAGGGTGGGAACACCTCGACCAGGTGCGGCCACACCCGCTGCTTCTCCTCGGCGGAGAGCGTCCGGGCCTCGGCGGTGAACCGCTCGGTCTCCACCCGGAGTCGGACCTGTGGATGGGCCACGAGGTTCAGGTACCACAGCGGGTGTTTGTCGGAGCCGCCGAGCGAGGCCACGATCAGGTAGTCGTCGCCGTCGCGCCCGTAGATCAGCACACTGCGGTGCCAGACGCCGCTCTTGCGGCCGAGCGTGTCCAGGAGCAGACACGGAGCGCCCTGTATGGTCGTGCCCTTGGTGCCGCCGGACTCCTCGTAGAGTCGGGCCTGGTCGGCAACGTGCTTGGTGGGACTGGGCCTTGCCTCGAGCTCGGACATCCGCACCTCCGGTGGAATCGGGTGACCCGGGTCACTCTAGTGTCGCCCGCCGGCGTGGCCGGGCAGCGCGGACGGGACACGCGCGCCGATGTGCGCCGGCCGCGCGCGCCTCGGCCAACGCGGTCAGTCGGGCGTTCCACGGCGCCGCGTCCGCCGCGCCGATACCGCGCGAGCACTGGTTGGTGGCGGCGAACACGAAGGTTTCCATCGCCTCCCGGGACACCGTCCGCCAGCAGGCGAACCGGTCCGCCCAGGAGGCCGCCTGTTCGGCGGTGTGGCCCTCGTCCATCAGTCGGCTGGCCACCAGGGTGACCTCGATCCAGGCCGGGCCCCGGGCGGGCTGGGCCCAGTCGACCAGGTAGGCCCGCGGCCCACGATCGCCGATCAGCACGTTGTGCGGATGCAGATCGGTGTGTAACAGACTCTCCCCGCGCAGCAGTTCGAGCTGACGGCCGGTGAGCAGGGGGCGCCAGCGCTCCTCGATCCGGGGCAGTGGCAGATCCCGGACGGCGACCCGGCCGAGCCGCCGCAACGCGTCCGCGACCAGCGGCAGATCCGCGGTGCCCGGGGCGAAGTCGGCGTGCCGACCCATGATGTGGTCGAAGCCGAGCAGCACCCAGTCGTCGAGTCGCACCTCCCAGCGCAGCCGCGGCGAGACCGCGCGCACGTGCGGTGCGATCTCGGCCTCCACCCGCTGCTGCGGCATCGCCGGGTGATCGCGCGGGACACCCTTGACGAAGTAGCACGATCGTTCGGTGGTCACCGCCGCGGCGAACTCGCAGTTGAAGCCCGCCCACACGGTGGCCACCGTCAGCACGCGCCCCGCACACCGTTCGACCGCGGCGCGCGCGTCCGTGGGCAACTCGTCCCAGTCGGTGCGCGGCGCGGTATGGAAGTTCGGCGGCGGGAGCGGCGGATCAGCCATCGGCTTCCGGTGGTGACGGTGGCAGCGGGCGCGGCCCGCCGAAGGTCACGCCGCACTTGCGGCAACGTTTGCGACCGCTCCAGTCGACGGGGTCGTGCGGCGGACAATCGGAGCCCACGGGAACCCCCTCCACTGGAATTTCGGTCGACGAACGGGGTCGAGGATCCTCCGTCGCACCGCGGCGAGCAACGCGATTATGGTCGCACGCCGGTACGACGACGGGGCTGCCCCGGACGGTTGCCGACCGGTTCCCGACCCCGCCGCCGACCGCGTTTCCGGGCCCGGCCTCACAGGCCGGCGAGCAGCTCCCGGACGATGCCCAGACCGTTGTGGGTGAGTACCGACTCCGGGTGGAACTGCACGCCGGCGAGCCGCATCCGGCTCGACCGCAACGCGTGCACCTGGCCGTCGTCCGGATCCGCGGCGAACTCCACGTTGGACACCCCGGCGGCCGGTCGGATCGCGGCGAACGTGTTGTAGAAGCCGACCCGCTCCGGCCGGCCGAACAGGTCGATGCCCACCTGCTTGCCCTGGTACGGGCGCGCCTTGCGGACCAGCTCCAGGCCCAGCTCGCGGGCGAGCAGCTGATGGCCCAGGCAGACCGCGAGCAGCGGCCCGCCCGCGTCGAGCCGGGTGCGCAGGAGCGCGCCCATCAACCGCATCTTGCGGTGCGCGGTGTCCCGGGGGTCGCCCGGTCCCGGGCCGAGCACGACCAACTCGGCCGTGCGTACCCGCCGGGAGGTCACATCGTCGTGGGACCTGACCTCGACCCGCAGGCCGAGCGTGCGCAGTATGTGCGCGAGCATCGCGGTGAAGGTGTCCTCGCCGTCCACCACGAGCACCTGGCGGCCGGCCAGCTCCGGGGCGCGCAGCGCGTGCTCGTCGCGCGGGCGCAGCCAGAACGGCGCGAGCGCGCCGTTGCGCGCGGCCAGCAGCGCGGCCACCTCGGGATCGGCCGCGAGCTCGGCACTCGGGCCGGGCCGCGCGGCCGGGACCACGCCGAGCGCGGCCAGCACCCCGGCCGCCTTCGCATGCGTCTCGGCGACCTCGTCGGCGGGCGTGGAGTGCCGGACCAGGGTGGCGCCGGCGGGCACCCGCAGACCGCCGTCGGGAGTGATGTACGCGGTGCGGATCAGGATCGGCGCGTCCAACGTGCGCCGCCCCGCCGCGTCGCGCCCGATCAGCGCGACCACCCCGGAGTAGTAGCCGCGTCCGGTCGGCTCGTGCCGGTGGATCACCCGGCACGCGTTCTCCAGCGGGCTGCCGGTCACGGTCGGCGCGAACATGGTGCCGCGCAACACCGTGCCCACGTCGTGCGAGGTGATCCCGCGCAGCAGGTATTCGGTATGCGTCAGGTGGCCCATCGGCTTGAGGAACGGGCCCTCGACCGCGCCGCCGAGGTCGCACACCTCGCTCATCATCTTGAGTTCCTCGTCGACGACCATGAACAGCTCGTCGATCTCCTTGGCATCGCGCAGGAAGGCCAGCAGCCCCTCGCGGGCGGGTCCCTCGGCGGGATGGCGGTACGTCCCGCTGATCGGGTTCATCACCACCTCGCCGCCCACCGAGCTGACGTGCCGCTCGGGGCTCGCGCCGACCAGGGTCAGCTCGCCGGTGTGGATCAGGTAGGTCCAGTACGCGCCGCTCTCCCGGGTCAGCAGGCGGCGCAGCAGGGTGCCCGCCGAGGCCGGCGTGTAGTCCTCGATGTGGTCGCGGTAGTCGCGCCGGATCACGAAGTTGGCGCCTTCGCCGCGGCCGATCTCCTCCTCGAGCACCCGCTTGACGATCGTGGCGTAGCTCTCGTCGTCCACGTCGAAGCCGCCGCCGCGCAGTTCGACCGGCACCTCGGGGAGCGCGGCGAGCAGCTCGTCGAGGGGCAGTTCGAGGTGTGCGGTGACCTTGAGGCAGCGCAGCGGGGTGCCGTCCTCGCGGCATTCGAAGCCGCGCTCGCGGATCTGCGCGAAGGGCACCAGGGCGAGCAGTTCGGGGCCGGGGCCGCCGTCGGCGGTGGGCAGCGGCAGCTCGGCCAGGCTCGGCGCGTCGACGATCTCGCCGGTGAGCAGTTCGACCACGGTCGAGTGCTCGCGTCGGATCAGCGCGAAGGGCGGCGGGTCGGCGGCGAACAGCGGGGACAGGGCGTCGGCGGTGTGCATCGGTGCTCCTCGGTGGGCGAGGACGCCCTCCCGACCGGGCGATCCGCCGCTCGTCTCCCGCCGCTCCGGGGTGCTGCCACCGGGTCCGGGAAAAACGAAGGCCGCCCTGCCGGGCGGCCGTCGGATCGTTGGGGGGATCGCGAAGTCAGTGGGCCGCCGCAGGGACGGGCCACCAGCAACTCCGATGGAAGCGGATCGCGATCACGGCGTCAGCCTAGCGGGCGGGCCGAGGTCGCGTCTCGCTCTCCGGGCGTTGGGCCCAATCGGGTTGCGGCTCCGCTTAGTCTTGAGCGGTGACCCTGAACGACATCGAATCCTGGCGAACCCTCCCGGCGGCCCAACAGCCCGAGTGGCCGGACAACGAGGCCCTGGGCTCCGCCCTCGCGGACCTCCGCTCCTATCCGCCGCTCGTCTTCGCCGGCGAGTGCGACCAGCTTCGTGCTCGTCTCGCGTCGGTGGCGAAGGGCGAAGCGTTCCTGCTCCAGGGCGGCGACTGTGCCGAGACCTTCGTCGGCAACACCGCCGACGCGATCAAGAACAAGCTCAAGACGCTGCTGCAGATGGCCGTGGTACTGACCTACGCGGCGTCGGTGCCGGTGGTCAAGGTCGGCCGGATGGCCGGCCAGTACTCCAAGCCGCGCTCCAGCGGCATGGAGACCCGCGACGGGGTGACCCTGCCGTCCTACCGGGGCGACGCGGTCAACGAGCTGGCCTTCACCGAGGCCGCCCGCACGCCCGACCCCGAGCGGCTCAAGCGGATGTACCACTCGTCCTCGGCGACGCTGAACCTGGTCCGCGCGTTCACCACGGGTGGCTACGCGGACCTGCGCCAGGTGCACGCCTGGAACCAGGACTTCGTCGCGCTCTCCCCGTCGGGCGAGCGCTACGAGCGGCTGGCGGCGGAGATCGACGGCGCGATGCGGTTCATGCACGCGTGCGGGACCGACCCCGAGGAATTCCGCACCGTGGAGTTCTACGCCAGCCACGAGGCGCTGATCCTGGACTACGAGGACGCGCTGACCCGGGTGGACTCGCGCACCGGTGATCTCTACGACGTGTCCGGCCACATGGTGTGGATCGGCGAGCGCACCCGGCAACTGGACGGCGCGCACGTCGAGTTCGCCTCCCGGATCCGCAACCCGATCGGCGTCAAGCTGGGCCCGACCACGTCCCCGGAGGACGCGCTCGCGCTGATCGACAAGCTGGACCCGAACCGCGACCCGGGGCGGCTGACCTTCATCGTGCGGATGGGCGCGGGCAAGGTCCGGGACAACCTCCCGGCCCTGGTGGAGAAGGTGGCCGCGACCGGCGCCCGGCCGGTGTGGGTGTCCGACCCGATGCACGGCAACACCTTCGAGGCGTCCAGCGGGCACAAGACCCGGCGCTTCGACGACGTGCTCGACGAGGTCAAGGGCTTCTTCGAGGTGCACCGCGCACTCGGCACCCACCCGGGCGGCATCCACATCGAGCTGACCGGGGACGACGTCACCGAGTGTGTGGGCGGCGGCGACGAGATCTTCGTCGACGACCTGCACCAGCGCTACGAGACGGCCTGCGACCCGCGGCTCAACCGCAGCCAGTCGCTCGACCTGGCGTTCCTGGTCGCGGAGATGTACCGCAAGAGCTGAGCGAACGTGGTGTGTCGAAGGGCGGGCCCGACCGGGTCCGCCCTTCGGCGTTCGGCGATACTGCGGCCATGAACCGGACGTACGTGGACCTGCGCAGCGACACCGTCACCAAGCCCGGCCCCGCGATGCGCGCGGCGATGGCGAACGCCGACGTGGGCGACGACGTATACGGCGAGGACCCGACGGTGCGCGCGCTAGAGGACCGGGTCGCCGAGCTCTTCGGGCACTCCTTCGCGCTGTTCGCGCCGACCGGGGTGATGGCCAATCAGATCGCGATTCGGCTCGGCGTACGCCCCGGTGGCGAACTGGTCCTGGACGCGGACGCGCACATCGTCGCGCACGAGGACGCCGCGGCCGCGTGGCACGGCGGCATCCAGACCCGGACCACGCTGAGCCCGCGCGGCCTGCTCGACCCCGCGGACCTCGCGCGGCTGATCCGGGTGGGCAACCCGTACACCGTGGGCACCGACCTGGTCGCGGTCGAGCAGACCCACAATCGCGGCGGTGGTTCGGTGTACCCGCTCGACCGACTCGTGGCGATCCGCGACCTCGTGCACGGCAGCGGCCTGCGGCTGCACTGCGACGGCGCGCGGATCTGGAACGCGCACGCGGCGACCGGGACGCCGCTGCGGGCCTACGGGGAACTGTTCGACACGCTCAGCGTGTGTCTGTCCAAGGGCCTGGGGGCGCCCGCGGGCTCCGTCGTACTGCTCCCGGCGGAGTACGAGGCGGACGCGCGGCGGATGCGGCACCGGATGGGCGGCGGGCTGCGCCAGGCGGGCATCCTCGCGGCCGGCGGCCTGTACGCGCTCGATCACCACATCGAGCGGCTGGTCGAGGACCACGAGCGGGCTCGGGAGTTGTACACCCTGCTGACCGACGCGGGGCTGACCGTGACCGAACCGGAGACCAACATCGTGCTGGTCGAGCTCGGCGCGACCGGGCCCGACACGGCCGAGGTCGTCGCGCGGTGTCATGCCGAGCGGGTATCGGTGTCGGCGTTCGGCCCTCGGCTGTTGCGGCTGGTCACCCACCTGGACGTGGACGCGGCCGGCTGCGCACGCGCCGCGGCGGCGATCGTGCGGGCGGCGAAGGACTGATCAGGCGGCGGCGGGTCGGCGCAGCGGGATGACGTTGTCCGGGGCGGCGGCGGCGACCGCGGGCATCGGCAGGTCGACCGGCTCGGGCGCGGTGGGGACGGTGCCGCAGGGGGTCGCGCAGGTGTCGGCTTCGCCGCACAGCTCGCGGCGCCGGCGCCGGGACTCGTCGCGGGGCAACATCGCGGTGATGCTCTTGACGCAGCGCCCGCAGTCGGTGCCCGCGCCGCCGCAGGACTGGGCGATCTCGCGCATGGTGCGGGCGCCGTCGGCTATCCGGTCGTTCACCTGTTTGTCGGTGACACCGAAGCACATACAGACGTACACGGAGATTTCCCCCCAGCGGCGAGGTCGGTTAGGTAAGGGTAACCTCAGCGCCCGCCGGGGGGAATACCGGGTGATCGGTGACACATGTCCCGATCGGTCGGTCTGCTCCGGATCGGCTCTCGATCAGCTCCCGCTCGGCTGCTCCAGGAGGCCCGCGATGTAGAGCTGCTCGCCCACCTCGGAGAGCAGGCCGAGCTGCGTCTCCAGGTAGTCCACGTGCTCTTCCTCGTCGGCCAGGATGTCCTCGAAGATGTTGGCCGAGGTCACGTCGCCCTTCTCGCGCATCAACGGGATGCCGCGCCGCAACCGCTCGACGGCCTCCATCTCCACCGCCAGGTCGGCGCGGAACATCTCCTCCAGGTTCTGGCCGATCCGCAGCGCGTTCAGCCGCTGGTAGTTCGGCAGCCCCTCCAACATCAGGATGCGGTCGGTCAGCCGCTCCGCGTGCTTCATCTCGTCGATCGACTCGTGGCGGGTCCACGCCGCGAGCTTGATGTAGCCCCGGTGCTCCTGCATCTTCGCGTGCAGGAAGTACTGGTTGATCGCGGTGAGTTCCGCCGTGAGCTGTTCGTTCAGGAGCTCGATGATCTGCGGGTCACTGTGCATCGCGACGCACCTTCCGGTGTGGATGGGCCGTAACAGAGGGACACGGGGGACCTCTGGCACGCATGAGGCGGGAGTGTCTCCCGAATCCTGTCACTTTTGGTAGCACTTCCGCCACGAAGGGCAGCCTTGCCTTCCAATGTCGAACTTGTCCCACCCTCGGGCCCGCCCGGGGCGGGTCGGGGGCGGTCGTGGGTCGGTCGGAGCGTCTGGGACCATGTGGGGTATGGGGCATACGGAAGCGGCACAAGGTGGGACCGAGGCTCCGGACCGCGATCCGCGACTTCCGCCGGGCCAGCGGATCCAGCGTGGCTGGCCCGTTCTGCACTATGGACCGGTCCCTCGGTTCAAGCCCGAGATCTGGGACTTTCGCGTCTTCGGCGCGACCGCCTCGGGGGACAAGCACTGCTGGAACCACGACGAGTTCTCCGCGCTGCCGCACGAGAGCGTGATCGCCGACTTCCACTGTGTGACCAAGTTCAGCATGCTCGGCAACGAGTGGACCGGGCTGACCATCGCCAAGCTCCTGGAGATCGCGCCGCCCGCGCCGGAGGTCACCCACGCGATGGTGTGGGCCGAATACGGCTTCAGCTCGAATCTGCGCATGTTGGACTTCACGAACGACCGGACGATCCTGGCCACCCACCACAACGGTGAGCCGCTGACCGCCGAACACGGCTTCCCGGTCCGGCTGATCGTGCCGCACCTCTACGCCTGGAAGGGCCCCAAGTGGGTGCGCGGGATCGAGTACATGGTGGCCGACAAGCGCGGCTTCTGGGAGGAGCGGGGCTACCACAACATCGGTGACCCGTGGCAGGAGCAGCGCTACTCCTACCAGGAGGAGAGTGGTGAGGGCCCGGCGTTGACCTGAGCCGGCCCACCCGGCGCGCGGCACCAGCCGCCCGGAACACCCGAAGGCCCCGCCCGACGCGCTGTCGCGTCGCAGCGGGGCCTTCGTACGGACCAGGCGCCTCAGAAGTTCGAGATGAAGACCTCGCTGTTGCGCTTGACCATCGAACCGGCCGCCGGGTCCTGCCGCCCGACGTTGGCCGGGATCAGCGGGATCATCCGGTTGTTCACCCGCAGCCCGGCCGCCTGCAGCGCGCGGCCCGCGTCGTCCGGGTTCATCCCGGTCACCGGCGGGACCTGGACCAGGTCCGGGCCCTTGGACAGGACCACGACGATCCGCGTCCCGAACGGGACGGTCGTGTTCGGACCCGGGGTGGTCGTCATGATCCGGCCCGCCGGCACCGTGTCGGAGAACTGCGCGGTCGGATCCGCGTCGACGATGATCCCGGTCCCGGGCTGGAACCTGGCCTTGGCATCGTCCAGGGTCAGCCCGGTCAGGTCCGGCACCGGCGTGTCCGGGCCGCGGCTGACCACCAGGGTCACCACACTGTCCCGGGTGAGCTGCTCGCCGGCGGCCGGCTGACTGCTCACCACGGTGTCCGGCGCCTTGGGACTGGCCACCGTGGTCTCGGTGCCGGGTTTGAGCGCCGCGTCGGCCAGTGCCTTCTTGGCATCCTCCAGCTTGAGGTTGGCCAGCGCCGGCACCACGTGCCGCTCCGGCCCCTTGGACAGCTTGACCTTCACCGTCGAGCCGCTCAGCACGTTCTTGCCCGGGGCCGGGTCGGTGGAGATCACCGAGTCCTTGGCGATGGTCTCGCTGAAGTCCCCGCCACCGTCGTACTCGACCTTCAGGTCGGCCGCCTTCAGCCGCTTCTCGGCGTCGGCCCGCGTCATGTTCAATACGCCGGGCACATCCGAATAGCGACCCGAGCCGTACCACCACGCACCGCCGCCGATCGCGACGGCGAGGAGCAGCACGATCCCGAGCACGATCATCCCGCGCGAGGGCCCGCGTCGGCGCCGCCGCCCGGGCAACCCGGGTTGTTGCGGATAACCGCCGCCGGGGGCGTCGGCCGGCGAGCCCGGCGCGGCCGGCACGTACGCGTGTTGCTCGGTCGGGTAGGGGTCGTCGTACGCGCCGCCGTAGCGCGCCTGTTCGTCCTCCATCGAGTCCACGCTCAGCCCCAGCGGCGCCAGATGCGGCGGCAGCAGCACCTCGCCCGCGCGGAACACGCTGGTCGCGTTGTCGTGGATCGGCTCGGGCGGCGGCGGCAGGCGCAGCGCCGCGCCGAAGTCCAACTCCCCGTCCGGCATCGTGTGTCGGGTCCGGCGGACCAGCCCGAGCAGCGCCTCGGCGTCGGCGGGCCGCTGCTCCGGATCGCGCACGGTGGCCGCGCGCACCAGCGTGTCCAGCGCGGGCGCCAGGCCCGGCACCGCGAGCGAGGGCGGCGGCACGTCGGAGTGCACGTGCTTGTAGATCACCTCGACCGCGGTCGCGCCGTGGTGCGGCTGGCGGCCGGTGAGCATCTCGTAGAGCACCACGCCCGCCGCGTACACGTCCGAGCGCGGCGTGGACTCGCCCCGCTCGACCTGTTCCGGCGCGAGGTAGGCCACCGTGCCGACCAGCACCTTGCCGGTCGCGGCGGTCGCGGTCGTGGTGGTCGCCCGGGCCAGGCCGAAGTCGCCGAGCTTGATCCCGCCGTCGTCGGAGATCAGCACGTTCTCCGGCTTGACGTCGCGGTGCACGAAGCCCGCGCGGTGCGCCGCGGACAGCGCCGCCAGCATCGGCTCCAGCACGCCGAACGCCTCACGCGGCGTCATGTTGCCCAGGTCCTGGAGCAACTCGCGCAGCGTGCGGCCCTCGACGTATTCCATCGCCAGATAGGCGATCGCGCCGTCGGTGCCCTGGTCGAAGACGTTCACCACATTGGGGTGCGACAGCCGGGCCGCGGCCTTCGCCTCCAGGATGAAGCGGCGGGTGGACTCCGGGTCCTGGGCCAACCCGGCATGCATCACCTTGAGGGCGACGGTGCGATCGAGACGGGTGTCGAGAGCCCGATACACCGTGGCCATGCCACCTGCGGCAACTCGGGCATCGACCCGGTATCGACCGTCGAGCAGCCGCCCGACGAGCGGATCGTTCAAGGTCGTGTCCATGTTCAGGAGTGTAGGGTCCACTGACTCGTGGACGCCGACGGTCTTCCCCGCGGTTCCCCGTCGTCGGGCCGGAGTACGGCTCAGAAGGCGGGGTGTTCGGGGCTCGCCTCCAGCATGCCGGCCAGGGGTGACGACGCGTACGCGTGGTGTCGCATCGGGATCCGGCCGGCCCGATACGCCAGCCGGCCACCGGCCACCGCGTGCCGCATCGCCTCCGCCATCAGCACCGGCGACTGCGCCCGGGTGACCGCGGTCGCGAGCAACACCGCGGCGCAGCCCAGTTCCATCGCGAACGCCGCGTCCGACGCGGTGCCCAGGCCCGCGTCCAGCACCACCGGGACGGTGGCCTGTTCGGTGATCAGCCGGATGTTGTGCGGATTGCGGATGCCCAGACCCGAGCCGATCGGCGAGCCGAGCGGCATCACCGCCGCACAGCCCACCTGTTCGAGCCGGTGGGCCAGCACCGGGTCGTCGTTGGTGTACGCCAGCACCCGGAACCCGTCGTCCACCAACCGCTCGGCGGCGTCCACGAGTTCCACCCCGTCCGGGAGCAAGGTGCGCTCGTCGGCCACCACTTCGAGCTTGATCCAGTCGGTCTCCAGCGCCTCGCGGGCCAGCCGCGCGGTGAGCACCGCCTCGCCCGAGGTGAAACATCCGGCGGTGTTCGGCAACACCCGGATCCCCAGTCGGCGCAGCACGTCGAGCACCGAGCCCGCGGTCCCCGGGTCCACCCGGCGCATCGCCACCGTGGTGATCTCGGTGCCCGACGCGATCAGCGCCTGCTCCAGGATCTCCAGGCTCGGCGCCCCGCCGGTCCCGGTGATCAGCCGGGAGGTGAAGACCTCGCCGGCCAGTACCAACTTGTCGTCGTCGGCCATGCCGGTCACCCTCCCTGTACCGCGGTCAGCACCTCGACGCGGCTGCCCGCGCCCAACACCGTCTCGGCCCACACACCGCGCGGCACCACCGCCTCGTCCACCGCGACCGCGACACCCTTGGCCGCGGTGGTCAGCGTGGCCACCAGTTCGGCCACCGTGGTGCCCGCGCGGATCCCGCGCCGGTCGCCGTTGACGCAGACCTCGATGGTCTCGATGTCGGTCATGCCATCACCTTCCGAGCGGCGGGCGCGAAGCGGTCGGGCCCGAAGGGCACGATCAGGTCGGGGGTGGTGCCGCCGGCCAGCACCTCGGCCACGGTGTCCGCGGTGATCGGGGTGAGCAGGATGCCGTGCCGGTAGTGGCCGGTCGCCACGACCAGGCCGGCCAGTGCGGATCGGCCCAGGATCGGCGCGTTGTCCGGGCTGCCCGGACGCAGCCCCGCGAGCGTTTCGAGCAGCGGCAGCTCGGTGATGCCGGGGACCAACTCGTGGGCGTCGCGCAGCAGTTCGTAGACGCCGCCGGCGGTGACCCGGGTGTCGTGCCCGAGTTCGTACTCGGTCGCGCCGATCACCAGTTCGCCGTCCGCGCGCGGGACCAGGTACATGCTGCCGCCCTTGACCACGCCCCGCACATTGCGGGACAGCAGCGGCAACATCGCCGGTGGCACCTTCAGCCGCAGGATCTCGCCCTTGATCGGACGCACCGCCGGCACCACCTCGGGCGGCAATCCCGGGATCAGCGCCGATCGGCAGCCGGCCGCCAACACCACCTGATCGGCGGACAACTCGCGCCCGTTCGCCAGTCGCACGCCGTGCGCGCGCTCGTCGGTGACCAGGATGCGCTCGACTCGTTCGCGCACGAGTCGCACGCCCGCCCGGTCGCAGGCGGCGAGCAGGGCCGCGACCAGTCGGCGGTTGTCGATCTGGTGGTCGTCCTCGACATGCAGGCCGCCGGTGATCGCCGGGGACAACATCGGCTCCAGGCGCCGGCACTCGCGGCTGGTCAGCCACGTCGAGTGCAGGCCGAGCCGCGTTTGGTGGGTGTGCAGGTCCTTGAGTACGGCCCGGTCGTCCGCGTCGAGCGCGACCGCGATCGTGCCGCACGCGCGGTAGCCCGAGGGCAGTCCCGCCGCGTCGGCCAGTTCGGCGGCGAACTCGGGGTAGCGGCGCGCCGATTCGATGCCGAGCCGCAGCAGGCTCTCCTCGCCGTACTGGAGTTCGGAGACGGGGGTGAGCATGCCGGCCGCGGCGTGCGAGGCGCCCCGGCCGGGGCTGGGATCGACGACGGTGACGGTCGGTCCGTAGCGCGTGCGGGCCCGCCATGCGATGGACAGGCCGATCACGCCCGCGCCGACGATCACAATGTCGGTGTTCGGTGCATAGGACATGGTGAGCGGAACTCCCTTCGCCGGTATGACCCGGATCAGGTTCGGACGGTCGGGGGCTCGCAGCCCCCCTCTCAGCCCGGTCTCACCGGGCTCCCGTGACTTCTCCACACTACGACACCGCTTTCCCCGCCTTCCGGGGCGTCCGAGAGGTCCGAAGATGTCCTTGACTGAGTCAAGACCCTGCCCTTCGATCGCCCACGCGCGCGGCATAGGGTGCCGTGCATGGACAACGTGCTCGTCGTGGGTGCCGGCATGGCCGGCCTGCAAACCGTGGTGGCGCTGCGGGACCAGGGGTACGCCGGGCGCGTCACCCTGCTCGGGGCCGAGGCGCACGCGCCGTACGACCGCCCGCCGCTGTCGAAGGAGGTGCTCGGCGGCAAGACCGACGACACCTCGTTCGAGGCGGACTGGGCCGAGTTGCACACCGAGGTGCTGTTCGGCCGGACCGCGACCGGACTGCGCCCGGGGGTCGTGGACACCGACGCGGGACCGCTCGCCTTCGACCGGCTGGTGATCGCCACCGGGTCGCGCGTGATCGAGCTGCCGGGCACGGCCGAGGTGCCCGGCGTACACGTGCTGCGCACCATCGACGACGCCCGCGCACTGCGCGCCGCGCTGGTGCCGGGAGCACACGTGGTGATCGTCGGCGCGGGCTGGATCGGCGCCGAGGTGGCCACCGCCGCCGCCGCGGCCGGCTGCCCGACCACCGTGGTCGAGGCACTGCACACCCCGCTCGCCGGGCCGTTCCCGGACGCGATCGGCGAGCGGTTCGTGCCGTGGTACGCCGAGGCGGGCGTCGAACTCCTGCTCGGCGCGCGGGTGGACCGGCTGGTGGCGGGCGCGGTACAGCTGACCGACGGCCGCCGGCTGCCCGCCGACGCGATCGTGGTCGGCATCGGGGTACGCCCCGCCACCGAGTGGCTCGCGGGCTCCGCCGTGGTCCGCAACGCGCGCGGCTTCGTCGAGGTGGACGAGCACCTGGCCACCTCGGTGCCCGGGGTCTACGCGGTCGGGGACTGCGTGGACTTCCCGTCCGCCCGATACGGCACCCGGATGAACGTCGAACACTGGGACAACGCGCTCCAGGCACCGCGCGTGCTGGTGGCCAACCTGCTCGGCGGGGACCAGGCCTACGACCCGGTCCCGTACTTCTGGTCCGACCAGTTCGGCCGCATGGTGCAGTACGTCGGGCGGCACGCGGCCGGCGACGAACTGGTCTTCCGCGGCGCGGGCGAGGACGGCAAATGGACCGCGGGCTGGTTCGCCGGCGACCGGCTCGTGGCACTGCTCGCGGTGGCCAAACCACGTGATCTGGCCCAGGGGCGCAAGCTCGTACAACTGGGCACCCCGGTCGACCGGGAGCTGTTCGCCGACCCGGAGAACCCACTCAAGTCGGTCACCCGGTGACCGCCGCCGGCGGGGCGGGCCGGGCCCGGAACCTAAACTTGGCCGGGTGAGCGAGATCGATGCCAAAACCGAAGCCCTCGTCCCCGCCTGGGTGACCCTCCCCGACATCGCCGAGATCCTCGGCGTGGACATCCTCAAGGTCCGCCAGCAGCTCAAGGAGCGCAAGTTCCTGGCGGTGCGCCGCGGCGAGCACCGGGCCCTCCAGGTGCCCGCCGACTTCTTCCAGGACGGCAACATCGTCAAGGGCCTGGTCGGCACGCTGACCCTGCTCGCCGACTCGGGCTTCACCGACGCCGAGGCGCTGGAGTGGTTGTTCACCCCGGACGACACGCTGCCGGGCACGCCGGTGCAGGCGCTGCAGGAGAACCGGATGACCGAGGTGCGGCGGCGCGCCCAGGCGCTGGCGATCTGAGGCCGGGTCGATGACGAGTCGTCAGGAACGGTTGGCGGACGCGCGCCTGTACCTGTGCACCGACGCCCGGGAGCGGCAGGGCGACCTGCCCGCGTTCCTGGACGCGGTGCTCGGCGCGGGCGTGGACATCGTGCAGTTGCGGCAGAAGGGGCTGGAGGCCCGGCCCGAGCTGGCATACCTGGAGGTGTTCGCGGACGCGTGCCGCCGACACGGCAAGCTGCTCGCGGTCAACGATCGGGCGGACGTCGCGCACACGATCGGGCCCGACGTGTTGCACCTGGGCCAGGACGACCTGCCGGTCCCGGCGGCCCGGGCGATCATCGGCGGCGATGTGCTGATCGGGCGCTCCACGCACGCCGCGGCCGAGGTGGACGCGGCGCTGGTCGAGCCGGGCGTGGACTACTTCTGCACCGGGCCGGTGTGGCCGACGCCGACCAAGCCGGGCCGCCCGGCACCGGGCCTGGACCTGGTCCGCTACACCGCCGCGCTGCGCCCGACCCGCCCGTGGTTCGCGATCGGCGGCATCGACCTCACCAACCTCGACGAGGTCCTGACGGCGGGCGCGACCCGGGTGGTGGTGGTCCGAGCCATCACGGACGCCCCGGACCCGGCCGCGGCGACGGCCGAATTCGCCGAGCGGCTCGCCCGGAGCTGACCGCCGCGACGCCGTCCGGGCCGGCCCGAGCCGACGTGTCGCGGGCGCGGTGCGTGGGGTGCGCGGTTCGGGTGCGGTTCGGGGCGGGTGGGCCGGCAGTATGCGGGGCATGTTCGGTGCTCGACGGCGCAACCTTGTCGTGGTCACGGTGCTCGCGCTCGTCGCGGTCGCCGTGTTGGTGTTCGCGCTCACCCGTGGCGGTGGCGGCGGGTCGCACTCCGGTGCCAAGTCGAGCCGGGCGCCGTCCGCTTCGGCCGCGGGCGCGCCCGCGACCGCGACCGCGGCCGGGCGGCCCGGGTGGGTGCCCACCGGGATGCGTACCGTCGCCGCCGGGCAACTGCCCGCCGAGGCCCGGGAGACGTTGCGGTTGATCGCGGCCGGTGGGCCGTATCCGTACCCGCGCGACGGCATCGTGTTCGGCAACCGGGAGAAGTTGTTGCCGGGCAAACCCAACGGCTACTACCACGAGTACACGGTCCGTACCCCCGGCGCGGGCGATCGCGGCGCGCGGCGGATCGTCACCGGCAACGGCGCCGAGCGCTTCTACAGCGACGACCACTACGCGAGCTTCGCGGCCGTACTGCCCTGACCAGCCGGCCTCGGCCGGCCCTTCGCGGTCGACCCGCCGGGATCCGCCGGGCAGGTACTAAACGCTGCGCACCGTGGCGGCGTCGGCCAGCTCCCGCAGGACCTCGCGGGCGTCCTCGGCGATCGGCGCGTCGGCGAGGGCGGCCAGGGCCCGCTCGGTCAGCTCGGTGATCATCGTCTCGACGTCGGCGAGCGCGCCGGTGTCCTCGATCACCGTGCGCAGTTCCTTGACGCCGGTGTCGCTCAGCTCGGGGTCCCCGAGCAGCGCGCCCAACACCTCGGTCTGCGCGGCGCCGGCCCGCTCGCCGGCGAGGGCCAGCAGTACGGTCCGCTTGCCCTCGCGCAGGTCGTCCCCGGCCGGCTTCCCGGTCCGCTCGGGATCACCGAAGACACCGAGGACGTCGTCCCGCAGCTGGAACGCCTCACCCAGGGGCAACCCGTAGGCGGAATAGGCGGCCAGCGCGGCGGGATCGGCACCGGCCAGCGCGGCGCCCACGTGCAGGGGGCGTTCGATCGTGTACTTGGCGGACTTGAACCGCATCACGCGCCGTGACCGCGCCACCGAGCCGCCGCCCATCGCCTGCTCCAGCACGTCCAGGTACTGACCCGCCATCACCTCGGTGCGCATCACGTCGAACAGCGGCTTCGCCGCGCGCAGCGCCCGGTCGTCCACCCCGCTCGCCCCGAACATCTCGTCGCACCAGGACAGACACAGGTCGCCGAGCAGGATCGCCGCCGCCGAACCGAAGGACTCGCCCGAGCCGACCCAGCCGCTGTCCGCGTGCAGCCCCTCGAAGCGACGATGCACGGCCGGCTTGCCCCGCCGGGTGTCGCTGCTGTCCATCAGGTCGTCGTGGATCAGCGCGCTGGCCTGGAGCAGTTCGAGCGCGCCGGCCACCCGCACGATCGCCGCGTCCTGCGCCGCCGGACCGGCGATCCCGCGCCAGCCCCAGTAGCAGAAGCCGGGCCGCAGCCGCTTGCCGCCGTCGAGCACGAAGTCGGTCAGCGCCGCGGTGACCGGGACCATGCCCTCGCCCACCTCGGCGAGCACCTCGGCCTGCCGCTGCATGAACTCGCCCAGCGCGGCATTGACACGCTGCCGCAGGCCGTCCCGGTCCAAGGGGTGTACGGGGAAGGAATCGGCAGCCATGGAGTCTTCCGTCGAGGGCGAGGAGAAAGGACGAGGAAATACGGGGCAGCCTAACTTGCGCCCGGTCCGACATCCGGGGTAGCCCGGTCGTCTCGCCACGTGGAAAGCCGTGCTCGCCCGCGCCGCCGGCCGATAACCTGCGTACATGTCTCTCGGTGCCGCGGCCACTCGAATCAATCGAACCCCCGCCATTCGCGATCTCCTCGCGAACGGCACCCGGTCCTTCTCCTTCGAGTTCATGCCACCCAGGAACGAACAGGGCACCCGCACCCTGTGGGAGGCCATCCGTCGGGTCGAGGCCCTCGCGCCGACCTTCGTGTCGGTCACCTACGGTGCGGGCGGCTCCAGCCGGGGGCTGACCGTCGACACGACCGAGCGGATCGCCACCGAGACCACGCTCACCCCCGTGGGACACCTCACCGCGGTCGGCCACTCGCGCGCCGAGCTGCGCAACATCATCGGGCAGTACGCCAACGCCGGGGTGCGCAACGTGCTCGCGCTGCGCGGCGACCCGCCGGGCGACCCGAAGGGCGAGTGGGTGGCCCACCCGGAGGGCTTCAGCTACGCCATCGAACTGGTCGAACTGCTGCGCGCGTCCGGCGACTTCTGCGTGGGCATCGCCGCGTTCCCGGAGATGCACCCGCGCTCGACGAACTGGGACGAGGACATCCGGCACTTCGTGGCCAAGTGCCGCGCGGGCGCCGACTACGCGATCACCCAGATGTTCTTCGACGTCGAGGACTACCTGCGGCTGCGCGACCGGGTCGCGGCGGCCGGGTGCGACATCCCGATCATCCCCGAGGTGATGCCGGTCACCAGCCCGACCACGCTGGTCCGGGCGGACGAGCTGAGCGGCTGCTCGGTGCCCGCCGAACTGGCGGAGGCGGTCGAGGCGGTCAAGGAGGACCGGGCGGCGGTGCGCGCGGTCGGCGTGGCATACGCGACCCGGATGTCCGAGCGGCTGCTCGCCGAGGGCGCGCCGGGCCTGCACTTCATCACGCTCAACCGGTCGACGGCGACCACCGAGATCTACCAGAACCTGGGCCTGGGCGGAGAGTCGCACCCGGCGCCGGTCCAAGCGGGGTGAGCCGGTTCGCCCCCGGCGGCTCGTTGACCCTTTAGGGTGAGGCAACGAGCCGGTAACGGAGGGAACGACGGTGCAGTTCGGCCTGGTGGTGCTCTACGTCCTGTTCGTGCCGATCGGCCTGTGGTTGCTGACCGAGGTGTTGTGGCAGCACGGTGCACCGTTTCGCTACCGCGTACTCGCGTTCGTCGGCTTCGTCGGGGTGGCCACGGGCGTCGGGATCAAGAACCCGGTCGTGGTCGGCATCGGCGTGTTCTGCTTCGCGATCGGCCAGTTCCTGACCACACGCTACGTCCGCAAGGCCTACCACCACGGCTGGACGATCAGCGGCCGCCGCCCCAAGGGCCGCCGAGCCAAGGCCCGCTGAGCCCGCGGACAGCGCCTACGCGCGCCCGATCAGCTCCGCCACCAGGGCCGCCGACATGCCGACTCGGGTCAGGCCGCCGCCGGGGTGGGCGCTTGCGCCGACCGAGAACAGGCCCGGTACGGCGGAGCGGTTCGGCACTCGGCGCGGCGCGTTGCGCGGGCCGTCGGCGCCGGCCCCCGGCACCGCGCCGCCCGGCGCGCCGGTGTGCGCCGCCAGGTCGGCGGGGGTGCGCAGCTCGGACCACAGGACCCGATCGCGCACGTCCAGGCCGCGCCGGGCCAGCAGGTCGAGCACGGTCGCGGGACAGGTGTCCCGGAGCGCGGCCGAGGCCCAGTCCAGGACACCGTGCGGCGGCACCCGCAGCTGTACCGTCCACGCGCTGTGCCCCTCGGGGGCCAGCGTCGGGTCGTCCGGGGCCAGTACGCACAACGTCGGATCGGTCGGCGGTGACGGCCGGCGGGCGAACAGCGCGTCCGGCTCGTGGCCCGGGTCGTCCGCGAACAGGTAGGTGCGGTGCGGCATGCCCTCGGTACGCCCGCGCAGCGCCAGATGCAGTTCGAGCACCGCCGACGCGGCCGGCAGCCGACCCACCCCGCCGGCCCCGGACCCGGATCCGGCCTCGGCGAGCAGCCCGGCGGCGCGCGGATCGGTGGGCAGATTGGTGATCACGATGTCGGCGTCGAGCCGGCCCCCGTCGGCGAGCCGCACCCCGGACACCCGGCCGCCCGCCCGCTCGATCGTGGCCACCTCGGTGTCGGTGCGCACCTTCACCCTGCGCTGTACGCAGCGCGCGTGCAGCGCCTCGGTCATCCGGTGCAGGCCGCCGCGCACCCACCACACCCCGAAGGTCTCCTCCAGGTAGGGCAGCGTGGCCAGCGTCGCGGGCGCCTTGCCCGGATGGCAGCCCGCCTCGGCGGCGAAGCGCTCCAGGTGGGCGCGCAGCCGGGGATCGCCCAGGTGGGTCCGGCCGAGCGAGCGCAACGAGCGCCACGGCGCGGTGGTGCGCAGATCCGCCCGGCCGCCCGCGGCGCGCAGCCGCTCGGTGCGCTCGGCGGGTTCGGCCAGGAGCGGCGCCTCGAAGAACGTCTTGCGGGTGATTCCCCACATCTCGCCGGCCCGGTGCAGCAGCCGCTGCCAGTCCGCGCCCGCGCCCGCCCCGAAACCCGCCTCGAACGCGTCGTGGGTGCCGGAGCGGGAGGCGTTGGGGATGTCGATTACGGTGCGCGGGCCGCTCGCGGCGGCGAACGACTCCCGGGTGGGCGAGGCGATCGGGACCAGGTCCACGACGTCCTCGATCGCGGCGCCGGTCTTGAGGAACAGATCGCGGTAGACGGCCGGCAGGGTGAGCAGCCCGGGGCCGGTGGTGAAGGTGAAGCCGTCCCGGACGATCGAGCCGGACGATCCGCCGGTGGTGGCCGACCGTTCGCAGATCGTCACCTCGTGGCGCAGCGTGGCCAGCCGAGCGGCCACCGCCAATCCACCCATACCTGCGCCGACAACCACGATGCGAGCCACGTCGAGACAGCGTATATGCGGGTGCGGGGGACCAGGCCCGCCCCCCGGGCCTGGTCCCCCGCACCTTCCCGCGACCGCTCCCCACGGTCTACGGGCCCACCCCCCAGTGGGTCACGATTGGTAAGACTCACGACCCGCGCCCAGGGTTGTACGCGTGCGGAAGATTTATTTTTCCGTCGGCGATCCGGTTCGGAAGCCGTGATCAACGCGGAGATGAGCGCCGATACTCGGTCCGCTTTCTGAGTACCTGTACGGATGCCCGCCGGGGTCCCCGCCCGGCAGGGTGGTCGGCACGGGGAGAGCCCAGGGAGAGCCCGGCGGGAGCCTCGGGGGGAGCGCCGTTCGAGGGGGACGGCGCGGGCGGGTGGAACGACATCGGGACCGGCGGCACGGGGCGACGGTACGGATGGGGACGACGGCCGGCACGGGGCGGCGGGTCGTTCGAGGCGGTGGCTCGGTCGTGGGGACGGCGAGCCACCGCTTCTCGTATTCGGGGAACCGACGGACACTCAGCCGGTGATCACCGCGACCAGCCGGGTGCCCGGGGCGAACGTGCCGCGTTCGGCGAGGGCGAACAGGCCGAACAACATCTTGCCGACGTAGATCGGCTCCGGCGCGAAGTCGTGGCGGTGTGCGAAGTCGGCCAGGAAGGTGTCCAGTTCGGGACTGCGGCGGGCGTAGCCGCCGTGGTGGAAGTCGGTCGCCACGTGCCAGTTGTCGGTCGGCGCGCCATAGGTGCGGCGTTGCAGGTCGGCCACCTCGGCGGTGAGGAAGTCGCCCCGCAGCGCCGCGAAGCCGAGCGCGCGCCGCCCGGGCGACAGACCCGCGGCGAGGCCGGCCAGCGTGCCGCCGGTGCCCACCGCGACGCAGACCACGTCGAAGCCGTCGCCCGGCTCGTCGCCCGTCTCGTCGTCCAGTTCGGCGGGCAACTCCGCGCAACCACGCACGGCGGCTTCGTTGCTGCCGCCCTCCGGGAGGACGTATGCGGGCCCGTGCGCCGCGAGCAGCGCGTCGAGCACCGGCGCGGTGTGCTTGGCGCGGTAGGTCGCGCGGTCCACGAACACCAGCCGCATGCCGCGCTCGACCGCGAAGGCCAGTGACGGGTTGAGCGGCCGGTCGGCGAGCTCCTCGCCGCGCACCACGCCCACCGTGGCCAGCCCGAGCGCGTGCCCGGCCGCCGCGGTGGCGCGCAGGTGGTTCGAGTAGGCGCCGCCGAACGTCAACAACGTTCGTTGCCCCTGTTCGCGGGCCGCGACCAGGTTGTACTTCAGCTTGCGCCACTTGTTGCCCGGTACTTCCGGATGGATCAGATCGTCCCGTTTGAGCCACAGCCGCAGGTCGCGGGCGGTCAGTCGGGGATCGGACAGCTCGCGCAGCGGCGAGGGCAGGCGTGGGCGCACCCCGGCAGGGTCGCACGTCGGGCCGGTCCGCTGTCGGAGCCGCCTGTCACGGTGGTTGTGCGGGGGAGTACGGCGGGATCGGCCCCGAAACCGCCGGACTCGAACGTGTTCGAACATCGCTCGAACGCGCCGGTTCGCCCGGGACTGCGGCAATGACGTTGACGTGGGTGGGGGAGCGAGCTTTACTGGCAAACGGGGTCGAACTTTTGTTCGAAGAAGATGTTCGGGAGAAGTTCGACTCGAACGGCACGGGGCAACCGGATGGGCGGCCCGGGTCGGCGGTGCGTGGGGAAGCGCATCGCCGACCCCCGGCAGAGGAGGAGTGACGTGACGCGTCTGCACACCGACCCGGTGGAGGTGCTGCGCAGCGGTGGCGACCCCGCGCGGTTCCTGTGGCACGACCGGCTCTACGTGGTCCGGGAGGTGCTCGGCCACTGGGTCGAGACCGGCGAGTGGTGGCAACACGCGCGCTCGCGGGCCGCCGCGGTCGCGACGGGGGAGCGCGAGGTGTGGCGCGTGGAGGCCGGCGCCGGCCGCAGTGCGCCGCTGGGCGTATACGACCTCAGTCTCGATGCCGGCGCCGGGACCTGGACGCTGGCCCGGACCGCCGACTGAGGAGGTGATCGTGTGACCGCGAGTGCGAGTGCGACCGCGAGTTGGAACCAGTCCGCCTACCTACCCGAGCCGCCGCCGATCCGCCGGGCGCCGGTGCGCTGGTCGTCCGCGCCGCGCGGTGCGCTCGACCTGCTGGCCCAGGCCCGGCGCGGGCTCGCCGAGGCCACCGTCAACCGGGACGCCGCGGAGCGCTACGCCACCGCCCACCTGGCCGCACTGCGAGTGGCCGCGGCCGTGCTCGCCGCCCGGGCCCGGGCCGACGAGGAGCGCCCGGGCCGGCGCCGCCGGGCCCCGCGCAGCGCATGGGAGCTGCTGCCGAAGGTGGCCCCCGAACTGACCGAGTGGGCGGCCTTCTTCGCGTCCGGCGCCCGCAAGCGGGCCGCCGCCGAGGCGGGCCTGCCCGGCGCGGTCACCGGCCGCGAGGCGGACGACCTGATTCGCGACGTGGAGACCTTCTTCCGCCTGGTGGTGCGCCTGCTCGCGCTGCCCCCGATCCCGGCCCCACCCCCTCCCGCCGATTGAACCCTCCTACCGATCGAACCGAATGCACCACCATGAACCGACCGAGCCGCTCGAACCGCCCCTTCGCCCACCTGCACGTCGCGTCGGGGCACTCGATGCGCTACGGCGCCTCGCACGTGGGCACGCTGATCGAGCGGGCGGTCGAACACGGCCTGGACACCCTCGCGCTGACCGACCGGGACGGGGTCTACGGCGCCGTCGCATTCGCCCGCGGCTGCCTGGCGGCGGGCATCCGGCCGATCCTGGGCGCCGAACTCGCGGTGTTGCCCGTCGAACCGGCCGACCCCGCGCCGGACCGGACCCGGCGCACCCCCGCGCGCGGCGGCGCGTTCACCGACCCCGGGCATCCCCGGATCACCGTGCTGGCCCGGGGCAAGCCGGGCTGGGCCGCGCTGTGCCGGCTGATCAGCGACGCGCACCGGCGCGACCGGGCCAACCCGGTGACCACGTGGGACGCGCTCGCCGCCACCGGCGGTGCGCTGGTCGTGCTGGCCGGCCCCGACTCGGAGCTCGGCCGGGCGCTCGCCGCCGACCGGCCGACCCGGGCCGAGCGGCTGCTGCGCCGGGCCCGGGCCGCACTGCCCGCCGACACCCTCCACCTGGAGGCGGTGAGCCATCTGGCGCCGCCGGGGCGGGCCGCGTCCGCCGCCCACGCGGCCCGGACGCTGATCCTCGCCGACACCCACCACGTGCCCGTCGTACTCACCAACGCGGTGCGCTACGCCGACCGCGAGGACGCGGTGGTCGCCGACGTGCTCGACTCGGCCCGGCGCCTGGTCCCGCTCGGCCGACACCACCTGACCCGGACCGGCTCCGAGGCCTACCTCAAGCCCACCCTCGACATGGTCGCCGTCGCCGCCGAGATCACCCTCCTGGCCGGCCGGGGCACCGCCGCCGCGCTGCTGCGCGACACCCGGGCGCTGGCCGACGAACTGGTCCTGGACCCGGCCCGGGACCTGGGCATCGGCGGCGTGTTCTACCCCGAGCCGGAGGTGCTCGGGGTGCCCGCGAGCCGGGCCGGCGCCGAACTGCGCGCCCGCTGCGAGGCGGGTCTGGGCCGGCGCGGCATCGCCCCCACGACCGAGGCACTGGGCCGGCTGGACGACGAACTCGCGCTGATCGGCCGACTCGGGCTGCCGTCCTACTTCCTGACCGTGGCCGGCGTGGTCGATCTGATCCGGGAACTGGGCGTGCGTTGCGCGGCCCGCGGCTCCGGCGCGGGCAGCCTGGTCAACCATCTGCTCGGGATCTCCGGCGTCGACCCGCTGCGGCACGGCCTGCTGATGGAACGCTTCGTCTCGGACCGGCGCACCGCGCTGCCCGACATCGACGTCGACGTGGAATCGGCCCGCCGCACCGACGTCTACCGGCGGATCATGGAGGTCTTCGGCCCCGAGCGCTGCGCGTGTGTGTCGATGGCCGAGACCTATCGGGCCCGGCACGCGATCCGCGACGTCGGCGCGGCGCTCGGCCTGGCCGCCGCCGAGATCGACGAACTGGCCAAGGCGTTCCCGCACATCCGCGCCCGCGACCTCGGCTCGGCCCGGCGCGACCTGCCCGAACTGCGCGCCAACCGGCTCGCCCAGGACGGCGGCTTCGACGGCCTGTTCGCGCTCGCCGCCCGGCTCGACGGCCTGCCCCGACACCTGGCCCTGCACCCGTGCGGCGTACTGCTCTCCAACCCCACCCTGCTGGATCGCACCCCCGTGGAGATCTCCGCGCAGGGCTTCCCGATGAGCCAGTTCGACAAGGAGGACGTGGAACACCTCGGCCTGCTCAAGCTGGACGTGCTCGGCGTGCGGATGCAGTCCGCGATGGCCCACGCGGTGGCCGAGATCGCACGTGTCGACGGCGCCGCCCCCGACCTGGACGCGGTCCCGCACGACGATCCCGCGACCTTCGAGCTGATCCGGTCCAAGCGCACCCTGGGCTGCTTCCAGATCGAATCGCCCGGCCAGCGCGAGCTGATCGGCAAGTTCGCCCCGGAGACGTTCGAGGACATCATCGTGGACATCTCGCTGTTTCGGCCCGGCCCGGTCAAGAGCGACATGGTCACCCCGTTCCTGGCCGCCCGGCAGGGCCGGACCGAGCCCTACTACATCCACGAGAGCCTCCGGAAAACCCTCGCCGAGACCTGCGGTGTGGTGGTCTTCCACGAACAGGTGATCCGGATCATCCACATCGTCACCGGCTGCGACTTGGCCCGGGCCGACGTGGCCCGCCGTGCGCTGGGCAACCACGAACGCAAACCCGCGGTCCGGGACTGGCTCTACGAGCGGGCCGCGCGACGCGGCTACCGGCCGGCGGTGATCGACAAGATCTGGGATGTGCTGGAGGCCTTCGCCTCGTTCGGCTTCTGCAAGGCGCACGCCGCCGCCTTCGCGCTGCCCACCTACCAGTCCGCGTGGCTCAAGACGCACCACACCGCCGCGTTTTTGGCCGGGGTGCTCACCCACGACCCCGGGATGTACCCCAAACGACTGATCCTGGACGACGCGCGCCAGTTCGGCGTGCCGATCCTGGGCGTCGACGTCAATCGTTCGGACGACGTCTACCGGGTCGAACCCGCCGCCGACGGCACCCCCGGCATCCGGATCCCGCTGGCCGAGATCAAGGGCATCGGCGCCGACGAACTCGCCCACGTGCTCGCCCACCGCCCCTACGCCTCCCTGGTCGACTTCCGGGCCCGCGCCGGCGCGTCCCGCCCGACCACCGAACGGCTGATCACCGTCGGCGCGTTCGACGCCGTGCACCCGACCCCGACCACGCGCCGCGACCTGCTGCTCCACCTCGCCGACCTGGACCGGCTCGGCCGCGCCGGCCGCAGGCAGCGCGGCGCCGCCGAACTCGACCTGGGCCTGGCCCCGGACACCCCGCCGCCCACCGGGTTGCCCGAGTTCACCGACGCCGAACGCATCCGCGCCGAGCTGGACATCCTGGGCCTGGACGCCGGGCACCACGTGCTCGACTTCTACGCGCCGTTCCTGGCCGACCTGGGCATCACCCGCGCCCGCGACCTGCTGAATCGGCGCAACCGGGCCGAACTCCTGGTGGCCGGCGTCAAGGTGGCCACCCAGACCCCGCCGATCCGGACCGGCCGCCGGGTGATCTTCCTGACCCTGGACGACGCCACCGGACCGGTGGACACCACCTTCTTCGAGGACGCCCAGGACCCGTACGCGGCCACCCTGTTCCACTCCTGGCTGCTCGTGGTGCGCGGGGTGCTGCGCCGCACCGGACCGCGCGGCGTGTCGGTACGGGCCACCGGCTGCTGGGAGCTGGGCGCGCTGCACGACGCGTGGCGCACCGGCGGGGTCGAGGCGGTGCACGCGCTGATGGCCGGGTCGCGGCCCGGCACCCCCGCGCCCGCCGCCCGCCGGGTCCTGGTGCACGCGAGCGGCTTCAAGGTCTCCCCGTACGCCGACCTGCGCCCGGCCGGCGACCCCACCAAGCAGCCCCCGCGCAAGTTGTGGCACGCCAGTCCCGGGAGCGCGGGATGACTCTCCCCAACGCCCTAAGGTGGGACCCGACCGGTTCCGGAGGAGGGTGTTCGTGTCCGACCAGACGCGCAGGCGCAGCTCGATGCGTACCGCCGTCGTGTGGCAGGTGCTGCGCGAGGCGTTGGACCGACGGGCCGAGGCGGTCGGGCGGGACGTGCTCGACGTGCTCGACACCGGCGGCGGCACCGGCAACCTCGCCGTGCCCATCGCCCGACTCGGCCACCGGGTCACCGTGGTCGACCCCAGCCCGGACGCGCTCGCCGCGTTCGAACGCCGGGCCGCCGAGGCCGGCGTCACCGACCTGGTCCGCGCCTACCAGGGCGACACGCACGGCCTGTTCGACGTGGTCGAGCCGGACGCCGCCGACGTGGTGTTGTGCCACGGCGTGCTCGAGGTGGTGGACGACCCGACGGCCGACCTCGCGCACATCGTCCGCGCGCTGCGCGCCGGCGGCACGCTCAGCCTGCTCGCGGCCAACCGCACCGGCGCGGTGCTCGCGCGCGCCCTGGCCGGCCACTTCGACCAGGCCCGCGACCTGCTCGCCGACCCCGAGGGGCGCTACGGCCCGGCCGACCCGCTGCCGCGCCGGTTCACCGTCGCCGACCTCACCGCGCTGGTCGCCAAGGCCGGCCTCGAGGCGGGCCCCGTGCACGCCATCCGGGTCTTCGCCGACCTGGTCCCGGGTGTCCTGGTCGACGACCCGGCCTCCTTCGACGCCCTCCTGGACCTGGAGCGCGCCGCCGCCGAACAGCCCGAATACCGCGCCCTGGCCACCCAGTTGCACCTGCTCGCGAGCAAGCCGGCGGCGCGCTAGGGCGTTTTTGCCGGCCCCCGTCGGATCGGGCCGCGTCGTTTGCCGCCGTGCCTCGGCGGGCCGGGGAAGCGGCCTGGTGCCACCCGGCTGTTTCCCCGGTGCGGCGAGCGCGGCGAAGAGCCCGAAGGGCGGCGGAGCGCGGCGCGGCCCCGGCGGCGCCCACGCGGCCCGGACGGGCGGTGTCCGATGAGCAGCACACCGACGAGCACCGCACCGGCCGCGCCGCGCGCGATCATGCACGTCGACATGGACGCCTTCTACGCGTCCGTGGAGATCCGCCGCAACCCGGCGCTGCGCGACACCCCCCTCGTGGTGGCCGGCCACGGCCCGCGCGGGGTGGTGCTCTCCGCCACCTACGACGTGCGCGCCCTGGGCGTACACGCCGGCCAGGCCACCTCCCGGGCCCGCCGGCTCGCCCCGCACGCACTGTTCCTGGCGCCGGACCACGACGACTACGGGCGTGTCTCCGGCGGGGTGATGGCGGTGCTGCGCTCGATCACCCCGCGCGTGGAACCGCTGTCCCTGGACGAGGCGTTCCTGGACCTCGCGGGCGTCACCCGCCGACTGGGCCCGCCGGTCGAGGTCGGCGAACTCATCCGCGCCCGGGTCCGCGACGAACAGGGCATCACCTGCTCGGTGGGCATCGCCGACAACAAGTTCACCGCCAAACTGGCCGGCGCCCTGGCCAAGCCGGACGGCCTGCGGGTGGTCCGCCCCGAAGAGGTGGTGGACTTCCTGCACCCGCTCCCGGTGGACCGGCTGTGGGGCGTCGGCGAGCGGACCGGCACGCTGCTGACCGACCTGGGCCTGACCACCATCGGTGATGTCGCCCACACTTCGGTCGAGACCTTGAGCCGCGCGCTCGGCCCGGCGGCGGGTCGCGGGTTGTACGAACTCGCCTGGGGGCGGGACGAGCGGCCGGTGATCCCGTGGGAACCCGAACGCAGCATCGGCGCCGAGGAGACTTTCCCCACGGACGTGGACGACCCGGTGGTGATTAGGCGCACCCTGCTCGACCTCGCGCACCGCACCGCGACCCGGCTGCGCCGGGCGAAGGCGGCCGGGCGGACCGTCACGATCAAGATCCGATTCGCCGACTTCACCACGCTGACCCGGGCCCGGACCCTGCCCGAGCCCACCGACGTGGGCCACGAGATCTACGGCGTGGCCTGCCTGCTGCACGGCGCGCTGGGCCTGGAACGGGCCCGGCTGCGCCTGGTGGGCATCCGGGTGGAGGGCCTGGTGGGCGGCGCCCGGCCGCGCCAACTGGCGCTGGGCGAACGGGTTCTGGGCCGGCGCGACGTGGAGCGCGCGGCCGACGCGGTGCGCGGTCGATTCGGCGATTCGGCGCTCACCGCGGCCACCCTGCTCGGCCACCGATCCAGGTCCCGACCCCGCTCCGGACCCTGACCTCGGACCCGCCCGCCGACGAGTGTGACCCACCCGGCCCGGTGCCTCCGCACGAACTCCCCCCGGCCGCATATCATCGAAGCCCTGACCGGGGGACATGAGCGTGCGCCGGACAGGGCAGGAGTGTCGAAAGGGGCGGGAACCGACGTGGTGACCCATCATCGGGATTCGGGCGGCGAGCCCGTGCCGACGGTGGCTTTCACGACAGCGATTACCTGCCTATCCTGAAAGGGCCGCAAGGTCGCGTCGCGGCCGACGAAGGAGGACGCCGTGCCGCTCTCAGAGCACGAGCAGCGCATGCTTGAGCAGATGGAGCGAGCGCTCTACGCCGAAGATCCCAAATTCGCGACAGCGCTCGAAGCAGCCGGCATGCGCCGGCATACCCGGCGACGCACCGTTCAGGCGATCCTCGGATTCCTGCTCGGCGTCGTCCTGTTGATGACCGGCATGATGGTCCAACAGATCTGGGTCAGCGTGATCGGCTTTCTGGCGATGCTCGGCGGGGCGCTCCTCGCGGTCTCCGGTTGGCGCCGGGGATCGGCGACGGCCAATGCGGGCGAAGGCGGCGGCGCTCCCGGGCGCACCCGTACCCCTCGCCGGCGCAAGGCCAAGGTGATGAACCGCATCGAGGACCGTTGGCGCCGGCGGCGCGAAGAGAACGGCTGACCGTCCGGCGCGACGCACCGCGTCGGGACGGCCGAGGCGGTCGGGGCGACCCGGCCGACACCGGCTGGATGCGGGCGGCGGATCGACGTACCAACGCCGGTGGCGGTGACTTCCGAGGAGTTCGGGAGTCACCGCCACCGGCGTTTTTGTAGGTCGGGCCCGCTCGCCCGCCCCGGCGGACCGCCGCCGCTCAGTCGAGGTCGATCGGCTTCGCCTCCGGGCGCACCGGGCGTCGGCGCGGCAGCCGGATCCGTTGGGTGAGCGCGTACCAGCGCTCCGCCGGCGTGGGCCGGCCGCGGCGGCGCAACGACGGCGGCAACAACCGCGCGCGCAGCCGGCGACCCCGACCGGCCTGGGCGAGCAGGCCCTTGCGGACCGCCCGCACGTCCGCGCCCAGGCCCACCTCGCGCACCGGCGGGGTCGCCGCGTAGAGGAGCCGTTCGGTGGCCAGCGCGAGGCGGGGCAGTGCCTCGCGGGCCGCCCGTACCGCGTCGCCGACCTCGACCGGCTCGCCGTCCGGCGCGGTTTGCTCGGCCAGTACGGCGAGCAGGCGCTCGGCCGCCTGGCGCGGGGTCTCCGCGTCGGGCGCCGGATGGCCCAGGTCGCGGGCGGTGTCCAGGACCTCGGCCCAGCCGCCGAGCACCGGACCGGCGCGGTCCTGCGGATCGACGTCCGCGGCCGTGTCCCGGGTCAGCGCCACCAGTCGGCGGCGCCGGATCCGCACCCGGACCAGCATCGGCGCCACCACGAGCAGCACCACCACCACGATCGCGGCGCCGATCAGCAACACCCGGCCGGAGAGCTTCGGGCCGCTCGCGGAGCCGCCGGCGGTGGTCGGCGCGGTGCTCGTGGAGGCCGACGGCACGGCGCTCGACGAGGTCTGTGGTTGCTTGGTGGGCGCCTCGCCCGCGCTGCCGGCGGAGGCGGAGGGCTGCACCGGCGCCACGTCCTGCTGGGCGTAGGCGGGCGAGGTGCCGCGCGAGGGGGTCGGCTCGAACCGGATCCAGCCCGCGCCCGCGAAGTAGAGCTCGGGCCACGCGTGCGCGTCGTGGCTGCTGACCTTGTAGGTGAGGTCGGTCTGCAAAGTGCCGGGGATGAAGCCGACCGCGACCCGGGCGGGGATGCCCAGCGTGCGGGCCATCACCGCCATCGCGGAGGAGAACTGCTCGCAGTAACCGACCTTCTGCTCCAGGAAGTTCTCCAGGGCGGAGGCGCCGTTGCCCTGCGGGACCTTGGTGTCGTAGCGGAACTGGTTGGACCGGGCGAACCACTCCTCCAGGTTGCGGGCCCGGTCGTAGGCCGTGCCGTTGCCGCCG
This sequence comes from Embleya sp. AB8, assembly GCF_049739465.1. Taxonomy (NCBI): domain Bacteria; kingdom Bacillati; phylum Actinomycetota; class Actinomycetes; order Kitasatosporales; family Streptomycetaceae; genus Embleya; species Embleya sp. AB8. The sequence continues at coordinate 390,760 of NZ_JBMHHY010000001.1, forward strand.
ATTCGCAGCGCTTGTTGGCGGATCCGGTTGACCGCGTCCGGCTGGAGCCCCGCCACCGACACATACGGGGACAGTGCGGGCGGTGGCGGACCGGCGGCCTTGAGCTGGGCGGGGGTCGGCTGGACGTCGAGGCTGGTCACCGTCCAGCCGAGGCCGCGCACGGTCTGCTTGTTGTCGCCGAGCAGCAGCCGACCCTCCGGCTCGTAGCGCCAGTTGCCCTTCACCTGGACCTGCGCCGCGGGGAAGGGCATCGGCACCGAACCCTGGTCGAAGCCGTCGTTGGCCTCGACCCGGGTGACCACCTCGGTGGTCTTGACCGCCGGGTCCAGGCCCGGCGGCTTGGGGAAGTCCTTGGGCACGTCGGTCAGCGGGCGTTCGGAGGGCTGCCAGGTGTGACCGTCGAAGCGGTCGAGGGAGGAGATCCGCAGATACACCGAGCCGGGCATCAGCGCGTTGGTGCGGTAGCGCATCAGCTCGCGGTTGTCCGCCCGGTTCAGTTCGTCGGAGAGCTTGACCACCGGGTTGATCGTGGTCAGCCGATGCGACTGTGGTCCGCTGTCGTTCTTGTCCAGGAGCCGGTTGGCGCTCAGCGGGATCAGCGCCGGGACGGCGACGGCCACCGCGAGCGCGGTCAGTCCGATCCGGCCGCCGCCGCGCGCGGGTGGGCGGTATTGGCGCACCGGCGGATAGCCGGGCGGCGCCGGCGGGGCCAGCGGTCGGCCCCAGCGCAGCAGCCGTTCGCGGCCCTCGGCGAGCAGCAGCAGTACGTAGGCGAGTGCCGCGATCAGGAAGACCGCCCAGCCCAGGCCGGACTGGGACAGCGCGGCGGGGACGCTGTAGAGCGCGAGCAGCGGCAGTCCGGCCGGTGCGGCCTGGGCGTAGGTGACCGCGATCAGGTCCACCAGTACCGCGACGCCGCCCATCACGAGCAGCAGGATCGCGACGATCCCGGCCGAGGCCGGGGCCGGGGTGCTGAACTCGCGGATGTCCCGCCCGCCGACCCGCAGCAGGTCCACGAACGCGTTGATGCTGCTCGGGGTGGGGATCGGGCCGCTGGCGTCGGGGACGCAGACCAGGAGCAGGTAGGGGATCAGCGCGGCGAGTTGGGTCAGGCCCACGATCGGGCGCGGCACCCGGATCCGCCGGGCGCCCTCGCCGACCAGGGCGACCAGCAGGATCGCGCCCAGGCCCTGGGCGATCCAACTGCCCGCGTCGACCAGCGGGAGCAGTGAGGACGAGGTCAGTGCGGTCGCGAGACCCGCGACCAGGGCCAGGCGCAGCCGACCGGTCATGCCCTTCCCCCTTCATCGGTGCCGCCGCCGACCGTGGGCGCGGCCCGAGGGCGCGGCGGCGGGGTCGAGGTGCCGGTGTTCGATCCGGGGGCCGCCGGGGCGATCGTGGTCGAGGTGCCGGCGAAGGACATCGAGCCGCCGGCGGCGGGATCGCCGATCCGGCCGGCCGAGCGCCACAGGTCGGCCAGGCGCGAGCCGGCCCGGGCGGAGAGCACCCGCCAGCCGGCCTGGCGCAGCAGGCCCACCGCGGTGTCGTGCGGGAGGGCTCCGGGGATCCGGCCCCACGTGCTCACGTCCAGGACGACCGCGACGCCGCGGCCGGAGCGGTGTCGGGCCCGGCCCAGGCGTTTCACGTCGTCCTCGGTCAGCGCGCCGAGCACGGCCACGGTCAACCCGCCGCCGTTCGGGTCGCGCAGCGCGGGTTCGGCCCGGTCGAGCGCGGCCACCGGCACGGTCTCCACCACGGCCAGCGCGTCGAGCAGAAAACCCTCCAGGTCGCCGGGCGCGGCCCGGATCCCCTCCAGGTCCCCGGCCAGCGCGTCGCCCTCGGCGTCGAGGAGGCGGGTGGTGTAGCCGCGCCGGCACAGGTGCGCGCCGATCGACGCGGCGGCCGAGACGACCCATTCGAAGGACGAGGCCGGGCCGTCGCCGACGTGCGCGCCGATGCGGGTGTCGATCAGTACGGTGGCCCGGTTCTGCCAGTTCTGTTCCTCGCGGCGCACCATCAACTCGCCGCGGCGGGCGGTGGAGCGCCAGTGCACCCGGCGCACGTCGTCGCCGTGCCGGTACTCGCGCGGGACCACGTCCTCCTCGCCGGAGGCGGACACGTTGCGGGCGTGGCTGTCGCCGTAGCCGGTCCACTCGCCGCCCAGGTCCACCGCGGGCAGCGGGTGCACGGCCGGGGTGACCACGAGCGTGTCGCGCGCGGCGAAGGAACGGGTCAGCTCGCACATCCCGAACGGGTCGGCCATCCGCAGCCGCAGCGGCCCGACCGGGAAACGTCCGCGCAGATCCGAGCGGACCCGGTAGGACACATGCCGATTGCCGTGCGGTTCGATCCGGTCCAGCACGAATCGTGGTCGCGAGCCGAGTACGTAGGGCACGTGGTCCTCGAGCATCAGCAGGCCGGTGGGGATGCGCGAGACGTTGTCCACGCGCAGCCGCACCTGGGATTCGTGGCCGGCCGCGACCCGGGGCGGCTCCAGCGCCCGGGCGCTGGTGACCAGGTGCCGGGTGCGGGCCACGATCAGCACCGACACCAGCGGCAGCGCGGTGAGCAGGAAGCCCACCCGCAGCAGGTCGCGTTGGCCCAGGACCACCGCGCAGATGCTCGCCGCGATCCCCGCCGCGAGGAACGACCGTCCCCGCGTGGTCAGGCCGGACAGTGCGGTACGCACGTCAGCGCGCCGCCCCGGTGCCCGTGCCGCCGAAGCGGCCGTCGGACGGCACCGGCGCGTAGCCCTGGTGCGCGGTGGGGGCCTGGTTCGGATAGGGCCGGCCGCCGTTGTGGTGCGGGGCACCGCCCGGGTGGGGCAGGTGCGCGGGCGGGGCGGGCGGCACGGTCAGCGGTGCGCCGACCCGGCCGGGCGGCGGGACCTGACCGGTGGGGGTGCCCGGGGCGCCGGGGACCGGGACCTGGCGGACGATGTCGAGCACGATCTGCTCGGGGGTACGTCGGGCCATCTGCGCGTCGGCGGTGGGCAGCAGCCGGTGGGCGAGCACCGCGACGGCGAGCGTCTGCAGGTCGTCGGGCAGTACGTAGTCGCGGTTGTCCAGGGCCGCCGCCGCACGCGAGGCGCGGACCAGGTGCAGCGTGGCGCGCGGGGAGGCGCCCAGGCGCAGTTCGGGCGAGCGGCGGGTGGCGTTGACCAGGTCGACCGCGTAGCGCGCGACGGCCGGGGACACATGCACCCTGCGGACCGTGTCGGCGAGGCGGATCAGGTCCTCGGCGTCGGCTACCGGGGTCAGGTCGGCCAGCGGGGAGCCGGCCGAGTGCCCGCCGATCATCCGCAACTCGGCGTCCGCGGCGGGATAGCCCATCGAGACCCGGGCCATGAACCGGTCCCGCTGCGCCTCGGGGAGGGGATACGTTCCCTCCATCTCCACCGGGTTCTGCGTCGCGATCACCATGAACGGCGCCTGCAACTCGTAGGTGGTGCCGTCGACGGTGACCTGCCGCTCGGCCATGCACTCGAGCAGCGCGGACTGGGTCTTGGGCGAGGCGCGGTTGATCTCGTCGCCGACCACGATGTTGGCGAAGATCGCGCCGGGCTTGAACTCGAACTCGCGCTTCTCCTGGTCGAACACGCTGACCCCGGTGATGTCCGACGGCAGCAGGTCGGGGGTGAACTGCACCCGACGCATCCGGCAGTCCACCGAGCGGGCGAGTGCCTTCGCCAGCATCGTCTTGCCGACTCCCGGAACGTCCTCGACCAGCAGGTGGCCCTCGGCCAGCAGCACGGTCAAGGCGAGGCGGACGATCTCGGGCTTGCCCTCGATCACGGTCTCCATGGCCCCGCGGATCCGATCGGTGGTGACCGTCAGATCCCCCAGACCGGCCTGATCGTTGAACGTCGACACCCGTGCCCCTCCCTGGAACCGCGTTGTGCACGCCCTGGGTCAGGGCCACAGGCCGATTCTCCCGGTAGCGTGCGCTGCCGTCACCCCGTTGGACGGCCCGGACAACGCGCGATGCGACTCCGGACAGTAGTCGACGCGTGGTGGGGGCGATCCGGTCGGCAGAGAAGTCTCGGCCGAGACGGGTCTCGTCTCCTCGAAGGTGGCGTGCCGAACCGGAGTTCGATGCGCGGCGATCGAAGCGACGGAGCCTAGGACTGCTCGGGGGCGTCTTCCGGTTGCACGTCGGGGAGGGGGAAAACCTCGCGCAACAGGCCGGTGGTGACGTCGTAGACGAATCCGCGCACGGTGTTCCCGTGCAGCAGGAACGGCGACCTGCGCACCCGGTTCATCGACTGGCGCACGTCGCCGTCGAGATCGACGAACGCCTCCACCGCCCACTGCGGACGCAGCCCGGTGTCGGCCTCGAGTTCGCGGCGGAAGTCCTCGGTGACGGTGAGCATGCCGCACTGGGTGTGGTGGATCAGCACGACCTGTGTGGTGCCCAGGTGTCGCTGGCTGATGGTCAGCGAGCGCACCACGTCGTCGGTGACCACGCCGCCCGCGTTGCGGATCACATGCGTGTCGCCCAGCTCCAGACCGAGCATCGCGTGCACGTCGAGACGGGCGTCCATGCAGGTGACGACCGCGGTGTGGCGGACCGGCATCGCGGACATGCCGGGGTCGCGGTACCCCTGAGCGTAGAGGCGGTTGGCAGCGACAAGACGATCGACCATGGTCAGGACGTTAGCGATCGCGGGCGGCTTGCGCTTCGTGGGGGGAGTCACACTGTCGATGTGGTGGCGACTTGTCACCATTTCGGGGCTTTGGGTGCTAATCCCGAAATGGGAGGTTCGTACCGGGGGCCCAGGGGTGGAGAGGTGGAAACCCGCGCCCGGTGTAGGGGAGTGGCGTGCGGGGGGCGCGCAATCGGGTGGTTCTTCCCGGGTACCCCTGCTGACCTGGGCTTTTGTTGCCGATGGGAACACAGTGACGCGCCCGAAAAGGGTTGACCGTGGGGTTCGGTGGAGTAGAGTGGCGCGAAATGGAGCCGGACGGCTCCTCGGCGGCCGGAGGTGCTCGATGTTCCTGGGCACCTATGAGCCCCGATTGGACGACAAGGGCCGGCTGATCCTGCCGGCGCGATTTCGGGACGAGCTGGCGGAGGGCCTTGTGATCACCAAGGGGCAGGAACGCTGCCTCTATGTGTGGCCCATCGCGGAGTTCACCCGGATCGCCGAGCAACTGGGTCGGGCGCCGGTGACCGCCAAGGCCACCCGCGACTACATGCGCGTGTTCTACGCGGGCGCCTCCGACGCGGTGCCGGACAAGCAGGGGCGCGTACTGGTGCCGCAGCCGCTGCGCGACTACGCGGGCCTGGACCGGGACAGTCGGGACTGTGTCGTCATCGGTACCAACACCCGGGTCGAGTTGTGGGCGGCGCGGACCTGGCACGACTACCTCGCGGAGCAGGAGCAGTCCTTCGCGGAGTTGTCCGAGGAGGTGCTGCCCGGCCTGAACTGACCGAGGCGGCGACGCCCTCCGGGTGCTTTACTTCCCCGAAGCTCCCGACCTTCCCGAACTCTTCCGAACGCGATCTCGCCCGCGGCGCACCTGCGGCGAGGTCTCCACCCGCTCCGAGCTTTCTGGCACTCCTTCCCCGGTGCCAGAGGTCACTTCCCCAGACGAGCGGGCGGGGACCTGGCGGCATGTTCTCCCGGGCGTTCGCACCCCAGCCTCTAGACTGCGGGTTTCCGCACGACGAAGGGCCCGGAGTGAACGCGACGATGGTGGAGGGGCCGTGACGGCGCCCGCCCACATTCCGGTCCTGCTCGAACGGTGCGTCGAACTGCTCGCCCCCGCGCTGCGGGCGCCCGGTGCGGTCGTGGTGGACGCGACGCTCGGGATGGGCGGACACAGCGAGGCGCTGTTGACCGCCTTCCCCGAGGTACGGCTGATCGGCCTGGATCGCGACCCCGAGGCGCTGGCCCGGTCCGGGGCCCGACTGGCCGGCTTCGGCGAGCGGGCGACGCTCGTGCACGCGATCTACGACGAGCTGCCCGAGGTGTTGGCGCGGCTCGGGATCGACCGGATCGACGGCATCCTGTTCGACCTCGGGGTGTCCTCGCTGCAACTGGACCGGGCCGATCGTGGCTTCGCCTACGCGCAGGACGCGCCGTTGGACATGCGGATGGACCCGACGGTGGGGATCACCGCGGCCGACATCCTGAACACCTATACGGCCGGCGATCTGGCCCGGATCCTGCGCGACTTCGGCGAGGAGCGGTTCGCCCGGCGGGTGGCCGACGCGATCGTGCGCGAGCGGGAGAAGGAGCCGTTCACGAACAGCGCCCGACTGGTGGACATCGTGCGCACGGCGATCCCGGCGGCGACGCGGCGCACCGGCGGCAATCCGGCCAAGCGCACGTTCCAGGCGTTGCGGATCGAGGTCAACGGGGAACTCGCGGTGCTGGAGCGGGCCTTGCCGGCCGCAGTGCGGGCGCTGGCGCTGCACGGGCGGATCGTGGTGATGTCCTACCACTCGCTGGAGGACCGGATGACCAAGCGGGTGCTCGCGGCGGGCGCGGAGAGCAAGGCGCCGCCGGACCTGCCGGTGGTGCCGGAGGACCTCCAGCCTCGACTGCGGTTGCTCACGCGCGGGTCGGAGAAGGCGAGCGAGCGGGAGAACGCGGACAACCCGCGCGCGGCCTCGGTGCGGCTGCGGGCGGCGGAACGGGTGCGGGAAGACCTGTGATTCGAGGCGGCGGACGGGGGAGCCGGCGATGAGCGGCGCGGCGAAGACGATGACCCGGATCCGACTGGCCGCGCACCAGGCCAAGGGGTCCACCCGGGCGTCGTTCGTGGTGCTGGTGGTCGGTCTGCTCGGCGGCGGGTTGTTGTCGCTGCTGCTGCTGAACACCGCGCTCAACCAGGGCTCGTTCGAGCTGGGCCGGCTGCAGAAGCGGCACGACCGGTTGACCGACGACCGCGAGGCGCTGCAACGCGAACTCGACGCCAAGGCGGCGCCGGGCGAACTCGCCCGGCGGGCCCAGGAGATGGGCCTGGTCCCCGGCGGCAGTCCGGTCTTCATCGACCCGGCGACGGGAAAGGTGCTGGGCGTCCCCAAGGCCGCGACGTCGAAGCCGCCGCTGGTCCCCGACGCTCCGGCCGCGCCGCCTGCGGGCGGGGCGCCCGCGGGTGCAGCACCGGCGGCGGGTGGCGGGCCGGCGGCGCCGACCCGGGCCGGGGGCGACCCGGCGGGCGGGCCGGCCGCCGCGGCAGCCGCGTCCGCGGCACCTGCGTCGGCCGCGCCGGCCGGTCCGCCGCCGGCCGCCGGCGAGGCATCGGCCGCACCGACTTCGGCGCCGCCGGACGCGGCCCGTTGATCGGATGCGCCCCGATCCGGTGCGCCCACTCCGCTTCCCGGCCCACTGGGCCGGGCGGGTGGGGCGACGGGGCTCGGCCGCACCGAACGGGCAACCGCACGCACCACCGTCCACGTCGAATTCAGGTGAAGGGACCTCGCGTTGAGCGACGGACGCCGTGAACCCCGTGATCCGCGTGATCCCGACGAGCCGCGTTCGGCCGGGCGGAGCCGGCGGGACGGGGGTGTGGACCCGGCCGCGTCCGGGGAGCGGCGGGCTCGGCCCTCGGGCCGGTCCGGGTCGGCCGATCGGGCCGGGGCCGATCCGCGCCGTGCGCGGTCGGGGGATTCGGCCGCGTCGCGGGAGTCGCGCCCGCGTGCGGCCGAGGGTGAGCGGGCCGAGCCCGGCGTGCGGGCCCCGCGTCCCGGGCGGCCGCGGCGACCGCGGGACGAGGACGTCCCGCCGGTGCGCCGGACCGCGCGACCGGCGGGCTCCGACGGGTCTCGGGCGGGTCGTTCGCGGGCCGAGGACGGTGCGCCCGGGACGTCCGACGGGCGGTCGGCGCGCCCGCGTTCGGGGGACGCGGCGGCGGGTCGGCGCCCGGTTCGACCGCGGCCCGAAGCCGGCGCGGCCGGTGACGCGGCGTCCGGTGGGCGGCCGGCCCGGTCGCGTGCCGGGGACGGGTCGGCCGGCCGGCGCCCGGTTCGGCCGCGTCCCGACGATGCCGCGTCGAGGTCGGGGCGGTCCCGTGCCGGGGACGGCTCGGCGGCGCGGCGGCCGGTTCGGCCGCGTCCGGAAGATGGTGCGGGTTCGGGGCGGTCGCGTGCCGGGGACACCTCCGCGGTGCGGCGTTCGGCTCGGTCCCGCGCGGATGATGGTGCGGGTTCGGCTCGGCCGCGTGCCGGGGACGGCTCGGCGGTGCGGCGGTCGGGTCGGCCGCGCCCCGACGCGGTGCGGGCCGGGCGGTCCCGGGACGAGCGTTCGGGGGTGCGCGGGGCTCGGATTCGGGTTCGGGACGCGCATTCCGGCCGGGCCGGCAAGGGGGTTCATCCGCCTCGGCGGCCGGCCCGGATGGGGGATCCGGGCAAACGCCTGAAGATCGGGCTGGTCGGACTCGGGGTGGTATTGACCCTGTTCGCGGGACGGTTGTTGCAGCTCCAGGCGTTGGACGCGCCCGCCTATGCCGCGCAGGCCGCCGCCAAGCGCACGCAGACGATCAACGTCCCCGCCGAGCGTGGCGCGCTCACCGATGCCACCGGGGTCGCGCTGGCCAAGTCGGTGGACGCCTTCGACGTGACCGCCGATCCGACCCAGGTGCAGAAGTACGATCCGCGCGCCACCGCCCTCGCCCTCGCGCCACTCGTGAACGGCGACCCGGTCGCGATCGAGGCGAAGTTGCGTACCCCCAAGTCGCGTTACGTGGTGCTCGCCCCCCAGGTCGATCCGGCGGTGTGGAACACCATCCGCCAGGCCCAGAAGGATCTGGGCAAGGTGCGCCGGAACGACCTGGTCGGCATCTATTCGGACAAGCACAGCAAGCGGGTCTATCCGGCCGGCCCGGTCGGCGCCAACCTGGTCGGCTTCGTCAACGCCACCGGCCACGGCGGCGGCGGCCTGGAGATGACCCTGGACGGCAAGCTGGCCGGCCAGGACGGGCGGACCACCCAGGAGATGGTCTACGGCCGCCGGGTGCCCACCTCCGACCTCACCGGGAAGCAGGCCGTGCCCGGGTCCGATGTGCAGCTGACCGTCTCCCGTGACCTCCAGTGGTACGCCGAGCAGTTGATCGCCGCCAAGGTCGCCGAGACCAAGTCCGAGTCCGGCACCGTGGTGGTCCAGGACGTACGTACCGGGCAGTTGCTCGCGATGGCCACGGCACCCGGCTACGACCCCAACCACATCGGCCCGGGCGACGTGCACAATCTGGGCAACCGGGCGGTCGAGGAGGCCTACGAACCGGGCAGCACCGGCAAGGTGATGACGATGGCCGCGGTGATCCAGGAGGGCAAGGCCACCCCCGCGACACACGTGACCGTACCGAACCGACTGGCCCGCGCCGACCAGCTGTTCAAGGACGAGCACGACCACCCCACCCAGCAGCTCACCCTGGCCGGCGTACTGGCCAAGTCCAGCAACATCGGCACCATCCTGACCTCCGAGACGCTCTCGCCCAACCGCGCCGAGGCCAACGCCAAGCTGTACGACTACCTGACCCGATTCGGCGTCGGGCAGCCCTCCGGGCTGAAGTTCCCGGGCGAGACGCCGGGCATCCTGGCCCAGCCGCAGAAGTGGGACGGCTCGCAGCAGTACACGATTCCCTTCGGCCAGGGCCTGTCGGTCAACTCGGTACAGGCCACCTCGGTCTTCCAGACCATCGCCAACGGCGGCGTGCGGATCGAGCCCAGCCTGGTCAAGGGCAGCACCGACCCGGACGGGAAGTTCAAGCCCGCCGCACCGCCCAAGTCGAACCTGGTGGTCAGCCCGGAGACCGCCCGCCAGGTCACCGACATGCTCGAGACGGTGGTCGCCGACGACGGCGGCACCGGCAAGAACGGCCGGATCCCCGGTTACCGGGTCGCGGGCAAGACCGGCACCGCCAACCGGTTCGACCCCAAGACCGGCCGCTACAACGGCTACACCACCTCCTTCATCGGCTTCGCCCCGGCGGACAACCCGCAGGTCGTGGTGTCCGTGACGCTCCAGGCGCCGGGCATCGACGGCGGCGGCGGCAGCCTGTGCGCACCGGTGTTCCAACAGGTGATGACATTTGCCCTGCAGAGCCGCCGGATCGCCCCCAGCGGCAGCGCGCCGCTCGATCTCCCGATCGAGTGGTGAGGCCGGCGGCGACGAGTCGACCGGCCAAAGCGCGGTAGCCTGCCCGCCGTGCGTTCGTCGGCTTCGCCCCGGCGGATGATCCGTGCGTGGTGGCGTCGGTGGCGCTCCGGGCGCCGGGAATCGACGACGCCGGCAGCCGGTGCGATCGTGCTCGGTGATCCGGTGGTGAGGCCGGCGGCGACGAGTCGACCGGCCAAAGCGCGGTAGCCTGCCCGCCGTGCCCAACCGTGATCTGCGCCGCCCAGCCGAGGTGCGCCCCCAACCGCTGACCGGCCTGGCCGGGTTCGTCCGTGTCCCCCTGACGGGGGCCCCGAGCGACCCGGAGGCGATGCTCACCGGCGTCACCCACGACTCGCGGGCCGTACGCCCGGGGGATCTTTACGCGGGGCTGCTCGGTGAGCACGTACACGGCGCCACGTTCGCGGCGCAGGCCGCGCGCGCGGGCGCGGTGGCGCTGCTGACCGACCCGGCGGGCGCCGAACTGGCCGCGGACAGCGGGCTGCCCACCCTCGTGGTGGACGATCCGCGCGGCCGACTGGGTGAGATCGCCGCGTGGGTCTACGGGCGGCCCGCGAGCGGGTTGTTGATGTTCGGGGTCACCGGCACCAACGGCAAGACCACCACCGCCTACCTGCTCGACGGCGGGCTGCGCGCGCACGGCGACACCACCGGGGTGATCGGCACGGTGGAGACCCGGATCGGCGAGGAGGTGGTGCCCAGCGTGCGCACCACCCCCGAGGCCACCGACGTACAGGCGCTGCTCGCCTCGATGGGCGAGAACGGGGTCACCGCGGCGGTGATGGAGGTCTCCAGCCACGCGCTCGCGCTGGGCCGGGTCGACGGCACCGTGTACGACGTCGCGCTGTTCACCAACCTGTCCCAGGACCACCTGGACTTCCATCCCTCGATGGAGGAGTACTTCGCGACCAAGGCCGACCTGTTCACCCCCGCTCGGTCGCGGGCCGGGGTGATCGACGTGGACGACGCCTACGGCCGCCGGCTGGCCGCGCTGGCGAGCGTGCCGGTGGTCACCGTGTCGGCGGCGGGCGCCGCGGACGCCGACTGGCGGGCGGAGAACGTCGACCTGGGCCCGGACGGCAGCCGGTTCACCGTGGTCGGCCCGGACGGGCTCGAGGCGGACGCGTCGGTGCGCCTGGCCGGCCCGTTCAACGTGTCCAACGCGCTCCTTGCGATCGTCGCGCTGACCGTCGGCGGCATCCCGCTCGCCGACGCGGTCGCGGGTGTGGGTCGCACCCCGGGCGTGCCCGGCCGGATGGAGCGGGTCGACGCCGGCCAGCCGTTCCTGGCCGTGGTCGACTTCGCGCACACCCCGGACGCGGTCGACACGCTGTTGCGCGCGCTGCGCCCGGTGACCACCGGCGCGCTGACCGTGGTGCTCGGCGCGGGTGGCGACCGGGACCGGGCCAAGCGCCCGCTGATGGCCGCCGCCGCGGTCGAGCTGGCCGACCGGGTGGTGCTGACCAGCGACAACCCGCGCTCGGAGGACCCGTTGGCGATCCTGGACGAGATGTTGGTCGGCACCCGCGACCGGGCCGAGCCGCACGGCGAGGTGCTGGTCGAGCCGGACCGGGTCGCGGCGATCGTGCTCGCGGTGGAGCGCGCGCGGCCCGGCGATACGGTCGTGGTCGCGGGCAAGGGCCACGAGCAGGGCCAGGAGTTCGCGAACGGCGTCAAACACCCCTTCGACGACCGGGTCGAACTGCGTACGGCGTTGACCAGAACCATGCGCGGCGGCCCGGCGTCCCCGAAGCAGTCCGACGATGCGAGGATCGTGGCTCCCGCACCATCAACGCACACCCCGACGTCCGAGACCCCGACCCCAGGCGTCCCGGCGACCGGCACCTCGCGTGCCGAGGAGACGAACCAGTGATTTCCACCACTCTTGCCGAGATCGCCAACGCTCTCGGAGGGCGATTGGCGGGCGGCGCGGATCCGGCCGCGCGCATCACCGCCGAGGTGGTCGTGGACTCCCGCAAGGTCGGCCCCGGCACGCTGTTCGCGGCCGTGCGCGGCGAGCGCGTCGACGGGCACGACTACGCGCGCGCCGCGATCGAGGCCGGCGCCGTCGCGGTGCTCGCCGAGCGCGACACCGGCACCCCGGCGATCGTGGTCGACGACGTGATCCGCGGCCTGGGCGCCCTCGCCCGGCTGATCACCGACCGACTGAGCGACACCACGGTGATCGCGCTGACCGGGTCCTGCGGCAAGACGAGCACCAAGGACCTGCTCGGCCAGGTGCTCGCCCACATGGGCCCGACGATCGCGCCGAGCGGCAACTTCAACACCGAGATCGGCCTGCCGCTGACCGTGCTCGGGGTGACCGAGGACACCCGGTACCTGGTCGCCGAGATGGGCGCACGCCACATCGGCGACATCGCCTACCTGTGCACGATCACCCCGCCCCGGATCGGCCTGGTGCTCAACGTCGGCTCCGCGCACGTGGGCGAGTTCGGCGGCCGCGAGGGCATCGCCCGGGCCAAGGGCGAACTGGTCGAGGCGCTGCCCGCGGACGGGGTGGCCGTGCTCAACCAGGACGATCCGCTGGTGCGCGCGATGGCCGAGCGCACCCGGGCCCGGGTGGTCACCTTCGGGGAGAGCGCGAAGGCCGACGTGCGGGCCGAGGACGTGACCCTCGACGCGCAGGGCCGCGCCTCGTTCACGTTGTGCGTACCGGAGGGCAGTGCGCCGGTGATCTTGCGCCTGTACGGTGAGCACCACGTGGCGAACGCTCTCGCGTGTGCCGCGGTGGCACGCGAAGTGGGCATGACCGTGGAGGACATCGCGGCGGCCCTCGGCGCGGCCGGTACGATCTCCCGCTGGCGGATGGAAGTGACCCGCAGGGACGACGGGGTGACCGTCGTCAACGACGCGTACAACGCCAACCCCGAGTCGATGCGAGCCGCCCTCAAGGCGCTCGTCGCGATGGCGGGCGGCAAGCGGACGTTCGCCGTGCTGGGTGAGATGCGGGAGTTGGGCGAGACGTCGCTGACCGAGCACGACGCGATCGGGCGACTCGCGGTACGCCTGAACATCCACAAGCTGGTGGCCGTGGGCGGCAGGGAGGCCGCCTGGATCGACATGGGCGCGAAGAACGAGGGTTCGTGGGGTGAGGAGTCGGTGCTGGTGCCCGACGTAGAGGCGGCCGTCGAACTACTCCGGGGCGAACTGGCCCCGGGCGACGTCGTACTGGTGAAGGCCTCCCGAGGGGTGGCCCTGGAACGGCTCGCGGACGCGCTGTTGGCGGACGCGGCCGGGGACGACGTGAGCAACGCGGAGGTGCACGGGTGAGGGCGATCCTCATCGCCGGCGGCATCGCCCTGGTGTTGTCGCTGATCGGTACGCCGCTCGCGATCCGGATCCTGGTCAAGCGCGGCTACGGCCAGCTGATCCGGGACGACGGTCCGGCCGGACACCACAGCAAGCGCGGTACGCCCACGATGGGCGGCGCGGTGATCATCCTGGCCGCGCTCGTCGGCTACGGTTCGGCCAAGGCGATCACGCTGGAGACCCCGAGCGCGTCCGCGCTGCTCGTGCTCTACCTGATGGCGGGCCTGGGACTGGTCGGCTTCGTGGACGACTTCATCAAGATCGTCAAGCAGCGCAGCCTGGGGCTTCGGGCCAAGGCCAAACTGGCCGGACAGTCCTTCGTGGGCATCTCGTTCGCGCTGCTCGCGATCCAGTTCAAGGACGCGCGCGGGTTCACCCCCGCGTCCACCCACCTGTCCTTCGTGCAGGACACCGCGCTGGACCTGACGCCGGTGTTCTTCGTGATCTGGGCCTACATCCTGATCGCCGGCCACTCCAACGGCGTCAACCTCACCGACGGTCTGGACGGCCTGGCCACCGGCGCCTCGGTGATCGTCTTCGGCGCGTACACCTTCATCGGGGTCTGGCAGTACGGCCAGTCCTGCCTGAACGCCCCCGGCGTGGGCTGTTACGACGTGCGCGATCCGCTGGACCTGGCGATCGTGTCCGCGGCGATGATGGGCTCGTGTTTCGGCTTCCTGTGGTGGAACACCTCGCCGGCCAAGATCTTCATGGGCGACACCGGATCGCTCGCCCTCGGCGGCGCGCTCGCGGGTCTGGCCATCCTGACCCGCACCGAACTGCTGTCCGCGCTCATCGGCGGCCTGTTCCTGATCATCTCGCTCTCGGTGATCATCCAGGTCGGCTACTTCAAGATGACCGGCAAACGGGTGTTCAAAATGGCGCCGCTCCAGCACCATTTCGAACTCAAGGGGTGGACCGAAGTACTCATCGTGGTTCGGTTCTGGATCATCGCCGGCCTGTGCGCCATTCTCGGGATCGGCATCTTCTACGCGGGCTGGGTTACGGGAACGTAAAGAGACGTGAGTACCAAAGACCTGAGCACCTTCACTCATCACGGCGCGCCGTGGGCCGAGTTGTCGTTCTGCGTCGCGGGCACCGGGGTCACCGGCGCGTCCGCCGCGCGGGCGCTGCACGGCCTGGGCGCGCGCGTGGTGGCCATCGACGGCTCCGCCGACGACAACGCCCGGCGGCGCGCCGAGGAGTTGGGCGCGCTCGGCATCGAGGTGCGCCTGGGCGACGACGAGACGCTGCCCGGCGGCGTGGACGTGCTGATCGCCTCGCCCGGACTGCGGCCCACCAAGCCGCTGTTCGCCGCCGCGCGCGCGGCCGGCGTGCCGGTGTGGGGGGACGTGGAGCTGGCCTGGCGGCTGCGCCCGAGGGTGAACCCCGCGCCGTGGCTGGCGATCACCGGGACCAACGGCAAGACCACCACCGTGCGGATGCTCGCCTCGATCCTGGAGGCGTCCGGCAAGCGGGTCGCGGCGGCGGGCAATGTCGGGACACCCGTGGTGGACGCGGTGCTGGCCCGGGACGGGGACGGCGAACCGGCCTACGACGTGCTGGCGTTGGAGTTGTCCAGCTTCCAGCTGCACTGGTTGCCGACCTGGGAGGAAAGCCCCAAGGACGACGCCGGCGCGCCGCGGATGTTGGCCGCCGCGGTGCTCAACATCGCCCCCGACCACCTGGACTGGCACGGCTCGCCGGAGGCCTACGCCGCCGACAAGGGCCGGATCTACGGCGGTTGCCAGATCGCCTGCGTGTACAACCTGGCCGACCCGCAGACCGAACAGCTCGTGCACGAGGCCGAGGTCGAGGAGGGCTGCCGGGCGGTCGGCTTCGGGCTCGGCCCGCCGGGCCTGTCGAACTTCGGCGTGGTCGACGACCTGCTCGCCGACCGGGCGTTCGTGCCCGACCGGCACAGCACGGCCGCCGAACTGGCCACCGTGGGCGAGGTGAACCCGCCCGCGCCGCACAACGTGGCCAACGCGCTGGCCGCCGCCGCGCTGGCCCGCGCCTACGGCGTGGCGCCGGTGGCGGTGCGCGACGGGCTGCGCGCGTTCCGCCCGGACGCGCACCGCATCGCGCACGTGGCCACCGTGGCGGGCGTCGACTACGTGGACGACTCCAAGGCCACCAACGGGCACGCCGCGGCCGCCTCGTTGGCCGCCTACCGGGACATCGTGTGGATCGCCGGCGGCCTGGCCAAGGGGGCCTCCTTCGACGACCTGGTCTCCGGTGCCAAGAACCGGCTGCGCGCGGTGGTGCTGCTCGGCGCCGACCGCGCGGTGATTCGCGACGCGCTCGCGCGACACGCCCCCGATGTCCCCGTGGTGGAGGTCGCCGCGACCGACACTGGGGCGATGGAACTGGTGGTGGCACAGGCCGCGGCGCTGGCCCGGCCGGGGGACACCGTGCTGCTCGCGCCCGCGTGCGCGTCGATGGACATGTACGCCAACTACGGAAAGCGCGGCGACGCGTTCGCCGACGCGGTCCGCGGCCTCGATCCAGCGGCCGGCTGACCGCTCCCGCGATGGCCGCCGGTCCGCACACTCGCGAAGCCCGCCCCGCGCCCCCCGCCGACCAGCGGCGGCCGCGCGGTGGTGCTGCCGTGCGGCCCGCGCCGCGCCCCGCCGCGGCGCGGCGCCCGGTCGGACCGGTGCGCCGCGAACTGCGCCGGGCCCTGGCCAGTCCGCTGACCGCCTACTACCTGCTGCTCGGCTCGGGGCTGCTGCTCACCGTGCTCGGCCTGGTGATGGTGTTGTCCGCGTCGCAGATCACCTCGCGGACCATCTACGGCTCCTTCGACGAGATCTTCAGCAAGCAGCTGATCGCGGTCGCCATAGGGTTCCCGCTGATGTGGATCGCGTCACGTCTGCCGCTGCGCTGGTATCGCCGGCTCGCCTATCCGTTCCTGCTGTGCTGCGTCGTCGCGTTGTGCCTGGTGATGGTGCCCGGCGTGGGGATACAGGTCAACGGCAACCGCAACTGGATCGGCCTCGGCTCGTTCCAACTCCAGCCCTCCGAGTTCGCCAAGCTGGCCCTGGTGTTGTGGGGGGCCGACGTGCTCACCCGCAAGCGCCGGTTGCTGGGCCAGTGGCGGCACATGTTCGTACCGCTGCTGCCCGGCGCGCTGGTCATCCTGTTCCTGGTGCTGGTCGGCGGCGACATGGGCACCGCGATGATCATCACCGTCCTGGTGCTCGCGCTGCTTTGGATCGCCGGTGCGCCGGGCCGATTGTTCGCGCTCGCAATCGCCGTGGTGAGCGTGCTGGCCACCGTGCTGATTGTGCTGAAACCACACCGGGCGGCCCGGTTCGTGGGATTCCTGGACCCGTTCGCCGACCCCAACGGCAGCACGTTGCAGGCGGCCCAGGGCATCTACTCGCTCGCCACGGGTGGTTGGTTCGGCAGCGGTATCGGGACGAGTTATGGCAAATGGGGCACATTGCCCGAGGCGCACACAGACTTCATCTTCGCCGTCATCGGCGAGGAATTGGGTCTGGTGGGGACGCTGTCCGTACTCACCCTCTTCGCGGCCCTAGGCTATGCAGGTATCCGCGTCGCGAGCCGCACGAAAGACCAGTTCGTACGACTCGCCGCGGGAGGCGCGACCGCGTGGATCATGGCCCAGGTCATGATCAACGTCGGGGCGGTGCTCGGCCTGCTGCCGATCGCCGGAGTGCCGTTGCCATTGGTGTCCTACGGAGGTTCCGCCCTGCTTCCGACCATGTTCGCCGTGGGCATGCTGTTGTCCTTCGCCCGAGGTGAACCAAAGGCCGAGGCGGCGCTCGCCGCACGCGGGCCCGGGGCGGTTCGTCGAGCGTTCGCGCGGATCCTGCCGCGCAGGGATGGGTGAATCAGGTGCATGTCGTCCTTGCCGGCGGGGGAACCGCCGGGCACATCGAGCCCGCTCTGGCATTGGCGGACGCGCTGCGCCGCCAGAACCCGAATGTGGGGATCACGGCGCTCGGCACGGCCAAGGGCCTGGAGACCAAGCTCGTTCCCGCTCGCGGCTACGAACTCGCGTTGATCCCGGCCGTGCCGTTGCCGCGCAAGCCCACGCCCGAGCTGATGACCGTGCCCGGCCGGCTGCGCGGCACCATCCGCGAGGCCGCGGCGGTGCTCGAGCGGACCAACGCGTCCTGCCTGGTCGGCTTCGGCGGCTACGTCGCGCTGCCGGGCTACCTGGCGGCCAAGCGCCAGGGCGTGCCGACCGTGGTGCACGAGGCCAACGCCCGGCCGGGCCTGGCCAACAAGATCGGCGCCCGATACACCCGATTCGTCGCGGTGAGCACCCCGGACAGCAAGCTGCGCGGCGCGCGCTACATCGGCATCCCGCTGCGCCGCGCGATCGCCACGCTGGACCGCGACGCGCTGCGCGACGAGGCCCGCGCGATGTTCGGCCTGGACCCGATGCGGCCCACACTGCTGGTGTTCGGCGGCTCGCAGGGCGCGCGGCGGCTGAACGAGACGCTGGCCGCGACCGCCCGGCAACTGCTCGCCGAGGGCGTCCAGGTGCTGCACGCGGCCGGGCCCAACAACGAGCTCAGGATCGACTCGCCGCCCGGCGGCCCGGCCTATGTCGTGGTGCCCTACCTCGACCGGATGGACCTGGCCTACGCGGCGGCCGACATGGTGTTGTGCCGAGCCGGTGCGATGACCTGCGCCGAATTGGCCGCGGTCGGGCTGCCCGCGGCCTACGTACCGCTGCCGATCGGCAACGGCGAGCAGCGGCTGAACGCGCAGCCCGTGGTCAAGGCGGGCGGCGGCCTGCTGGTCGACGACGCCGACCTGACCCCGGACTGGATCCGCTCGTCGGTGCTGCCCGTGCTCACCGACGCACGCCGGCTGCACGACATGGGCAAGGCGGCGGCCGAGTTCGGCCGGCGCGACGCCGACGAGGAACTGGTCCGGATGGTCCACGAGGCGATCGCCGCCGCGCGGTTGCCCCAGTAACCGCCGGTCGAAGGAGCGTCCTTGCCCGACACGAAGGAGCGCGCGCCGGCGCGTCCGGCCCCGGCCGGACGTGGTCCGCGGCGCCGCTGGACCAACCTGCGCCCGCTCCTCGTCCTGGTGGTGCTCGCGGTGCTCGCCGGGGCCGGGTGGGGGATCGTCTACCACTCGTCGCTGCTGGACGCCCGCAAGGTGGCCGTCGGCGGCACCAAGGTGTTGCCCCGGGAGCAGGTCGCGCAGGTCGCGGCGGTGCCGGTGGGCGACCCGCTGGCCGGGATCGACCTCGACGCGATCCGGGCCCGGGTGGCCGCGATCCCGAGGGTGGCCTCGGTCCGGGTGGAGCGGGACTGGCCGCACACGGTGCGCATTTCGGTGCGCGAGCGGGTGACCGCCCTGGTGGTGCCGGACGCGGGCCGGTACGCGGAGATCGACAAGGACGGCGTACGGTTCGGTACGGTGGACGCCGCGCCGCCGGGGGTGCCGATCGTCAAGGTCGACGCCAACACGGTGGGTCGGGACACGCTACGGGGGGTGGTTCAGGTGGTGACGGCACTGCCGCCGCCGATCGCCCAACGTGTGCGGGACATCACCGCCCGCACGCGCGACGACATCGCGCTCGTGCTCGACAAGGGCGAGACCGTCGTGTGGGGCGGCGCCGACGCGTCCGACCGCAAGGCCCTCGTCCTGGCGGTCCTGCTGCAACGGCCCGCGAAGTTCTACGACATCAGCGCGCCCGACGCGCCGGTGACCCGCACCCAACCATTTCCCTCGCTCGCGCCGCCGGCGCCCGCGCAGTCGTTACCTTCGGTCGCATCCGCCACAGCGGTTTCGACCCCGTCCGCGCCGTGACCGGGAGCGAAAGCACCCCGCCACTGCGATAAAACAATAGGGACAGGTTCGGCGTGTTCGTTGAACCGCGTCCGATGGGGACCTAGTGTCGGCCTAGCCCCAGGTTGACAAAGCAGTAATCCGCACCGTTCGGATCGGCGACGTTCGATGCGAACAGGTGTAATTCTATACCTGAGGGTGAGGGTTTTGGTGGCTCGCGGAAATCGCGTCCCGACCTCCCCAAGTCGGCAAATGTCGGCATACCGGAACCACGGCATGCCGACCGGAACTCGAGGCGAGAGGCCTTCGACGTGGCAGCACCCCAGAACTACCTCGCAGTCATCAAGGTGGTCGGTATCGGCGGTGGCGGTGTCAACGCCATCAACCGGATGATCGAGGTCGGTCTCAAGGGCGTCGAGTTCATCGCGATCAACACCGACGCCCAAGCCCTCCTCATGAGCGACGCCGACGTCAAGCTCGACGTCGGCCGGGAATTGACCCGCGGCCTCGGCGCCGGCGCCAACCCCGATGTCGGTCGCAAGGCCGCCGAAGACCACCGCGAGGAGATCGAGGAGGTCCTCAAGGGGGCCGACATGGTCTTCGTCACGGCGGGCGAGGGCGGCGGCACCGGCACCGGCGGCGCGCCCGTGGTGGCCAACATCGCCCGCTCGCTCGGCGCGCTCACCATCGGCGTGGTCACGCGTCCGTTCACCTTCGAGGGACGGCGGCGCGCGAACCAGGCCGAGGACGGCATCGCGCAACTGCGCGACGAGGTCGACACGCTGATCGTGATCCCCAACGACCGACTGCTGTCCATCTCCGACCGGCAGGTCAGCGTCCTGGACGCGTTCCGCTCGGCCGACCAGGTGCTGTTGTCCGGTGTCCAGGGCATCACCGATCTGATCACCACCCCGGGTCTGATCAACCTCGACTTCGCCGACGTCAAGTCGGTGATGTCCGAGGCGGGTTCGGCGCTGATGGGGATCGGCTCGGCGCGCGGCGACGACCGCGCGGTGGCGGCGGCCGAGATGGCCATCTCCAGCCCGCTCCTGGAGGCGTCCATCGACGGCGCCCGGGGTGTGCTGCTGTCCATCTCCGGTGGCTCGGACCTCGGTCTGTTCGAGATCAACGAGGCCGCGCAACTGGTCAGCGAGGCCGCGCACCCCGAGGCGAACATCATCTTCGGCGCGGTGATCGACGACGCGCTCGGCGACGAGGTGCGGGTCACCGTGATCGCGGCCGGCTTCGACGGCGGACAGCCGCCGTCCAAGAGCGAGTTGGGCAAGCCCGCGACGCCGCCGCAGACATCGCGTCCCGAGCCGACCCGGTCGAGCCCGAACCAGGGACCCGGCGTGCTGCACGAGCCGGCCCCGGCGCCGATCTACCAGCCGGCGCCGACCACCCCGGGTCCGCGCACCCCGCTGGTGCCGGAACCGATCAAGGACGATCTGGATCTCGACATCCCGCCGTTCATGAAGTAGAAGAAAAAGGTCTTCCTTCGGCATCCGCCGTCGCGAAAATCTCACACAAGGGGTGGCCCCGACGTGTTCACGCGCAGGGCCGCCGCCGGCGGCGCCCGTTTCGCCTTCACCGATCGGTGGGGTGGCACGGGCGCCGCGCCGTATGACGAACTCAATCTGGGCGACCATGTGGGCGACGACCCGCGCGTGGTCGCCGGCAACCGGGCGCGCACCGCCGAGGCGTTGGGCCTGTCGGCCGAACGGGTGGTCTGGATGAACCAGGTGCACGGCGACACGGTCACCGTCGCGACCGGCCCGAGCGCCGCGCCGCTCCCGGCCACCGACGCCGTGGTCACCGCGACCCGGGGCCTGGCGCTCGCGGTCCTGGTCGCCGACTGCACCCCGGTGTTGCTCGCCGACCCGCAGGCCGGGGTGATCGCCGCCGCGCACGCCGGCCGCCCGGGCCTGGCCGCGGGCGTCGTGCCCGCCGCGATCGAGGCGATGCGCGCGCTCGGTGCGCAGCCCACCCGGATCGTCGCGCACACCGGCCCGGCCGTCTGTGGCGCCTGCTACGAGGTTCCCGAGGCGATGTGCGACGAAGTGTCCACACTCGTCCCCGCGGCCCGCGCGCGCACCCGCGAGGGCACTCCGGGGCTCGATATCCCGACCGGGGTGTGGGCGCAACTCGCCGCGCAGGGGGTCGTGTCGGGTGAGAAATCGCACATCTGCACGCGCGAGTCGGCCGACCATTTCTCCTATCGCCGAGACCGCGCCACGGGTCGGTTCGCCGGCTACGTGTGGCTCGCCGAGCACTGACCCCGCCCGGGCACGGTCGACCCTCGTCGGCGACGATGGGCCCATGGACACGCACGCTTCGACGACCGCAGAGACCGCCCGCCGGCGGGCCGAACTGGCCGCCGGCCTGGCCGCCGTGCACGGCCGGATCGCCGCCGCGTGCACCGCCGCGGGCCGCCCGCGCGAGGACGTCACCCTCGTCGTGGTGACCAAGACCCACCCGGCGAGCGACGTACGACTGCTCGCCGGACTCGGCGTGCGCGACGTCGGCGAGAACCGCGACCAGGAGGCCGCGCCCAAGGCGGCGGCCACCGAGGACCTCGACCTCGTCTGGCACTACGTCGGCCAGTTGCAGACCAACAAGGCCAAATCGGTGGCCCGTTACGCCGATCTGGTGCACTCGATGGACCGGATTCGACTGGCCCACGCGCTGTCCGCCGCAGCCGCCCGCGAACAGCGCACGATCACCGCGTTGTTGCAGGTCAGCCTGGACGAAGACGCCACGCGCGGTGGGGTGTCCCCGGCCGACCTGGCCGAACTCGCCGACACGGTCGCCGAACTGCCGAACCTGACCCTGGGCGGGGTGATGGCGGTGGCCCCGCTCGGCGTCGAACCCGCCCGCGCGTTCGCCCGGTTGCGAGAAATCGCAACCCGCCTACGCGCGGCCCATCCGGCTGCGAACATGGTTTCCGCGGGGATGAGCAACGACCTCGAAGCCGCCGTCGAGGCCGGGGCGACACATGTACGCATCGGTACTGCGGTGCTCGGCGTCCGGCCTTCCCTCCGGTAGCGTCGCCGTGAAGTGGATCGCACGACCCACGGTGACCTCAGCCGATCCACCGTGAGACCGGAGGAAGCGGAACATGGCCGGCGCAATGCGCAAGATGGCGGTCTACCTCGGCCTCGTGGAGGACGATGTCTACGAGTATGACGATTACGATGAGGACGACATCGGCCAGGACGGCCGGCATCCGGCCGGAGTCACCGATCGCCGCGACGAGCGGCGGGACGAGCGTCGTGAGGAGTCACGTGAAGTACGCGATCCGCGTGGGGACTCGCGGGAACGTCGGGAGGATCCCGTTCGTGGAGCTACCGCACTCCGCGAAGCGGTGCCCCTCCGCGACGAGGGCCACCTCGAAGAACACCGCGCAACAGTGTCCGCCATGCCCGAACGCCGTTCCGAGAGCAGCACACCGGTGAACGTACACAAAGTCGTCAGCGAACGTGAGCCCTACCGCATCACGACGCTGCATCCGCGTACCTACAACGAAGCCCGCACGATCGGCGAGCACTTCCGCGAAAGCACGCCCGTCATCATGAACCTGACCGAAATGGAGGACACCGACGCCAAACGCCTGGTGGACTTCGCGGCAGGTCTCGTGTTCGGTCTGCACGGCAGCATCGAACGGGTCACCCAAAAAGTCTTCCTCCTGTCGCCTGCTAACGTCGATGTGACAGCCGAGGACAAGGCCCGCATCGCCGAGGGCGGGTTCTTCAATCAGAGCTGAGGTGTGCGAAAACTGAGGCTAGGTGCGGTCCTGACCAGAAGGACGGCACACGAGGGGGCAGGTAAATGAGCATCGCGCTGGAGATCATCCGCATCGTGCTCTACTGCTTTTTGATCGTGTTGTTCTTCCGCTTGGTGATGGACTACGTGTTCCAGTTCGCGCGGTCGTACGAACCGCGCGGGGTCATGGTGGTATTGCTGGAGGCGACGTACTCCATCACCGATCCACCGTTGAAGTTGCTGCGCAGGTTCATTCCTCCGCTGCGCCTCGGGGGTGTAGCACTCGACCTGTCCTTCTTCGTACTGATGATCATCGTCTACATCCTGATCTCCGTCGTGGGCAGGCTGTAAGCGGTAACGTCTGTCCGATGCCGACGATCACGCTGAGGTGAAGAGATGCCGTTGACCCCCGAAGACGTGCGTAACAAGCAGTTCACGACCGTCCGTCTCCGTGAGGGCTATGACGAGGACGAGGTCGATGCGTTCCTCGATGAGGTCGAGGGCGAACTGACCCGACTTCTCCGGGAAAACGAGGACCTGCGAGCGAAACTCGCGGCGGCGACCAGGGCCGCCGCGCAGAGTCAGCAGCAGGCTCAGCAGCGCAAGGAGCGCGAACGCCCCGACGCACCCGTCCCGGCAGCCATATCCGGGCCGACCCCCGTTCCCCCGCCGCCCCAGATGGGCGGACCGCAGGGGATGCAGGGCGGCCAGCACCAGATGCAGGGCGGCCCGCAGCAGCTCGGTCCCGGTGGACCGCAGCAGCACCCCATGGGAGGACCGCAGCAGCTCGGTCCCGGCATGAGCGGTCAGCACCAGCTCCAGGGCCCGCCGCAGCATCAGCTCCAGGGCGGCCCCGGCATGCAGAGCGGTCAGCACCAGCTGCCCGGTCAGCAGCAGCACCAGCTCCAGGGCGGCCAGCACCAGTTGCCCGGCGGCCCCGGCATGGGCGGTCCGGGACTGGGCAACCCCGGCATGGGCGGCCCCGGAATGGGCAACCCCGGCATGGGTGGTCAGCACCAGCTCCAGGGCCCGCCGCAGCACCAACAGCAGCTTCAGCAGCACCAGTTGCAGGGCGGCCCGCCGCAGCTCGGTCCGGGTGGACCGCAGCAGCAGATGGGCAACCCCGGTGGCGACAGCGCCGCCCGGGTGCTCGCGCTGGCGCAGCAGACGGCGGACCAGGCGATCGCCGAGGCCCGCTCCGAGGCGAACAAGATAGTGGGCGAGGCGCGCACCCGGGCCGAGGGCATGGAGCGCGACGCGCGCTCCAAGGCGGACGCCCTGGAGCGGGACGCGCAGGAGAAGCACCGCGTTGCGATGGGTTCGCTGGAAAGTGCCCGCGCCACGCTCGAACGTAAGGTCGACGACCTGCGCGCGTTCGAGCGTGAGTACCGCACGCGCCTGAAGTCGTACCTGGAGAGCCAGCTGCGCCAGCTGGAATCGCAGGCCGACGACTCGCTCGCGCCGCCGCGCACACCGGCCACGGCCTCGTTGCCGCCGG
Source organism: Embleya sp. AB8 (assembly GCF_049739465.1). Lineage (NCBI taxonomy): Bacteria > Bacillati > Actinomycetota > Actinomycetes > Kitasatosporales > Streptomycetaceae > Embleya > Embleya sp. AB8. The sequence goes on from NZ_JBMHHY010000001.1 coordinate 415,260, forward strand.
CCATGTCGTCCGCGCCGGTACCGATGTCCCAGGCGATGTCGCAGCCGATGTCCCAGCCGTCCTCGATGTCGCCGGCGATGCAGCCGTCGATCGGGCAGCAGATGAGCCCGGCGATGACCCAGCAGATGTCGCCGGTGCGTCCGCAGGCGCCGCAGCCGCAGCAGATGCAGCAGCCGTCGCCGATGCGCGGGTTCCTGATCGACGAGGACCCCGACAACTGACCGGCCACTGAGCGTCGGTCGGCCATCCGAGCAGCGCCCGCCCCCTTCGGGGGGACGGGCGCTGCTCGGTTTTCGGAGTGCTTGTTTTCGCGGTGCTCGGTGCTCGGCACGCCGGGCGAGTGGGTGACGGCCGCGCGGCCGTCACCCACTCGGACTCACACCTTGCGCAGCCAGAACCGCAGACCGAGCGCGGGGTCGCCGTGCTCGAACAACTCCTCGTCCTCCGGGGAGCCCTGGGTGAACTGGGTGGCCAACACCTCGTCGGCGACCTGGACTCCGTGCGCGAGCAGCGCCGAGGTGGTCTCCTCCGACTCGTCCGCGGCCCACCACACCAGGATCCGGTCGGACACGTCCAGGCCGCTGTTCTTGCGCGCCTCCTGGATCAGCCGGACCACGTCGCGGGCCAGCCCGGCCAGCCGCAGTTCGGGGGTGATGGTCAGGTCGAGCGCGACGGTGGCGCCGGACTGACTGGCCACCGTCCAGCCCTCGCGCGGGGTTTCCGTGACGATCACCTCGTCGGCCGTCACCTCGACCTCCTCGCCCTCGACCGACACGACCGCGCTGCCGCTCGCGCGCAGCGCCGCGGACAGGGCCGCCGCGTCGGCCGCCGCGATCGCGCCGGCCACCACCGGGGTGCGCTTGGCGAACCGCTTGCCCAGCGCGCGGAAGTTGCCCTTGGCGCGGTACTCGACCAGGTCGCCGCCCGCCTCGGACAGCGCCGCGACCGACACCACGTTGAGCTCCTCGGCGATCTGCTCGCGCAGTTCGGCGGACAACTCGTCCCAGCCCGTCGCGCCGATCAGCGCCCGGCCCAACGGCTGGCGGGTCTTGACCCCCGAGTCCGCGCGGGTGGCCCGGCCCAGCTCGACCAGCCGCCGGACCAGTGCCATGTGCCGGCCCGACTCGGGGTCCACCAGCGTCGGATCCGCCGTCGGCCACGCGGCCATGTGCACCGACTCGGGCGCGTTCGGGGTGACCGGCCGGACCACGTCCTGCCAGACCCGCTCGGTGATGAACGGCACCAGCGGCGCCATCAGCTTCGTCACCGTCTCCAGCGCCTCGTGCAGCGTGGCGAGCGCGGCCGGGTCCGCGTTCCAGAACCGCCGCCGGGACCGGCGCACATACCAGTTCGACAGGTCGTCCACGAACGTGGTGAGCGCCTTGCCCGCGCGCTGCGTGTCGTATGCCTCCAGGGCCGCGTCCACGTCGCCCACCAGGATGTTCAGCTCGGACAACAACCACCGGTCCAGGAGCGGACGCTCGGCGGGCGCCGGATCGTTCGCGCTCGGCGTCCAGTTGCCGGTGCGCGCGTACAGGGCCTGGAAGCTGACCGTGTTCCAGTAGGTCAGCAGCGTCTTGCGGACCACCTCCTGGATGGTGCCGTGCCCGACCCGGCGCGCCGACCACGGCGAACCGCCCGCGGCCATGAACCAGCGCACCGCGTCCGCGCCGTGCCGGTCCATCAGCGGGATCGGCTCCAGGGTGTTGCCCAGGTGCTTGGACATCTTCCGGCCGTCCTCGGCCAGGATGTGCCCCAGGCACACCACGTTCTCGTAGGACGACTTGTCGAACACCAGCGTGCCGATCGCCATCAGCGTGTAGAACCAGCCGCGGGTCTGGTCGATCGCCTCGGAGATGAACTGCGCCGGATACGACTGCTCGAACAACTCGCGGTTGCGGTACGGGTAGCCGAACTGGGCGAACGGCATCGACCCCGAGTCGTACCACGCGTCGATCACCTCGGGCACGCGCGTGGCGCCGCTGCCGCACACCGTGCCGTCGGCGGCCTTGGCCGGGCAGCCGAAGACCACGTCGTCGATGAACGGCCGGTGCGGATCGAGGCCAGCGAGGTCGCGCCCGGTCAACTCGGACAATTCGGCCAACGAGCCGATACAGGTCAGGTGATCCTCGTCGCACCGCCAGATCGGCAGCGGCGTGCCCCAGTAGCGGTTGCGGGACAGCGCCCAGTCGATGTTGTTGTTCAGCCAGTCGCCGTAGCGGCCCCACTTGACCGTGTCCGGATGCCAGTTGGTGCGCTCGTTCTCGCGCAGCAGCGCGTCCTTGACCGCGGTGGTGCGGATGTACCAGGACGGCTGCGCGTAGTAGAGCAGCGCGGTGTGGCAGCGCCAGCAGTGCGGGTAGCTGTGCTCGTACTCCAGATGCCGGAACAGCAGCCCGCGCGCGCGCAGATCGGCGACCAGGGCCTCGTCGGCCTTCTTGAAGAACTGCCCGCCGACCAGCGGCAGGTCGGGCTCGAAGGTGCCGTCCGGGCGGACCGGGTTGAGCACCGGCAGGCCGTAGGCGCGGCAGGTCTTGAGGTCGTCCTCGCCGAACGCGGGCGCCTGGTGCACGACACCCGAGCCGTCCTCGGTGGTGACGTAGTCGGCGAGCACGACGAAGTTGGCGTCCTCCAGCGGCAGCAGGTCGAACGGCCGCCGGTAGGCCCAGCGTTCCATCTCCCGACCGGTGAACCGCTCGCCGGTGGCCACCCAGCCCTCGCCAAGCGCCTTGGCGAGCAGCGGTTCGGCCACCACCAGGCGCTCGTCGCCGTCGGTGGCGACCACGTAGGTCACCTCCGGATGCACGGCGGCGGCGGTGTTGGACACCAGCGTCCACGGCGTGGTCGTCCACACCAGCAACGCCGCCTGCCCGGCCAGCGGCCCGGAGGTGAGCGGGAAACGCACATAGACCGAGGGGTCGACGACCGTCTCGTAGCCCTGCGCGAGCTCGTGGTCGGACAACCCGGTGCCACAGCGCGGACACCACGGCGCGACCCGGTAGTCCTGGGTCAGCAGCCCCTTGTCGAAGATCTGCTTGAGCGACCACCACACCGACTCGACGTATTCGGGATCCATCGTGCGATACGCCTTGGACATGTCGACCCAGTAGCCCATCCGGGTGGTCAGGTCCTCGAACGCGCCCACATGGGTCATCACCGACTCGCGGCACTTCGCGTTGAACTCGGCGATCCCGTAGCGCTCGATGTCCGGCTTGCCGGAGAAGCCGAGCTGCTTCTCCACGGCCAGTTCGACCGGCAGGCCGTGGCAGTCCCACCCGGCCTTGCGCGGCACGTTGAAGCCGCGCATCGTGCGGTAGCGCGGGAACACGTCCTTGAACACGCGCGCCTCGATGTGATGCGCGCCGGGCATGCCGTTGGCCGTCGGGGGGCCTTCGTAGAAGACCCAGCGCGGGCCGTCGGCGTGCTGCTCCAGGGAGCGCTCGAAGATGTCGTTGTCCCGCCAGAACGCGAGGACCTCGTGCTCCATGGCGGGCAGGTCGACCTGCGCCGGTACCGGGCGGTACATGTGGCTTCCTTCCGCGGGCTGTGATGCGTGCCTACCGAAGGGACGAGACCGCCGTGTGCCGGTCCCGCGGTACCACCCTTCTTGGCCGCGCGCCGCACCTGGCGGGCACAACCCTCTCGTCTGCGCGAGGGCCGGTTCTACGGGTCGATCCGGGCTCGGACCGACCTTTCCTCCGGCAGCTCCGGGGTGATCTTCACGTCGCGCACACCCCCGGGCTCACACCGTCCCCGGGTCGCTGTCGGCTGCGTGCGGCGCTACTCGTCCCCATCGACACCGTCTCGCTCTGCGGATTGTACGACCCGCGGCGACCTCGGCGCCGCCGAGTTCACCCGCCCCCAGGTGCATAACGATCCGCTCGGGAACCGGTAACGAACGGGACACGTAGAAGAGGGATAAGCGTGGTTGCGTCTGGGCACAACCGATTTACGTCGCCGCCCCGGCGCAATCCGTGACGGGACGGCGCGTCCGGTTGTCCGGGGCGACTCATCCCTAAGCGAAACAAGGGGGCCGTGAACATGACGGATACAGAGAAGGCGACGGGGCGGACGCGTCGTGCCACCACCACGACCACGCCGCCACGAGCCTCGGTACGGGGAGGAACGGGACGCACCGTGAAGGCACCTGCACACGTGACTGCCGCGACCACGTTGGCGACGCCGCCCGCCGGCTTCCATGAGCCGCCGGCCTACCTGGTCCGGCCCGGCGAGGAGCCGTGGGACCACGCGGAGCTGCGCGAGGTACGCGAGGGGTTGATCGAGACCGCGCACGAGCTGCGCGCGGAGATCGCCGTCTCGGAGAACGGCATCGCCGATCTGCTGCGCGACTCGGGGGAGGGCGCGGGCGACGATCAGGCGGACACCGGGACCAAGAATTTCGAGCGCGAGCACGAGATGTCCCTGACCAACAACGCGCGTGGCATGCTGCTCCAGTCGGAAAAGGCGCTGCGGCGGCTCGCCGACGGCACGTACGGGGCCTGCGAGTCGTGCGGTTCGGCCATCGGCAAGGCCCGCCTCCAGGCGTTCCCGCGTGCGACCCTGTGTGTGACCTGCAAACAGCGCGAAGAGCGCCGGTAGCCGCCGAGGCCGCCGGTGGCGCGCCGAAGGACTGGAGCAAGCCATCGGCACCGGAGCGGAACGACGGGAAGACGCGGAGTCGCAGGCCCTCGCGGGGGAGCCGGACACCGGGGCGACCGAGAGCGGGGCGGACGGCGCCGAGCCGACCGCGCCCGCCGGTTCGCACACCCGTCGATACATCGTCGTGCTGCTCTGCGTCGCGGCGTTCGCCTACGCGCTCGACCTGATCAGCAAGCTGATCGTGGTGGCCAAGCTGGAATACCACGCGCCGATCGACCTCCTCGGCGACTGGCTCCAGTTCCGGGCCACCCGCAACGGGGGCGCGGCGTTCGGGATGGGCCAGGGGCTGACCATCGTGCTGACGGTGATCGCCGCCGCGGTGGTCGTGGTCATCCTGCGGCTGGCCCGCAAGCTGAACAGCCTGCCCTGGGCGATTGCGCTCGGTCTGCTGCTCGGTGGCGCGTTCGGCAACCTCACCGACCGGATCTTCCGGGCGCCCAGCGTGTTCGAGGGCCATGTGGTGGACTTCATCGCGCCCAAGCACTTCGCGATCTTCAACCTGGCCGACTCGGCGATCGTGGTCGGCGGTTGTCTGATCGTGCTGCTGTCCTTCCTGGGCCTGCAGCCCGACGGCACCCGGGAGGGCGACGCGGACCCGGACGCCGAGGCCGAGGCGGGCGCCGACGGCGACGGCAACGCTGACGCCGACGCGAAGGGTGATTCGGACGATTCGGGCGCCGCGTCCGCGAGTGGTGCCGAGGGCGAGTCGGCCGCGCCGGTCGCCGCGCCCGAGCCGGGGCAGCCGGCCGAGCCGGGCGGCCCGGAGCGGTCCGCCGGCGACGTGCCGGCCGGGGCCACCCGAGCCGCGGTCACCACCCCCGACGCGAAGCCCGCACGGCCCGCCGAGGCGGCCGGCGCGGACCACGTCGTCGAGTCCGGCCCGGATGCCGGGCATACTCGTATCTCGTGACTGTCAATCCCGGCTCGCCCGAAATCCGTACTCTTCCCGTTCCCGATGGCCTCGAAGGCGAGCGGGTCGATGCCGCGCTCTCGCGGATGTTCGGCTTCTCGCGCACCAAGGCGGCCGAGCTGGCTGCCGCCGGGAAGGTGCAGCTCGACGGCCGGGCGGCGGGCAAGTCCGACCGGGTCAACGGCGGGGCCTGGATCGAGGTCGAGATGCCCGGCGCGCCGCGGCCGGTGCAACTGGTCGCCGAACCGGTGCCGGGCATGCGGATCGTGCACGACGACGAGCACATCGTGGTGGTCGACAAGCCGATCGGCGTCGCCGCGCACCCCAGCGCCGGCTGGACCGGCACCACCGTGATCGGCGGCCTCGCGGCGGCCGGCTACCGGATCTCCACCTCCGGCTCGTCCGAGCGCCAGGGCGTGGTGCACCGCCTCGACGTGGGCACCTCGGGGCTGATGGTGGTGGCCAAGTCCGAGCGCGCCTACACGCTGCTCAAGCAGCAGTTCCGGGACCGCACCGTGGACAAGCGTTACCACGCGCTGGTCCAGGGCCACCCCGACCCGCACACCGGCACCATCGACGCGCCGATCGACCGGCACCCCACCCACGACTACAAGTGGGCCGTGGTGATGGGCGGCAAGCCCAGCGTCACGCACTACGACACGATCGAGGCGTTCCGCGCCGCGAGCCTGCTGTCGATCAAGCTGGAGACCGGCCGCACCCACCAGATCCGGGTACACATGGCGGCCCTGCGCCACCCGTGCGTGGGCGACCTGACCTACGGCGCGGACCCGACGTTGTCCAAGCGGCTGGGCCTGGAGCGGCAGTGGCTGCACGCGGTGAGCCTGGCCTTCAAGCACCCGGGCGACGGCACGTGGGTGAAGTACGAGAGCGGATATCCGGCCGACCTGACCGCGACCCTGGAACGGGTCACCGACCGCTGACCCCGATGCCTGTCGCGCGGTGATTCGGCGGCGATTCGGGGAACCCTCCAGCGTCGAATCGCGGTCGATCGGTGCGGAGGCGGAGTGGGTCAGCTCACACTGCTGTTCCTGTTGATGTTCGGCACCGTCGTGGTCGTACCGCTCGCCGGGCGACTGCGGCTGCCCTTCCCGGTACTGCTCACCCTCTACGGGGTGCTGCTCGGCTGGTTGCCGTTCGTACCCACCCTGCGGATCGACCCCGACCTGCTGCTGCCGCTGTTGTTGCCGCCGCTGCTCCACGCGGCGGCGCAACGCTCCAGCTGGCGTGAGTTCGCCGCCAACGCCCGGCCGATCATGCTGCTCGCGGTCGCCCTCGTGCTGGTCACCACGGCGGCGGTGGCGGCGGTGGCCGACGCCATGGTGTCCGGCCTGCCCCTGGCCGGCGCGGTCGCGCTCGGCGCGCTGGTCGCGCCGCCCGACCCGGTGGCCGCCACGGCCGTGGCCGGGAGCCTGCGGCTGCCGCGCCGGTTGGTGTCGATCCTGGAGGGCGAGGGGCTCTTCAACGACGTCACCTCGCTGGTGCTCTACCAGGTCGCGGTCGCGGCCGTGGTCGGCGGCACCTTCTCGCCGGCCAGGGCGGTGGGCATGTTCGCGCTGTCCGCGGTGGTCGGGGTCGGGATCGGCTTCGCGGTCGGCCTGGCCGGGCGATTCCTGCTCGCCCGCCTGGAGGAGCCCACGCTCCAGACGCTGCTCACCCTCCTGGTGCCGTTCCTGTCCTACGTGGTCGCCGACGAACTCTCCGGCTCGGGCGTACTCGCGGTGCTGACCACCGCGTTCTACCTCGGCTCGGTGGCCGAGGACGCGGACAACGTGGTCGGCCGGCTGACCGGGCGCTCGTTCTGGGAGGTCGTCGACCTGGTGGTCACCGGCGTTGCGTTCGGGGTGATCGGCCTGGAGATGTGGGAGATCTTCCACGACCTGCACGGCGATCGCGGCCGACTGTTCGCCGAGGCGGGCGCGGTGGTGCTGACCCTGATCGTGGTCCGCGGCCTGTGGTTGTTCCCGGTCGCCGCACTGGCCCGCGGGCTGCACCAGCGGCTGCCCGCCGGCGGCGAGACGCAGACCCCGGACCCGCGCGAGACCGTGGTGGTGTGGTGGGCCGGGATGCGCGGCGTGGTCACCATCGCCCTGGCCCTCGCGCTGCCGCTGACCGTCGACGCGGGCGGGCCGTTCCCCGAACGACAGCGGCTGATCGCCATCGCGTTCTGCGTGATCGTGGTCACCCTGCTGCTCCAGGGGGTGACCCTGCCCTGGCTGGTGCGCCGGCTCGGGGTGTCCGAGGCGGACGACGCGGAGAGCGTCGAGGAGCGCCGGATCGCCGCCGCGGCGACCAAGGCGGCGCTGCGCCGATTGCGCGAGCTGGAGGAGCAGCGCGACCTGCCGGACGAACTGGTGCAACGACTGCGGGCCCGGCAGAAGGCGCTGCTCGCCGAGCTGAGGCCGGAGGGCACGACCGAGGAACTCGCGGACACGATCCTGGAGCGGTCCCGGCGGATCAAGCTGCTGCACGAGATCGAGGCGGAGATGACCGCCGCCGCGCGCCGCGAGGTGATCGCGGCCCGTAGCCGGCGCGGCGTCGACCCGGCCGCGGCCGACCGGGTGCTGCGCCGACTCGACCTGCGCAGCGTGCGCTGAGGCGGGGGCCGGCGGCCGGTACCGTTGAGTCTTTGGCCGGCGCGCCTTCGGCCGCCGAGTCTTTTCGGCTGCTCTCGATCTCCCTGGAAGGACCCCCTCACGTGGCCCGCATCGTGCTGTTCCACTCGGCCTACGGGCTGCGCCCCGCCGTCCACGACGCGGCCGAGCGGCTGCGCGCGGCCGGGCACGAGGTGACCGTGCCCGACCTGTACGACGGGCGCAGCACCGAGTCGATCGAGGAGGGCATGGAGATCAAGGACGAGATCGGCGCGGACGAGCTGATCCGGCGCGCGGTGAAGGTGGCCGCCGGGCTCGGCGAGGGGCTGGTCTACGCGGGCTTCTCGCTGGGCGCCTCGATCGCGCAGAACGCCGCGTTCGCGGACCGTTCGGCGGCCGGGCTGCTGATGTTCCACGGCACCTCGGATCTGCGCGAGGACGCGGCGACCGAGGTGCCGGTGCAGTTGCACGTGGCCGAGCCGGACCCGTTCGAGACCGAGGACTGGCTGGGCACCTGGTACCTGGGCATGCGGCGGGCCGGGGCCGAGGTGGAGATCCACCGCTACCGGGGCGCCGGCCACCTGTTCACCGACCCGGACCTGCCGGACTACGACCGCGAGGCCGCCTCGCGCGCCTGGGCGATCGCCTCGGACTTCCTCAGCGAGATCGACTCGGCGGCGGCCGCCGCGGCGGCCAACGACTGAGGCCGCTTGGCCAGGTCGACGTACTTGCGCGGACCGGCCTGCGCGGGCACCTGCGCGGCCGGGCGGGCCTTGGCGAAGCGGCCGTGGCCGCTGTACGGGCCGACCGCCTCGTTGCCCAGCGGCGCGGGCGCGGTGGCGATCCGGGGCAGTGCGTACGGGTGTTCGCGGCGCAGGTAGTCGAGCAACTTCTCGCGCACCTCGCAGCGCAGCGTCCACAGGTCGTCCGAGTCGCGCGCGGTGACCACCGCGCGGACCAGGATCGTGGTCGGCGTGGTGTCGGTGACGTACAGGCTCCAGCCCTGGCCGTCCCACAGGCCGGTCTCCTTGAGGATGCGCAGCAGTTCCTCGCGCAGGTCGCCGATCGGCGCCGAGTGGTCCAGGTGCAGGAAGACCGTGCCGGTCATCCGGGTGTCGGTGCGCGACCAGTTCTCGAACGGCCGCGAGGTGAAGTAGGACACCGGCATCACCAGCCGGCGCTGGTCCCAGGTGTTCACCACCAGGTAGGTCAGGGTGATCTCCTCGATCGTGCCGATCTCCTTGTTGACCACCACAGAGTCGCCGATCCGGACCATGTCGCTGAACGCGATCTGCAGGCCCGCGAACAGGTTGGCCAGGGCGCTCTGCGCGGCCAGACCGGCCACCACGCCGAGCAGACCGGCGGAGGCGAGCAGGCTGGTACCGATCGTCTTCATGCCCGGGAAGGTCATGATCATCGCGGCGAAGGTGATGATCCCGACGATGGCCACCGCGGTGCGGCGGATCAGCGCGATCTGGGTCTGGATCCGGCGCACTCGGCCGGTGTCCGTCGCGTTTGCCGCGTAGCGCTCGAACGAGGTGTTCACCAGCAGGGTGACCGCGTGCACGATCAGCCACGAGCAGGCCGCGATCACCGAGAGCACCAGGATGTGCCGGATCATCCCGCGACTGCGTTCGGGCAGGCCGGCGGCCGGTTCGGCGAGCAACAGGACGGACGCGCCGAGCGTGGCCACGATCGACGCGCGCCCGCGCCGCATCATCGACCACAGGGGTCCCGTCAGCGGCTTGCGGGTCTGTACTTCGCGGGCCAGGCGCGCCATTCCCCAGGTCACCAGCCCGGTGAAGACGATCACCGAGACGAGCACGATCAGCGGGCGAAGTATGTGCCACACGTCCACGTCGAGAGCCTCCTAGGGGGCTTGTGGTCAAACCCGTACCGTACCGGAGCAACGAGCGGCCACCCCACGCTCGCGGCGTGCGCGGGCGGTGGCGGCGGGCGCGGTGGGTGTGCGCCGAGGAGGCGGGCGGCCGGGTGGGTGGGCGGACCGCGTAGAGTCGTCCCGTCGTGTGTCACCCCACGCACCCCGCCCATCGGACGCGAGGCGCGGGTCGCACGTCACCTCCACCACCTTCAGGACGACGCGCGGGGTCGGATGTACAAGCTGCCCGGAACGGACGAGCGGAGCGTGACCATCCCCGGTGAGCCCACGGCGGCCGACCCGTGCTTCACGGTGCGCGGGCTGACCCGGACGTATCGCACCGGGCGGCGGCGGGACCGAAACGTGGTCACCGCGAACGACGCGATCGACCTCGAGGTGCGCCGCGGCGAGATCTTCGGCCTGCTCGGCCCCAACGGCGCGGGCAAGTCCACGCTGGTGCGCCAACTCACCGGCCTGCTGCGACCCGACGCGGGCAGCATCGACCTGCTCGGCCACGACCTGGTCCGCCGGCCGGACGTGGCGGCCCGCCTGGTCGCCTATCTGGGCCAGGAGTCCGGCGCGTTGGACGAGCTGACCGTCGCGCTCGCGATCGAGACCACCGGCCGACTGCGCGCCCTGGACGCCGGGCGGGCCCGGGCCGAGCGGGACGCGGTGCTGGACGAGCTGGAGTTGGGGCCGATCGCGGACCGGCCGCTGAAGAAGCTCTCCGGCGGCCAGCGCCGGCTCGCCTGCGTGGCCACCGCGCTGGTCGGCGACCGGCCGGTACTGGTCCTGGACGAGCCGACCACCGGGATGGACCCGGTCGCGCGCCGCGCGGTGTGGGCCGCGGTGGATCGCCGCCGGGCCGAACACGGCGCCACGGTGCTGCTGGTGACGCACAACGTGATCGAGGCGGAGACGGTGCTCGACCGGGTCGCGGTGCTCGACGAGGGCCGGGTGATCGCCTGCGACACGCCCGGCGGGCTCAAGGCGATGGTCGGCGACGAGGTCCGGCTCGACCTGGTCTGGCGGGCCGATCCGCCGATGGACGACCCGGCGGTGAGCATGCTCGCGCAGACCGCGGTGCGTACCGGCCGGCGCTGGAGCACCCGGATGGAGCCGGGGGTGGCCCGCGAACTGCTCGCCGGCGTCACCTCGGGGCCCGCGTTCGAGGCGCTCGACGACTTCACGCTGTCCACGCCGAGCCTGGAGGACGTCTACCTCGCGCTCGGCGGGCGCCACCAGGGACTGGTCAAGGGATGAAGGTGTCGACACCGGTGAGTGCAGCGACGAGCATCGAGCCCGCCCCGGGGAGTTTCGCCGAGGCGGTGGTACCGGCGCCCGCCACGGGGTTGGGGGCCGGGTTGCTCACCGTCTACCGCGCGCAGTTGTCCCGGGTACGGGTCTCCCGGGTCCCGCTGCTGTTCGTCGCGGTGTTCCAGTCGGTGGGCATCATGATCCTGATGCGCGGCGTGGTGGACACCGGCAGCGACAGCGCGCGGGAAGCGGTGGTGGCCGGGTCCAGTGTGCTCGTGGTCGCGTTCGTGGCGCTCAATCTGCTCGCCCAGCACTTCGGGAATCTGCGGGCGGCCAACGCGCTGGACTACTACCTGACGCTGCCGGTGCGGCCGGCCGCGGTGGTGCTGGGGATCGCGGCGGCGTACGCGTCGTTCACGCTGCCGGGCACGGTGGTCACCGCGGTGATCGGGGCGCTGATGTTCCAGCTGCCGCTGGCCAACCTGTGGGTGCTGCTGCTGGTCGTACCGCTGTCCGGGGCGGCGCTCGCGGGGGTCGGCGCGGTCTTCGGGCTGCTTGCGCCGCGGCCGGAACTGGCGACGCTGCTGGGGCAGTTGGGTATGTCGGCCGCGTTGTTGCTGGGCGTGCTGCCGGAGGACCGGATGCCGGAGGTGATCGTGCTGGGCCGCGATCTGCTGCCGTCCTCGTACGGGGTGGACGCGTTCATCGCCAGCTACCGGGATCCGGACTGGGCTGCGGTGGGGGGTAATCTCGCGGTCTGCGCGGGGGTCGGCGTGGTGATGTTGTCGTTGGCCACGTGGTCCTTTCGGCGCAGTACGCGGGCGTAGGTGGGGGTCTTTCGGGCTGCGGGACTTTCGGGCTGCGGGATTTTTGGGCTGCTGGGCTTTTGGGCTGCTGGGCTTCTTGGACTGCCGGACCATCGCCGTGCGGGGGCAGGTCGCCGGCTTCGATTCGTACATGGGACGCTGACCAGATGACGTCTGCCGGGGATATCGACCCCTATCCGTCGCCTTCGTCGCCCGAGGGCGGCGCGTCTGCGGCTTTCGGGCACGTGGGCTTCGCGCCCGGGGCCGACGCGGCCCCCTCGCTGTGGGAGCGGTATCGCGCCGACGTGATCGCGTTCGCCGTGGTGGTGGGGGCGTGCCTGGTCGCGGGCACGATCGTGGGGGTGGTCTGGGAGCAGATCGCGCCGCGGGTGCCGTTGATCGCGACCAAGGACGGGGTGTTCCAGACCGCGCCGGAGACCGAGTCCTCGATCGCGCTGGACGGCTGGTTCGCGGTGTGCGGGGTGGTCGCGGGCATCGTGTTGGCGCCGCCGGCGTTCTGGCGGTTTCGGCGGCAGGGTGTGGCGACGGCGCTGGCGCTGACCGTGGGGGGGCTGGCCGGGTCGTATCTGGCGTTCAAGATCGGCGTACAGCTGGGACCGGACGGGATCGCGGAGCAGGTTCGGCGGGTCGGGCTGGGCAAGCGGTTCGATCAGCCGTTGGACATCCAGGCCAAGGGCGTGTTGATGTTGTGGCCGATCGCGTCGATGGTGATTTTCCTCGGGCTGTCGGCGGGGTTTGCTCCGGCGGATCGGGAGCCGGTGGCGGGGCCGGGGTCTGTCGCGGGGCCAGGTCCGGGGCCGGGGTCGGCGTTTGGTGGGTCGGAGGGGTGGCCCTCGGAGCGGGGGGCTCCGCGCGTTGATTTGACCAAGCACGAGGGGTGAGGCGGGGGGTTGGCCTTCGGGGCCGGCGGGCCCACATTGGCCTCAATCGCCGGCCGGGCTGATCTTGGCCTCATGAGCCGGCCGGGCTCGTTCGCCTCATGCGCCGGCGGGGCTGGGTGGCCTCAAGCGCCGGCCGGGCTCGTTCGCCTCAAGCGCCGGCGGGGCTGTTCGCCTCATGCGCCAGCGGGGCTGGGTGGCCTCAAGCGCCGGCCGGGCTCGTTCGCCTCAAGCGCCGGCGGGGCTATTTGCCTCATGCGCCAGCGGGGCTGGGTGGCCTCAAGCGCCGGCCGGGCTCGTTCGCCTCATGCGCCGGCGGGGCTGGGTGGCCTCAAGCGCCGGCCGGGCTGTTCGCCTCAAGCGCCGGCGGGGCTGAGTGGCCTCATGCGCCGGCGGGGCTGGGTGGCCTCAAGCGCGGGCCGGGCTGGGTGGTCTCATGCGCCGGCGGGGCTGGGTGGCCTCAAGCGCGGGCCGGGCTGGGTGGCCTCAAGCGCCAGCCGGGCTTGGTGGCCTCAAGCGCGGGCGGGGCATGAGTGGCCTCAAACGCCGGCCGGGCTGTTCGCCTCAAACGCCGCCGAGGCTGAGTGGCCCCAATCACCGGCCGGGCTGGTGGGGTTCGTCGCGTTGGGCGTTGTTTGGGTTGGCCTCGAACGTCGGCCGGGCCGAGTGGGCTTGTGTGTCGCTCGGCTGTACGCGTCGAGTGCCAGGCCGGTGGGCGGCCTCGTTTGTCGGTGGGGTGTGGGGATTGGAAGTGTCGTCAGGGTCGGGCCAGTTGGGCGGTTTTTGCGTTTGTCAGGGTGATCAGGGCGGTTGGGGGCAGTTCGATTTCCAGGCCCCGTCGGCCGGCTGAGATGTAGATGGTCGGGTGGGATTGGGCCGAGATGTCGATCACCGTTGGGTGGGGGCGTTTTTGGCCCAGTGGGCTGATTCCGCCCAGGACGTAGCCCGTTGCGCGTTCGGCGGCGGCGGGGTCGGCCATGGTGGCTCGTTTGGCGCCGGTTGCGGCTGCCAGGGCCTTCAGGTCGAGTTTTCCGGCTACCGGGACCACCGCGATGGTGAGCTTTCCGTCCACGTCGGCCATCAGGGTCTTGAATACTCGTTCGGGTGGGACGCCCAGTGCCGTTGCGGCTTCCTCGCCGTAGGACGTCGCGTCGGGGGCGTGCGTGTAGGCGTGGATCGTGAACTCGATGCCCTCGCGGGTCAGGGCGACCGTTGCCGGTGTGCCCTGGCCGCCCTTGGCTTTGGCTTTGGCGGTTGCTTTGGCCATTTCGGCGTCCCGTCCGGTGGTTGGTCGGTCAGTTGGGTTCGATGGTTTGGCGGAGGAGTTCGATCGCGGGTAGCGAGGGGAGGTGGTCCAGCAGGGCCGCCTCGCGGCGGAGGAGTTCGACCTCTGCGGTGAGCCTTGTGGTGGCGTCCTCGGCTTCGAGGAGGCGTTGTTTGTCGTGGGGATCCAGGACGACCGCGGCGGCCACCAAGTAGGACAACACCACCGGGTCGTCCGGGAGTTCCGGCAGGCTCATCGGGGTGCGCTGCTGGGCGGAGAGCAGCCGGCGCTGGTATTCGGCGAAGGCCCGGGTCGCGGCCAGGCCGAGGACGTCGGCTCGCTCGCCCGTCGGGTCCGGCAGGTATTCGACCTCGGCGTTCAGGTACGGGCCCGAGTCGTCCACGGACAGCAGCCGGAATCGGGTCGCGCCGGTGGCCACCAGGTCGTAGCGGCCGTCCTCGTGGCTCTTGATCGTGGCGATCTCGGCCGTACACCCCACCGGGTGCAGCACCGCGAGCGGATCGCCCTTGATGTCGCCGACCTCGCGGCCCGTACGCAGCGCCACCACGCCGAACCGCTGCTCCGCCTGGGGCAGCACCTCCAGGTCCCGGACCAGCGCGCGGTACCGCTCCTCGAAGATGTGCAGGGGCAACACCAGACCCGGGTAGAGCACCGAGTTGAGTGGGAAGAGCGGAAGCCGGTCGGTCACGGTGACCAAGAGTAGGCCCTGACCGGCGGACCGCGTCGATCATTGATCGCTCCGGCTCACCCGCGATCCGGCACCCGGGTCGCCACGCGTATTACGGTCTCGGTCGGGTGTCCCGGCGGTGTGCTCATCCCTGCTTCTCGGAGACCGGCATGCGGTCGGCGCCCGATGACGGTGTGTCTCACCCTCCGACACGCGGGGACGTTCGGTTCGGCGGCCTCTCTACACTGGGGCGGGTGATCTCCCGTATCGACCTGCGCGGTCCCGCCTCGCGGGCTGTCCTGGACAGCCCCGCCGCACTGCGCGACGTGTTGCCCCGTGCCGACCTCGACGTCGAGGCGGCCCTGGAGAAGGTGCGTGCGATCTGCGAGGACGTGCGGCATCGCGGCGTCGAGGCGCTGGTCGAGATCACCGAGCGCTTCGACGGGGTGCGGCTGAGCGACATCCGGGTGCCGGCGGCGGCGATCGCGGCGGCGTTGGAGACGCTTGCGCCCAAGGTGCGGGCGGCGTTGGAGGAGTCGATTCGGCGGGCTCGGATCGTGCACCGGGAGCAGCGCCGTACCGATGTCGCGGTACAGGTGGTGCCGGGTGGGACCGTCACCGAGCGGTGGGTGCCGGTCGAGCGGGTCGGGCTGTACGTACCGGGCGGCAATGCCGTCTATCCGTCTTCGGTGATCATGAACGTGGTGCCGGCGCAGGAGGCCGGCGTCGCGTCGATGGCGATCGCCTCGCCGCCGCAGGCCGAGTTCGGCGGGCTGCCGCACCCGACCATCCTGGCGGCCTGCGCCCTGCTCGGCGTGGACGAGGTCTACGCGGTGGGTGGCGCGCAGGCCGTGGCGATGTTCGCGTACGGCGCGGGCTCGTGCGCGCCGGTGCGCCTGGTCACCGGGCCCGGCAACATCTATGTCGCCGCCGCCAAGCGCCTGCTCAAGGGCCGGATCGGGATCGACGCCGAGGCCGGCCCGACCGAGATCGCGGTGCTCGCCGACGACACCGCGGATGCCGCGCACGTCGCGGCCGACCTGATCAGTCAGGCCGAGCACGACACGCTGGCCGCGTCGATCCTGGTCACCGACTCCGAGGCACTCGCCGACGCGGTGGTGGAGCAGTTGAAGGTGCAGGTGGACGCGACCAAGCACGGTGAGCGGGTCACCGAGGCGCTGGCCGGGCGGCAGTCCGGCATCGTGCTGGTCGACTCGGTCGCCGACGGACTGCTCGTGGTGGACGCCTATGGCGCCGAGCACCTGGAGGTCCAGACCGCCGACGCGGCCGAGGTGGCCGCACGGGTGCGCAACGCCGGGGCGATCTTCGTCGGCGCATTCGCACCGGTCTCGCTCGGCGACTACTGCGCCGGGTCCAACCACGTGCTGCCCACGGGTGGTTGTGCGTGCCACTCGTCCGGGCTGTCGGTGCAGTCGTTCCTGCGCGGGATCCACGTCGTGGACTATTCGCGTGCGGCGCTGGCCGACGTGGCCGAGCACGTGAGTGTGCTGGCCGACGCGGAGGATCTGCCCGCGCACGGCGCGGCGGTACGGGTGCGGTTCGCGGCCGGCGAGGTGGCCGGCCTCGCGGCGTGGGAGAGGGAGGAGGAGAGTCGGTGACAAACTTGGACAAGTTGCCCATTCGGGATGAATTGCGCGGCCAATCCCCCTACGGCGCCCCGCAGTTGCACGTACCGGTCCGGCTCAACACGAATGAGAACCCGTACCCGCTCCCGGACGCCCTGGTGGCCCGGATCGCCGAGCGGGTCGCGGTGGCCGCGCGTGACCTCAACCGCTACCCGGACCGGGACGCGGTCGAGCTGCGCACCGCGCTCGCGGCGTACCTGACCCGGACCGGTGGCCACCCGCTCGATCCGACACAGGTGTGGGCGGCCAACGGCTCCAACGAGGTGCTCCAGCAGCTCCTCCAGGCGTTCGGCGGCCCCGGTCGCACCGCCCTCGGCTTCGACCCGTCCTACTCGATGCACGCGCTGATCGCGCGCGGCACCGGCACCGGGTGGATCTCCGGGGCGCGCGACGCCGACTACACGATCGACCTCGACCGGGCCCTGGCGCAGGTCGCCGAGCACCGGCCCAACGTGGTGTTCCTGTGCTCGCCGAACAACCCGACCGGCACCGCGCTGGCCCGCGAGGTGGTGGAGCGGGTCTACGACGCGGCGCAGGCCGCCCGGCCGTCGCTGGTGGTCGTGGACGAGGCCTACGTCGAGTTCGCGCACACCGAATCGTTGTTGCCGCTGCTCGCCGGCCGGCCGCATCTCGTGATCACCCGCACCATGTCCAAGGCGTTCGGCGCGGCCGGCCTGCGACTCGGCTACCTCGCGGCGGACGCCGCCGTGGTGGACGCGGTCCAGCTGGTCCGGCTGCCGTACCACCTCTCGGCGGTCAACCAGGCCACCGCGCTGGCCTGCCTGGAGTTCGAGGACACCCTGCTCGGCTACGTGCGCGAGCTCAAGGAGCAGCGCGACCGGCTGGTGGTCGAACTGCGCGCGCTCGGCTGCGAGGTCACCGACTCGGACGCCAACTTCGTCCAGTTCGGGCGGTTCGCCGACCCGCACGCGGTCTGGGCGAAGATCCTCGAACACGGGGTGCTCGTCCGCGACAACGGGGTCCCGGGCATGCTGCGGGTGACCGCCGGCACGGACGCCGAGAACACGGCCTTCCTGGACGCGATGCGAAGCGTCCTGAAGGACTGAGAGAGAGTCGGAATCACCGTCATGGCAAGAATCGGTCGCGTCGAACGCGCCACCAAGGAAACCTCCGTCGAGGTCGAGATCGACCTCGACGGCACCGGGAGGGTCGAGGTCGCCACCGGCGTCGGCTTCTTCGACCACATGCTCGACCAGCTCGGCAAGCACGGCCTGTTCGACCTGACCGTCAAGACCCGGGGCGACCTGCACATCGACGCGCACCACACGATCGAGGACACCGCACTGGCCCTCGGCGCGGCGTTTCGCCAGGCGCTCGGCGACAAGAAGGGCATCCGCCGCTTCGCCGACGCGTCCGTACCGCTGGACGAGGCCCTCGCGCAGGTCACCGTCGACCTGTCCGGCCGGCCGTACCTGGTGCACACCGAGCCCGAGCGGATCGCGCCGATGATCGGCCCGGACTACGACACCACGATGACCCGGCACATCCTGGAGTCGTTCGTCGCCCAGGCGCAGATCTGCCTGCACGTGCACGTCCCGTACGGGCGCAACGCGCACCACATCGTGGAGGCCCAGTTCAAGGCGCTGGCCCGGGCCCTGTCCGACGCGTGTGTGCTCGACCCGCGCCGGGCCGGCGTGATCCCCTCGACGAAGGGCGCGCTGTGAGCACCGGGGCGATCATCCTGATCGCGTTCGGGCTCTTCCTGGTCGGCGGGTGTGTCTCGTTCGTCAAGCAGGGCCTGCCCAAGAGTGTGATCGCCCTGCTCGCCATCGGCGCGTTCTTCTCGATCGTGGCCGGCATCCTGAAGATCGGATAGGCGCGTGCCCAAGAAGGTCATCGTTCTGGACTACGGCTTCGGCAACGTACGTTCGGCCGAGCGGGCGCTCGCACACGCCGGCGCCGACGTGCAGATCAGCGCCGACCACAAGGCCGCGCTGAATGCGGACGGGCTCCTGGTGCCGGGCGTCGGCGCGTTCGCGGCGTGCATGGCGGGCCTGACCGCGGTCCGCGGCGACACCATCGTGGACAAGCGGCTCGCCGGCGGTCGGCCGGTGCTGGGGATCTGCGTCGGGATGCAGATCCTGTTCGCGCGCGGCGTCGAGCACGGCGTGGCCACCGAGGGCTGCGCGCAGTGGCCCGGCACGGTCGAGCGGCTGGCCGCGCCCGTGGTGCCGCACATGGGGTGGAACACCGTCGAGGCGCCCGCCGACAGCGTGTTGTTCGCCGGTGCCGAGGCCGATACGCGCTACTACTTCGTGCACTCCTACGCGGTGCGCACGTGGGAGATGCCGGTGGTCCAGGACGGCCCGCACATCCCGCCGGACGTCACCTGGAGCACACACGGCACGCCGTTCGTGGCCGCCGTGGAGAACGGCGCGCTCAGCGCCACCCAGTTCCACCCGGAGAAGTCCGGCGAGGCGGGCGCACTGCTGCTGCGCAACTGGCTCGCGACCCTGTAGCCCGGTCGTCCTGTAATCCTGTTCGGGCAGTGCCCATTTGTCGTGTCCCGTACGAACTGTTGAGGATCCGAAGCGCCATGACCCAGACCCACCGCCTCGAACTGTTGCCCGCCGTCGACGTCGCCGACGGCCAGGCCGTCCGCCTGGTCAAGGGCGAGGCCGGGTCGGAGACCTCCTACGGCGACCCGCTGGCCGCCGCCCTGGCCTGGCAGCGGGCCGGCGCCGAGTGGATCCACCTGGTCGACCTGGACGCCGCGTTCGGCACCGGCGGCAACCGCGCGCTGCTCGCCGAGGTGGTCGGCAAGCTGGACGTCAAGGTCGAACTCTCCGGCGGAATCCGCGACGACGCGTCCCTGGAGGCCGCGCTGTCCACCGGCTGCCGGCGGGTCAACCTGGGCACTGCCGCCCTGGAGACGCCGGACTGGGTGCGCTCGGCGATCGCCCGACACGGCGACCGGATCGCGGTCGGCCTGGACGTGCGCGGCACCACGCTCGCCGGGCGCGGCTGGACCCGCGAGGGCGGCGAGCTGTTCGAGACGCTGGCCCGCCTGGACGCGGACGGTTGCGCCCGCTACGTGGTCACCGACGTGAACAAGGACGGCACCCTGACCGGCCCCAATCTGCAACTGCTGCGCGACGTCTGCGCGGCCACCGACCGCCCGGTGGTGGCCTCCGGCGGGGTCTCCTCGCTGGCCGATCTGCGCGCCATCGCCGAGCTGGTGCCGCTGGGTGTGGAAGGCTCGATCGTCGGCAAGGCGCTGTACGCCCAGGCGTTCACCCTCGAAGAGGCGTTGGAGGCGGTGTCCCGGTGACGGGAAGCGACAACTCGGCCGGTTCCGGTAGTTCGGACGGCATCGAGCGGTATTCGTCCGGCGGGCGGTGGGAGGAGGCCTTCGGCTACTCGCGCGCCGTCGCGGTCGGCGACTACGTACACGTGTCGGGCTGTACCGCGATCGTCGAGGGCAACCTCGCGCACGAGGGCGACCCGCACCACCAGACGCTCGCCGCGTTCAAGATCGCGCTGGACGCGCTGGCCCACTTCGGCCTCGGCCCGGCGGACGTGGTGCGTACCCGGATGTTCATCACCCACGCCCGCGACTCGGACGACGTGGGCCGCGCGCACGGCGAGCTGTTCGCCGAGACCCGGCCCGCCGCGACGATGGTCGTGGTGGCCGGGCTGATCGACTCGCGGATGCTGGTCGAGGTCGAGGTGGACGCGTACCGGGGGAGGACCTCGTGACCCTGGCCGTACGGGTGATCCCGTGTCTGGACGTGGATGCCGGCCGGGTGGTCAAGGGCGTCAACTTCCAGAACCTGCGCGACGCCGGCGATCCGGTGGAGATGGCCCGGGTCTACGACGCCGAGGGTGCGGACGAACTGGTGTTCCTGGACATCACCGCCTCCTCCGGCAACCGGGAGACCACCTACGACGTGGTCCGGCGGACCGCCGAACAGGTGTTCATCCCGCTCACCGTGGGCGGCGGGGTGCGGGCCGTGCAGGACGTGGACAAGCTGCTGCGCGCAGGCGCGGACAAGGTGGGCGTGAACACCGCGGCCATCCTGCGCCCGGAGCTGATCGCCGAGATCGCGGACCGGTTCGGCTCGCAGGTCCTGGTGTTGTCGGTGGACGCGCGGCGGCGCCGGGACGGCGGGCCGGGCTTCGAGGTGACCACGCACGGCGGGCGGACCGGGACCGGGATCGACGCGGTGGAGTGGGCGGCGCGGGCGGCCGAGCTGGGCGCGGGCGAGATCCTGCTCAACTCGATGGACGCGGACGGCACGAAGGACGGCTACGACCTGGAACTGATCCGGCTGGTCCGGGCCGAGGTGGGCATCCCGGTGATCGCCTCCGGCGGCGCGGGCGCGCTCGAACACTTCGCCCCGGCGGTGGACGCGGGCGCGGACGCGGTGCTCGCGGCCAGCGTGTTCCACTTCGGCATGTTGCGGATTCCGCAGGTCAAGGACGTATTGCGGGCGGCGGGAAAGCCGGTTCGCTGAGCGCGCGACAGCTGGGCAGAAGAAGCCGACCGCGGGTGCGGTCGGCTTTTTCGCGGGCTGATGCGAAAGGTTTTTTGCGAAAGGCTTATTGCGAAAGACTTCTTTCGGATCTAGCCTCGACCCATGAGCGAACCGCCCCCGCCGCCGCGCCGGATGATCAAGGACGTGCAGACCCTCAAGGTGTTCACGCATCCGCTGCGGATCACCCTGCTGCGGATGTTGCACGCCGCCGGTCCGGCCACCGCCTCGATGCTGGCCAAGCGGGTCGACGAGACCCCGGCCCTGGTCAGCTACCACGTGCGCACGCTGGCCGGGCACGGCTTCGTGGTCGAGGACCCCGAGCATGCCGAGGACGGGCGCGAGCGCTGGTGGCAGGTGGTCGACGATCTCACCTTCTCCTTCCGCGACTTCGCCGAGGACCGGGTCGGCCGGGACCTGTCCGCGAGCATCGCGCGTGTGCTCGGCTCGCAGTCCGAGGACCGCTACCGGAGCTTCCTGGACGAGATGCAGTCGTGGGGGGCGGAATGGGCGGGCGCGGCCTTCAGCGGCGCGCCGACGCTGCGCCTGACCGCCGCCGAACTGAGCGAACTCGCCGGTGCCATCGAGGCGTTGGTGGCCGGCTACCGGGACCGGGAGACGCCCGGCGCGGAGCACGTGGAGATCTACTACCGGGGCTTTCCGTACCGGATCTGACCCCGGCGCCGGCGCCGCATATGGGCGACGCATATGTACGTACGCACCGCACCCACGCACGCACGCCTGGAACGGGGACGACCATGGCCGCCACGAACACCGCCGCCACGAACACCGCCGCCGCGGGCGGCGCGAGCGTCACACCGCGACCCGCGCACCGCGATCCGCGTCTGCTCGCCTGGCTCGGTGCCTACACCGCCTCCCTGATCGGCGATCAGATCTGGTTTCTGGCGCTGTCCTGGACCGCGGTCCGCAGCGGCGACGCCACCCAGACCGGCCTGGTGCTGGCCGCCGGGTCGCTGCCGAGGGCGTTGTTGATGTTGCCCGGCGGGGCGATCGCCGATCGATACGGGCCGCGCCGGATGGTGATCGGCAGCGATCTGGTGCGCTGCGCGGTGATGTCGATCGCGGCCCTGGCGGTGGCGGCGAGCAGCCCGGCGGTCTGGTTCCTGGTCGCCATCGCGCTGGTGTTCGGCGCGGTGGACGCGCTGTTCATGCCCGCCGTCGGTGCGTTGCCGGTGCGGCTGACCACGCGCGATCAGCTGGTCCGGGTGCAGGGGATGCGCTCGTTGTCCCAGCGGGTGGCCACCGTGGTGTCCGCGCCGATCGGCGGCGCGGTGCTGGCCTGGGGGGACGCCGAACTCGCCTTCGGGGTCAATGCGGTGCTCTTCGCGCTCTCCCTCGCGCTGCTGTGGCGGCTGCGTCCGGGGCCCGCGCCGGCGGCCGAACCGGGGGTCGAGGAGCCGGAGTTGGGTCTGCGCGCGGGTCTACGCCATGTGGCCGGACACCCCTTCCTTCGGGTGCTCCTGGTGGTGACCGCGCTGATGGAACTGGGCTTCACCATCCCGATGAACGTCGGCATCGTGCTGCTCGCGGACGACGCCGGCTGGGGGCCGGCCGGCATGGGCCTGGTGCTGGGCGCGTGGGGGACCGGCGCGGCGGTGGGCGCGTTGGCCCTGACGGTGGCCGGCCGGGTGCCGCGGCCGGTGATCGTCCTGCCGGTGGGGATGCTGGTGATGGCGAGCAGCCTGGTCGGCCTGGGCTACGCGCCCGGCGTCGGGATCGCGGTGGCGTGCGGGGCGCTCCTGGGGGTCGGCACCGGCGTGGTGGGTGGGGTCGGCAACGCGCTCGTCCAGACCACCTGCGCGCCCGGTGCGCTGGGTCGGGTGACCGCGCTGCAGATGCTCTTCGGGGTCGGCCTGATCCCGCTGCTCTACCCCGTCGGGGGTTTGCTCGCCGCCAGGTTCGGCCCCTCGACCGTGTTCGCCGGCGGTGGCGCGGCGATGCTCGCGGGGGTGTGCGTGGCGTTGTCGAGTGGAACGTTTCGACGTCGGACGTGAGTTCGGGTCACGGAAGGATTCCGGTCCCACAACGATCATCTGACTGGGAGTCAAGTAGTTGGGCCCGGTCGAGCGGCGGGTTCACCCGATCGGGCAGGCTAGGCACATGACGATGCCGCCATCACCCGGACAGGGTGGCTACCCAGGCTACGGGCAGCAGCCGGGCCAGGGTTATCCGAACAACCCACCGTACCCCGGGCAGCAGTACCCACAGGGCGGGCAGCAGTACCCGCCCCCGCAGAACCCGTACGGCGGCGCTCCGCAATACCCGGGGGCCGGCGGCGGACCGCAGTATCCCGGCAACTACGGCGGCGGGGGCTACGGCGGCGGCATGCCGCCGGGTCCCCCGCAGGGCGGCTCCGGCAAGGGCCCGCTGATCGCCGTGGTGATCGCCGCGATCGTGGTGGTCGGCGGGATCATCGCCACCCTGGTGGTGGTCCTGGGCGGGAACGACAAGAAGGACAACAAGGCGTCGCCGACCACCGGTTCGACCAGCTCGGTCGCGCCCACGACCGGTGCTCCGACGAGCGGGCCGCCGACGACCCGGCCGCCGTTCACCACCCGGCCGACCACGCCGCGCAGCAGCGCGCCGGGCACGGGCGACCCGGACCTGCCCACCGAGGTGCAGTACGTGGACCTGTCCAAGGGCGACTGCGTCAACCTGGACACCACGTCGGGCACCATCGACAAGAAGTCGTGCACCACCTCGCACAACGGCGAGGTCATCATGACCTTCGACCTGACCGGCAGCACCTACCCGGGCGAGGCGTCGATCACCGACACCACCGAGACCAAGTGCACTCCGGCGATGAACACGGCGGTGAGCGGCCGGGCCGACGCGTCGCAGTTCACCTTCACCTACACGTTCCCCAAGCAGCCGGGGTGGGACATCGGTCGCCGCAAGGTGACCTGCATCGCGAAGTACAAGTCGGGGCAGACACTCACCAAGCCACTGCGCTGACGGAGCGCTCGGCCCTTGGGGGAGGGATCGACGGATGAGCACTCCCGACGGATATCCCGGCGGCAACCACGGCGGTGGCGGATATGGCGGAGGGGGGTACGGCGGCGGCTACCCCGGCGGACCGGGAGGTCCGGCAGGCCCACCGCCCACGAACCCGCCGCCCTACGGTGCTCCGGGGGCCGGCGGCGGCACACCCCCGTACGGCGGAGGCGGCCCCTCCTACGGTGGTGGACCCCCGTACGGCCCGCCGCCCTACGGCCCGCCCACCGGTCCGCCCGGCGGCCGAGGCGGCAGCGGGCGCGTGGTCGCGATCGTGGTCGTCGTCGCGCTGCTGGTCGCGGGCGGCGTGATCGCCCTGCTGCTGAGTCTGGGCAAGGACGACAAGAGCAACAAGGCGGGCCCCACCGATAGCGCCGCGGGGCGCACCAGTGCGGCCCCGCCGAGCACCGAGCCGACCACGGACGCCCCGACACCGTCCAGCGAGCCGCCGACGTCGGACACGCCCACGGCCGGCACGACCAGTACCACGGGCAGCGTCGCGGTCAAGAAGGTCCCGCTCAGCCCGGGCGACTGCATCTCGTTCGTCGCGGGCAGCACGGACGTCGACAAGGTCGGCTGCGACACGCCGCACGACGGGCAACACATCCAGAACGTGGCGATGCCGGACGGCACTTGGCCCGGCGAAGCGGCGATGGACGCGCAGGCGTCCGAGCTGTGCAAGCCGATCACCTCGCCGGTGATCGCCCGACAGCCGCAGGCCGATCAGTTGACCTGGCTCTACATCTATCCGAAGGAATCGGGCTGGAACGCGGGCGACCGCGAGGTCCAGTGCCTGGTGTCCTACTCGGCCGACGGCAAGAAGCTGACCGGGCCATTGCAGTAGAGCGGTGTTCGCGGGTGAGAGCGGTGCTCCGGAGTGGGGCGGTGTCCGCAGGCGAGTGCGGTGTTCGCGGGTGAGAGCGGTGCTCCGAAATGGGGCGGTGTCCGCAAGCGGGTGCGGTGTTCGCGGGTGAGAGCGGTGCTCCGAAATGGGGCGGTGTCCGCAGGCGAGTGCGGTGTTCGCGGGTGAGAGCGGTGCTCCGAAATGGGGCGGTGTCCGCAGGCGAGTGCGCTGTTCGCAGGTGAGAGCGGTGCTCTCAAACGCCGGACGGGCTGTTCGAACAGCCCGTCCGGCGTGTGCGGACGAACGGCCGGAGGCCGGCCGCCGCGCCGCGTCAGCGGTGTGCGCGCGGCGTCGTCTTCTGCTGGGCCATCCACGACGCGTGCAGGCGCGCGTAGATGCCGCCTGCCCCGACGAGGGTTTTGTGCGGGCCGCGTTCGACCAGGCGGCCGGCGTCGAAGACCAGTACCTCGTCGGCCGATTCGGCCGTGGACATCCGGTGCGCGATGAACACCGCGGTACGCCCCCGGGTCAACCCGTCCAGGGCCCGCCCGATCCGTACCTCGGTGGCCGGGTCCACCGCCGAGGTCGCCTCGTCCAGCACCAGCAGGTCCGGGTCGGCGATATAGGCCCGCACCAGCGCCACCAACTGCCGCTCGCCCGCCGACAACGACTCGCCGCGCTGGCCCACGGGCGTGTCCAGACCGGCGGGCAGCCCCGCGAGCCAGTCGGCCAGGCCCAGGTCGGTGAACGCGGTGCGGATCGCCGCGTCGTCCGCGTCCGGCCGCCCGTACCGCACGTTCTCCCGCAGCGTGGCGTCGAACAGGAAACCCTCCTGCGGCACCATCACCACCCGTGCGCGCAACGACGAGAAGCGCACCCTGGGCAGTTCGACGCCGTCCAGGAGCACCCGGCCGGCGTCCGGGTCGACCAGGCGGGTGAGCAGTTTGGCGAACGTGGTCTTGCCCGAGCCGGTCTCGCCGACCACCGCGATCCGGGTCCTCGGGGCGAGCGTGACGTCCACGTCGTGCAGGATGCGGGGGCCGCCCGGATACCCGTACGAGACGTGCTCGAAGGCCACCTCGACCGGGCCGCGCGCGAGTTCCTCGCCCGCCTCGCCCGGGTCGGCGATGTCCGGCTCCGCGTCCAGCACTTCGAGCACCCGACGCCACCCGGCCAGCGCGTTCTGCGCCTCGTTGAGGATCTCCACGCCCATCTGCACCGGGCCCACGAACAAGGTGACCAGGAACAGGAACGCGACCAACTCGCCGACGCTGAGTTGCCCGTCGATGCCCAGCAGGACGCCGACCACCACCACCAGGCCGTTGGCCAGGCCGACCACGAACTCGCCCATCGGGAACGTCAACGCGACGAACAACTGGGCCCGGGTCTGCGCGTCGCGGTGCGCGTCCACCGACTCGTCGATCCGCCGCGCGGTGCGCTCCTCGATGCCGTGCGCGCGCACGATCGAGGCGCCGACGACCGGCTCGGCGATCGCGCCGAGCATCCGGCCCATGGCGACCCGCACGTGGCTGTAGGCGGCGGCGATGCGCTTTTGTACCGCGCGCATGAAGAAGTACAGCGGCGCGAAGCACACCCACACGAGCAGCGTCAGCTGCCACGAGTAGACGAACATCAACACCGTCACCAGGGCGATCTGGCCGATGCTGACGATCAGCAACAGCCCGCCGAACTGGATGAATCGGCTGATCGTGTCCACGTCGCCGGTCACCCGGGAGACCAGCGAGCCGCGCTTCTCGGACTGCTGGTGCAGCGTGGACAGATCGTGGATGTGCCGGAACGCGGCCACCCGCAGGGTGGACAGGCCGCGCTCGCTGGTGCGGTAGAGCCGGGCGTTCATCGCGTACGCGGACACCGCGGTGATCACCACGGCCAGGGCCGCGACCGCGGCCATCGTGCGCACCACGGTCAGGTCGGGGCCGGCATCGGCGCGCAGGCCCCGGTCGATGGTCTGCTGGACCGCGAGCGGTACGACGATGCGCCCGGCCGTGCCGACCACGGCAAGCAACATCGTGACGATCAGGCCCTCGGTGAACTCCGGGGTCATCCGCAGGCCGCGGCGCAGCACGCTCAGCCCGGACTCGGTGGGCTTCGTGGATTCGGGGTCGGCGCCTATTCGGGCACCGGGCTTCGGCTCGGGTTCGGCCGGTTTGGGGACGACGGTGGCGATACTCATGAAGCCGTGGCCTCCTCGGCCTCGCTGACGTCGATGTCGAGATCCTCGTCCGCGCCCTCGCGCGCGGCCTGCTCGTAGGCGTTGACCAGTCGGCGATAACCCACCGAGCGGTCGAGCAGTTCGTGGTGCGGGCCGCGGTCGAGCACCCGGCCGTCCTCGAGGTAGACCACCTCGTCGGCCAGCGCGATGGTGGCCTTGCGGTAGGCGACCACGACCACCGTCGCCGGTCCCGCGTCGCGCAGCCCGTGCAGGATGGCCGCCTCCACACGCGGGTCCACCGCCGAGGTCGCGTCGTCCAGGACCAGCAGCCGCGGGCGGCGGACCAGCGCGCGGGCCAGCGCGATGCGCTGCCGCTGGCCGCCGGAGAGCGTGGTGCCGCGCTCGCCCACCTGGGTGTCCAGGCCCTCGGGCAGCGCGGTGACGAAGTCGGCCTGGGCGATCCGCAGCGCCTCGTGCACCGCCGCGTCGTCAAGGTCCAGGCCCAGGGTGATGTTGTCGCGCACGCTGTCGTCGAACAGGAACGCCTGCTGCGGGACCAGCGCGGCGGTGGCCGCGACCCCACCCCGCCGGTAGTCGCGCAGGTCGGTGCCGTCCAGCAGGATCCCGCCGTCGACCGGATCGACCAGGCGGACCAGGAGCGAGACCAGCGTGGACTTGCCGGACCCGGTCGGCCCGACGATCGCGATGGTGCGCCCCGGCTCGACGTCGAAGGCCACGTCGTGCAGCACGTCGGTGCCGTCGGCGTAGCCGAACCGGACCACGCGCGCCTCCAGGCGGGCCGGACCGGCCGCAGCGGCCGGGCCTTCCGTGTCGCCGTAGGTGTGCTCGCCCTCGGTGTCGAGCACGCCGCGGACCCGGTCGTAGCCGACCACCGAACGTGGCATGTCGCCGAGCAGCCAGCCGATCGCCCGGACCGGGAAGGCCAACAGGGTGAACAGGTACGCGACCTGGACCAGGTCGCCCGGGGCCAGGTCGCCGTTCGAGACCCGCACGGTGCCGACCACCAGGACCAGGAGCACGCCGAAGCTGGGCAGCGCCTCCAGGAGCGGATCGAACAGCGCCCGGACCCGGCCCACCGCGATGTTCGCGTCCGCCAACTCGCGTGACGCGGCGGCGAATCGGGTGGTCTCCTCGGTCTCCCGGCCCAGCGTCTTGACCACGAGCGCGCCGTCGAAGCTCTCGTGCGCGATCTCGGCGACGTCGGCGCGCAACTCCTGCGCGCGCATCGCCAGCGGACCCTGTTTGCGCTGGTAGATCACGTTGAGCAGGGCGATCGCCGGGAAGACCACGAAGCCGACCAGAGCCAGCGCCCAGTCGGTGAGAATCATCGAGATCGCCGAGACGAGCAACATCACCACCACGCCGGTGGCCATCGGCAGCGGCGCCACCGGGTTCCAGGCCGCCTCGACGTCGGCGTTCGCGTTGGACAGCAGCGTGCCGGTGGGGTGCCGGTGGTGCCAGGCCAGCGGCAGCCGCAGGTATTGCCGGGTGACCCGGCGCCGGAAGGTGGCCTGGAGGCGGTACTGCATCATCCCCGCCCACAACCGGCGGCCGATCACCCCGAACGCCTTGAGCAACGCGATCCCGAACACCGCGGCGAACGCGCCGACCAGCGCGCCGGTGGTGGTGTGCCCGTCGCGGAACGCCGGGATGATCACGTGGTCGGTGACCCGACCCAGGACCAGCGCCGAGCCGACGGTCATCACCCCGTACACCGCGCTCGCGCTCACCGCGGCGGCGAAGATCCGAGGTTCCTCGCGGATCGCGACGCCGAGTACGCGCAATCCCTGTCGCAGCACGACCTTGTCCGCCACGGGGCTCACTTTCCTGGGGCTCGATTTCCTGGGACTCCGGGGCAGCCGGGCGCGGCCGGGCATGGTCATCCGGCGCGGTTCGGTTGTCCGATCAACGTACAAGGCGCGTCCGCCGGCGCCGATTCCCGCCCGAGGCGTCGATTCGATCAAGATCGGCCGGCCCGACGCGGATTGGATCGGATCTTTCCCACATGTCACGCTGTTTCGATCGCCCCCGCGCCTGCCCTGCCGCACCCCCGCCGGCATGCGCAACCAAACCCGGGTCGGTCTCGTCTCCACCGGCGTGCCCTGACCATGATCCATAGACCGAGGACGCCGCTGTGGGCCTGACCAGCCTCAAATTGATAATCCTGCTGTGCGTTCTGGCCTTCGCGGCGCTCGGGGCGGCCGTGTTCTTCTGGCCCAAACTCTCCCCGCAGAAGGTGCTGCCCATCCTGGGCCGGATCGCCATCCTGGCCACCACGCAGGTGCTGATCCTGGCTTCGGTCGCGGTGATCGGCAACCGCTATTTCGTCTTCTACACGACCTGGGACGACCTGTTCGGGAAGACCGGCAAGCCCGCGATGAACTTCGGCGCCGGCGGCAACGGCGACGTGCCCAAACTGGTCAAGGAGAACGGGACCGAGACCATCGACGTCCCGCAGGGCAACAATCCGCAGGCCGCCGGCCAGATCATGAAGGTCGACGTGGCCGGCCGGCGCAGCGGCCTGGGCACGGCCGCGCTGGTCTATCTGCCACCGCAATACTTCCAGCCGCAGTACAAGGACCGGCGCTTCCCGGTCGTCGTCGCGGTCACCGGCTACCCCGGCAACGAGCGCAACCTGGTCACCCGCCTCGAACTGCCCAAATTCGCCGCCAACGAGATCATCGCCGGCCGAGTCCAGCCCACCATCTACGTGATGATGAAGCCCGGCGTCGGCCTGGACCGCGACACCGAGTGCACCGACGTGCCCGGCGGCCCGCAGGTGGGCATGTTCTTCAGCCAGGACCTGCCCGAGGCGATGAATCAGGCCTACCGGGTCGCCCCGGGCCCGCGCGGCTGGGCCATGTTCGGCGACTCCACCGGCGGCTACTGCGCGGCCAAGACCGCGATGCTCTACTCGGACCGGATCGGCGCGGGCGTTGCGCTGTCCGCCGACTACGGCGCGCCGATGGACGGCGACACCGGCGACCTGTACGGCGGCAGCAAGGCCTACCGCAACCAGAACGACCTGATGTGGCGGCTGAAGAACCTGCCGATGCCGCCGGTGAACCTGCTGCTCACCAGCAGCGAGAGCGGCGAGCCCAACCTGGCCGACACCAAGGAGTTCCAGAAGCTGGCCAAACCGCCGCTGAAGGTGGACACCCTGCTGCTGCCTACCGGCGGGCACAACTTCAAGACCTGGCAGGCCGTGCTCCCGGACGCGCTGCGCTGGCTGAGCACCCAGCAGAAGACCGACCAGCCCAAGGACTCCGCCCCGATCGCCGCCTCCCCGTGACCACGCCGTGATCGTGCCCCCTTGACCGCGCCCGGTGCGGGCCGAAGGATCGGCACATGCCGACATCCCACGCCCGCACCGAACGCGCCGCACTCGCCGAACTGCTGCGCGTACTCGGCCCGGACGCGCCGACCCTGTGCGCGGGCTGGACCACCCGGGACCTCGCGGCCCACCTGGTGGTGCGCGAACACCGCCCCGACTCGGGGCCGGGCATCGTGCTCAAGCCGTTCGCCGGCTGGACCGAGAAGGTCCGCCTGGGGCAGGCCGGCAAACCCTACGAGCAGACCGTACGACTGGTCGCGGACGGCCCGCCCAAATTGTCCGTGTTCGCCATCCCCGGCGTGGACGCCGCCGCCAACACGACGGAGTACTTCATCCACCTGGAGGACGTGCGCCGAGCCCAACCCGGCGGCGCCGAACCACGCGAACTCGACCCGGAACTCACCGAGATCCTGTGGCAGCGGGCCGGGGGCCTGTCCCGACTCGCGCTGCGCGGGGTGGGCGTCGGGGTGGCACTGCGTCGCACCGACACCGCGCCGCCGGCCGAGCGGATCGTCCGCAAGGGCACCCCCACGGTGACCGTGACCGGGCACCCCGCCGAGCTGCTCCTGTACCTGTCCGGCCGCAAGGAGCACGCCCGGGTCGAACTCACCGGCGAGGAGTCAGCGATCGAGACCCTGCGGACGGCGGAGACCGCGCTGTGAACATCCGGCCGGTCGGCCGGTGTCGGTCTGCGACAATGCGCGCATGACCGGTGCCACCCACCCGCCCGCGCGGCCCTCCGACCTCGACCCGAGCATCGCCGCGCGCCTCAAGCGCGATCCGGACGGCCTGATCGCCGCCGTCGCGCAGGCCGCCGACACCGGCGAGGTGCTGATGGTCGGCTGGATGGACGACGAGGCGCTGCACCGCACGCTGACCACCGGCCGCTGCACCTACTGGAGTCGCAGCCGGCAGGAGTACTGGGTCAAGGGCGACACCTCCGGCCATGTGCAGACGGTGGTCTCCGCCGCGCTCGACTGCGACGGCGACGCGGTCCTGGTCCGGGTCGAGCAGACCGGCGCCGCGTGCCACACCGGTGCTCGCACCTGCTTCGACGCGGACGTCCTGCCCGTCACCTCCTGACCACCCGCCGCCGCTCGACTCGTTTTGCCCGACCTCGCTGCCCGGGAGATTGCGCACGCCATGACCACCGGAACCGTCACCCCCGACCTGGACACCTTCCGGGCGCTCGCGCGCGAGCGGCGGGTCATCCCCGTCACCCGGCGCTTCCTGGCCGACGGGGACACCCCCGTGGGGCTCTACCGCAAGCTCGCCGACGAGCGGCCCGGCACGTTCCTGCTCGAATCCGCCGAGAACGGCCGCTCCTGGTCCCGCTATTCGTTCGTGGGCGTGCGCAGCGCGGCGGTGCTCACCGAGGCGGCCGGGCAGGCGCGCTGGCTGGGCACCCCGCCGGTGGGCGTGCCGGTGACCGGCGATCCGCTGGAGGTGCTGCGGGCCACCGTGGCCGCGCTGCACACCCCGCACGGCATCCCGGGCGTGGAACTGCCGCCGCTGACCGGCGGGATGGTCGGCTACCTCGGCTACGACGTGGTCCGCCGGCTGGAGCGGCTGCCCGAGTCGGCCGTGGACGACCTGCGGGTGCCGGAGCTGATGATGTTCCTGGCCACCGACCTGGCGGTGCTCGACCATGTGGACGGCAGCGTGTTGTTGATCGCCAACGCGATCAACCACGACAACCGCGAGTCCGGCGTCGACGAGGCCTACCACGCGGCGGTCGCCCGGCTGGACACGATGACCGCCGACCTGGACCGGCCCACCGGACTTGCCGCCGCCGCGTTCGAGCGCGGCGCGGTGGTCGAGGCGGTCGGCCCGTGGGGCTCGCCCGCCTACCGCGAGGCGGTCGCGGCGGCCAAGGAGGAGATCCGGGCCGGCGAGGCGTTCCAGATCGTGCTCTCCCAGCGGTTCGAGGCCCGTACGGAGGCCGCCGCGCTGGACGTGTACAGGATCCTGCGCGCGACCAACCCCAGCCCGTACATGTACCTCTTCCGGCTGCCCGGCCCGGACGGCGGCGCCGAGGGCGGGTTCGACGTGGTCGGCTCCTCTCCCGAGGCGCTGGTCAAGGTCGAGGACGGGCGGGCGATGTTGCACCCGATCGCGGGCACCCGGCCGCGCGGCGCCACTCCCGCCGAGGACGCCGCGCTGGGCGAGGAGTTGCTCGCCGACCCGAAGGAACGCGCCGAGCATTTGATGCTGGTCGACCTGGGCCGCAACGACCTGGGCCGGGTCTGTGCGCCAGGTACGGTCGAGGTGATCGACTTCATGTCGGTGGAGCGGTACAGCCACGTGATGCACATCGTGTC
Organism: Embleya sp. AB8; assembly: GCF_049739465.1. NCBI lineage: Bacteria > Bacillati > Actinomycetota > Actinomycetes > Kitasatosporales > Streptomycetaceae > Embleya > Embleya sp. AB8. Next base: position 448,084 of record NZ_JBMHHY010000001.1, read on the forward strand.
CACCGTGGTGGGGGAGTTGGCCCCGGGACGCACCGCGCTCGACGTGTTCGCCGCGTGTTTCCCGGCCGGGACGCTCTCGGGCGCGCCCAAGCCGCGGGCGATGGAGATCATCGAGCGGGCCGAGCCGACCCGGCGCGGGTTGTACGGCGGGTGTGTGGGCTACGTCGACTTCGCCGGCGACCTGGACACCGCGATCGCGATCCGCACCGCGCTGATCCGGGACGGGGTGGCGTACGTCCAGGCGGGTGCGGGGGTGGTCGCCGACTCCTCGCCCGAGGCCGAGGACATCGAGTGTCGCAACAAGGCCGCGGCGGTGCTGCGCGCGGTGGCCATCGCGGGCACGCTCGTCCCGGCGCACCGGGTGCCGGTGTCGTGATCGGCGGTGCGCGCGGTCGACCCGCCCCGGGGCAAGGCGGCTTCCGGCGTGGGTCATGCGGGTGACGCCGGGCGGCGCCCGGTCGACCCGCCCGGGGTCAAGGCGGCTCGGGGCGTGGGTCATGCTGGACGTATGACCGACGCGAGGAGCGAGTCCACCGTGGTGCGTGGTGGCGCGGAGACGGACGACGACCGATCCGCTGCGGGGGTGCCGACCGAGGGCGGCGTGCCGGGCGGGGAGGCGGGCCGGGGGCCGGACGACGCGCTCGGTGGTGTGGTCGGCGGTGTGCCCGGTGTGCCCGGTGGGTCGCCGGAGACCGAGGCCGAGACCGAGGTCGCGGTGCGCGAGCGCAAGGCGGCTCGGCGGGAGCTGACCGCTGCGGTGTTGCTCGCGCTGGTGGGCGCGGCGATCGTGCTCTCCGTGGCGGGGCGGACCTGGGCGGAGGGGACCGCGCCGGTACACGGCTCGCATATCGCCGTGGCCGCGAGCGGCAACTCGATCAACAAGGCGGTCTCGGCCTTCGCGCTGCTCGGGCTCGCCGGGGCGCTCGCCGTTCTGGCCACCCGGACGATCGGGCGCGCGGTGGTCGGCGCGCTGGTGCTGCTCGCCGGGATCGGCGTGACTGTGTTGGCGGTGCAGGGGGCGAGCGATACGACCGCGCTGGACTCCGAGGCGGCGAGCAAGGCGGCCGTCGAGGGTGTGCGGGCGGTGGACGTGACCCATGCGATCTGGCCGTGGTTCGCCGCGGTGGGCGGGGTGCTGATCCTGCTCGCGGGATTGTTCGTGCTGATTCGGGGGCGGCGCTGGCCGGGGATGTCCAACCGGTACGAGGCGCCCGCAGGCCAGGCGGCGGCGGTCAAGCGTGGCCCGAGTACGAACGCCGACCTGTGGAACGCGCTCGATCGGGGCGAGGACCCCACGCGCTGAGCACTGCTCCCGACGGGTGACAATAAGAGTTGCGCGGTTGCCATCGACGACCGCGCTTCCGCGTGTGTATGTGCATGTGTATGCGAAGCCGAAGGAGTAAGCGATGTCGTCGCAAGCCGGAAACCACGGCAGCACCCCCGCCGCCTGGACCGTGACCATACTGGCGCTGATCGGCTGCACGATCTCCGGCGTCGCGATGATCGCGGCCAACGTGATGTTGTTCTGGGTGGGGGCGGCGGTGGTGCTGGTCGGGTGCATCGCCGGCGCGGGTATGCGGATGGGTGGGTTGGGGGCTGCGCCTGCTCGTCGTTGACGGGTTGGCCTCATGCGCCGGCCGGGCTCTTTGGCCTCAAGCGCCGGCCGGGCTGGGTGACCTGGCCTTCGGCCTCGGTGGCCTCAAGCGCCGGCCGGGCTACTTGGCCTCAAACGCCGGCCGGGCTGGAATTTGCTCGGCCGGGCTGGGTGACCTGGCCTTCGGCCTCGGTGGCCTCATGCGCCGGCCCGGCTCTTTGGCCTCAAGCGCCGGCCGGGCTGGAATTTGCTTGGCCGGAATGGATTGCGCTCGGCCGGGCCGGATTGACCCGGCCTTCGGCCTGGGTGGCCTCAAGCGCCGGCCGGGCTGGAATTTGCTCGGCCGGAGTGGATTGTGCTCGGCTGGGTGGGACTGACCCGGCCTCCGGCCGAGGTGGCCTCATGCGCCGGCCGGGCTACTTGGCCTCAAACGCCGGCCGGGCTGGATATTGCTTGGCCGGGCTGCATTGTGCTCGGCCGGGCCGGATTGGTTGTCGGTGTTCGGTTTCTCGGTTGGGGCTCCTGGGCTGTTCTAGGGTGGGGGCTCTGGATGGGGTTGCCTAGGGGGGAATGTGGCCTACGGGTATCCGGGGGCTCCCGGGGGTGGTGGGGAGGAGCGGACTCGGGAGTGGAGTGCGCCTGCTCGGCCGTTCGGGCATGCGATGCCGCCCTATGGGCCGCCCACCATGCCGCCGCCTGCGGGGCCGCCGCCCGGGCCGCCGGATAATTACCTGGCCTGGGCCGTGGTGGCCACCATTTTTTGTTGCTTCCTGGCCGGTGTTCCGGCGTTGCTCGCGGCCACCAGTGTCAATGAGCGTTGGCAGCGGGGGGATGTCGCGGGGGCTCGGCTCGCCTCGTTGCGGGCGCGGAATTGGACCATCGGGACCGTGTTGCTCGGGGTCATCTTCTGGACCACCTGGATGGTCGGCGTCTTCCTGCTCGGGTGGAAAGACACGCTGGGTGACCTTTGATGGCGGGATGACGGCGGGATGATGGCGCGGTGAATACCCGCATCAGAGTGCGCGATCTCGGGTTGCCGGCCCTGAGTCTGGCCGGGCTTGCCGCGGCCACGGCCTATGTGGGGCTGGTGGATCCGCGCGCGAGTGGCCACTACCCGCCCTGCCCCTATCTGGTGATCACCGGATTGCCCTGCCCCGGGTGCGGTGGTCTGCGCTGTGTCCATGCGCTCACCCATCTCGACTTCGCCGCGGCGGTGGGTTACAACGCCCTCGCCGTCGCGCTTTTCCCGCTGATCGGGGTGTTGTGGCTGGGGTGGGCGGTGCGTACCGCGCGGGGTGAACCGCGGCGGAGGCTGGCCGATCCCCGGTGGTTTCGGGCCCTGCTCGTGGTCGTCGTGGTCTTTTGGGTGGTGCGCGACCTGCCCTTCGGCGCGGCGCTCGCGCCCTGACGCACAGTGACCGTCGGTGGTTCCGCCGGCCGGCCCGTGCGCACGGCGGCACCGTGCGACGCCGTATGCTGCCCCCACCTCTTCGGCGGTGCGGTGTGGACGGGTCTGTTCGAATCGGCCTATACCATCGAAGGGCCGGGGGAGCAGGTTCTCCGGACAAACGAGGGGATGTAGGGCGTGACTGTGCTCGACGAGATCATCGACGGTGTCAACGCCGACCTCGCCGAACGACAGGCCCGCGTATCCCTTGATGAAATCAAGGAACTCGCGGCCCAGGCGCCGGCGCCCCGCGATGCGGAGAGCCTCCTGCGTGCCGACGGCATCGCCGTCATCGCCGAGGTCAAACGCTCCAGCCCGTCCAAGGGCGCGCTCGCCGCGATCGCCGACCCGGCCGGTCTGGCCGCCGACTACGAGTCCGGCGGCGCCTCGGTGATCAGCGTGCTCACCGAACAGCGCCGCTTCGGCGGCTCGCTCGACGACCTGGACGCGGTCCGCGCCGCGGTCGACATCCCGGTCCTGCGCAAGGACTTCATGGTCACCAGCTACCAGCTGTGGGAGGCCCGCGCGCACGGCGCGGACGTCGCGCTGCTGATCGTCGCGGCCCTGGAGCAGAACGCGCTGATCTCGTTGATCGAGCGCTCCCGCTCGATCGGTCTCACCACGATCGTGGAGGTCCACGACGAGGAGGAGACCGCCCGGGCGCTCGACGCCGGCGCCACCATCATCGGGGTCAACGCGCGCAACCTGAAGACCCTCGAGGTGGACCGCAACAACTTCGCCCGGATCGCCCCGCTGATCCCGGACACCTGCGTACGCATCGCCGAGTCCGGCGTGCGCGGCCCGCACGACCTGATCGCCTACGCCAACAACGGCGCCGACGCCGTCCTGGTGGGCGAGTCCCTGGTCACCGGTCGCGACCCGCGCAGCTCGGTCGCCGACCTGGTCGCCGCGGGCGCGCACCCGGCGATCCGGCACGGGCGCGGCTGAGGACGCGAGCGACGATGAGCCTGGACCCGCGACTGGCCAGGGGCTGCAAGCCCCGGGGCTGCCGCGCGCCCGCCCGCCGGGTGCGTGGTCGCCGGGTCCGCTACGTGATCGGCTGCGAGCCCGGTCAGGTCCCGGGCAGCCGATGGCGCCGACACGTTTCCTGACCCACCGTCAGCAACGTGCCGTCCGCACGGCATGCCACACCGACAAGGACCTCGCATGTCCAGCACTGCCCAACTGCCCGACCCCTCAGGCCACTTCGGCGTCTTCGGCGGGCGTTTCCTGCCCGAGGCGCTGATCGCCGCCCTCGACGAGCTGACCGCCGCCTACGAAAAGGCCAAGGACGACCCGGAGTTCCAGGCCGAGTTCACCGGTCTGCTGCGCGACTACGCCGGGCGCCCGAGCATCATCACCGAGGCCCCCCGCTTCGCGGAACACGCCGGCGGCGCGCGGATCATCCTCAAGCGCGAAGACCTCAACCACACCGGCTCGCACAAGATCAACAACGTCCTCGGCCAGGCGATCCTGACCAAGCGGATGGGCAAGACCCGGGTGATCGCGGAGACCGGCGCCGGCCAACACGGCGTCGCGACCGCCACCGCGTGCGCCCTGCTCGGCCTGGAGTGCATCGTCTACATGGGCGAACTCGACACCCAACGGCAGGCCTTGAACGTGGCCCGGATGCGCGTCCTCGGCGCCGAGGTGATCCCGGTGGCGATCGGCTCGCGCACCCTCAAGGACGCGATCAACGAGGCGCTGCGCGACTGGGTCGCCAACGTCGACAACACCCACTACCTGCTCGGCACCGCCGCCGGCGCGCACCCCTTCCCGGCGATGGTCCGCGACTTCGTCAAGGTGATCTCGGTGGAGGCCCGGCAGCAGGTGCTCGACCTGACCGGCAGGCTGCCCGACGCGGTCTGCGCGTGCGTGGGCGGCGGGTCCAACGCGATCGGCGCCTTCCACGCGTTCATCCCGGACGAGGGCGTACGGCTGTACGGCTTCGAGGCGGGCGGCGACGGTGTGGCGACCGGGCGGCACGCCGCCTCGATCACCGGCGGCTCGATCGGCGTCCTGCACGGCGCGCGCACCTACCTGCTCCAGGACGAATACGGGCAGACCCAGGAATCCCACTCGATCTCGGCCGGCCTGGACTACCCGGCCGTCGGGCCCGAGCACGCCTGGCTGCACCAGACCGGCCGGGCCACCTACCGGCCGATCGACGACGTCCCCGCGATGGAGGCGTTCCGGCTGCTGTGCCGCACCGAGGGCATCATCCCGGCGATCGAATCGGCACACGCCCTGGCCGGCGCGATCGAGGTCGGGCGCGAACTCGGCCCGGACGCCACCATCCTGGTCAACCTCTCCGGGCGCGGCGACAAGGACATGCACACCGCCGCCAAGTACTTCGATCTCCTCGACGCGGAAGCGGAGCAGTCGTGACCGGCACCGACACCACCACCAGGCTCACCGAGGTACTGGCCGCGGCCCGCGCCGAGAACCGCGCCGCGCTCGTCGGCTACCTCCCGGCCGGCTACCCCTCCGTCGCGGGCTCCGCCGCCGCGATGCGCGCGATGGTCGAGGGCGGCTGCGACATCATCGAGGTCGGCCTGCCGTACAGCGACCCGCAGATGGACGGCCCGGTCATCCAACGCGCCGTCGAACACGCGCTCGCCCACGGCACCAACACCCACCACGTCATCGACAACGTACGCGCCGTCGCCGAAACCGGCGCCGCGACGCTGGTGATGTCCTACTGGAACCCGATCGAGCGCTACGGCGTCGAACGTTTCGCAAGCGAACTGGCCGCGGCCGGCGGCAGCGGGGTGATCACCCCCGACCTGATCCCGGACGAGGCCGACGAGTGGATCGCCGCCACCGACCGGCACGGCCTGGACCGGATCTTCCTGGTCGCGCTGTCCTCGTCCGACCAGCGGATCGCCTACACCACCCGCAACTGCGGCGGCTTCGTCTACGCCGCCTCGCTGATGGGCGTCACCGGCACCCGGGCCACCGTCAGCGACCGGGCCGGCGAACTGGTCGCGCGGACCCGCAAGACCACCGACCTGCCGGTCTGCGTCGGCCTGGGCGTCTCCACCGCCGCCCAGGCCGCCGAGGTGGCGGCCTACGCCGACGGCGTCATCGTCGGCTCCGCGTTCGTCCGCGCCCTCCTGGACGCGCCGAACGAACAGGCCGGCCTGGACGCGGTCCGCACCCTGGCCGCCGACCTCGCCCAGGGCGTCCGTACGCGCTGACGCCCCGACGACGTACTTATCCCGTGTAAAAACCTGCCAAAATGTACATCGGCTCACCACGGCCGCCGCAGCATCCCCGCGGCGGCCGTTGCCATGCCGTGCCCCACCCGTACGGAACACACATCGGAGGAACCCGCGTTGAGCGCCAACCCCAGGACCAACCGAACACCCGTCATCCTGGCCGTCGTCGGCGTGCTCGTGGTCGCGGTGGTCGCCGCCGTCCTGGGCTTCGTGCTCACGATGGGCGGCGACGACAAGAAGGACGACGACGCGGGCAAGAGCGGCGCCGGCGCCAAGCGGACCGGCTCGGCGGCCAAGGCCCCGATCCGCACCATCGACCCCGCGACCCTGCCCGCCGCCGCACAACCCGACGGCACCATCCGGGTCGGCAGCGCCGCCGCGCCGGTCACCGTCACCGTCTACGAAGACTTCCGCTGCCCCTTCTGCAAGCGCTTCGAGACCAACTTCGGCCCCCTGCTCGCCGATTACGCCGAGGCCGGGAAGATCAAGGTGGACTACCGCATCGCCTCCTTCCTGGACGGCAAGCTCGGCGGCACCGGCTCGGTCAAGGCGGCCAATGCCGCCCGCTGCTCCGTGGACGCGGGCAAGTTCGCCGCCTACCACGCGGTGTTGTTCAAGAACCAGCCCGACGAATCCGAGGACGGCTTCACCGTCGCGCGCCTGCTCGACCTCGCCGGCCAGGTCCCGGGCCTGCGCGGGGACACCTTCGACGGGTGCGTGAACACCGACGCCAACGCCGCCTGGGTGGCCGCCGGGGAGCGGGCGTTCGAGGGCTCCGGCGTCTCCGCCACGCCCAGCGTCGCGGTCGACGGAAAAATTCTGGACAGCGGGAACTCGGCCATGCGTTCGCCCGACAACCTTCGTGCGCTGCTCGACCAGCGCCTGGACAACCCCGGGAGTGGTAAGGCGGCACTCGGACAGGAACCTCAGGCACCTTCCGCCGGTTAGACAGGACATGTGCCGGTCCGAGGTGCGGGGACCACGGACCGGCTGTCCGCGCACCTCACCCGTCGTGACGGAGGTCAGACCGTGGGAAGCAAGACGAACGAGCCGGCGGCGGCGCGGTGACCGCGACGGCCACCCCGAACGGGGTCCAAGTCGCCGGTCCGCTCGCGAGCCTGCGCCGAGCCGCTCCCTGGATCGGCCTGGCCGTCCGGCTGGGCCTGGCCTTCGTCTGGGCCTACGCCGGCTGGGAGAAGGCAGTCGACCCCGACCGGGCCGCCTACGCGGTCCGCGGCTACGACCTACTGTCCGAAGACCTGGTCAAGCCGGTCGGCTACGCGCTGCCCTACCTCGAACTGGGCCTGGCCGTGCTCCTGGTGGTCGGCCTGGGCACCCGCCTGGTCGCCGCCCTGTCCGCACTGCTCCTGCTCGTGTTCATCGCGGGCATCGCCCAGGCCTGGGCCCGCGGGCTGGCCATCGACTGCGGCTGCTTCGGCGGCGGTGGGCCGGTCGCGCCGGACCGGACCGCGTACCTGGAGGAGATCCTGCGGGACTGCGGCTTCCTGCTCCTGGCCGGCTGGCTGATCGTCTTCCCCCGCACCCGACTCTCCGCCGACGCGTGGCTGTTCCCGGAGGAGCCGCCCTACGTCGACGACGAGTACGACGAGGACGAGGACGACACGGACGCGCCGCACACGGACGCGGCCGAGAACCGCGGGGACGCGAACCGGAACCCCGGAACCCGGGAACTGAAAGGCCCTGAGATCACGTGAGCTCGAAGAATTCGGAAGGCAAGCGCACCGCGCGCGAACGGATGGCCCAGGAACGCGCCCGCCAACAGGCGCTCGCCAAGCGCAGGCGCGTGCTGGTCATCGCCGGCGCCGTGGTCGCCGTCCTTGCGGTCGTCGCCATCATCGGCGTGGTCGTCGGCATGTCCAAGACCAACAAGAAGAAGGGCCCCTGGAAGGACGCGCTCGCCAAACCCTTCAGCGCGCCCGCCAACCTGTCCGCGGACGGTCTGGGCATCACCGTCGGCAGCAACCCCAACGCGCCCTCGCTGATCATGTACGAGGACTTCCGCTGCCCGATCTGCCACGAGGTGGAGAAGTCGCTCGCCCCGACCCTGCGCCAGATGGCCGACGCCGGCACCATCAAGATCGACTACCACATCGCCTCGTTCCTGGACGGCAAGCTCGGCGGCAACGGCTCCAAGTACGCCGCCAACGCCGCCGGTTGCGCGCAGACCGCGGGCAAGTTCGCACCGTTCCACGACCTGCTCTACGCCAACCAGCCCGACGAGCTCAACGACAAGTTCGGCAACCGGGCCTACCTGCTCGACCTCGCGGGCAAGGTCGACGGGCTGCGCTCGCCGGCCTTCGACCAATGCGTCAACGACCTGACCGACGCCGGCTGGGTGAACAAGGTCGAGGACGCGTTCCAGAACGCCAAGATCGGCGACACCCCGGTCACCGGCACCCCGACCGCGGGCATCAACGGCAAGACCATCGACCTGATCGTCAAGGGCCGCGGTCTGGCCACCCCCGACGAGGTGCGCGCGCAGATCCTGGCCGCCATCAAGTAGCCGGCGCCCGCTCCACCCCGCCCGGGCGCGGCACCGAGGATTACCGGTGCCGCGCCCGTTGCCCGTTCGATGCCGGCCGCCGGCGCACATCGACCCCCACACCCGGTAGCGTCGTACCCGCCATGGACCTCGCATTCATTCCCAGCCCCTCACGCGGCCAGATCGACCTCGGTCCGATCCCGCTGCGCGGCTACGCGCTGTGCATCATCATCGGTGTCGTCATCGCGATCTGGCTCGGCGAGCGACGTTGGGTCGCCCGAGGCGGACGCGCCGGCACGGTCGGCGACCTCGCCGTGTGGATGGTGCCCTTCGGCCTCGTCGGCGGCCGTCTCTACCACGTCATCACCACCCCGGGGCCGTACTTCGGCGACGGCGGCGACCCCATGCAGGCGTTCGCCGTCTGGAAGGGCGGCCTGGGCATCTGGGGCGCGATCGCGCTGGGCGCGGTGGGCGCCTGGATCGGCTGCCGCCGCCGGGGCATCCCGCTGCCCGCGATGGCCGACGCGCTCGCCCCGGGCATCGTGCTCGCGCAGGCCGCGGGCCGCTGGGGCAACTGGTTCAACCAGGAGCTCTACGGGCGCGCGACGGACGTGCCGTGGGCGGTGAAGATCGACGGCGACCACAACGTGGTCGACCCCGGCCAGAGCGGCACCTTCCACCCGACGTTCCTGTACGAGTCGTTGTGGTGCATCGGCGTCGCGGTGCTGGTCATCTGGGCGGACCGCCGATTCAAGCTGGGCCACGGCCGCGCGTTCGCGCTCTATGTCGCGGGCTACACGGTGGGCCGGTTCTGGATCGAGTACATGCGCGTCGACGACGCCGAGCACGTCCTGGGCATGCGGCTGAACAACTGGACCGCGATCCTCGTCTTCGCCGGCGCGATCGCCTACATCTGGATCTCGGGCAGGAAGCACCCGGGCCGCGAGGAACCGGCCGAACTGCGGGGTCGCCCGCGGGCGGGCGAGGACGACTCGGCCGAGGACGCGGACGCCGACCCGAGCGATGGCGGCGGGGCGGACCGGGTCGCCCTGGGCAAGGACGGCGACGGGGGAGTCGCGCCGAGCACGGCCGCCGCCGAGGGCTCCGGGGACGAAGGCGCGCCGGGCAAGGCCGCCCTGCGCCCGAGTACCGAGGGCAAGAGCGCGGCGAGCAAGGACCGCGGCGACAAGGCCGCCGTGCGCACCGGTGCCGAGAACGACGTCCCGGTGCGCGACGCCGCCGCGAGCACGGACGTCGCGGACGAGGTCGCCGAGGGCCTGGCCGCCGGGAATGCGGATGCCGAGCAGCGGGCCGGTTCCTCGGTCGCGCGGAAGTCCGCCGACCAGGGCTGAACCCCGCCGCACGCCGACAAAAGGCTGCCCCGACCCGCCTCCACCGGCGGGTTCGGGCAGCCTTTCCTCGCCGGCGGACCGGCGGAGCGAACCGGTAGCGTCGTGGCCCCAGCGTGACGAGAGGCCCACCACCGTGAAGACCACCGACATGGCCCCCGAGGTCCCCGATGCCCCGGCGCTCGGGCACCAGGACGGCATCGACCACACCCACCGCGACATCGGCGGCGGCTGGCTGCGCCCGGCCGTGTTCGGCGCGATGGACGGACTGGTCTCCAACTTCGCGCTGATCGCCGGCGTCGTCGGCAGCGACGCCACCCCGAAGACCGTGGTGGTCACCGGCCTGGCCGGGCTGGCCGGCGGCGCCTTCTCGATGGCGGCGGGGGAATACACCTCGGTCGCCTCGCAGGCCGAACTGGCCCGCGCCGAGCTGGAGATCGAACGCCGCGAACTGGTCCGCAGCCCCGAGGCCGAACAACGCGAACTCGCCGAGCTCTACCTCGCCCGCGGCCTGGACGAGGACCTCGCCGTCGAGGTGGCCCGGCAACTCTCCCGCGACCCGGAACTGGCCCTGGAGATCCACGCCCGCGAGGAACTCGGCGTCGACCCGCACGACCTGCCCTCGCCGTGGCTGGCCGCCGGCTCCTCGTTCGCCTTCTTCGCGATCGGCGCGCTGCTCCCCCTGCTGCCCTACCTGCTCGGCGCCGGCACCCTCACGCCCGCCCTGCTGCTGACCGGGCTCGGCCTGTTCGGCGCCGGCGCCGCGGTCTCCCGGGTGACCGCCCGGCCGTGGTGGTTCAGCGGCACCCGCCAGTTGGTCCTGGGCGCGGCGGCCGGCGGGCTGACCTATCTGCTCGGCCTGCTGATCGGCCAACAGGTGTGACCGGTGAGGCATACGTAACACGGGGGTAGCACTGCGACTCGGTCCGGAAACGATCAATTTCGCGAGGTGCCACAGACTGTTTCGGTGGTGGGATGGTCGGGAATGAGCCACCCGATATGCCAAGGCGACCGGCGCGGCGCAACGTTCGACGACCGGGCCGAATCACCCTGGTGACCACATGGTGAGACGGGTTTGTCCCGGGTTACGGATACTCGTACCGATCGTGTAACCTGCACGAAATCGCAGAGGGCCAACGTCGTCCCTGTTGCGCACCACACGCCACGACGACGACGGGAGCGCCCATGCCTCCTGCCATGCCCGCAACTCCGGGCCCCCTCTTCTCCGCGCTTCCCGCGGCACAGGGGTTGTACGACCCCCGTAACGAGCACGACGCCTGTGGTGTCGGATTCGTGGCCACGCTCACCGGCGAGCCCAGCCACGACATCGTCGACCAGGCGCTCACCGTCCTGCGCAACATGGAACACCGCGGCGCCACCGGCGCCGAACCCGACACCGGCGACGGCGCGGGCATCCTGATCCAGGTCCCGGACGCCTTCCTGCGCGAGAACGTCGGCTTCGCACTGCCCGAGGCGGGCGGCTACGCCGTCGGCATCGCCTTCCTGCCCGACGACGACGTGCACGCCGGGCGCGCCAAGTCCTCCATCGAGCGGATCGCCGCCGAGGAGAACCTGCGCGTCCTGGGCTGGCGCGAGGTACCCACGACATCGGGTCTGGTCGGCGCCACCGCGCGCGAGACCATGCCGCGCTTCGCCCAACTGTTCGTGGCCGGCGTCGACGACACGGTCAGCGGAATCGCCCTCGACCGGCTCGCGTTCGCGCTGCGCAAGCGCGCCGAGCGCGAGGTCGAGGTCTACTTCGCGTCGTTGTCCGCGCGCACCCTGGTCTACAAGGGCATGCTCACCACCGGGCAACTCGAGCCGTTCTTCCCGGACCTGTCCGACCGACGCCTGGCCTCGGCGATCGGGCTCGTCCACTCCCGGTTCTCCACCAACACGTTCCCGGCCTGGCCGCTCGCCCACCCGTACCGCTTCATCGCGCACAACGGCGAGATCAACACGGTCAAGGGCAACCGCAACTGGATGGCCGCGCGCGAGTCGATGCTCGCCACCGACCTGATCCCCGGCGACCCGAGCCGGCTCTACCCGATCTGTACGCCCGACGCGTCCGACTCGGCGTCCTTCGACGAGGTGCTCGAACTGCTCCACCTCGGCGGCCGGCCGCTGCCGCACGCCGTGTTGATGATGATCCCCGAGGCGTGGGAGAACCACGCCACGATGGACGCCGCCCGGCGCGCGTTCTACAAGTTCCACGCCACCGTGATGGAACCGTGGGACGGCCCCGCCTGTGTCACCTTCACCGACGGCAGCCTGATCGGCGCGGTCCTGGACCGCAACGGCCTGCGGCCGTCCCGGTATTGGGTCACCGACGACGGCCTCGTGGTGCTCTCCTCCGAGGTCGGCGTCCTGGACATCGACCCCGGGAGGATCGTCCGCAAGGGCCGGCTGCAGCCCGGCCGGATGTTCCTGGTGGACACCGAGGCCCGGCGGATCGTCGAGGACGACGAGATCAAGGCCGCGCTGGCCGCCGAACACCCCTACCAGGAATGGCTGCACGCGGGCCTGATCAACCTGGAGGACCTGCCCGAGCGCGAGCACGTCGTACACACCCATGCCTCGGTCTCCCGGCGCCAGCAGACCTTCGGGTACACAGAGGAGGAACTGCGCGTCATCCTGGCGCCGATGGCCCGGGCCGGCGGCGAACCGCTCGGCTCGATGGGCACGGACAGCCCGATCGCCGCCCTCTCCGCCAAGCCGCGACTGCTGTTCGACTACTTCGTACAACTGTTCGCCCAGGTCACCAACCCGCCGCTGGACGCGATCCGGGAAGAACTGGTCACCTCCCTCGGCAGCTTCGTCGGCCCCGAGGGCAACCTGCTCGAGCCCAAGGCCGCGGACTGCCGCAACGTCGTGCTGCCCTTCCCGGTGCTCGACAACGACGAACTCGCCAAGCTCATCCACATCAACCTCGACGGCGACCAGCCGGGCCTCAAGGCCGTCACCATCTCCGGGCTCTACCCGGTCGACGGCGGCGGCGCCGCGCTGGCCAGGCGGCTCGAGGAGATCCGCGCCGAGACCACCGGCGCGATCGCCGACGGCGCCCGCATCGTGGTCCTGTCCGACCGCCATTCGGACGCCGAGCACGCGCCGATCCCCTCGCTGCTGCTCACCTCCGCCGTCCACCACCACCTGATCCGGACCAAGACCCGCACCCAGGTCGGGCTGATCGTCGAGGCCGGCGACGTGCGCGAGGTGCACCACGTCGCGCTGCTGATCGGCTACGGCGCCGCCGCGGTCAACCCTTACCTGGCCATGGAATCGGTCGAGGACCTGGTCCGGGACGGTGTCTTCCTCGGCGACATCGAGCCCGAGCAGGCCATCCGCAACCTGATCAAGGCACTCGGCAAGGGCGTGCTCAAGGTGATGTCCAAGATGGGCATCTCCACCGTCGCCTCCTACCGCGGCGCCCAGGTCTTCGAAGCCGTCGGCCTGGCCGAGGACTTCGTCGCCGAATACTTCACCGGCACCACCAGCAAGCTCGGCGGCATCGGCCTCGACATCGTCGCCGAAGAGGTCGCCCGGCGGCACGCCAAGGCATACCCGCCCACCGGGATCGCCCCCTCGCACCGCAGGCTGGAGATCGGCGGCGAGTACCAGTGGCGGCGCGAGGGCGAACCGCACCTGTTCGACCCCGAGACCGTCTTTCGGCTGCAACACGCCACCCGCACCCGGCGCTACGACATCTTCAAGAAGTACACCGAGCGGGTGGACGAACAGTCCAAGCGGCTGATGACGCTGCGCGGCCTGTTCGCCTTCAAGGCCGGCGCGCGAGAGGCCATCTCGATCGACGAGGTCGAACCCGTCTCGGAGATCGTCAAGCGGTTCTCCACGGGCGCGATGTCCTACGGCTCCATCTCGATGGAGGCACACCAGACGCTCGCCATCGCGATGAACCGGCTCGGCGGCAAGTCCAACACCGGCGAGGGCGGCGAGGACCCCGAGCGGCTGTACGACCCCGAGCGGCGCTCGGCGATCAAGCAGGTCGCCTCCGGGCGCTTCGGCGTCACCAGCGAATACCTGGTCAACGCCGACGACATCCAGATCAAGATGGCCCAGGGCGCCAAGCCCGGCGAGGGCGGCCAACTGCCCGGACACAAGGTCTACCCGTGGGTGGCCCGAACCCGGCACTCCACCCCCGGCGTCGGCCTCATCTCACCGCCGCCGCACCACGACATCTACTCGATCGAAGACCTCGCCCAGCTCATCCACGACCTCAAGAACGCCAACCCCGCGGCCCGGGTACACGTCAAGCTGGTCGCCGAGGTCGGCGTCGGCACGGTCGCGGCGGGCGTCTCCAAGGCGCACGCCGACGTGGTGCTCATCTCCGGCCACGACGGCGGCACCGGCGCCTCGCCGCTCACCTCGCTCAAGCACGCGGGCGGCCCCTGGGAACTCGGCCTCGCCGAAACCCAGCAGACGCTGCTGCTCAACGGGCTGCGCGAGCGAATCGTGGTGCAGACCGACGGGCAGCTCAAGACCGGGCGGGACGTGCTGGTCGCGGCCCTGCTCGGCGCCGAGGAATACGGCTTCGCCACCGCGCCGTTGGTGGTCTCCGGCTGCGTGATGATGCGCGTCTGCCACCTGGACACCTGCCCGGTGGGCGTCGCGACGCAAAACCCCGTACTGCGCGAGCGGTACAACGGCAAGGCCGAACACGTGGTCAACTTCTTCGAGTTCATCGCCGAAGAGGTACGCGAACTGCTCGCCGAACTCGGCTTCCGCACGCTCGAGGAGGCCGTCGGGCACGCCGAACTCCTGGACACCGGAGCGGCGATCGAACACTGGAAGGCCGCCGGGCTCGACCTGGCACCGCTGTTCCACGTACCCGCCCTGGCCGACGGTGCCGCACTGCACCACACCGGCCCGCAGGACCACGGGCTGGCCAAGGCACTCGACAACCAGCTGATCCAGCTGGCCGCCGATGCGCTGGAGAACGGCGACAAGGTCGTGATCAACCTGCCGGTGCAAAACACCAACCGCACCGTCGGCACGATGCTCGGACACCAGGTCACCAAGCGCTACCGGGGCGCCGGGCTGCCCGACGACACCATCGACATCACCCTGACCGGCTCGGCCGGACAGTCGTTCGGCGCGTTCGTCCCCAAGGGCATCACCCTGCGGCTCGAAGGTGACGGCAACGACTACGTCGGCAAGGGGCTCTCGGGCGGGCGGATCATCGTCCGCCCGGACCGAGCCGCGACTTTCGCCGCCGAGGACAACATCATCGCCGGCAACGTGATCGGCTACGGCGCCACGAGTGGGGAGATCTACCTGCGCGGCGTCGTCGGCGAACGCTTCTGCGTGCGCAACTCCGGCGCCACGGCAGTGGTCGAAGGCGTCGGCGACCACGGCTGCGAATACATGACCGGCGGCCGGGCCGTGGTACTCGGGCCCACCGGACGCAACTTCGCCGCCGGCATGTCGGGCGGCATCGCATACCTGCTCGACGCCGACCCGAACAACATCAACACCGAACTCGTGGGCGTCGAAAACCTCGACCCCGCCGACCGCGCCGAACTGCACGACGTTGTGCGCCGGCACCACGAGGAGACCGGCTCGGCCGTCGCCGCAGCGCTGCTCTCCGACTGGGACGCCGCCTCCCGGCGCTTCACCAAGATCCTGCCCACGGACTACAAGGCAGTGCTCGCCGCCAAGGACGCCGCCGAGCGAGCCGGTCTCCCCGAGACCGAGATCGTCCAGAAGATGATGGAGGCGGTTCATGGCTGACCCGAAGGGCTTCTTGACCACGCCCCAGGAGTTGGGCAAGCGTCGCCCCGTCGACGTGCGCATCCGGGACTGGAAGGAGGTGTACGAGGAGCGCACGCTGCTCCCGATCATCACCGAACAGGCCGGCCGCTGCATGGACTGCGGCATCCCGTTCTGCCACAACGGCTGCCCGCTCGGGAACATCATCCCCGAGTGGAACGACCTGGTCTGGCGCGACGACTGGCAGACCGCGAGCGAACGACTGCACGCGACCAACAACTTCCCCGAATTCACCGGTCGGCTGTGCCCGGCGCCCTGCGAGACGGCCTGCGTGCTCGGCATCAACCAGGCACCCGTCACCATCAAGAACGTCGAAGTCTCGATCATCGACCGGGCCTGGGACGACAACAACGTCGCCCCCCAGCCGCCCGACCGGCTCTCCGGGAAGACCGTCGCGGTGATCGGCTCCGGACCGGCCGGTCTCGCGGTGGCCCAGCAACTCACCCGGGCCGGACACACGGTCGCCGTGTACGAGCGAGCCGACCGGATCGGCGGACTGCTGCGCTACGGCATCCCCGAATTCAAGATGGAAAAGCGGCACATCAATCGGCGTATCGAACAAATGCGCGCCGAGGGCACCAAGTTCTACACCGGTATGCAGATCGGCACCGATCTGGACGCGGCCAAGCTGCGCCGCCGCTACGACTCGGTGGTGATCGCGGCCGGTGCCACCGCCGCGCGTGATCTGCCGATTCCCGGGCGGGAGTTCGGTGGGATCCATCAGGCGATGGAATACCTGCCGTTCGCCAACAAGGTGCAGGAGGGCGACCTGGTCGCCTCGCCGATCGACGTGGCCGGGAAGCACGTGGTGATCATCGGCGGCGGCGACACCGGCGCGGACTGCCTGGGCACCGCGCACCGCCAGGGCGCGGCCTCGGTCACCCAACTGGAGATCATGCCGCGACCCTCGGAGGAGCGGCCCGCCGCGCAGCCGTGGCCGACCTACCCGATGACCTACCGGGTCGCCAGCGCGCACGAGGAGGGCGGCGAGCGCGTCTACGCGGTCAACACCCAGGAGTTCGTCGGCGGGGCGGACGGGCGGGTGCGGGCGCTGAAGCTGGTCGAGGTGGAGTTCAAGGACGGCCGCTTCGCGCCGGTGCCGGGCACCGAGCGGGAGATCCCGGCGGACTTCGTCTTCCTGGCCATGGGCTTCACCGGGACGGACCGGTCCAACGGGCTGGTCGAGCAGCTCGGCCTCGCCCTGGACGAACGCGGCAATGTGGCCCGGGACGAGGCGTTCGCGACGAATGTCGACGGCGTGTTCGTGGCCGGGGACGCCGGGCGCGGGCAGTCGCTGATCGTCTGGGCGATCGCCGAGGGACGCTCGTGCGCGGCCTCGGTGGACGCGTGGCTGACCGGTGGGAGCAACCTGCCGGCGCCGATCCGGCCGACGGATCGGCCGCTCACGGTGTGACGCGGGGTGACCGGCCGAGCTGAGATTGAATATGTGACGAAAGTCGCGTGAACGAGAAAGGGCGCCGCCGTTGCGGCGCCCTTTCCGCATGCTGGAAAAGCGCCATATACCGGACGCGGGTACGGCTTACCCGGCGGTAGGAACTAGGCTCTATGACCATGCGTCGAGCCAAAATTGTCTGCACCCTGGGTCCTGCCACCAATTCATATGAACAGATCCGCACGCTGGTCGACGCAGGCATGGATGTAGCCCGCTTCAACCTCAGCCACGGCGCCTACGCCGAGCACGAGGAGCGCTATCACCGCGTCCGTCGGGCATCCGACGAATCCGGTCGCAGCGTCGGCATCCTCGTCGACCTCCAGGGTCCCAAGATCCGCCTGGAGACCTTCGCCGAGGGCCCCGTGCTCCTCGAGCGCGGCGACGAGTTCACGATCACGACCGAGGACGTCCCCGGCGACAAGCACGAGGTCGGCACCACCTACAAGGGGCTGACCGCCGACGTCACCAAGGGCGAGCGGATCCTCATCGACGACGGCCGGGTCACCCTGGAGGTCGTCGACGTCGAGGGCCCGCGCGTGCACACGATCGTCATCGAGGGGGGCATGGTCTCCGACCACAAGGGGCTCAACCTGCCCGGCGTGGCCGTGAGTGTGCCCGCGCTGTCCGAGAAGGACATCGAGGACCT
The DNA here is from genome assembly GCF_049739465.1 of Embleya sp. AB8. Taxonomy (NCBI): domain Bacteria; kingdom Bacillati; phylum Actinomycetota; class Actinomycetes; order Kitasatosporales; family Streptomycetaceae; genus Embleya; species Embleya sp. AB8. The sequence goes on from NZ_JBMHHY010000001.1 coordinate 466,084, forward strand.
CAAGTGGGGTCTCGCCCTCGGCGCGGACATGATCGCGCTGTCCTTCGTGCGCGCCGCGAGGGACATCGAGGATGTCCACAAGATCATGGACGAGGTCGGTGTCCGGCTGCCGGTGATCGCGAAGATCGAGAAGCCGCAGGCGGTGGACAACCTCGAGGAGATCGTCCTCGCCTTCGACGCCATCATGGTCGCCCGCGGCGACCTGGGCGTCGAGATGCCGCTGGAGGCCGTGCCGATCGTGCAGAAGCGCGCGATCACGCTGGCCCGGGCCAACGCCAAGCCCGTCATCGTCGCCACCCAGATGCTCGAATCGATGATCAGCGCCTCGCGCCCCACCCGGGCCGAGGCGTCCGACGTCGCCAACGCCGTCCTGGACGGCGCCGACGCGGTCATGTTGTCGGGCGAGACCTCGGTCGGGAAGTATCCGATCGAGACCGTAAAGACCATGGCGCGGATCGTGGTCGCGGCCGAGGACTCCACCGCGATGCGGGAGGAGATCCGCAGCCTGGCCGGCCCGCGTACGCAGGGCGGCGTGATCGCGAAGGCCGCGATCGAGATCGCCGAGCGACTGGACGCCAAGTATCTGGTGGCGTTCACCCAGAGCGGTGACACGGGGCGCAGGTTGTCCCGGTACCGCTCGATGATCCCGATGCTGGCCTTCACCCCGGAACCCGCGGTGCGCAGCCGGCTGGCGCTCACGTGGGGCCTGGAGACCTTCCTCGGCCCGCTGTGCAGCCACACCGACGAAATGGTCCGCCAGGTCGACGCGGCCCTGCTGGCCATCGGCCGCTGCAAGAAGGGCGACCTGGTGGTCATCACGGCGGGCTCCCCGCCCGGGGTGCCGGGGTCGACCAACCTGATCCGGCTGCACCACATAGGAGATCTGCCGACCGAGTAACGCCTGGCGGTAGCGCCGATGGCCCGTCACCTCCTTCCTTGCGGGGAGGTGGCGGGCTGTCAGTATTTGGGGCCGACGTGTTGGTCCATGAGCGCGACGGAGGCGCGGCGGGCGATCGAGAGGTTGTTGCGGCGGGCGAATTTCCACTCGACACCGAGTTGGTCCAGCGTCGTCGTGAGGATGCGCATGATGTCCATCGACTCGTTGGTGAACAGGTAGCGCGGGTATTCGTAGCGCTTGCGCTCGCCGGCGACGATCTTGGTGGTCCAGTTGACGTTCCGACATCCGTCGGAGTGGATCAGGCCGCGCACGAGGGCCCAGGGCTGGGCTCGGACGATGTCCCGTTGCCAGGACTCGAGGGCGATCGGCCGCTCGTGCTTGCGGCCGGGGCCGTGTTGGGGGAACAGGCAGGGCCAGTGCTTCCAGAGCGACGTGACCATGTGGCAGCCCTGGCGAGGTGCGCGAAAGACGTTGCTTTCGGGGCGAATTGCGCGCATCGCCGCTTCGCATTCGTCCATCAGGCCGGGCCATGCGTCCGCACAGGCGATCCGGAGGCCGTAGACGCTCCGGGCGTAGCTGCTGAGGCAGCCGTCGCCCAGGTACAGGCCGAGTAGGTAGGAGTAGTCCCGCGCGGGTTCGGGATCGGTGGGCAATCCGGTACAGCGCACGCAGTCGGTGGGCCGCACCGGATCGATGCGGGCCTGCCACGAGCGCATGGCGGAGCGCGAGATTCCGGTTTCCTTGCTCACCGAGTTCAGGCTGCGCCCGTCACCGACGAGCCGCAGCGCCACGAGGCGCGTTGTCCTGTCGTACATGCAATAGGCCGTCAGTATTTGGGGCCGACGTGTTGGTCCATGAGCGCGACGGAGGCGCGGCGGGCCACGGAGAGGAGGTTCCGCCGGGGGAACTTCCACTCGACACCGACTTCGTCCAGCGTCGTTGTGAGGATCCGCATGATGTCCATGGATTCGTTGGCGAAGAGGTAGCGCGGGTATTCGTAGCGCTTGCGCTCGCCGGCGACGATCTTGGTGGTCCAGTTGACGTTTCGACAACCGTCGGAGTGGATCAGGTCGCGCGCGAGGGCCCAGGGTTCGGCTCGGACGATGTCCCGTTGCCAGGATTCGAGGACGATCGGCCGCTCGTGCTTGCGGCCGGGGCCGTGTTGGGGGAACAGGCAGGGCCAGTGCTTGGAGTACGACTTCACATCCGTGCAACCGGACCTCGCTACGAACCCAACGGCCGCACAGGGCAGGAGGATTTGCATCGCCTTCGCTGCTTCGTCGATAAGGCCGGGCCAGTTGTCGCAACACGAGACCGTCAAAGTGTGTTGGCGAGGCTTGCTGATGATGTGCCCGTCTCCGAGATAGAGGCCCAGCAAGTAGGAGTACGCGCTCGGAGTGATGACGGAGTGCACCCCTTCACACGTCGGCTGTGGCCGACCACGTACCGTTCCGGGTGCCCGTCGTGTTCCCCGGCGCCAGTGACGCACTGTCCGCACCGAGACCCCGCAAGCGTGGGCAACGGCTGCGTCGGTCAATCCCTGCTTGTGGAGGCGAAGCGCCAGATCCACAGTCTCTTGTGCGTACATACGTACGAGACTCTGTACAACGGTGCGAGATCTCAGCCGAACGCGCTCGGTTCACCCGAATGACCGTTCTAGGTGCCCTGGGTGGGACTCGAACCCACAACATAACGGGTTTGAGCCGTCATTCTCTGCCAATTGGAATACCAGGGCTTATTTCGGACATTTCGTTGTCCTTGTCAGGTCAGGTCGCCCTGCCTGGCAGACACCTTACCGTGTCTCGGTACCCTCGTGTCCGCACCATTTCTCTGATCGAGGGAGCGACGTGACCGCCGCCACGCAGCCGTCTGATGCGGCGCAGGACAGCCAGCGCGCCCGGGTCGTCATCGCCGAGGACGAGGCGCTGATTCGGCTCGATCTGAAAGAGATGTTGGAGGAAGAGGGGTACCACGTCGTCGGGGAGGCGGGGGACGGGCAGCGGGCCGTGGAGCTCGTGCAGGAGTTTCGGCCCGATCTGGTCATCCTCGATGTGAAGATGCCGATATTGGACGGGATTTCGGCGGCCGAGCAGATCGCCCAGGCGCGGCTCGCGCCGGTGTTGATGTTGACCGCGTTCTCCCAGCGCGAGCTGGTCGAGCGGGCTCGGGATGCCGGGGCGATGGCCTACCTGGTGAAGCCGTTCACCAAGGGCGATCTGGTGCCGGCGATCGAGATGGCTGTTTCGCGGTACACCGAACTGGCTGCCCTGGAGCGCGAGGTCGGCGATCTGACCGCCCGCCTGGAGACCCGCAAGCTGGTGGACCGGGCCAAGAGTGTGTTGCAGGAGAAGTACGGGATGTCCGAGCCCGAGGCGTTCCGCTGGATTCAGAAGGCGTCGATGGATCGGCGGATGTCGATGCGCACGGTGGCCGAGGTGGTCGTGTCCGGGGGCGATGTCGCCGACTGAGGCAGCCTTGTCGATTTAATAACGAACCCGTCCGGTTGTAGGCAAACCGGACGGGTTCGTTGTTTTTCCGGCACCTGATGATCATATTTGATCACTTTGCTTCATTGGAATTCGCTATCCGTTTCTTTCGGATTACATCTGGTTACGGGCGCATCACATCTCGGTCGGCGGACTGCCGCTGCCCTTCCGGCCGGACTACATTCCGGGCACCGCATGTTCATCGCGGTTTGTGAAGGCGCCCCGATGCGGGCTCCGAACTTTTTCTACAAGGGGTTGGGGTTTGCTGTGCTCAAGCGACGCGTGATCAAAATCGCGCTGCCCATCGCGGCAGCGGCACTCGTGCTTTCTGCGTGCGGCAGTGATGACGGCGACAAGAAGAAGGACAACGGCGGGAGTACTCCCGGCGCACCCGGCGGCGGCGGAAACAAGCCGAGCTGGACGATAGGTTTCCAAGCGGGGTTGTCGGGGGAGAATGCCCAGCTTGGCATCAACGAAGAGAACGGCGCTCGGCTCGCCGTCGAGCAGGCCAACGCGAAGGGCGATCTTCCCTTCACGGTGAAGTTCAAGACCTCGGACGACGAGGCATCGGAGACCAAGTCGGTCTCCGCGGCGCAGAAGCTGATCGACGACAGCAACGTTGTTGCCGTTATCGGCCCCGCCTTCTCCGGCCCGACCAAGGCCGCTTCGCCGAACTACGCGCAGGCGAAGCTGGCCACGGTTTCCCCGTCGGCGACCAACCCGTCGCTGACGAACAAGGAGAACAATTTCACCGCGTTCCTGCGCGGTGCGCCGAACGACAACGCCCAGGGCGGCGGGATGGCGAAGTATCTCGCGAAGAAGCTCCAGGCCAAGAAGGTCTTCGTCGTGGACGACAAGACCGAGTACGGCGTGGGCCTGTCGAAGGTGGCCAAGGACGAGCTGGCCAAGGCGGGCGTGCAGGTGGTCTCGGACAGCGTGCCCAAGGCCACCCCGGACTACGGCCCGATCTCCACGAAGATCAAGAACTCCGGCGCGGACGCGATGATCTACGCGGGCTACTACCAGGACGGCGCGCCGTTCGCCAAGAAGCTCAAGGAAGCCGGCTTCACCGGCCCCAAGTTCTCCGGTGACGGCACCAACGACGCGCAGTTCGTCTCGCTGGCGGGCGACGCCGCGAACGACTGGTACCTGACCTGCCCGTGTGCGGACGCGAACGTCGAGGCGGCCACGAAGCAGTTCACCGAGGACTACAAGAAGCGGTTCAACACGAACCCGAGCACGTACTCGGCGGAGTCGTTCGACATCGCGAACCTGGTGATCGAGCAGATGAAGACCTACGGCGCGGAGAAGGTCACCCGCGAGGGCATGCTGGGCAAGCTCAAGGGTGCTTCGTACAAGGGTTTGACCAAGACCTTCAAGTTCCTGCCGAATGGTGAATTCGACGGGGCGACGACCTTCATCTACCAGGTCAAGGGCGGAAAGATCGGCTACATGGGCGACATCGACCAGCTCGTGGGCAGCTGACCTCTTCGTCGAGGGCGGCACAACCTGACGATCGGGCCGGGTCTTCCCGGAGTTTTCGGGAAGACCCGGCCCGTCCGGTTTTCTTGAGGAAGCTTTCCTTATGCAACCTGATGAAATCCTGGATTACCTTATTCCAGGGATCATGCTCGGTGCGTTGTACGCGGTGATCGCCATCGGCTACACCCTCGTCTATGGCGTGCTACAGCTCATCAACTTCGCGCACAGCGAAGTCTTCATGGTGGGTGCCTATTCGGCACTCCTCGCGCTGACCTGGATCGACCCGAGCAGCAACCCGACGGCACTGGTGTCGGTGTTGTTGGTCGCGGCCGGTCTCGCCGTTTCCGGAACCGCGGGCGCGGCGACCGCATTCGCATTGGAAAAGGTCGCGTATCGACCGCTCAGACGCCGGAACGCCCCCAGGTTGGCGTTCTTGATCAGCGCGATCGGGGCGTCGTACTTCCTGCAGAACCTGGCGGGGAAGTTGTTCGGTCGCGACTCGCGCGCGTTGCCGACGTTGTTCGAGAACAAGAAGGTCTTCTCGGTCTTCGGCACCCAGGTCACCATCCTGCAGCTGCTCATCGTGTGTGCGGCCGTGTTGATGATGGTGGGTCTGGACTATCTGGTGAATCGCACCAAGCTGGGCTCGGGTATCCGGGCGGTGGCGCAGGACGCCGAGACGGCGGGCCTGATGGGTGTGGACATCGACAAGGTGATCTCGCGGACGTTCATCATCGGCGGGTTCATGGGCGGCATCGCCGGGTTCCTGTTCGGGCTGCATCTGCAACTGTCGTTCACGATGGGCTTTTTGCCGGGTATCACCGCGTTTGCGGCGGCGGTCGTGGGCGGGGTGGGCAACATTCGCGGCGCGATGATGGGCGGGATGTTGCTCGGCATCGTGGAGAGCTTCTCGTCGCCGATCTTCGGTGAGTCGTGGCGTTACGTCAGTGCCTTCGCGGTGCTGGTCCTGGTGCTGATGTTCCGGCCGACCGGCATCCTGGGCGAGCGTCTGGGGAGGTCGGCGTGACCACGACGACGGACATGGATTTTGCGCCGACCGCGTCGGCGCTGGCCAGGTTGCGGCGCAAGCGCTGGTATCAGCATCCGATGTTCGGCCGGCTGGTGGCCATTGTCGCGGCGGCGGTGCTGCTCGATGTGATGAGCGGTCCGCAGGGCAGCCGGGAGGACGTGTTCTTCTCGCTGGACAAGTCCCTGGGTTCGCTGCGGGTGGTGTGGTGGATCCTCGGCGCGGTGGCGCTGTGGGCGGTGCTGGAGTTCGGCAAGCCGCTGTATCGGCGCTTTCTCGGCCCGAAGGTGGGCCCACTACTGGGCCGGTTCGCCGCGCCGGTGGCCGGCCCGGTGAAGGAGGCGCTCGCGCAGACCAGGCAGACCACCGCGAACCTGCGCCGGATCGTCTGGGTCCGGCTCGGCTTCGCCGCCGTGGTGATCGGCCTGCTGATCCTGCTGCCGAACCTGCTGTCCACGTTCTGGAACCAGGTGCTGGTCAACGAGGTGGCGATCTACGTCCTGTTGGCCATCGGGCTGAACGTGGTGATCGGCTGGGCGGGTCTGCTCGACCTGGGCTTCATCGCGTTCTTTGCGATCGGCGCGTACAGCACGGCGTATTGGACCGGCGCGATGCCGGTGGATCCGCCGTTCAAGCTGAACGCGTTCCTGGTGATCCCGGTGGCGGTGTGCACGTGTCTGCTGGCGGGGCTGTTGCTCGGCGCGCCCACGTTGCGGCTTCGCGGTGACTATCTGGCGATCGTCACGCTCGGCTTCCACGAGATCATCTATCTGATCGCGAAGAACGCGGACGGGTTCACCAACGGTCCGCGCGGGGTCCAGGGCATCTCGAACTTCTCGGTGCACATCGGCCCGGTCGACTACGACTGGAAGCTGGATCCGGTGCCGTACTGGTACCTGTTGATCGGCATCGCGACGATCCTGATCATCGCGTTCCTGCGCCTTGAGGACTCCCGGGTGGGGCGGGCCTGGACGGCGATTCGCGAGGACGAGGTGGCCGCGTCGGCGACCGGGGTGCCGACGGTGAAGTTCAAGCTGATGGCGTTCGCGATCGGCGCGTCCACGTCCGGTATCGCCGGTGTCGCGTACGCGTCCAAGGCCCGGTTCATCTCGCCGGAGAGCTTCCTGCTGCTGTTCTCGGTGCTGGTGGTGGCGTACGTGATCTTCGGCGGCATGGGCTCGCTGTGGGGCGTGATCATCGGTACGGCGTTCCTGGCCTGGTTGCCGCAGTACATGAAGGACTGGGTGGATCCGAACGACCGGTTCATGTACCTGGGCGCGCTGTTGATCATCATGATGATCTACCGCCCGCAGGGCCTGATTCCGTCGGTTCGGCGCAAGCGCGAGTTGAGCATGGCCAAGGCGGGTCTCGGCGACGCGGACGCGATGTCGGAGCCGGCCGGCGGGAGGATGACGTGAGCACCACGACCACGCAGGCGGGCGATCGGCCGCGGGTGGATCCGAGCGACCAGGTGATGCGGGTGCGCGGCGTGACGCTGCGCTTCGGCGGCCTGGTGGGGTTGTCCGAGGTGGAGTTGGACCTGCACCGGGGTGAGATTCTCGCGGTGATCGGCCCGAACGGCGCGGGCAAGACGTCGCTGTTCAACTCGCTCACCGGGATGTACGTCCCGCAGGAGGGCAGCATCGTGCTGCGCGATCGGGCGGGCGGCGAACATTCGTTGCTCGGCCGTAAGCCGCATCTGGTCAATCGGCTCGGGGTCGCCCGTACGTTCCAGAACATCCGCCTGTTCGGCGCGTTGACCGCGCTGGAGAATGTGAAGATCGCGGCGGAGACCCGGCAGAAGTCGGGCCCGTTGTCGATCATGTTGGGGTTGCCGAGCGCGCGCCGCGAGGATCGTGAGAGCGACCGGCGGGCCCTGGAACTGCTGCACTTCGTCGGGCTCGACGGGCTGCTCAACGAGTTGGCCGCGTCGTTGTCCTACGGGCAGCAGCGCAGTCTGGAGATCGCCCGGGCGCTGGCCACCGAGCCGCAGGTGTTGCTCCTGGACGAGCCCGCGGCCGGGACCAACCCGACCGAGAAGCTCGATCTCGAGGTGCTGATTCGGCGGATCAACCGCGAACTGGGGATCAGTGTGCTGCTGATCGAGCACGACATGCGGCTGGTGATGTCGGTGGCGGACCGGGTGACGGTGCTCAACTTCGGCAAGGTGATCGCCGCCGGGTCGCCGGCCGAGGTGCAGCGCGATCCCGAGGTGGTCGCGGCGTATCTGGGGGCGGAGATGGCCGCCGAGATGACCGCCGCGTCGGACGCGGCGGACGGTACGGTCCCCGCGCAGCGGGACGGGGAGGAGCAACGATGAGCGCCGCCGAGTCCACGGGCGCGGACCCGGTCGGCCTGGCCGAGTCGGCCGCCGACACCGCGACGACGCCCCGAAGGAAGCTGCTCGAGCTGGACGACCTGCATGTGTTCTACGGCGCGATCCAGGCGCTCAAGGGTGTGCACATCGAGGTGAACGAGGGCGAGATCGTGGCCCTGCTCGGCGCCAACGGCGCGGGCAAGACCACCACGCTGCGGACCATTTCGGGGCTGCTCACGCCGCGCGTGGGCGAGGTGCGCTGGCGGGGCGAGCGGATCGACGGGGTGCCCGCTCATCACGTGGTGGGGCTCGGGATCGGGCACTCTCCGGAGGGTCGCCGGGTGTTCCCGGCGATGACCGTGACGGAGAACCTGAACATGGGCGCGTATCGGTTCAAGACGGTGCCCAGGGACGAGTTGGATCGTGCGTTCGAGCTGTTCCCGCGGCTGGCCGAGCGGCGCACCCAACTGGCGGGCACGTTGTCGGGTGGCGAGCAGCAGATGTTGGCCATCGGGCGGGCGTTGATGGGCAAGCCGAAGTTGTTGCTCCTGGACGAGCCGTCGATGGGGCTGGCGCCGTTGATCGTGGCGCAGATCTTCGAGATCATCCGGGAGATCAACGAGCAGGGCACCACGGTGCTCCTGGTCGAGCAGAACGCCGCGCAGGCGTTGCGGTTGGCGCATCGCGGCTATGCGCTCGAGACCGGCTCGGTGGTGTTGTCCGGCCCGGCCGACCAACTGTTGTCCGACCCGAAGGTGCGCGAGGCGTATCTGGGCGAGGGCGCGTAGGACATCCGTGCGGCGGAGGGGGTCGGCCCTTCCGCCGCGCGGTTCCCGCTCGTCAGGCCCGCTTGATCAGGCAGCTCAGCCGCGCCGTGCAGACGCGCTTGTCGTTTTCGTCGGTGATCACGATCTCGTAGGTGGCCAGGGTCCGGCCCAGGTGTACGGGGGTCGCCACGCCGGTGACCAGGCCGGACTTGGCGGAGCGGTGGTGTGTGGCGTTGATCTCGATGCCGAGCGCGATGCCGTCCCGGCCGGCGTGCAGCGCGGCGCCGACCGAGCCGAGGGTCTCGGCCAGGACACACGAGGCGCCGCCGTGCAGGAGGCCGTACGGCTGGGTGTTGCCCTTGACCGGCATGGTGGCCACCAAACGCTGGGCGGAGGCCTCGACGAATTCGATCCCCATGCGCTCGGCCAGGGTCTCCCGGGTGCCGATGTTCATGGATGCCAGGACCTCGTCGAGGCTGGGCGGGGTGGTCTCGTCCGGCATGGGGCGCTCCTCGGGATACACGGTGCTGTCGGCCTGACAGCCTAGGATCGCGGTCGTGGCAGCTACTCGGACCCCCCAGACCTCCGTTCCCGCCGGTTCCCGGCCGCGACTTCTGCTCCTCGACGGGCATTCGTTGGCATATCGGGCGTTCTACGCGCTCAAGGAAGCGTCGATGAGTACCGCGACGGGCCAACCGACCCAGGCGGTCTACGGGTTCACGTCGATGTTGGTGAACGTGTTGCGGGACGAGGCGCCGACCCACCTCGGCGTGGCGTTCGACGTGTCCCGGAAGTCGTTTCGCACCGAGGAGTTCCCGGACTACAAGGCGAACCGGTCGGAGACTCCGGAGGAGTTCAAGGGCCAGGTCGAGCTGCTCGTCGAGGAGCTGACCGCGATGGGCGTGCCCACGATGCGGGTGGCCGGCTTCGAGGCGGACGACGTGATCGCCACGCTCGCCACCCGGGCCGCCGCCGAGGGCTTCGAGGTGCTCATCCTCACCGGCGACCGGGACGCGTTGCAGCTGGTCACCGACGACGTCACGGTGCTGTATCCGATGATGGGCGTGAGCAAGCTGCACCGGTTCACCCCGGCGGCGGTGGCGGAGAAGTACGGGTTGACCCCGGCGCAGTATCCCGACTTCGCGGCGCTGCGCGGCGACCCGAGCGACAACCTGCCGGGCATCCCGGGGGTGGGCGAGAAGACGGCGGCGAAGTGGATTCGCGAGTTCGGCTCGTTCACCGAGCTGGTCGAGCGCGCGGACGAGGTCAAGGGCAAGGCCGGGCAGAACCTGCGCGACCACCTGGACAACGTGAAGCTGAACCGCCGGTTGACCGAGCTGGTGCGCGAGGTCGAGCTGGAGGTGACGCCGGCCGAGCTGGAGCGCCGGCCGTTCGATCGGGCGGCGGTCGAGGTGGTGCTCGACGCGCTGGAGTTTCGCAACGCGAGCTTCCGTGAGCGGTTGTGGGCGGTGGATCCGGGGCTGGTGGTCGCGGCGGCCGAGGCCGAGCCGGGCTTCGAGCTGGACACCACGGTGGTCGAGCCGGGCGGGCTGACCGGGTGGCTGGCCGAGCACGCGTCGGGCGCGGAGCGTACCGGGCTTGCCGTGGACGGCTCGTGGGGGCGCGGCACGGGCGAGGTCAAGGGGCTGGCGTTCGCCGCGGCGGACGGCGCGGCGGCGTTCGTGGACCCGCTCACGATGGACGAGGACGACGACGCGGCGTTGGCCGGGTGGCTGGCGGATCCGGGGCGGACGAAGGCGGTGCACGACGCGAAGGGGCCGATCCTGGCGTTGGCGGCGCGCGGGTGGTCGTTGTGGGGGGTGACCAGCGACACCGCGCTCGGCGCCTATCTGGTGTTGCCCGGGCAGCGCTCGTTCGCGCTGGAGACGCTGGTCGAGCGGTTCCTGGGCCGCGAGCTGAAGGTGGACCAGGGCGGTTCGGGCGACGGGCAGTTGGCCCTGGACATGTCGGATCAGGACGACGCGGAGCCGGGGGCCGCGCTGATGTTGGCGGCGCGCGCGGTGGTGGACCTGGCCGCGGCGCTGGACACCGAGCTGGCCGCCAAGGGCGGTTTGCCACTGCTCCAGGACATGGAGCTGCCGCTGCTTCCGGTGCTCGCGCGGATGGAGCAGTTGGGCATCGCGGCCGACCTGCCGTATCTGGAGGCGCTCCAGGAGCAGTTCGCGGCGGCGGTCAAGCAGGCCACCGACGAGGCGCACGCCGCGGTCGGGCACGAGTTCAACCTGGGCTCGCCCAAGCAGTTGCAGGAGATCCTGTTCAACGAGCTGGGTCTGCCCAAGACCAAGAAGATCAAGACCGGTTTCACCACCGACGCCGACGCGTTGACCTGGCTGGCCGGCCAGACCGACAACGAGCTGCCGGTGATCCTGCTGCGCCACCGCGACCAGACCCGGCTGCGCACCACCGTCGAGGGCCTGATCAAGACGGTCGCGGACGACGCGCGCATCCACACCACGTTCAATCAGACCGTGGCGGCCACGGGCCGGTTGTCCTCGCAGGACCCGAACCTGCAGAACATCCCGATCCGGACCGAGGAGGGGCGGCTGATCCGGCGCGCGTTCGTGGTCGGCGCGGGCTTCGAGGGGCTGCTGACCGCGGACTACAGCCAGATCGAACTGCGGATCATGGCCCACCTGTCCCAGGACGCGGCGTTGATCGAGGCGTTCACCTCGGGCGAGGACCTGCACTCGACGATGGCCGCGCAGGTGTTCTCGGTGGCGCCGGAGGCGGTGGACCACGCGCTGCGCAGCAAGATCAAGGCGATGTCGTACGGACTGGCGTACGGGCTCTCCGCGTTCGGCCTGTCCCAGCAGTTGGACATCGAACCGGCCGAGGCGCGCGGGCTGATGGAGACCTACTTCGAGCGGTTCGGCGGGGTGCGCGACTATCTGCACAAGGTGGTCGAGGAGGCCCGGCAGACCGGCTACACCGAGACGGTGTTCGGCCGTCGCCGCTACCTGCCGGACCTGACCAGCGACAACCGGCAACGGCGCGAGATGGCCGAGCGGATGGCGCTCAACGCGCCGATCCAGGGTTCGGCGGCGGACATCGTCAAGGTCGCGATGCTGGCGGTGGATCGGGCCATGCGCGAGGAGAAGCTGGCCTCGCGGATACTGCTCCAGGTCCACGACGAACTGGTCCTGGAGGTGGCGCCGGGCGAGCGCGAGCAACTGGAGGCGCTGGTGCGGCGGGAGATGGCGGACGCCTATCCGCTGCGCGCCCCGTTGGACGTCTCGGTCGGTTTCGGGCCGAACTGGGAGGACGCGGGTCACTGATCGTGGATCGGTGCGCGATGGGGGTGGAGACCCGGGCACGGCCGGCATAGGTTCGCACGGGCAGCCGGTGCTCGAGGGCGACCGGCGCGGAGTCGAACGTGCGCACAGAGGGGGGAGCTTCGTGGAAGAGGCCGAGTCGAGGCCCGATCCGCGGGACGCGGTGATGGCGGCGGAGGATGCCGCGGCACCCGCGCCTGGAGGCGATCCCGAGCCCGAGTCGCCGGTCGAACCGGCTGCGGCCGAGGGCGAGGCCGAGCCGGGGCCCGAGTCGTCGGGTGGGGTCGGTGCGGAGCCGATATCCGGTGCGCCCGAGGGCGAACCGGAGTCCGAGTCATCGGGTGGGTCGGTTGTGGTCGGTGCGGAGCCGATATCCGCCGCTGCGCCGATATCCGTGTCCGGGGCGCCTGTCGAGGCGGGCTCGGTCGAGGTGGGGGAACCGATACCCGCCGTGCTTGCGGGCGAGGGTGGCCCTGACGCCGAGGCGTCGAGCAAGTCCGGGGCGGTGACCGAGCGGATATCCGCGGTCGCTGCCGCACCGGAGCCGGCCGCGGCCATCTCCTCGACCGAGCCCGAACCCCCCGAGGCGCCGGCCAAGCGTCGGCGGATCTTGAACCCCTGGCTGGGGAGCGCGGCGGCGATCCTGGTCGTGTTGGCCTGTGGGGCGGCCGTACAGTCGCCGTTCACCATGGTCACCGCGCACCGGGTGCCCACCTCGGATCTGCCGCGGTTGTCCGATCCGGCGCCGGCCGATGGCACCTCGGCCAACGGCGGCGGCCCGGCGCACTTCGAACTCCCGCCGCCGGTGGTGCCGGCCGCACTGCCCGGCGCGCCCGCCTCGTCCGCGCCGCCGACCGCCCCCGGCGCGACCACCCCGGCCGGCACCCGAGGCACCACCGCCACCGGCACCGGCGGCATCCCGCAGACCGTACTCCTGGCCTATCAGCAGGCGGCGTCCAACCTGGCCCGGATGGACCCCGGCTGCAAGCTCCCGTGGACCCTGCTCGCGGGCATCGGCCGGGTCGAGTCGGAGCACGCCTACGGCGGCAATGTGACCGCGGACGGCACGGCGGTGACCCCGATCCTGGGTCCGCGCCTGGACGGCACCGGCGGCTTCGCCCGGATCCCGGACACCGACGGCGGGCGCTACGACTTCGACACCGAGTTCGACCGCGCGGTGGGCCCGATGCAGTTCATCCCGTCCACGTGGAAGGCCTACGCGATGGACGGCAACGGGGACGGCGTGGCCAATCCGCAGAACATCTTCGACGCGACGCTGACCGCGGGCCGCTACCTGTGCGCGGGTGGCCGGGACCTGTCCACCGGCGCGGGGCTGAACGCCGCCATCCTCAGCTACAACCACTCGGACGAATACCTGCGCACCGTCCTGACCTGGATGAACTACTACGCGACCGGCGCCCGTTCGGTGCCGGACAACCGCCAACCGGGCAAACCCCCGGTCACCACGAAGCCGCCGGCCGGCAAGCCGACGCCGACCAAGCCGGCGCCTCCGCCGGTGACCACGAGTACGTCCGCCTCGGCGCCGGTTTCGGGGACACCGTCGACAGCGAACCAGACCGACCCGGCGAGCGCGTCGGCCACCACCTCGGAGAGCGGCGCGGCCCGGTAGCCGGCCGGAATCCGACCCCGGGAAAACGGGAACCCGTTCTCGTTTCTTGCTACCGTGCCCCATCGTCGACGATCGCGGCGGCGGGACAGGAAAGGTGGGACCACCACATGCGTTCCTTCGCGGCCATCGTGATCGGCGCGCTCCTGGCCGTGGCGGCGGCGTTCGTGCTGAACGCGTGCGCCGGCCCCGACTCGGCGACGGTGCACCAGCCGCTCCAGGTCACCAGCCCGCCCGCGCGCCCGTAGTGCCGCGTCGGGCGCGGCCGCGCGACGGCGCGATCTTGTACCCGGTCCATCGTCAAGGGGTCCACCTCGATGCGTCGTAAGTCCAGTCTGATCCTGCTGGTCGCGGCAGTGTTCTGCGTGGCCCTGGCCCCGCTGCTGCGCGAGTTCGTCTTCCCGAAACTGGTCGCCAAGGCGCTCGCCGGCGAGGACGCGTACCGGGTCGTGGTCCTGGACGCGAACAACGCCACCCTCCTGGGCGCGCCCGAGGGGCCGGGCCGGGCCAAGGTCACCGCGATCCAGACGATCCGGCCGAACGCCAAGGACAGCCACGGCGACACCATCGTGTGGGACCTGAACCTGGCCGTCCTGGACAGCACCGGCAAGGTGGTCAGCCAACTCCCCGAGCGTTACGCGTTCGACGCGGCCACCCAGATCCCGAAGAACTGCTGCGGCGAATCGGTCGACGCAGCTCCCGCCGCGCACACCGGACTTGCCTACAAGTGGCCGTTCTACACCGGGAAGCGGGACTACAACTACTACGACGCGCAGGCGCACGCCGCGAACGTGATCGGCTACCAGGGCACCGCGCGGCGCGGCGGGCTGGAGACGTACCGCTTCGAGCAGCAGATCCCGTGGACCAAGATCCCGATGCCCAGGCAACTCCCGGGCGGCCTCGATCCGATCGCGATCGAGAAGGACGGCGCGCAGCTCTGGTACACCGCGACCCGCAAGGTGTGGGTCGAACCGGTGACCGGAATGCCGGTGTATGTCGAGGAATCCCGTACCGAGGAGCTGCGCACCACCGCGCCGGGCGCCGATCCGAACGCGAAGCCGGTGGTGACGCGGGTCTTCGACGGTACGTTCACGCCGCGGGCGGGGTGGTCGGAGCAGCTGA
This sequence comes from Embleya sp. AB8, assembly GCF_049739465.1. Taxonomy (NCBI): domain Bacteria; kingdom Bacillati; phylum Actinomycetota; class Actinomycetes; order Kitasatosporales; family Streptomycetaceae; genus Embleya; species Embleya sp. AB8. Next base: position 481,103 of record NZ_JBMHHY010000001.1, read on the forward strand.
TCGCGGACGCGAAGTCGCAGCGCGCGAAGGTGCGGGCGGTTCACGACACGATTCCGCTGGTGTTGGTGGGGCTTGGCGTGGTGCTGTTCCTGGTCGCGCTGGGCCTGCAATTCGTCGCGGACCGCAAGGTGGCCGCGGCGGCCCGGATCGCTCCCGAGCCGGTCCCGACGCCCGTCGAGGTGGGGTAGTCGGTTGCCGGTGCGTCTCGGTTGGGTCGGGTTGTGTACCCGCCCGCTCCACCCGTTGCGTTCGGCCCGAAGGCTGCGGTTTCAGAGGCACCGGCCCGACCCGATCCGGTGCCTGGCGGCCTGCCGTCGGGCGCAGGCGTGTCAGTCGCGTGCGCAGACGAAGATTGCGGTTCCCGGGAGTAGCCGGCCGCGCAGGGGGCTCCAGCCGCCCCACGTGGTGTCCAGGTCGGCGGGCCATTCCGGTTCGACGATGTCGAGCAGGCGGAAGCCGGCGGTGACCACCTCGCGGACCCGGTCGCCGAGGGTGCGGTGTTGTTCGACGTAGGTGGCTCGGCCGGTGTGGTCCTGTTCGACGTATGGGGTGGTGTCGAAGTAGGACGTGACGGCGGTCAGGCCCTCGGGGCCCGGTTCGTCCGGGAAGGCCCAGCGCACCGGGTGGGTGAGCGAGAAGACCCAGCGGCCGCCCGGGCGCAGCACCCGGAAGACCTCGCGCATGATGCCCGCCCCATCCGGGCTGAACGGCAGCGCGCCGTACGCCGAGAAGGCCAGGTCGAAGCTCGCGTCGGCGAACGGCAGCCGGGCCGCGTCGGCCTGCACCACCGGCACCCGGGTGCCGTGCTCGGCGTCCAGCCGCCGGGAGTGCTGGAGCTGGCGCAGCGACAGGTCGAGCGCGGTGGGGAACGCCCCGCGGGCCAGGAGTCGCCGGGAGCACTGGGCCGCGCCCGCGCCCACCTCGAGCACCGTGCGGCCCTCGACCGGGCCGAGCAGCCCGGCGCGGTCCTCGTCCAGGCCCTCGGGGCACCACGTGAAGCGCGCGTCGCCCAGGAAGTCGCCGTGTTCGACCTGGTACTCGTCGGCGTTCGCGTCCCACCAGCCGCGGCCGGCGCGCACACTCTCCGCGAGGCCGACCCGGCGGCGGACCGCGTCGTCCCCGTCGTCGTCGAGCTCGTCGGGGTCGACGTAGCGCGCGACGAGCGAGGACGCGTGCGGGTCGTGGGATGTGGGGCGGTTCACTGGTCTCCAGAAACTGCGGGCGGGCATGGACGCGCGTAGGGTACTCCCTTCGGGACGTCCCGGTTGACCCCATGCATCCCGTGCGCGTTGACCGCACCCGGTCGGCCCCGTATGCTGCAAGTTGCGCCGCGGGCCTGCGTGAACTCAGACGGAGCAGGTCGCGCTCACCTTTGTCGATCCCACGCCATCCTCTTGCATGGACGCGGGCGTCGGGGGCGAAACCGGGTCCACAAGCGTGTTTGAAAACGACTTCTGTCCGTACCCGGAGCCCTTACCCACATGACGAGCAGCACCGAGGCCACGCCCAGCACCACCCCGCAGGTGGCGGTCAACGACATCGGCTCCGAGGAAGACTTCCTCGCAGCGATCGATGAGACGATCAAGTACTTCAACGACGGCGACATCGTGGATGGCGTGATCGTCAAGGTCGACCGGGACGAGGTCCTGCTCGACATCGGTTACAAGACCGAAGGCGTCATCCCGTCCCGCGAGCTTTCCATCAAGCACGACGTGGACCCCCACGAGGTCGTCACTGTCGGTGACCACATCGAGGCCCTGGTTCTCCAGAAGGAGGACAAGGAAGGCCGCCTGATCCTCTCGAAGAAGCGGGCTCAGTACGAGCGCGCTTGGGGCACCATCGAGAAGATCAAGGAAGAAGACGGCATCGTCACCGGTACCGTCATCGAGGTCGTCAAGGGTGGTCTCATCCTGGACATCGGCCTGCGCGGCTTCCTCCCGGCCTCGCTGGTCGAGATGCGTCGTGTGCGTGACCTCCAGCCGTACGTGGGCAAGGAGCTCGAAGCCAAGATCATCGAGCTGGACAAGAACCGCAACAACGTGGTCCTGTCCCGCCGTGCCTGGCTCGAGCAGACCCAGTCCGAGGTGCGTCAGACCTTCCTCACGACCCTGCAGAAGGGTCAGGTCCGCACGGGCGTCGTCTCCTCGATCGTCAACTTCGGTGCGTTCGTGGACCTCGGCGGCGTCGACGGCCTGGTGCACGTCTCCGAGCTGTCCTGGAAGCACATCGACCACCCGTCCGAGGTTGTCGAGGTCGGCCAGGAAGTCACCGTCGAGGTGCTCGACGTGGACATGGACCGCGAGCGTGTCTCCCTGTCGCTGAAGGCGACCCAGGAAGACCCGTGGCAGCAGTTCGCCCGGACGCACCAGATCGGCCAGGTCGTCCCCGGCAAGGTCACCAAGCTCGTTCCGTTCGGTGCCTTCGTCCGGGTGGACGAGGGGATCGAGGGCCTGGTCCACATCTCCGAGCTGGCCGAGCGCCACGTGGAGATCCCGGAGCAGGTCGTCCAGGTCGGCGACGAGATCTTCGTCAAGGTCATCGACATCGACCTCGAGCGTCGCCGGATCAGCCTCTCGCTGAAGCAGGCCAACGAGGCGTTCGGCGCGGACCCGGCCACGGCCGAGTTCGACCCGACCCTCTACGGCATGGCCGCGACCTACGACGACGCGGGCAACTACATCTACCCGGACGGCTTCGACCCCGAGACCAACGACTGGCTCGAGGGCTTCGACAAGCAGCGCGAGGAGTGGGAGAAGCAGTACGCCGACGCCCAGGCGCGCTTCGAGTCGCACCAGCAGCAGGTCGTCAAGGCCCGCGAGGCCGAGGCGGAGGCCGTGGCCGGCGAGGCCGCGGGCGCGTACTCCTCGGGCGGTGACGACGAGGTCGAGGCCGACACCACCGGTGGCGCCCTGGCCTCCGACGAGGCGCTCGCCGCGCTCCGCGAGAAGCTGGCCGGCGGCCAGAGCTGAACTCGTGCACACAGTGCCTTCGGGCACGTGGTGCCTGAGGTAGGTCGCGGGTAGCGATACCCGTCGAACGGCCCCACCTCCCTTCGGGGAGGTGGGGCCTTTCGATTTTCCGGTGCGAGCGCGGGAACGCGACTAGGGTCGGGACCGGTCACACGGCAGCCGGGGGAGGGTGCGGCGTGTACGTCTCGTCCACACGTGCGGAATCGGCGATCGAGCGGCCCGCGTCGGGGCGCGGCGCGGTGGTCACCGGCAATGTGATCGCGCTGGGCATGGTCAGTCTGGTCACCGACATCTCCTCGGAGATGGTCACCGCCGTGCTGCCGGTCTATCTGGTCACCGGGCTTGGCCTGACGATGCTTCAGTTCGGCTTTCTGGACGGGCTGTACTCCGGTGTCACGGTTTTCCTGCGGCTGGTCGGCGGGCATCTCGCCGACCAGTTCGCCGCGCGCAAGCAGGTCGCGGTGGTCGGCTACGGGATCTCCGCCGTCGCCAAGCTCGGGTTGCCGCTGGTCGGTGCCTCGGTGCCGGGGATCGGCGCGGTGCTGGCCGCCGATCGGGCGGGCAAGGGGTTGCGGACCGCGCCGCGCGACGCGCTGATCTCGCTGTCCAGCACGCCGCAGGCGCAGGGGCGCGCGTTCGGCGTGCATCGGGCCCTTGACACGGTCGGGGCGTTCACCGGGCCGCTGGTGGCGTTCACCATCCTGGCCGCGGTGGGCACCGCCTACGACGCGGTGTTCGTGGTGAGTTTCTGTGTGGGGCTGGTCGCGGTGGCGATGCTCGTGCTGTTCGTCCGCGACCACCGCGATCCGGTCGGGCGGCGGCCCGGATGGCGGGACGGCGTACGGCTGTTGCGGGATCGGCCGTATCGCCGGCTGTGCGTGGTCGCCGCGTTGCTCGGCCTGGTCACGGTCAGCGACGCGTTCGTGTATCTGCTGCTCCAGCACCGGCTGGCGATCGAGCCGCACTGGTTCCCACTGCTGCCGCTGGGCACCGCCGGGGTGTATCTGGTGCTCGCGCTGCCGCTGGGGCGGCTGGCCGATCGTATCGGTCGGCGGCGGGTGTTCCTGGCCGGGCACGGCGCGCTGTTCGGCGCGTATCTGCTGCTCGGCGGGCCGCTCGGCGGGGTGCCGCTGCTGCTCGCGGTGCTCGCGCTGCACGGCGTGTTCTACGCGGCGACCGACGGGGTGCTCTCGGCGGCGGTGGGGGCCCGGTTGCCGGCGGCGGGGCGGGCCGGCGGGATGGCGGTGGTGCAGACCGGGCAGGCGGCGGGCCGGTTCGTGTCCTCGATGATCTTCGGCGTGTTGTGGACGGCGTACGGTCCGACCGTGGCCATCCGGCTGCTCGCGGTCGCGCTCGCGGTGGCGCTGGCCGCCTCGGTGCCGGTGCTCGTGGGCCGTCGATCCCACCCGGCGGGGGAGGCGGCCGATGTCCGTTGACACCCCGGAGGCGGCGCCGGTGCGGCCGGCCGTCACCAAGGGCCGGCTGCTCGTCTTCGCGCTGATCCTGGTGCTCCTCGCGGGCGTCGCGATCGTCTATACCCTGCACGCGGTGCGGCGCGAGGACGATCGGCTGCACGGCGGTTCGGGGACCGCGCCGGGCGGGCCGCCGCTGGACCTGGCGGTCGGGGGGCCCAGGTTGTTGTTCCGCAGCACCGAGTCCGGTCCCGGATACGGTCATCTGGCCACGGTCGCCGCGGCCGATCCGGGTGGGCCGCGCACCGTCGACGTGCACTCGTGCGATCGGGTCTACGCGGCCGGTGGCACCGCGGTGTGCCTGGCCGTCGAGGGCGGCCTGACCAAGACCAACGTGGCCCTCGTGCTGGACGCGAACCTGCGCCGGCTGCGCCGGGTCGAGCTGGCGGGGACGCCGAACCGGGCGCGGGTGTCGGCCTCGGGTCGGATGGCCTCGTGGACCGTGTTCGTCTACGGCGACTCGTACGCGTCGACGACCTTCTCCACCCGGACCTCGATCCTGGACACCCGTACCGGTGAACTGGTCGCCGACCTGGAGGACTTCACCACCACCCGGGACGGCAAGGAACTGCGCTCGCCGGACCGCAACTTCTGGGGCGTCACCTTCACCGCCGACGACGACACGTTCTACGCGACGTTGTCCACGAACTCCTCGGGGCGTACCTACCTGGTGCGCGGCGAGCTGCGCGCCCGGACCATGACGGTGTTGCGGGAGAACGTCGAGTGCCCGTCGTTGTCCCCGGACGGCACCCGCCTGGTGTTCAAGAAGAAGGTCTCGCAGAGCACCCGCAACCCGTGGCGGCTGCATGTGCTCGACCTGGCCACGATGCGCGAGACGCCGCTCGCGGAGAGCCGGAGTGTGGACGATCAGGCGGTGTGGTTGGACGAACACACGGTCGGCTACGGGCTGCCCACCGGGTCCGGCGCGGCGGGCGACGTGTGGTCGGTGCCGGCCGACGGGAGCGGTGCGCCGACCCGGCTCGTGGTGGGCGCGTTCTCGCCGGTACCGCTGCGCTGATCCCGCACAGGACGCGCTTGTGCATCGACCCGGCCTCGCGCAGGCTGCGGGTCTGCCACAGTTCCGTCACGAAATCCCGCCCCGGGGCGCGGGTGCGGCCGGCGCTTCGACCAGGTCTGACCTGGCCCGAGGACGCGTCGGATGAGCCCGATCGGCTCGGATCCGGCCCGGTCGGCCGGGGGCAGGCGCGGCGAAATGCCCCCTCGTGGTTCGCGTACTCTGACTCCTTGGTGCCAAGCGCCGGGCTTGCATGGAAGTGGCCCGTGTGGCGGTCGGGACGACTGCCGGAGCACGTAGGCCCCCGGACTTCGGGGCAGGGCGCCCATTCGACGTGCGGTAGGAATGAGGATCTCGATGGCCTTTGGTGGAGCGTTCGCCACGGGGCAGGTAGTCAAGACGGTCGGCGCGTCCGACGTCGCCCTGTACCGCGAAGTGCGCGGGCGTACCGGGCATCCGGTGGTCCAGCGCACGAGCAAGGCGCTGTCCTTCGCCGGGGAGCACGCGGGTGTGTGGCTGGCCGCCGGGTTGGTCGGCGCGGCCGTGGACCGCGACCGTCGGCCCGAGTGGCTGCGCGCCACCGCGACGGTCGCCGGGGCACACGTGGCGAGCATGGTGGTCAAGCGTGTGGTGCGCCGCCCCCGGCCGGCCATGGCGGGCCTGGAGCCGACCGTGCGTACCGCCGGTCGACACAGCTTCCCGTCCTCGCACTCGGTCTCGTCCGCCGCCGCCGCCGTGGCGTTCCACGGCCTGCTGCCCACCGCCGTCACGGGTACGGCCGCCGCCGCGACGTGTTTCTCGCGGCTCGTCGTGGGCGTCCACTATCCGTCCGACGTGGCCGCCGGCGCGACCATGGGTCTGGCCGCCGGTGGCTTGGGTCGAGCGTGGGCCCGTCGCGCACAGCGTCCGAAGGGGTTCTGAAGTCTTGAGTACATCCGAAATCGATTCGTCGCCCCTGCCCGGCGACGCCCCCATGTCACCCGCGGCCAAGGGCACCGCCACCGTGGTCGCCCCGGTCGAGGCGCCGCCGCGCCCCCCGCGCGGTGGGCTCGCGGGCGGCCTGCTGAAGCTGGCCCGGCCCAAGCAGTGGGTCAAGAACGTGTTGGTGTTCGCCGCGCCGCTGGCGGCCGGGCGCCTGGACGAGGGCTACGTACTGGGCCACAGCGCGATCATGTTCGTGCTGTTTTGCCTGGCGGCCTCGGCGATCTACTACATCAACGACGCGTTCGACGTCGAGGCCGACCGCGAGCACCCGACCAAGCGCAACCGCCCGATCGCCTCGGGTGTGGTGCCGGTCAAGCTGGCGTGGGTGCTCGGCCCGATCCTGGGCGTGGCCGCGGTCGTCCTCGGGGTGCTGCTGTGCAACGCCGGGACCGCGCTGGTGCTCGGGCTGTACGTGGTGCTCAACGTCGCGTACTGCTTCTCCTTCAAGCACGTGGTCGTGCTCGACCTGGCCATGGTCGCCTCCGGCTTCCTGTTCCGGGCGATGGCCGGCGGCACCGCCTCCGAACTGCCGCTGTCGCGCTGGTTCCTGCTCACCGCGGGCTTCGGCTCGTTGTTCATGGTGGCCGGCAAGCGCTACTCGGAGATGGTGCTGATGGGCGAGGAGGCGGCCAAGACGCGCGCCTCGCTGGCCAACTACTCGATCACCTACCTGCGTTTCGTGTGGCAGATGGCGGTCTCGGTGACGCTGCTCACCTATTCGCTGTGGGCGTTCCAGATCCCCGAGGGCGATTCGACGCTGGCCTGGCACCAGTTGTCGCTGATTCCGTTCGGCTTCGCGTTCCTGCGCTACGCGGTCTACGTGGACGCCGGAACCGCGGGGTCCCCCGAGGACGTTCTCCTCAAGGACAAGGTCCTCGTCGGCCTTGGCTTCGCCTGGCTTCTCACCTTTGTTCTGGGAGTTTTCCATGTCTGACGGCCCGTCGGCCGACGTAGCGCCCACCGCTCGGCGGGTCGGCCTGAACGGTTGGGGCCGCACCGCGCCCACCTTCGCCGACGTCGTGCGCCCCACCACCCGCGAGCAGGTGGCGACCGCCCTGGGGCGGCGCACCGAGCGCGGGGTGATCGCCCGAGGTCTGGGCCGCTCGTACGGCGATCCCGCGCAGAACGGTGGCGGCACCGTCCTGGACATGACCGGCCTGGACAAGATCCTGGCGGTCGACCTGGAGCGCGGCCTGGTCACCTGCGAGGCCGGGGTGAGCCTGGACCGGCTGATCGAACTGTTCGTGCCGTTCGGCTTCTTCGTGCCGGTCACCCCCGGGACCCGGCAGGTCACCGTGGGCGGCGCGATCGGCGCCGACGTGCACGGCAAGAACCACCACGCGGACGGCAGCTTCGGCAACCACGTGTTGTCCATCGACCTGCTGCTCGCCGACGGCACCGAGCGCACGATCACCCCCGAGAGCGACCCGGAGCTGTTCTGGGCCACCACCGGCGGCATGGGTCTGACCGGCCTGATCCTGTCCGCGACCATCAAGATGACGCCGATCGAGACCTCGCTCGCGTCGGTGGACACCGACCGGACGAAGAACCTCGACGAGGCCATGGCGCTGATGGCCGAGACGGACGAGAAGTACACGTACACCGTCGCCTGGCTGGACTGCCTGGCCAAGGGTGCCAACCTGGGCCGCTGCGTGCTGACCTGCGGCGAGTTCGCCTCGCTCGACGAACTGCCCGCGAAGCAGCGGCGGGATCCGCTGCGATTTCGCTCCGGCTCGCTGCTGACCGTGCCGGACCTGGTGCCGGGGCGGTTGCCGAACAAGCTCACGATGGGCCTGTTCAACGAGTTGTGGTACCGCAAGGCGCCCAAGCACAAGGTGGGCCAACTCCAGTCGATCACCGGCTTCTTCCACCCGCTTGACCTGGTCCAGGAGTGGAACCGGGTCTACGGGCGGACCGGGTTCCTGCAGTACCAGTTCGTGGTGCCGTTCGGCCGCGAGGACGGGCTGGTCGAGGCCGTCGAGACGATCAGCGCGCACGGCGCGCCGTCGTCGCTGACCGTGCTCAAGCGGTTCGGGCCGGGCAACGCGGGCTACCTGTCCTTCCCCAAGCCCGGCTGGACGCTGACCCTGGACTTCCCGACCAACACCCCGGGCCTGGCCCGGCTGTTGCGGCAACTGGACGAGATCGTGCTCACCAACGAGGGCCGGTTCTACCTCGCCAAGGACTCCCGGATGGACCCGGCGCACCTGGCCCGGATGTACCCGCGCCTCGAACAGTTCCGCGAGGTGCGGGCCAAGGTCGACCCGGATGGGGTCTTCGTCTCCGACCAGGCCCGCCGGCTCGGGCTCTGAGCCGTTTCGGGTCGTGTGAGTCTCCGTTGCATTCGTTTTCTTCTGTGAAGGACGCACTGTGAAAGACGCCCTGGGCGCACCGCAGTCCCTGCTCGTTCTCGGCGGCACCTCCGAGATCGCGCTGACCACGGCCCGCGCGATGGTCGCCGAGCGCGTCCGGCGGGTCGTCCTCGCCGGCCGCCCCTCCGCCGCGCTGGACGCCGCCGCCGACGAGCTGCGCGGTCTGGGTGCCTCGGTCGAGGTGGTCGCGTTCGACGCGGCCGAGACCGACGACCACGAGAAGATCGTCGACGAGGTCTTCGCGGCGGGCGACATCGACGTGGTGCTGCTGGCCTTCGGCGTGCTGGGCGACCAGGCCGCGGACGAGAAGTCCCCGGCCGCCGCCGCGCGGATCGCGCAGGTCAACTACGTGGGCGGCGTCTCGGTCGGGCTCGCGGCGGCGAACGCGCTGACCCGGCAGGGCCATGGGGCGCTCGCGGTGATCTCGTCGGTGGCGGGCGAGCGGGCCCGGAAGTCGAACTTCATCTACGGCTCGACCAAGGCCGGCCTGGACACGTTCGCCCAGGGGCTGGGCGACAAGCTGCACGGTACGGGCGTGCACGTGATGGTGGTCCGGCCCGGCTTCGTGAAGACCAGGATGACCGAGGGCCTGCCGGACGCGCCGCTGGCGACCACGCCCGAGGTGGTCGCCGAGGCGATCGTCAAGGGCCTGCGCCGCAAGTCGGCCGTGGTGTGGGTGCCGGGGCAGTTCCGGTTCGTGATGTCGGCGCTGCGGCATGTGCCGAGGCCGATCTTCCGGAAGCTGAACATCTGACCCGGCTGTCGCTTCGCGCGAAGGAGCCCGCCCGGGACGCCGTCCGGGGCGGGCTCCTTCTACGCTGTGTTGCGTTCACCCGGGTATGGACGAGGGGCGTGGCATGGGTAGCAGGGGAAACGTCGGCCTCACCGGTGGCATCGGGGCGGGCAAGAGCGAGGTGGCGCGGCGGCTCGCGGAGCTGGGCGCGGTGGTGATCGACTCGGACCGGATCGCGCGCGAGGTGGTGGCGCCGGGGACGCCGGGGCTCGCGGCGGTGGTGGCGGAGTTCGGCGCGTCGGTGTTGTTGCCGGACGGCTCGCTGGATCGTCCCGGCCTGGGCCGGATCGTGTTCGGGTCGCCGGAGCGGTTGGCGGCGCTGAACGCGATCGTGCACCCGCTGGTGGGGGCGCGGGCGGCGGAGCTGACGGCCGCCGCCGGGGAGGACGCGGTGCTGGTCAACGACGTGCCGCTGTTGGCGGAGAACGACCTGGCGAAGCTGTACGACCTGGTCGTGGTCGTGGACGCCGCGCCCGAGACGCAGCTGGACCGGCTGGTCAGGTTGCGCGGCATGCCGGAGGCGGATGCCCGGGCCCGGATGGCCGCGCAGGCTTCCCGGGAGCAGCGGTTGGCGGTCGCGGACGTGGTCATCGACAACGACGGGCCGCTCTCGGCGCTCGAGCCGCAGGTGCTGGCGCTGTGGGAGCGGCTGACGGGCGCGTGAGGCCGCGGTCGGGCGGTTGGTGGGCTTTGGCGGGTGTTGCCCGCCCGCTCCACCCGTTGCGTTCGGTGCGGAGGCTGCGGGTTTTGGGCGGCGGGGCGGCCTGATCGGGCCTCGTGGGCTTCCGTCGGGATTGGGTGTGGCCGACGGGTGGGGCTGCTGCGGTTCCGGCTGCGCCCCGGCGCGTCAGCGCCCACGACTTGATCGTGTGTGGTGATCGACGAGCTTGCGAGGAGAGCGGCCGGAGGCCGCGGCGGCGGAGCCGCCCTCCGCGCGCAGCGCGGTTTTCAGCGTCGACCTCGTTTGTCGGTGCGGAGCCGTAACGTGTATCCCGTGCGACCCATCTCCGATCTCGAACGCAAAGTGGCGCCCTTCGAGGTCGTCAGTCCCTACCAGCCGTCCGGTGATCAGCCGCAGGCGATCGATCTGCTCGAGCAGCGGGTCGATGCGGGCGACCGGAATGTGGTGCTGCTCGGTGCGACCGGCACCGGGAAGTCGGCGACGACCGCGTGGATGATCGAGCGGCTCCAGCGGCCGACGCTCGTCATGGCGCCCAACAAGACGCTGGCCGCGCAGCTCGCCAACGAGTTTCGCGAGCTGCTGCCCAACAACGCCGTCGAGTACTTCGTCTCGTACTACGACTACTACCAGCCCGAGGCCTACGTCCCGACCACGGACACCTACATCGAGAAGGACTCCTCGATCAACGAGGAGGTCGAGCGGCTGCGGCACTCGACCACCAACTCGCTGCTGACCCGTCGGGATGTGATCGTGGTCGCCTCCGTGTCGTGCATCTACGGCCTGGGCACGCCGCAGGAATACGTGGACCGGATGGTTCGGCTCCGGGTCGGCGAGGAAATCGAGCGGGACGCGCTGCTGCGCCGCTTCGTCGGCAACCAGTACACCCGCAACGACGTCGCGTTCACCCGAGGCACCTTCCGGGTGCGCGGCGACACGATCGAGATCTTCCCGGTCTACGAGGAGCTGGCCGTACGGATCGAGATGTTCGGCGACGAGATCGAGTCGCTGATGACGCTGCACCCGCTCACCGGCGAGGTGGTCAGCGAGGACCAGGAGCTCTACGTCTTCCCCGCCACGCACTACGTGGCCGGCCCCGAGCGGATGGAGCGCGCGGTCGCCGGGATCGAGCGGGAGCTGGAGGAGACGCTCGCCCGGATGGACAAGCAGGGCAAGGTCCTGGAGGCCCAGCGGCTGCGCATGCGCACCACCTACGACATCGAGATGTTGCGCCAGATCGGCACCTGCTCGGGCATCGAGAACTACTCGCGGCACATGGACGGCCGTGAGCCGGGCTCCGCGCCGAACACGCTGCTCGACTACTTCCCCGAGGACTTCCTGCTCGTCCTGGACGAGTCGCACGTGACCGTGCCGCAGATCGGCGCGATGTACGAGGGCGACGCGTCGCGCAAGCGCACCCTGGTCGAGCACGGCTTCCGGTTGCCGTCCGCGATGGACAACCGCCCGCTCAAGTGGGAGGAGTTCCTGGAGCGGATCGGGCAGACCGTCTATCTGTCCGCCACCCCCGGCAAGTACGAGCTGGCCAAGGCGGACGCGGTGGTCGAACAGATCATCCGGCCGACCGGCCTGGTCGACCCCGAGGTGGTGGTCAAGCCGACCGAGGGCCAGATCGACGACCTGCTGCACGAGATCCGGGTGCGCGCGGAGCGGGACGAGCGGGTGCTGGTGACCACGCTCACCAAGAAGATGTCCGAGGACCTCACGGACTACTTCCTGGAGCAGGGGGTGCGGGTGCGCTACCTGCACAGCGACATCGACACGCTGCGCCGCGTGGAACTGCTGCGCGAGCTGCGCCTGGGCGAATACGACGTGCTGGTGGGCATCAACCTGCTGCGCGAGGGCCTGGACCTGCCGGAGGTCTCGCTCGTGTCCATCCTGGACGCGGACAAGGAGGGCTTCCTGCGCTCGGGCACCTCGCTGATCCAGACCATCGGCCGCGCGGCGCGCAACGTGTCCGGCCAGGTGCACATGTACGCGGACCGGATCACCCCGTCGATGGAGAAGGCGATCGACGAGACCAACCGGCGGCGCGAGAAGCAGATCGCGTACAACACCGAGCGCGGCATCGACCCGCAGCCGCTGCGCAAGAAGATCGTGGACATCCTCGACTCGATCTCGCGCGAGGACGCGGACACCGCCGATCTGCTGGCCGGCAACAAGGGTCGGCAGAAGGCGCCGGTGCCCGCGCTGGGCCGGAAGTCGGGGGCGGAGAACCTGCCCGCGACCGACCTCGCGGACATGATCCGGGTGATGACCGAGCAGATGCACGCGGCCGCCTCCGAACTGCAATTCGAACTGGCCGCGCGGTTGCGCGACGAGGTCGGGGAGCTGAAGAAGGAGCTGCGGGGGATGAAGGCCGCGGGCATCGGATAGGCCCGCCGGCCGGGGAGCGATCGCCGGCTGTGGGAACGGCCTGCCGGGCCCGTACGTCTGACCGGTAGGTTCATGGTCCTGAACCGGGACCGAGGGGGCTCGCCGGGACACCGGCGAGCGCCGAGGACTACTCTGCGGCCAGTACGGGGCCGCCCCGTCGTCGGGGTGGGGCTCCGCGAGCCGCGTGACCAAATCTGTGAGGGGAGACGTCGCCAGTGGCCGTCAACATGTCCAAGGGCCAGAGGATTTCACTCGACAAGCCGGGTGGTGGCGAGCTGACCATGGTCCGGATGGGCCTTGGCTGGGACGCCGTCAAGCGTCGTGGGTTGTTCGGCAGCCGGGAGAAGGAGATCGACCTCGACGCGTCGTGCGTGCTCTTCGCGGAGCAGCAGCCGGTCGACGTCTGCTACTTCGGCCAGCTCACCAGCAAGGACGGGTCGGTCCGGCACACCGGCGACAACCTGACCGGGCACGGTGACGGCGACGACGAGTCGATCCTGGTCGACCTGGCCCGGGTGCCGGTGCACGTGGACCAGATCATCTTCACGGTCAGCTCCTTCCAGGGGCAGACCTTCCAGGAGATCGAGAACGCGTTCTGCCGGATCGTGGACGAGACCACGAACACCGAGCTGGCGCGCTACACGCTCTCCGGCGGTGGCAACTACACCGGCCAGATCATGGCCAAGCTCTACCGGCACAACAACGCCTGGAAGATGGCCGCGATCGGCGAGCCCGCGCAGGGGCAGACGCTGCGTGACCTGCTGCCGGCACTGATGGCGCACCTGTAGGACGTACCACCAAGACATGGTGAGCGGGCCGGGACGGGCGGACGACGCCTCCCGGCCCGCTCGCGCGGGGTCCGTCCCGGTGGGGCGGGGGAGGGGACGAACGCACGTGAGCACCGAACTGGTACGGGGTCAGAACCTGGCGCTGCCCGACGCCCGGGTGGAGGTCGAGCTCGCCGCGCAATGCCCGGTCGAGCTGGTGGTGGCCCTGGTGGGGGCCGACGATCGAGTCCGCGGCGACGCGGACGTGGCCCAGCGCGGCGGGGCCGACACCGTCGGGGTGACGATCCGTCAGGCCGGTGCGACGTTCGAGCTGGACCGGCTGCCCGCGGCGATCGAGCGGGTGCTGGTCGGCGCGTCGCTCGACGGGGGCGGCGTGGACCGGTTCGGCGTGGTGGCCGCGCCGGTGGTCACGGTGCGTTCGGGCGGCGAGGACCTGACCACGTTCCGGATCACCGACCTGGGCAGCGAACGGGCGTTGGTCACCGTCGAGCTCTACCGGCGCCAGGGCGCGTGGAAGGTGCGCGCGGTCGGGCAGGGCTACGAGGCGGGGCTGGAGGCGCTGCTCAAGGACGTCGGGGTGGACAACCGCGCACGGGTCGTGGACCGGGCACGCACGGCGCTCGGGGGGCCGGCGGCGCCGCCGTTCAGCGCGGCGAACGCGCCGACGGAGCCGCGTGAGCGTGCCGCCGCGCCGAGGGTGGCCGCGGCCGGCGGGATGGCCTGGGCCGCGGCGCCGCCGGAGGTCGAGCGCGAGGCGGCGCAGCTGGCCGCGCGGCGCGAGGTGGAGAAGTTGTACGAGCAGGTCTGGGGCGTGTTCGAGGACGCGGCACGGTCGGCCGCCGCCTACCGGTCGGCGATCGAGTACGCGGACGGGCGGCTGGACAAGGAGCTGGAGGGTGTCCTGAACGATCCCGCCGCGCGGTTCTCGCCGGCGGGGTTGGCGGCGCAGGACACCGCGCGGGATCGGCATCGCACGCTGGCCGCGCAGGCCAAGGCGGTGCTGGACCGGGACTCGGCGCAACTGGTCGGCGAGGTCGAGCAGTTGGAGCCGAACCTGCCGCCGGTGATGGCGCGTTGGGACAGCACCTCGTGGGCCGGGTGGCAGGCGCCGGAGGACGGCGCGCCGGCGATTCGGCTGGGCGATCTGCATCTGCCGGAGCGGCCGGAGTTGCGGGTGCCGATGGTGTTGCGGCTGCCGATGGAGCGCGGGTTGTGGATCGACACGGGCGCGACGGGGCTCGAGGGCGGCGAGCGGGGCAACGGCGCGGAGCGGGCGGACGAGCTCGCGGTGGCGTTGACCGCGCGGATGTTCGCGGCGTTCCCGGTGGGCGAGTTCAAGGTGCACGTGATCGATCCGGCGGGCAAGGGGACGGCTGCCGCGCCGCTGCAGCCGTTGGCCGCGTCCGGGTTGCTGGTGGGGCCGGTGGCCACCGGTCCGGGTGAGGTGTCCGCGCTGCTGGGGCGGATCGTGGACCGGATCGAACTGGTGCGGATGGCGGTGGCCAACGACGCGGTGGACTCGCTGCCGCCGGAACTGGACCTGGCTCGGCAGTTGTTGCTGGTGCACGATTTCCCGTTCGGGTTCGACGATCGGAGTGCGGCGCAACTGCGGCACATCGTCGAGGAGGGGCCGCGGGTGGGGGTGCACGTGATCGTGGTCGGGAGTCGCGGGGATGCCGAGTCGTTCGGCCCGCTCCTCGACCCGCTGTGGCGCTCGCTGCTGCGCCTCACGGCCATCCCGGAGGACCACATCATGGACCCGTGGGTGGGCCTGCCATGGGTGTACACGGCCGACTTGCCCGCCGGCGGGACGGACGCGACACGACGGCTGTTGTCGTGGGTGGCCTCCGGGCGCTAGGCGCGCGGGATTTGGCCGCCGGCCGAGGGTCCTCAAGCGCCGGACGGGCTGGAGGGGTTGGCTCGGCCGGGTTCGCGCGCGTGCGGTCGAGCGGTTGGTTCGGCCTCCGGCCGGGGTCCTCAAACGCCGGACGGGCTGGAGGGTGACTCGGCCGAGTTCGCGCCTGCGGCTGCGTGGGCCGTTGGCCTCCGGCTGGGGGTCCTCAAACGCCGGACGGGCTGAGGGTGGTGGCTGGGTGTCAGTGTGTGGCTGGGAGTTTGGGTGGGCTCCGGGCAAGAGGCTTGAGCGTGCGACGGGTTGGGGCGGGGTCGATGGGCCCGGCCGCGCAACGGCGTTCGACCCGCCCGAACTCGGCCGGCCCGTCCGGCGTTTGAGGACCCCGGCCGGAGGCCGGTTCCCCGTGCTCGGCTGCCGGTGCGCGTTTGTGGGCCGCGGGTCGGGAGCCGAAGCGCGTGCGTGCACACCTGGCCGGGCCGAAACATCCAGCCTGCCCGGCGCTTGAGGACCCCGGCCGCCGGTGCGTGTTTGTGGGCCCCGAGCCGGGAGCCGAAGCGTGCGTGCACACCTGGCCGGGCCGAATCATCCAGCCCGCCCGGCGCTTGAGGACCCCCGGCCGGAGGCCGACAGCCACGTAGCCGCGCGTGCGCACACGACCGCCCCAACCTCTCCAGCCCGTCCGGCGTTTGAGGACCCCCGGCGGGGCCGAACCCCGCGCGCCCCGTCGCCCGTACGTACGCCGTTTGGGGTGGTTCGGGGGAAGTGGCGGGTGGGGTTGGGGGTTGGGTCGTAGACTCTCGGCCCGTCGGTCGTGATCGAGGCGGCCGGGGGAGAGGGATGTCGCCTTGTTCGCCTATGCCGATCCGGTGCGCTTGCTCGGGGTGCCTGCCGAGGTTGCGGGGACCGAGTTCGCGGTCGTGGATTTGGAGACCACCGGGTTCTCGCCCGCGCGTGGGGACCGGATCGTGGAGATCGGCGTGGTGCGGATGCGCGGTACCGGTGAGGTGTTGCGCGAGTGGACCACGCTGCTCGATCCCGGGCGGTCGGTGGGGGCCAGTCACGTGCATCGGATCACCGCCGCCGACGTGGTGGGCGCGCCTCGGTTCGTGGATGTGGCGACCGAGTTGGCGGGGTTGCTGGCCGGGGCCGTGGTGGTGGCGCACAACGCGTCGTTCGAGCAGCGGTTCCTGGAGGCCGAGTTCGTCGCGGCCGGCCTCGCGCCGCCGACGTTGCCCGCGCTGTGCACGATGCGGCTCGCGAAGGCGTCGGGGTTGCCGCTGGCCGATCACAAGCTCGGGACCTGTTGTGCGCACTTCGGGCTGACCTTCCCCGACGCGCACGCGGCCCTCGCCGACGCCCGGGTGACCGCGCGCCTGCTGCCGCTGTTGCTGGCCGGGCTCGGCACGCGCAGCCTGGGGCTACCCGTACCGCCCGCCCGGGCGCCCGAGATGTCCCCCGCACCCGTGCTCAAGCCGCGTCGGGGGTTTGCGCCGGTGGGCTGAGGGGTGGCCGTGTCACCAGGATTTGGTAAAGGATCACTTGGTGTTTCCTTTACCTTCTGGCATCCTGGAGGCAATCGGAGGGGTACCTACCCCCCTCCGGCGATGACGCGACCCCCCACGTCTGCCGGAGGCGCAGTGGACGTTTCACCCGTTGCCTGGATCCTGACCATCGTCGTGCTGTTGGCACTGGTGGCAGTCGATTTGTTCGTCAATCGCAAGCCGCATGAGGTGACCCTGAAGGAGGCTTCCCTGTGGGGCGTCTTCTGGGTCGGGCTTGCCGTGCTGTTCGGCATCGGCCTTTCGGTCTTTGTCGGGGCCGAACCCGGTGGTGAGTTCTTCGCCGGGTTCATCACCGAGAAGTCGCTGAGCGTCGACAACCTGTTCGTGTTCGTACTGATCATGGGCAAGTTCGCGGTGCCGCCGCAGTATCAGCAGCGGGTGTTGCTCGTCGGTGTGCTGCTGGCGCTGGTGTTGCGTGGCATCTTCATTGCCGCGGGTGCCGCCGTGGTCGCGGCGTTCTCGTGGGTCTTCTTCATCTTCGGGGCGTTCCTGATCTGGACCGCCTGGAAGTTGATCAAGGAGGCGCAGTCGGACGAGGAGGAGGAGTTCGAGGAGAACGCCCTCCTGCGCAAGGTCGAGAAGGTGTTGCCGACCACCGACGGCTACCGGGACATGAAGCTGGTGGTCCGGGAGAACGGCAAACGGTTCGTCACGCCGATGTTGATCGTGATGATCGCGGTCGGGACCACCGATGTGTTGTTCGCCCTGGATTCGATTCCGGCGATCTTCGGGCTGACCAAGGAGCCGTACATCGTCTTCACCGCGAACGCCTTCGCGCTGATGGGCCTGCGGCAGCTCTACTTCCTGATCGGCGGGCTGCTGAAGAAGCTGGTCTACCTGTCGTACGGGCTGTCGGTGATCCTGGGCTTCATCGGGGTCAAGCTGGTCCTGGAGGCGCTGCACGGTCAGGGCGTACACGTGCCGGAGATCGGTATTCCGCTCTCGCTCGGCGTGATCGTGGCGACTCTGGCGGTGACCACGGTGCTGAGTCTGCGCAAGACCAGGAAGGACGAGCAGGCGGCGGCACGGGCCGCGCAGCGGGACGCGAACGTCTAGTTCGGCAGCGGTACGGCCGGCGGCCCCTGGGCGAGGAGGATCTCGTGCGGGGGCCGCGTCGCGTCCGGACCCGGCAGCAGCCGTACGCCCACGCTGCCGCACAGGCAGCGGGTGTAGCGGATCTCGCCCTGGGATGTGGCGTGCCGGGACAGTACGGTCATGCGCGGATCCTCGATCCGTCCGCAGGCGTCGCACCGGGAAGACATCGTGTTGCCTCCGGGTTGGCAGTAGGTGGTAATAGGTGTATCGGTGTAGCTCCTTACATACTCGGCAGCCTAGGTAAGGGTTCAATGGAAGTCAACGGTTACCGCAGTGACGGGGTCGGCGCCGCCGTCGCGATGGTCAACGCGTGGACCGGCGAGCAGGGCTCGACGCCGGACGTGCCGGGCGCGCGGGACGTGCTGCGCCCGTTCTCGTTCCTGGTGGAGGACGTGGACGAGGGGGCGCTGGGGCCGTTGGTGCAGTGGGCCGGCGAGTTGCGCGCGTTCTTCGTGCTCGACGAGCTGGAGGCCGCGGTCGAGTACGTCAACGGGTTGTTGGCGCGGGTCGAGGTGCGGCCTCGGCTGGTGGATCACGGCTATGGGCTGCACCTGCACCACGCGCCCTCGGGGGTGCCGTTCGTGCAGCGCATGCGGATCAACACCGCGATGGGGCTGGCCCACCTGGTGGCCGACTACGGGCTCGGCCGGTCCGGGGTGTGTGCGGCCGGCGACTGTGATCGGGTGTTCGCGGACACCTCGCGCAACGGGCGCAAGCGCTACTGCTCGGATGCGTGTGCGAACCGGGCCAACGTGGCCGCGCACCGGGCCCGCCGCAGGGCCGCCGCGCCGGGCGCCGGGCGGGGCTGAACCGCCCGCCCGGCCCCGGCCTTCGCCACTACCAGCGGCGTTCGCGCCACTCGGCCAGGTTCGGGCGCTCGGCGCCCAGCGTGGTGTCGTTGCCGTGGCCCGGGTAGACCCAGGTCTCGTCGGGGAGTACGTCGAACAACTTGTGCTCGACGTCGTCGATCAGGTGGTCGAAGGCGGCCGGGTCGCCGAACGTGTTGCCCACCCCGCCGGGGAAGAGGCAGTCGCCGGTGAACAGGTGCGGGTGGCCCTTGGGGTCGTCGTAGAGCAACGCGACGCTGCCCTCGGTGTGGCCCACCAGGTGGATCGCCCGCAGTTCGATCGCGCCGAAGGCGATCGTGTCGCCGTCGTCCACGAGCACGTCGGTGGGCACCGGGACGGCCTCGGCGTCGGCGCGCCCGGCCAGGGTGGTCGCGCCGGTGTGCGCAACCACCTCGGCCAGTGCCTGCCAGTGGTCCTGGTGCCGGTGGGTGGTGACCACCTTGGCCAGACCACCGTCACCCACCAGGGTGATCAGCGTGCCCGCGTCGTTGGCCGCGTCGATCAGCAGCTGCTCGTCGGTGGCGCGACAGCGCAGCAGGTAGGCGTCGTTGTCGTAGGGCCCCACCGCCACCTTGGTGATCATCAGATTGGCCAGCTCGCGCACGGCCGGGGCGCCGCCGACCTTCACGGATCCGTGATACGTCATGCGGGCCATCCTCCCCGGCCGCACGCCCTCCCGGCTACATCCACGCGGGCAGCGGGGGCAGTTGGCCGGCCGGCTCGACGGTCAGCCCGTCGCCGTTGGTCCGCCCGATCAGCCACCCCAGCAGCGACTGGCGACGGCCGGAGACGACCGCGGCCGGGGCCACCCCCTCCGGGCCGATCAGCAGTTCGCGGTGGGTGATGTCGTCGCGCAGCAGCAGCGGCGGGCAGTCCGGCCGGCCGCGGAAGGACGCGGCCACCTCGTTGAGCTCGCGCTCGGTGTACTCGGTCGGCCAGTGCGCCGGCGTCCAGCCCGCGTCCAGGTCGACGTGGTGGATGTAGAGCTCGCGCAGCCGCTTGCCGGGCAGTGTGGTCGCGGCGATCTCGCCTGCGTTGCGCGCGGTGACCTTGGCGCCCCACGCGGTCGGTGTCATCGCCTCGAACGCCTGGGCGAATCGGGCGGAGGCGTCGCGCAGATCGGCGAGCTGCTCCTGCGGTCCGCGTCCGGCGCCCTCGTCGATGGCCCGGTCCCGGGCGTCGCCCGGCGGGTACATCGGGGTCGGGATCCCGGTGCGGGCCCAGTTCAGCAGGTTGGTCAGCGCGTCCGCGTTGCGGGCCAGATGGGTCAGCACATGGCCGCGGCTCCACCCGGGCAGCAGCGACGGGCCGGCCAGATGTTCGGGCGACAGCCGCTCCGCGGTGGCCAGGACCTGAGCGGTCGCGTCGTTGATCTCCGCGAGCAGTGTGGCGGGGTCGAACCCGTCCGTGGTCACGTATACCTCCCCCGGATCGCCCTCGCCGCCGACCTGCGGGACGAGACGCGGCCCGCTGCGACGAGGTCTTGGGGTTGCAGCTTAGTGGCGCGAACGCCCGGGTCAGACCTTCACACGATCGAGTGAAGAAGTGGTGGAAGAAGTTTTGTTCGAATGAATGTGCGATAGCCTGGCGGCTCAAAGGGGAACAAACACCTGCCCGCGGCTGCTTACGATGGCGCGAGGACACAACGATCCGGGGCCGCAGTGCGTCACCACGTCGTGACGCGCACTGCGACCGACACCCGGCTCGGCATCCTCGATCCGCACTGTCGACGCGTACCGATCAGCTCGACACCATTCAGCCGCAGCGGCATGTCGTCGAAGGGTTTCGATTCTCAAGTGGCCGACCGTCTCATCGTCCGTGGCGCGCGCGAGCACAACCTCAAGGACGTCTCCCTCGACCTGCCGCGCGACTCGCTCATCGTCTTCACCGGCCTGTCCGGCTCCGGCAAGTCCTCGCTCGCGTTCGACACGATCTTCGCGGAGGGACAGCGCCGCTACGTCGAGTCGCTGTCCTCCTACGCGCGCCAGTTCCTCGGGCAGATGGACAAGCCCGACGTCGACTTCATCGAGGGCCTGTCGCCCGCGGTCTCGATCGACCAGAAGTCGACCAACCGCAACCCGCGCTCCACGGTCGGCACGATCACCGAGGTCTACGACTACCTGCGCCTGCTCTACGCCCGGATCGGCCACCCGCACTGTCCCGTGTGCGCGCGCCCGATCGCCCGGCAGAGCCCGCAGCAGGTGGTCGACCGGGTGCTCGAGCTGGCCGAGGGCACCCGCTTCCAGGTGCTCTCGCCGATCGTGCGCGAGCGCAAGGGCGAGTTCGTCGACCTGTTCGCCGAACTCCAGTCCAAGGGCTACAGCCGGGCCCGGGTGGACGGCGCGGTGATCCAGCTCACCGACCCGCCCAAGCTCAAGAAGCAGGAGAAGCACACCATCGAGGTGGTCATCGACCGCCTCACGGTCAAGTCCTCGGCCAAGCGCCGGTTGACCGACTCGGTGGAGACCGCGCTCTCGCTCGGCTCGGGCATGGTCATCCTGGACTTCGTCGACCTGCCCGAGGACGACGAGGGCCGCGAGCGGATGTTCTCCGAGCACCTCTACTGCCCCTACGACGACCTCTCGTTCGAGGAACTGGAACCGCGCTCGTTCTCGTTCAACTCGCCGTTCGGCGCCTGTCCGGACTGCACCGGCATCGGCACCCGGATGGAGGTCGACCCCGAACTGGTGGTGCCCGACGGGCAGAAGTCGCTGGACGAGGGCGCGCTCGCGCCGTGGTCGAGCGGACACGCGTCGGAATACTTCGGCCGACTGGTCTCCGCGCTCGCCGACGAGATGGGCTTCCGCACCGACATCGCCTGGGACGGGCTGCCGCAGCGGGCCCGCAAAGCACTGCTCAACGGCCACAAGACGCAGATCCACGTCAAGTACAAGAACCGCTACGGGCGCGAGCGCTCCTACTACACCTCGTTCGAGGGCGCGCTGCCCTACATCGTGCGCCGGCACTCCGAGGCGGAGACCGACACCAGTCGCGAGCGCTTCGAGGGCTACATGCGCGAGGTGCCGTGTGCCACCTGCCACGGCGCCCGGCTCAAGCCGATCGTGCTCGCGGTGACCATCGCGGACAAGTCGATCGCCGACGTCGCGGCCATGTCGATCAGCGACTGCGCCGACTTCCTCGGCCGGATCAAGCTGGTGGCGCGGGAGAAGAAGATCGCCGAGCGGGTGCTCAAGGAGGTCAACGAGCGGCTGAGGTTCCTGATCGACGTCGGCCTGGACTACCTCTCGCTCAGCCGCGCCGCAGGCACCCTGTCCGGCGGCGAGGCGCAGCGCATCCGGCTGGCCACCCAGATCGGCTCCGGCCTGGTCGGCGTGCTCTACGTGCTCGACGAGCCGTCCATCGGCCTGCACCAGCGGGACAACCACCGGCTGATCGAGACCCTGGTCCGGCTGCGCGACATGGGCAACACGCTGATCGTGGTCGAGCACGACGAGGACACCATCCGGATCGCCGACTGGGTCGTGGACATCGGTCCCGGCGCGGGCGAGCACGGCGGCGAGGTGGTACACTCGGGCAGCTACAAGGAACTGCTCAAGAACAAGCGCTCGGCCACCGGCGACTACCTCTCCGGCCGCAAGTCGATCCCCACCCCCACCGAGCGCCGGGTGCCGGACGACAAGCGCCGCCTGGTCGTGCACGGCGCCCGGGAGAACAACCTGCAGGACGTCAGCGTGGCGTTCCCGCTGGGCGTGTTCACCGCGGTCACCGGGGTGTCCGGCTCGGGCAAGTCGACCCTGGTCAACGACATCCTCTACACCCACCTGGCCCGCGAGCTCAACGGCGCGCGACTGGTGCCGGGTCGGCATACCCGGATCACCGGGACCGACCTGGTGGACAAGGTCGTACACGTGGACCAGGGGCCGATCGGGCGCACCCCGCGCTCCAACCCGGCCACCTACACCGGTGTGTTCGACCACGTGCGCAAGTTGTTCGCGGAGACCACCGAGGCCAAGGTGCGCGGCTACCTGCCGGGCCGGTTCTCGTTCAACGTCAAGGGCGGTCGCTGCGAGAACTGCTCGGGCGACGGCACCATCAAGATCGAGATGAACTTCCTGCCGGACGTCTACGTCCCGTGCGAGGTGTGTCACGGCGCGCGCTACAACCGCGAGACGCTGGAGGTGCACTTCAAGGGCAAGAACATCTCCGAGGTGCTCGACATGCCGATCGAGGAGGGCCTGGCCTTCTTCGAGGCGGTCCCGGCGATCGCCCGGCACCTGCGCACGCTCAACGACGTCGGGCTCGGCTACGTCCGGCTCGGCCAGCCGGCGACCACGCTCTCCGGCGGCGAGGCGCAGCGGGTCAAGCTCGCCTCCGAACTCCAGCGCCGGTCCACCGGGAAGACCGTCTACGTACTCGACGAGCCGACCACGGGCCTGCACTTCGAGGACATCCGCCGGCTGCTCGGCGTGCTGACCAGCCTGGTCGACAAGGGCAACACGGTGATCGTGATCGAGCACAACCTCGACGTGATCAAGACCGCGGACTGGGTGGTCGACCTGGGCCCGGAGGGGGGCAGCGGCGGCGGCCTGGTCGTGGCCGAGGGCACCCCCGAGGAAGTCGCCGAGGTGGCCGGCAGCCACACCGGCAAGTTCCTCCAGGACGTGCTCTACGACCGACGGTGACGTAATCGGCGGGTGGGCCGGATGCGAGGATTGACCGGCCTCCCATCAGTCACCGTTCACGAGGAGATACCGCATGACCCCGCAGCAGCAGCCCCGGCCCGAGAGCGCGTCCGACGCCGGGAGCGAGTTCGGGCCGGATCGGCGCACGTTGCTGCGGGGCGCCGCGGTGGTCGGCGCGGTGGCCGCCGCCGGCGCGGCGCTGACCGCCTGCGCGGCGGACAACCAGCCCGCGTCGCCGCACGAGAAGAAGCTGCTCGACGGCCCGGTGACGGTCGGCAAGGCCGAGGACGTGGTGCTCGGCAAGGGCAAGGTCTACACCGACACCTCGATCGTGGTGACGCAGCCCGCGAAGGACGATTACAAAGCGTTCGACGCCCGTTGTCCGCACCAGGGTTGTCTGGTCACCAAGGTCGACCAGGGTGTCATCCAGTGCCAGTGCCACGGCAGCCAGTTCTCGATGAACGACGGTTCCGTCGTACGCCGACCCGCCAAACGCGGCCTCACGCCGCTGCCGGTCACGGTCGCGAACGGCGAGATCGTGGTGGGTTGACCGCGAATATCTGTCGGAGCCAGCACATAGGGTGGAGAAATGGACCCGTCGTCGTACCGGCCCGCGCCCGGCCAGATCCCGACGTCGCCCGGTGTGTACCGGTTTCGCGACGAGCACGGGCGCGTGGTCTACGTCGGCAAGGCGAAGAACCTGCGCGCCCGGCTCTCGTCCTACTTCCAGGACCTGGCGGGCCTGCACCCGCGCACCCAGAGCATGGTCACCACCGCCGCCGCGGTGGACTGGACCGTGGTCGGCACCGAGGTCGAGGCGCTCCAGCTCGAATACTCCTGGATCAAGGAGTTCGACCCGCGCTTCAACGTCAAGTACCGCGACGACAAGAGCTATCCCTCGCTCGCGGTGACGCTCGATGAGGAGTTCCCCCGCGCGCAGGTGATGCGCGGGCCGCATCGCAAGGGTGTGCGCTACTTCGGGCCGTACGGGCACGCCTGGGCCATCCGCGAGACGCTCGACCTGCTCCTTCGGGTGTTCCCCGTGCGTACCTGCTCGGCCGGGGTGTTCAAGAACGCCCGCCAGGTCGGCCGGCCGTGTCTGCTGGGCTACATCGGCAAGTGCGCGGCGCCGTGCACGGGCAAGATCTCCGCCGAGGACCACCGTGCGCTCGCCGAGGACTTCTGCGAGTTCATGGCCGGCCGCACCGGCCCCTACATCAAGCGCGTCGAGCGCGAGATGAAGCAGGCCGCGCAGGCGATGGAATACGAGAAGGCGGCCCGACTCCGGGACGACATAACCGCGCTCACCCGGGCCCTGGAGAAGAACGCGATCGTGTTCGGCGACGGTACCGACGCGGATGTGATCGCGCTGGCCGAGGACGAACTCGAGGTCGCCGTCCAGATCTTCCACGTGCGCGGCGGCCGGGTGCGCGGGCAACGCGGCTGGGTCACCGAGCGGGTCGAGGACGTGGACACCGCCGATCTGGTCGAACACTTCCTCCAGCAGCTCTACGGCGAGCAGCGCGGCGAGGCGGTGCCGCGCGAGGTGCTGGTCCCCGCGCTGCCCGCGGACACCGCCGCGCTGACCGCGTGGTTGTGCGAACTGCGCGGCGCCAAGGTCGAGTTGCGGGTGCCGCAGCGCGGCGACAAGAAGTCGCTCCAGGAGACCGTCCAGCGCAACGCCGCCCAGGCGCTCAACCTGCACAAGCTGCGCCGGGCCGGCGACCTGACCGCCCGCTCGCTGGCCCTGCAACAACTCGCCGAGGCACTGGAGATGGAGACCGCGCCGCTGCGCATCGAGTGCTATGACATCTCGCACCTGCAGGGCACCGAGGTGGTCGCCTCGATGGTCGTCTTCGAGGACGGCCTGCCGCGCAAGAGCGAGTACCGGCGCTTCGCGATCAAGACCTTCGAGGGCCAGGACGACCCGCGCGCGATGCACGAGGTGCTCACCCGGAGGTTCCGGCGGTACAAGAGCGACCTGGCGCGCGACGCGGTCACGGACGAGGCCGAGGGCGACGGCGTCGAGAACTCCGGCCCGATCGACCCCGAGACCGGCAAGCCCAGGCGGTTCGCCTACCCGCCGCAGCTGATCGTGGTGGACGGCGCGCAACCCCAGGTGGCCGCCGCGGTGCGGGCCCTGGAGGAGGCCGGCGTGGTCGATGTGACCGTGTGCGGCCTGGCCAAGCGGCTCGAAGAGGTCTGGGTGCCCGGTGAGGACGACCCCGTCGTACTCCCGCGCAGCAGCGGCGAGGCGCTGCTGATGCTCCAGCGCATCCGGGACGAGGCGCACCGCTTCGCGATCACCTACCACCGGGCCAAACGGTCCAAGGCGATGACGGCGAGCGCCCTGGACGACATCCCGGGCCTGGGCGAGACCCGGCGCAAGGCGGTGCTCGCGCACTTCGGCTCGCTCAAGCGGCTGCGCGCGGCTCGCCTGGAACAGATCACCGAGGTGCCGGGCATCGGCCGGGCCACCGCCGAGGCGATCGTCGCGGCGCTCGCCACCCGGGCCGCGGCGCCGGCGGTGAATACCGCCACGGGCGAGATCATGGAGGACGACGACACGGTGGCAGTCGTCGGGGTCGGCGAAACCGACGAGGCGGTCCCGGTGGTACCCCCGAGGCAGGAACCAGCAGGAGGAAGCGTTGAACTCGCCCAGCCGTAGGTGCGGCACGCACCGGGGGGACACATGAGTACCGAGACCACGAGCGCCGATGTGGAGGGCACTCCGGAGCTGGTGATCATCTCCGGGATGTCCGGCGCCGGCCGCAGTACCGCCGCCAAGGGCATGGAGGACCTCGGCTGGTTCGTCGTGGACAACCTGCCGCCGTCGCTGATCCCGGCGATGGTCGACCTGGGTGCCCGCACGCAGGGGGCCGTCGCGCGGATAGCGGTCGTCGTGGACGTGCGCGGCCGGACCTTCTTCGACGACCTGCGCTCGGCGCTGAGCGAGCTGGACGCGGCCGGCGTGGTGCGCCGGATCGTCTTCCTGGAGGCGTCCGACGACGTGTTGGTGCGCCGCTTCGAGGGGGTGCGCCGCCCGCATCCGCTCCAGGGCGACGGCCGCATCCCGGACGGCATCGGGCGCGAGCGCGAACTGCTGCGCGAATTGCGCGGCGAGGCCGACCTGGTGATCGACACCTCCGACATAAACGTGCACCAGCTGCGGGCGCGGATGGACGACCGGTTCGCCGGCTCCGGCGAGCCGCAACTGCGCGCCACGGTGATGTCGTTCGGCTTCAAGTACGGCCTGCCGGTGGACGCCGACCTGGTGGTGGACTGCCGCTTCCTGCCCAACCCGCACTGGATCCCGGAGCTGCGCCCGTACACCGGCATGGACGAGGCGGTCAGCCGCTACGTGTTCGACCAGCCCGGCGCCAAGGAGTTCCTGGACCGCTACGCCGAACTGCTGCACATCGTCACCGAGGGCTACCGCCGTGAGGGCAAGCGTTATGTGACGCTCGCGGTGGGCTGCACCGGCGGCAAGCACCGCAGCGTCGCGATGGCCGAGCGGCTGGCCCGCCGGCTCACCGAGGACGGCCTCGACACCGTGTTGGTGCACCGCGACATGGGCAGGGAATGAGCGGCCCGAAGGTGGTCGCCCTGGGCGGCGGACACGGGCTCTCCGCCTCGCTGGCGGCACTGCGCCGGCTCACCGACGACCTGACGGCGATCGTCACGGTCGCCGACGACGGCGGCTCCAGCGGGCGGTTGCGCAAGGACCTGGGCGTGCTGCCGCCGGGCGATCTGCGGATGGCGCTGGCCGCACTGTGTGGGGACGACGAGTGGGGGGTGACCTGGAGCCGGGTCATCCAGCACCGGTTCCGCAGCGACGGCGAGCTGAACGGGCACGCGGTGGGCAACCTGCTCCTGGTCGGCCTGTGGGAACTGATGGACGACCCGATCGCGGCCCTGGACTGGATGGGCCGCCTGCTCGGCGCGCACGGGCGGGTGTTGCCGATGTCGGCGGTGCCGCTGGACATCGAGGCGGACGTGGCCGGGCACGACCCGGCCCGGCCGGAAGAGTTGTCCGTGGTGCGCGGGCAGGCCCAGGTCGCGGTGACCCCGGGCGACGTGCGCGGGATTCGGCTGCTCCCGGCCGATCCGCCCGCCGTGCCGGAGGCGGTCGCGGCGGTGCGTGACGCCGATTGGGTGGTTGTCGGACCCGGATCCTGGTTCACCTCGGTGCTGCCCCACCTGCTCGTTCCCGAGCTGGCGGCGGCGCTCGTGGAGACCAAGGCCAGGCGGTTGTTGGCGCTGAATCTGGCCCCGCAACCGGGCGAGACGGCGGGTTTCTCGCCGCAGCAGCACCTGGAGGTGCTGGCTGCGCACGCCCCCGGGCTGACCTTTGACATCGTCCTCGGCGACCGCGACCGTGTGGAGGACGTACCGGGCCTGGAACGGGCCACGGCGGCGCTCGGTGGGCACATCCATCTGGCTCCCGTGTCGGCGGTCGACGGCTCCCCGCGACACGACCCCGAACGGTTGGCCGCAGCCTACGGCCGGATCTTCGTCGATCGTGAAAGGATCGCTCCATGGCGATGACGGCAGCAGTGAAGGACGAGCTCAGCCGCCTCCCGGTCACCCGGTCGTGCTGTCGCAAGGCGGAGGTCTCCGCGCTTTTGCGCTTCGCGGGCGGACTGCACATCGTGGGCGGGCGAATCGTCATCGAGGCGGAACTGGACACGGCGATGGCCGCACGCCGGCTGCGCAAGGACATCCTCGAGGTCTACGGGCACAGCTCGGACCTGGTCGTGGTGGCCCCCGGCGGGCTGCGCCGGGGCAGCCGCTATGTGGTCCGGGTCGCCGTCGGCGGTGACCAACTGGCCCGGCAGACCGGTCTGCTCGACGCGCGCGGGCGACCGGTGCGCGGGCTGCCGCCGCAGGTCGTCTCCGGCGCCACGTGCGACGCGGAGGCCGCCTGGCGCGGCGCGTTCCTGGCCCACGGCTCGCTCACCGAGCCCGGCCGCTCCTCGGCCCTGGAGGTGACCTGCCCCGGATCGGAGGCGGCCCTCGCGCTGGTCGGCGCGGCCCGGCGGCTGGGCCTGGCGGCCAAGTCGCGCGAGGTGCGCGGGGTGGACCGGGTGGTGGTCCGCGACGGCGACGCGATCGGCGCGCTGCTCACCCGACTCGGCGCGCACGAGAGCGTGCTGGCCTGGGAGGAGCGCCGGATGCGCCGCGAGGTGCGGGCCACGGCGAACCGGCTGGCCAACTTCGACGACGCGAACCTGCGCCGCTCGGCCCGCGCGGCGGTGGCCGCCGGGGCGCGCGTGCAGCGGGCGTTGGAGATTCTCGGCGAGGAGGTCCCGGAGCATCTGGCCGCGGCCGGCAAGCTGCGCCTCGACCACAAGCAGGCCTCGCTCGAAGAGCTGGGCGGGCTGGCCGAGCCGCCGCTGACCAAGGACGCGGTGGCCGGGCGGATCCGCCGGTTGCTCGCGATGGCCGACAAGCGTGCGGGTGAGCTGGGCATGCCGGGCACCGATGCGGGGCTTTCGGTGGACATACTCGTTTCCTGATCGTCCGCTCCCGATCGTCCGCACCCCACCTGGGCAGCGAAAACCATTCGAAGGCGTCGAACCGCGAGACATAGGGTCTCCGGGTCGGCGCCTTCGTCCGTACTCGCGGAGGGAAGGCCGCGTACGCGAGGAAGGGACCCACCACAGTGGACATCCGCACCATCGGCGAGGACGACATCATCCCGTGGACCACCGCCGTCGGGGTCGGTTTTCTCCGTATCCCGGACGAGTCCAAGGAGGGCCGGGAGAAGCGAATAGCGCACTGGCGCAGGCGGGCCGACCTGGCCCGGACGCGCGGTGCCTTCGACGGTGATCGGTGTGTCGGCACCTTCCGCAGCTTCGCCACCGGGCTGACCGTGCCCGGCGGCGCGATCGTGCCGGTGTCGGCGATCACCAACGTGACGGTCACCGCGACCCACCGCCGACAGGGCCTGCTCACCAGGTTGATGCACCTGGACCTGGCCGACGCCGCCGCGCGCGGCGAGCAGTTGGCCATCCTGATCGCCGCCGAGTATCGGATCTACGGCCGGTTCGGCTTCGGCGCGGCCACCGAGTACCAGAAGCTGACCCTGGACACGTTGCGCACCGACTTCGTGCCGGACGCGCCGGTCGAGCCCGGGGCCCGGATCGAGCTGCTCACCCCCGACGAGGTGCGCGAGGTCGGCCCGCCGCTGCACGAGGAGTTCCGCGGCCTGCGCGCGGGCGTGATCGGCCGCAACGACCTGTGGTGGGACGTCTACACCGGCCGGGTGTCCGCGCCGAGCGGCCCGGCGCCGGATCGTTTCCACGCGGTCTACCGCGATCCGGCCGGCAAGGTCACCGGATTGGTGACCTACCGCGCGGACGACCACTGGGACGAGTTCGTGCCCAAGGTGACGCTGACCGTGGACGCGCTGCTGGCCCTCACCCCGGCGGCCGAGATCGCGCTGTGGCGCTACTGCGCGAACGTCGACTACGTGAACAAGGTGGAGGCGGCCGACCGCAGTCCCGACGAGTTGTTGCCGCTGTTCGTCGGCGACCCCCGGGCGATCACCACGCAGACCCGCCGCGACTTCGTCTGGACGCGGCTGTTGGACGTGCCCGGCGCGTTCTCGGCCCGCACCTTCGGCGTGCGGGACCGGTTGGTGGTCGAGGTGGCGGACGAGCTGGGCTACGCGGCCGGGCGGTTCGCGATCGACGGCGGACCCGAGGGCGGGGTGTGCGCACCGACCGGGGAGCCGGCCGATCTGGCCCTGGACGTGGCCGCGTTGGGCGGGTTGTACCTGGGTTCGGGTTCGCCGGTGCGGTTGGCCGCGGCCGGGCGGATCACCGAGTTCACGGCGGGTGCGGCCGAGCGGGCCGAGGCGTTGTTGCGGACCCCGCGCGAGCCATGGTGCCCCGACTGGTTCTGACCATTATCTGGAATCTCTGCGCGTAGCCTTGACCGAATATGACCGTGCGTTAGGTCTCGTTTATCACAGGGTAGTTGCCGTAGCATGCGCAACACCCGGGCGCAGGAGTCACGTTTCGTCCCTCGAAGCCGTGCTTTTGCGCCGTCCCTATGCACGCCGAACCCACGACTGGGGGGTCGATGAGGCGTCATCGTTCCAGGGGCACCACCAAACGAGTCCGGATCGCCACGACGGGAATCGCGGCGCTGTCGCTGGCGCTCGGTCTGCTGACCGCGGCGCCGGCGAGTACCGCGGCTCCCGCGGACAATCCGGCCGGCAAGTCCTTCTCCTATCCCGAAGTGACCACCGCGCCGCCGGAAGCGAAACTTCCTCCGGCGGGCGAACCCGGTCCCCAGGCCTACTCGGTCACGGCCGACGCCGCGCAGTTGAAGCAGATCTTCGACTCCGGCGTGGATCGATCGGAAACGCAGGTCACCAGGGCCGCGGACGGCAAGGTCAGGGCCGAGGTCATCCTCACCCAGGGCCAGGCCGCCAAGCTGAAGGCCGCCGGCCTCGTGCTCGACCAGAAGGTCCAGGCGCAGGATCGTGCCCTCGCTCCCGGCGGGGGCGTGTTCCGCAAGTACAGCGGCCCGGGCAACCTCGGTGCCGAGATGGTGCAGATCGCCAAGGACCACCCCGACATCGCCAAGACCGTCAGCATCGGGAAGTCCGTGCTCGGGCAGGACATCCTCGCGGTCAAGGTGACGAAGAACGTGCGCACCGCCGTCGACGGCGCCAAGCCCGGCGTGCTCTACATCTCCAACCAGCACGCTCGCGAGTGGATCACGCCGGAGATGACCCGGCGGCTGCTGCACCACTTCGTGGACGGCTACGGCAAGGACGACGAGACCACCAAGCTGGTCACCGACAACGAGCTGTGGTTCGTACTCTCGGCCAACCCCGACGGCTACGACTGGACCTTCCAGCCCGGCCAGCGGTTGTGGCGCAAGAATCTGCGGGACAACAACGGCGACGGGGTGATCACCGCCGGCGACGGCGTCGACCCCAACCGCAACTTCTCCTTCAAGTGGGGCTACGACAACGAGGGTTCCTCGCCCGACCCGCTGAACGAGACCTACCGCGGCACCGGTCCCTCCTCCGAGCCGGAGACCCGGGCGATGGAGGGCCTCGCCGCGCACGTCAAGGCGAAGTTCATCGTCAACTACCACTCCGCCGCGCAACTGATCCTGTACGGGGTCGGCTCCCAGGTGGCCACGCCCAGCCCCGACGACCAGCTGATGACGGCGCTCGCGGGCGACTTCGCCAATCCGGCGGTGCCGGGCTATGTACCGGAGCTGTCCGCCGCGCTGTACACGACCAACGGCGACACCGACGGCCAGATGAACAACGTCTACCACACGATGTCGTTCACTCCGGAGATGTCCACCTGCGCCACGGCGGCCGGCTATCTGCCGGACGACCCGTGGAAGCCGGAGGACTGTCCGGGCATCTTCAACTTCCCGGACGACGAGACGTTGATCCAGATGGAGTACAGCAAGAACCTGCCGTTCGCGCTGTCCGTGGCCAAGTCGGCGGCGAATCCGGCGGATCCGGTCTCCTCGCTCGGTCGCAAGGCGCCCGATCTGGTGGCCGACAAGTTCGAGCACTCCTTCGCCGAGGACCACGACGACCAGCCGGTCGCGGTGATCGCCAAGCGCGAGCTCAAGGACCGCAAGGTCAACTACCGCGTCAACGGCGGCTCGACGAAGACCGCCGGGGTCAAGGAGTGGAAGGGCGGCAAGCGGTACGGCGACGAGGGCACCACGTACTTCGCCGAGTATCGCGGGGACATCAAGAACGTCCGCACCGGCGACCGGGTCGAGGTCTGGTTCACCGGCGACAAGCCCGGCACCGGCAAGGTGGCCAGCGAACACTTCACCTTCACGGTGGAGAGCGGCATTCCGGAGAAGACCGAGACGCTGGTCCTGTCCAACGAGGACTACAAGGGCGTCAACCCGCCGCACCCGCCGAACCAGGTCGGCCCCAAGTACGCCCAACAGTACGTGGACGCGCTGGCCGCCAACGGCGTCAAGTCGGCGGTCTACGACGTGACGAAGTTCGGCGCCCCGCACCACCTGGGCGTGCTCTCGCACTTCAAGGGGGTGTTCTGGTATCTCGGCGACAACCGACTGACCCAGGACGCGGCCCGGGCGAACACCGACTTCCTCGGCGAGCAGGTCAAGGACGCCCAGGTCACGCCGCTGGTCCAGGACCTGACCATGAATGTGCGCGACTACCTCAACGAGGGCGGCAAGCTGGCCTACCTCGGCGAGACCGCGGGCTACTACGGTCCCCTGCGCAGCGCGGCGGGCGGTGGCATCTACTACGGCCTCAACGGGCACCCGGACCAGCCGTGCAAGGTCACCGTCGACCCGACCAGCGACTGTCTGATCGTCTCCGACGACTTCACCCAGTACTGGCTGGGCGCGTGGGACCGGTCGGCGACGAACGGGGCCACCGGGGTGGTCGGTTCGGCCGGCGGGCCGCTGCAGGGGATCAGCAAGCCGGTTCCCGGTACGGACTCCAACCCGCTGAACGAGGCGGGCGGCTTCCTGCCCACCAGCGCGATCCTGACGCCGGACAAGTTCCCGATGTTCGACAGCCGTTCGGTGGCGACCTACGCGGGCAACACGTCCGGGCCGTACGCGCCGCCGGAGGGCTCGTGGTACATCAACGGGATGCACACGGACAACGCGTACAAACGTCTGATGCGCACGATCGACCTGACCAATGTGACGGCGGCGGACGCGGCCAAGCTCACCGCGCAGTTCTCCTACGACACCGAGCGCGGCTGGGACCACGTGCTCGTGGAGGCGCACACGGTCGGCGCCGACGACTGGACCACGCTGCCCGACCTGAACGGGCTGAGCAGCAACAAGCCGTCCACCCAGTGTGAGGGCGGCGACCTGGTCAACACCCACCCGCAGTTGAAGCACTACGTGACGGTGACCACCCCCAAGTGCCTGAACACCGGCACCACCGGCGCGTGGAACTCGTTCACCGGCAACTCGGGTGGCTGGAAGCCGGTCGCCTTCGACCTGTCCGCCTACGCGGGCAAGAAGGTCGAGGTCTCGATCGCCTACGTGAGCGACGCGAACACCGGCGGGGCCGGCCTGTTCGTCGACGACACCAAGGTGGTCACCAAGGCGGGGGTCGTGGACGCCGAGGGCTTCGAGACCGGACTGGGCCCGTGGGTCCTGGCCGGCCCGCCGCCCGGTGACCTCGCGCTCGTCGGCTTCACCCGCAGTCAGGCCGTGTTCGGTTCGTCGGTGATCGCCACCGACGACACGATGCTCTTCGGCTTCGGCCTGGAGCAGTTGGCCACGGCGGACGACCGCAAGGTGGTCGTGGACGCGATCCTGCGCGAGCTGTACAAGTAACGCGTCAACGGGCCAACGCGCTTGCGCGTGAGTGGTGTTGGTCCGACCGGGTAAAACCGGTGGCCGAATGGGTGGCCCCCGGCGGAGACTTCTCCGCCGGGGGCCATTAACGTCTCTGCGCACATACGAGTTCCCGTATGTCGTGCTTCTTTCGGGGGGATTTCTTCGTGAGCAACAACGCACCGGGGTCGTGGGGGCCGCCACCGCAGGGTCCCGGCCAGTGGGGGCACCTGCCGGGCCCGTCCGGACCGCCGGCTTCGGGGCCGTACGGCGGGCCGCCGCCGCAGCCGCCGCGCCGGCCGGACAACACCGGTCTGGGGATCGCCCTCGGCGTGGTCGCGATGGTCGTCGCGGCCGTCGTCTACGCCCTCATCCTGAAGGCGTCCGAGCACCAGATCGGCTACATGGCGCTCGGCGTCGCGGCGCTGGTCGCGGTCGCCCTCGGCAAGGTCGGCGGGCGTAATCCCGTGCTGCCCGTGCTCGGCGTCGTACTGAGTGTGCTCGGCATCTTCCTGGGTCAGTACGTCGGACTCGCCATGTGGTTGCAGAGCCACACCGACCTGTCGTTGTGGGACCTGCTGACCGACTCGCGGATGTTCGACTCCTGGAAGGAGTTCCTGGAGCCGATCGACGCGCTGTTCTATCTGATCGCGGCCTTCGAGGGTTTCGTGCTCACCAAGAAGGTGGCCGGCTGATTCCGGTCGGTACGTATACCTGATGATCCGTCCCGTCCTGGGCCCCTTGCGCAGCAAGCCTGCGTGGAGGTGCCCGGGGCGTCACGGTAGGGTCGGACATGGCCGGGGATATCGCAGATTCCACTGACCATCTCCTCGGCCATTCACCATCAGGGCATTCGGCGTTCGACAGAGGAGATCGGTTCGTGACGATCCGGGTAGGCATCAACGGATTCGGCCGTATCGGCCGCAACTTCTTCCGCGCGGCGCTGGCCTCGGGCGCGGACTTCGAGATCGTCGGGGTCAACGACCTCACGAACATCGCGACCCTGGCCCACCTGCTGAAGTACGACAGCATCCTCGGCCGCCTCGGCCAGGAGGTCACCTACACCGACGACGCGATCACCGTCGGCGACAAGACCTTCAAGGTCATCGCCGAGCGTGACCCGGCCGCGCTGCCCTGGGCCGAGCTGGGTGCGGACATCGTGATCGAGTCCACCGGCATCTTCACGGACGCCGAGAAGGCCAAGAAGCACATCGAGGCCGGCGCCAAAAAGGTCATCATCTCGGCTCCGGCCAAGAATGAGGACGTCACCATCGTGATGGGCGTCAACCACGAGAAGTACGACGCCGCCGCGCACACGATCATCTCCAACGCCTCCTGCACGACCAACTGCGTCGCGCCGATGGCCAAGGTGCTCCTGGAGAACTTCGGCGTGGTCAAGGGCATGATGACCACCGTCCATGCGTACACGAACGACCAGGTCATCCTGGACTTCCCGCACTCGGACCTGCGTCGCGCCCGCGCCGCGGCGACCAACATCATCCCGACCTCGACCGGTGCCGCCAAGGCCACCGCGCTGGTCATCCCCGAGCTCAAGGGCAAGCTGGACGGCATCGCGATGCGCGTCCCGGTCCCCACCGGCTCGGTCACCGACCTGGTCGTCGAGCTGGAGCGCGAGGTCACCCGCGACGAGGTCAACGCCGCCTTCCAGAAGGCCGCCGAGGGTTCGCTCAAGGGCTACCTGACCTACACCGAGGACCCGATCGTCTCCTCCGACATCGTGACCGACCCGTCCTCGTGCACCTTCGACTCGGGCCTGACCATGGCCCAGGGCAAGCAGGTCAAGGTCGTCGGCTGGTACGACAACGAGTGGGGCTACAGCAACCGCCTGGTCGACCTGGTCGGCTACATCGGTGGTCAGCTCTGACGGTCGGCAAACGCGCCGACAGGTGACGCTCGACGATGCGGGCCCGGGTGACACGCCGTCACCCGGGCCCGTTTCTTCGACGCCGCCCACCCGTTACCCCCCACCCGTTTCTTCGACATCCGAGGACGAGTCGAACTTGAAGACCATCGACGACATCGACGTATCCGGGAAGCGCGTGCTGGTCCGCGCCGACCTCAACGTCCCGCTCGACGGCGGACGCATCACCGACGACGGCCGGATCCGGGCGAGCGTGCCGACCATCGCGGCGCTGGTCGGCCGCGGTGCCAAGGTGATCGTGTGCGCGCACCTGGGCCGGCCCAAGGGTGCGCCCGACCCCGCGTTCTCGCTTGCGCCGGTGGCCGCGCGCCTGGGCGAACTGCTGGGCGCCGACGTGGCGTTCGCGAGCGACACGGTCGGCGAGAGCGCCCGCGCCACGGTCGCGAAACTGGCCGACGGCCAGGTCGCGCTCCTGGAGAACCTGCGCTTCAACGCGGGCGAGACGGCCAAGGACGACGCCGAGCGCGGCGCGTTCGCCGACCGGCTCGCCGAACTCGCCGACGTCTACGTGGGCGACGGCTTCGGCGCGGTGCACCGCAAGCACGCGTCCGTCTACGACGTGCCGGCACGGTTGCCGCACGCGGTCGGCGCCCTGATCGCCACCGAGCTGGACGTGCTCAAGCGGCTCACCGACGACGTACAGCGCCCGTACGTGGTGATCCTGGGCGGCTCGAAGGTCTCCGACAAGCTCGGTGTGATCGACAGCCTGCTCGGCAAGGCGGACCGGATCCTGGTCGGCGGCGGCATGGTGTTCACCTTCCTGGCCGCGCAGGGCCACGAGGTGGGCAAGTCGCTCCTGGAGAAGGACCAGTTGGACCGGGTTCGCGAATACCTCGCGCGGGCCGAGGCCAACGGCGTCGAGTTCGTCCTGCCCGTCGATGTGATCGCGGCCACCGCGTTTGCCGCGGACGCGGACCACGCGGTGGTCTCCGCCGACGCGATCCCGGCCGACCGGCTCGGCCTGGACATCGGCCCGGCGTCCGGCGAGCTGTTCGCGGACAAGCTGGCCGACGCGGGCACGGTGTTCTGGAACGGCCCGATGGGCGTGTTCGAGATGGAGCCGTACAGCCACGGCACCCGCGCGGTGGCCCAGGGGCTGATCGACTCCGACGCGTTCACCGTGGTCGGCGGCGGCGACTCGGCCGCCGCGGTGCGTACCCTCGGCTTCGACGAGAACGCCTTCGGACACATCTCCACCGGCGGCGGCGCGAGCCTGGAGTATCTCGAAGGCAAGTCCCTGCCCGGCCTCGAAGCCCTGGAGGGCTGAACCCGATGTCTGCCGTGAAGCACAACTCCGGTCGCGTTCCGCTGATGGCGGGCAACTGGAAGATGAACCTCAACCACCTCGAGGCCATCGCCCTGGTGCAAAAGCTCGCGTTCACCCTGAACGACAAGGACTTCGACCGGGTCGAGGTCGCGGTGTTGCCGCCGTTCACCGACCTGCGCTCGGTGCAGACCATGGTCGAGGCGGACAAGCTCCGTTTCGCCTACGGCGCGCAGGACATCTCGCAGCACGCGGGCGGCGCGTACACCGGGGAGATCGCCGGGTCGATGCTGGCCAAGCTCAAGTGCACCTACGCGCTGGTCGGCCACTCCGAGCGGCGCCAGTACCACCACGAGGACGACACGCTGGTCAACGCCAAGGCGCACGCGGCCTACGCGAGCGGCCTGGTGCCGATCGTGTGTGTGGGCGAGGGGCTGGACGTACGCCGGGCGGGCGAGCATGTCCCGTACACGCTCGCCCAGGTCGAGGGTGCCCTGAAGGGGATCACCGCCGAGCAGGCCGAGTCCGTGGTGATCGCGTACGAGCCGGTCTGGGCGATCGGTACCGGCGAGGTGGCCACCCCCGAGAACGCGCAGGAGGTGTGCTCGGCGATCCGGGCCAAGCTCGCCGAGCTCTACTCGGCGGACCTGGCGGACCGGGTGCGGGTGTTGTACGGCGGTTCGATGAAGCCCGGCAACGTGGCCGGGCTGATGGCCCAGCCGGACGTGGACGGCGGCCTGGTCGGCGGCGCGTGTCTGGTGGCCGAGGACTTCGCGCGGATCGTTCGTTACCAGGAGCAGAAGGCCGCGTAGCGCGGGTGGTTGGGTGCTCGGGCCCGGGGGTGTGTGGACCGCCCCCGGGCCCGACGCATGTCCGGCGGGGGTTCGGCGGGGGGTCGGCGGGGGGTCGGCGACGGTCCCGTGGCCGGAATCGTTCGTTCCTCTTAAACCGACGGAAGTATGGGCAATTCGCTTGCCCCTCCGACAACCCGTACCTGACGATAGGTCATCGCCAAGTGGCCGGTAGTCGCCCCTCGAAGGCGACGGTGGCCGGCCGACCCAGGGGGTCCGGGTGTCGATTCCAGACATGTCCACGACCGGGGATACCGGTGCCACGCGATATCTGTGTACGGGCGCGGAGATCGACGAGCGGTTCGGCGCGCGGGTGATCGAGGAACTGTGGGAGAACGCGCACCGGGATCGGGCGCCCTCCTACGGCTACAACGAACAGGCGGTCCTGGAGCACGCGTTGGCCGCCCGGCGGCGGCGGATCCTGCGGGACGTGATCGTCTTTTTGGTGCCGGCGGTGATGTTCCTGATCGGCTTCGGCCCGGCGCTGGGGTTGTTCTGGCTCGCGCTCGTGGTGATGGCCGGTCTGTTGCGGGTGCGCGGCGGGGTCGCCGGAGGTGGTGGTGTGCACGATTTTCGGTCCCGGACGGCGGCCCTGCTGTCCTGGTTCGCGGCCTTGTTCGTCGCGCTGATGTCGTATACGGCGGCCGGGCGGGGCGAGGCCCCCTCGATCCACACCTTCGCGGTGGCCGTGGTGCCCACCTTCGCGGTGGTGGTGTTCGTGGTGTGGATCGAGCGTATGCAACAACGCGCCACGGTGGTCACGGATCTGGGTCCCGGGCGGACCTGGGTGCCGAGCGGGCCGACGGTCGCGGCGCCGACCACCCTCCAGGGCGCACTGGCCCAGGTGTTGCCGGCGCAGCCCACGCACGCGCCGGTCGGCGCGGAGGGGACGAGCGTGCCGCCGCCGATACCGTCCACCGTGCGCTACAGCGGCTATGTGCCGTTCGTCGGCGCGGGCGAGCTGGTGGAGAGCTGGACCTTCCCGGTCGAACTGCGCGCTGCCGAGCGCTCGGTGCTGGACAAGCCGCGGGCGGACCGGGGCCCGGACGGCTTCACCCCGTTCACCGTGGACGAGCTGACCGGCGCGGTGTCCGCGGCGTTCGAGACGCTGGCCCGGTCCGGGGACGACCGGCACCGGCTGGCCGGGCTCAGTGTGCAGATGCACGAGTTCAAAAGCGGGCTGACCGGCGGCGCGATGCCGCCGCCGGCCGAGGCGACCCGGCGCTACCTGTGCGTACGGGTGGGCACCTGGTCGCAGGAGGTGGTGGTCTCGGTACTGATCCGCTTCACCATGGACGGCCGGTTGTTGTACACCGAGCTGCACGAGCTGGTGCTGCCGCCGATCCGGCCGGACTTCCACGTCGCGGACGAGTGGTTGCACACCGCGGACGCGGCGACGTTGTGGGCCGCGTTCGGACACGCGCTGGTCGATTCGCCGGC
The DNA here is from genome assembly GCF_049739465.1 of Embleya sp. AB8. Taxonomy (NCBI): domain Bacteria; kingdom Bacillati; phylum Actinomycetota; class Actinomycetes; order Kitasatosporales; family Streptomycetaceae; genus Embleya; species Embleya sp. AB8. The sequence continues at coordinate 520,398 of NZ_JBMHHY010000001.1, forward strand.
GCTGATGCTCTCCTCGGCCGGCCGGTTGATCCGGGTGTGGACCTCGTGGTGGCGCCGGTCGGGCAATCTGCGCGCGGCGGCCGAGCGTACCCAGCGCAATCTGCCGGTGGACCGGGGTGCGCGGGCCTCGGTGCGCCAGTTGGGCGCGTCGGCGAACTACGCGACGTTCTTCCAGAATTCGGACGCGGAGAAATACCTCAAGCTGATCGAGCGCAAGTTCACCGTGTTCGTGCTGGACTTCCTGCAGAGCCGGAACGTGGATGTGACCGAGTATCGCCAACGCAACGAGCTGGTCCTCAACAACGGGATCATCCAGCACGTCGCGGGTGATCTGCACAACAGCGGCGCGATCGTCGCGGGCCGCGGCAACCAGGCGTCCGTGCGCGGTTCCGGTGGGACCGGGGTGGGTGCGCTGTCGACAACGGGAGGTACCACGTGAGCGCCATCGACCCGCCCGCCGCCGATGCGGGCCGAGCCGAGACCGAGGACGAGTTCGAGTCGGGCGGGAACGACGGGATCAGCCTGTCCGGCGGCCCGGTGACCAACACCGGCGCGATCGTCGCGGGCGGGGACAACCGGGTCACCGTGCGCCGCACGGGGTCGGTGCGCGGCGCCCGGGCCACGGGTCCGGGACATCCGCTGACCAGTACGGGTGCCCTGGTCAGCGGCTCGGGGCACGAGCTGGAGGTGGAGGACACCGGCGATGTGGTGCCGGGCGCGCCGGACCCGGGCGCGGAACCGGCCCCGGGCCGGGACCCGGACCCGGACGTCGAGCCCGGTCGGGGGCCCGGGGGAGCGGGGTCGCCGGGGTAGCGGACGGAGCCCGCTCGACGGTAATAGTACGATCTGCCGGATTAGCCGAAGAGCCGCACGGCTCCCACTCCCGGGGCGCGGCAGCGTACTCTGTCCGTTGGCCGGGAATCCCCGGCCCCCGCGTTCCGCCAGAAGGAGTTGGGCCCGGCCGTGGTCACCGGTTTCTCGATCGCCCTGATCGTCTTCAGCGTGCTCATGGTGCTGTTGGTGCTGTTGCACAAGGGCAAGGGCGGCGGCCTGTCCGACCTGTTCGGCGGCGGCATGTCCTCCTCGCTCGGCGGCTCGTCCGTCGTGGAGAAGAACCTCGACCGGATGACGATCATCGTCGGCACATGCTGGTTCGTGACGATCGTCGTACTCGGTCTGCTGCTCAAGCACGGCTGACCGCGCGGCTTCGGCCGCTGTTTCCACCCGCGCGGTGGCCTTTCTGACGGACTGTCGGAAACAGTCGGAAAAGGCCCACCGCTCGGTTCAACCCTGCGCGAGGCGCACGTACACTGGGACGCCAAGCCGCGCAACGGGGGCGCGACCTCAAGGACCAAGGGGAGTTTTTACCGTGGCAAGTGGCAACGCCATCCGTGGGAGTCGGGTCGGCGCCGGCCCGATGGGGGAGGCAGAGCGCGGCGAAGCAGCCCCACGTCTCCGTATTTCTTTCTGGTGCGCGAACAAGCACGAGACGCAGCCGAGCTTCGCGACCGACGCTCAGGTCCCCGAGACGTGGGATTGCCCCCGCTGCGGCCTGCCCGCCGGGCAGGACCAGCACAATCCGCCGGACGCCCCGCGTACCGAGCCCTACAAGACGCACCTCGCCTACGTACGCGAGCGGCGCAGCGACGCGGACGGCGAGGCGATCCTCGCCGAGGCGCTGGCCAAACTCCGCGGCGAGCTCTGAGCTTTGCTTCTCCGGCCCGCGCGGCCGGTGGGCCGCCGGGAGCCACGGCACACCTTCGGGTGTTGCCGTCGGCTCCCGGCGGCCTTTTTCGTGCCCCCCGACGGGTGATCAGTCCCGGGCGGGCAGGGCTTCCCGGCGTTCCGGGATGGGCATCCGGCGGCGGTCGCTCTGGTGCGGCAGCGGGCGCCGGCCGTGCTCGATCCAGGCGGGCAACTCCGCGCCGGTGGCCGCCAGCCAGCGGTTGCGGACCGCGTCCGGGTCGGCCCGGTGGGCCCGCACCAGGGTGTCCCCGGCCAGGTCGGAGACCCGCTCCAGGTTGAGCGCGGTGCCCACGCCCAGGGCCGCGGCGAGCGGCGGGACGGCGTCGGCGGGGCGGCCCGCGGCGACCAGGACTATGCCGTAGAGCGCGTAGGTGACCGGGACTTCGGGGCGGCGGGCCAACACCGGGTCGGCCCGCACCCGTCTGGCCCGCAGCCGGACCGCCTCCTCCAGCGCGTCCACCGCCTGGTCGTGCGCGCCGGCCGCGCTGTGCAGCAGACCCAGGCTCTGCAACGAGGCGGCCAGTTCGTCCTCGCGGCGACCGGCGGGCGCGTGCTCGGCGCTCGCGTGACCGCGCCGTACCTCGACCGCGTCGGCGGCCAGCGCGATCGCCTCGGGGCCGCGGCCGAGGCGGGCGAGCAGGGTGGCGTGCCGGAGCAACACGGCGGCCTGGCGGGCCTCGGGCGGGCCGATCCCGAGCAGCCGTTCGGCCTCGCTGAACGCGGCGAGCGCGGATTCGGCCGCGCCGGTCGCGGCGAGTCGGCCGGCGAGTTCGTCCAGGGACAACGCGAGTTCGGCGCGGTGGCGTTCGGGGGCCTGGGCGGCCAGGGTGCGAAAGAGCTGCACCGACTCGCGCAGTGCGCCCAGCGCCGCCGCCTCCTCGCCGTGATCGCCAAGCCGGGCGCCCGATTCGCGCAGCGCCACCGCCAGCAGCGGGCGGTGCGCGCGGTGGTCGAGCGTGGCCAACCGGCGGGCATGGTCGGCGGCGCTCGCGGCCACCTTGACCGCGTCCTCGGTGCGCCCGTCGGCGGCCAGCACGGCGGCGAACGCGCGCAACCCGCCGACCAGTGCGGGTCCGTGCCGGCGGTGGTCCCGGGCGGCCAGCGTGCCCAACATCCGCACCGCCGCGCGCGCCGGCGCCGCCGCGTCCGCGTGCCGCCCGGCCCGGGTCAGCTGCTGCGCCTTCTCGGTGAGCATCGCCGCCCGGGTGGCCTCGGCGTCGTCGGCCTCGCCCGGCAGACCGGCCCCGATGCCGAGACCTGCGGCCGGGCCGGTGCCGGTGCCGGCGTCGAGGCCGAACCCGCCAGATGCGGCTGCGCCTGCGCCGATGTCCGTGCCTGCGCCCCGGCCCATGCCGAGGTCGAACCCGCCACCTGCGGCGGCGCCCGGGTCGATGCCCGTGCCCGGGCCGAGGCCGAACCCGCCCCCCGGGCCCGCGCCGCTGCCTGCGCCCGGGTCCGTGCCGCCGCCGTACCGGCCTCCCGCGCCCGTGCCGTCCGGTGGATACGATTCCGGTTCGGCCGGATCGTGCCCCTGGGGCCGGTCGAAGTCGGCGAAGGCGGGCGGCGGTTCGGGCGTGGCGCGGCCCGGACACGGCGCCTGTTGCTCGCGCCGGTGCCGGTATTCCTCCAGGTGACGCTCATGGCGCCGCAGCCATCCGAACCGCACGGGTCCCCACCTCGCCTCTGGTCCCGAAGACCTCCGCGTGACGCTACCGCGAGCGGGCCGCCGACGGGGCCGAACGGGTATGGATCCGGCCACGAACGGATGGTGTGCGCACCGACGACATGTCCGCCCCGTGCCGTTTTGCCCGGTCCGGTGCACACCTTGATGCATGCTTTGCCGCACTCGCGACAGGGCCGACGCCGACGACGAAGGGGCGGGACGGGAACCGTGGTTCCCGTCCCGCCCCTCACACGTCCGGCGATCCGCTACGTGTCCGACGATCCGCTACTTCTGGGTGCCGCCCAGTTGCAGGCCGGCCATCCGGGACCACTCGTATTCGGTGGTGCGCACCTTCGCCGCCAGCTCGTTGGGGAACTCCTCGTGCAGCGTCACCCCCGCCCGGGTGACCGCCAGGCGGGCGATCTCCCGGTTGCGCACGACCTGATCGCCCCACGCGCCGTCGGTGCCGACGACCACGATCCGGGTCGCGTCGCGCCCGACGTATTCGACGACCGCGTCGCCCCCGCCGCCGTGCGCGGCGGTGAAGCGCTCGATGTGTTTGGCGATCCTGCGCACCTGTCGCTCGACCCGCGCGTCCGGTGCACCCGGGTCCGGCGTGGCCGTCGTGGTCTCGGTGTCCGTCATGGCGCCCACATTACCGACGGCGCGCCGCCGGATCCCCGGAGCGCGCGCGTGGTGCGGGTCACGTCAGAACAGCAGCGGGTCCACGGCCACCGCGACGAACAGCAGCGTCAGGTAGGTGATCGACCAGTGGAACAGCCGCATCTCCTTGAGCTTGCCGCCGACCACCTCGGCCTTGGCCCGGCGCTGCAGGCCGTGCGCCTCCCACAACCACGCGATGCCGAGCACCGCCGCGGCGATCGGGTAGAGCGGGCCGGTGTCCGCGGCCGGCCACAGCAGCATCGACACGCCGACCATGACCCAGCTGTAGACCACGATCTGATTCGCCACGACCTTGTTGCCCGCCACCACCGGCAACATCGGTACACCGGCATTGGTGTAGTCGTCGGTGAACTTCATCGACAGCGGCCAATAATGCGGCGGCGTCCAGAAGAAGATCACCGCGAAGAGCACCACCGGCGCCCAGTCCAGCGAATCGGTAACCGCCGTCCAGCCGATCAACACCTGCATGCAGCCGGCGATACCGCCCCACACGATGTTCTGCGGCGTGCGCCGCTTGAGCAACATCGTGTAGACGACCACGTAATAGAAGATCGCGAAGACGGAAAGCGCCGCGGACAGCGGATTGACCAGGAACGAGAACCACGCGGTGGACACCACCCCGAGCACGCTCGCGAACACGATCGACTCGCGCGGCGACACCATCCCGGTGACCAGCGGCCGCCGTTCGGTGCGGTGCATCAACCGGTCGATGTCCCGGTCGAGGTACATGTTGAAGGCATTGGCGCTGCCCGCCGAGAGATAACCGCCGAACACGACCAGCAACACCAGACCCAGGTCCGGCAGGCCGTGCGCCGCCAGGAACATCACCGGAATCGTGCTGATCAGCAGCAGTTCGATGATGCGCGGCTTGGTGAGGGCCACGAATGCGAGAACCCGGGCCATCGGCGGGCGCGCGCCGGCGGGCGCATTTCCCACCAGCCCGGCCGGTCGGGATTCGACGGCTGTCACGAACACCCCATCAGCAGCGTTTTCGGCCGGGCCCGGGTGCCGCCCGGAAGCCGGTTTGCTCGTCAATATGTAAGCGGTATGCAAGCGGCGTCGGGATGTCGAGGCCCGGACCCACTAGCAGGAAACTGTAGTCCCTCACCAGGGGCGCAAAGCCTCCGGGGCATGCCCGCCGCACCGCCGCCCGGCCGAGCCGAACGCCGCCGCGCGTCCGCCCCCTGTTCCCGCCGGGCACCGCCTCCGGTCGCCGCGATGGCCGGCCGATGTACACACGACGAACGTCACCACCCGGCCGGCCGTCCTCCGAGCGAGGGAGCACGGCGCCCCCGGTAGGCTCGGCCACGTGCCTGAGGCGCCGGGGCGAAGGTCCCGAGCCGGCCGCTTTCATTCGGCCTATCCCGGAAGACCCCGGAAGGAGCCCTGACCAGGGTGAGCACCAAGCCGACCCCCGACAACAGCTCTCTCGACTGGAGCGACCTCGACAAGCGAGCCGTCGACACCGCTCGCGTGCTGGCGATGGACGCCGTTCAGAAGGTCGGTAACGGCCACCCCGGAACGGCCATGAGCCTGGCCCCCGCGGCCTACCTCATCTGGCAGAAGTTCCTGCGCCACGACCCGACCGACCCGGACTGGGCCGGCCGCGACCGCTTCGTGTTGTCCCCGGGCCACACCAGCCTGACCCTCTACACCCAGCTCTACCTGTCCGGCTACGGCCTGACCCTGGACGACCTCAAGTCGTTCCGTACCTGGGGCAGCCGTACCCCCGGTCACCCCGAGCACGGCCACACCACCGGCGTCGAGACCACCACCGGGCCGCTCGGCCAGGGTGTGGGCAACGCGGTCGGCATGGCGATGGCGGCCCGCTACGAGCGCGGCCTGTTCGACCCGGAGGCGGCCCCCGGCACCTCCCCGTTCGACCACACCATCTGGGTGATCGCCTCGGACGGCGACCTGGAAGAGGGCATCTCCGCCGAGGCCAGCTCGCTTGCCGGGCACCAGAAGCTGGGCAACCTCGTGGTGGTCTACGACGACAACCACATCTCGATCGAGGGCGACACCGAGACCGCGTTCAGCGAGGACGTGCTCGCCCGCTACGCGGCCTACGGCTGGCACACCATCCGGGTCGAGCCCAAGGCCGACGGCGACATCGACGTGCCCGCGCTCGCCGCGGCCCTGGACGCGGGCAAGGCGGAGACCGGCCGGCCGACCATGATCGGCCTGCGCACGATCATCGCGTGGCCCGCGCCGAACGCGCAGAACACCGGCAAGGCGCACGGCTCCGCGCTCGGCGCCGCCGAGGTCGCGGCCACCAAGCAGGTACTCGGCTTCGACCCCGAGCACACCTTCGAGGTCGCCGACGACGTGCTCACGCACGCCCGCAAGGTGGTCGACCGGGGCCGCGCCGCGCACGACGAGTGGAAGCGCGCCTACGCCAAGTGGGCCGAGGTCAACCCCGAGCGCGCCGCCGAGCACGCCCGGATCGCCGCCCGCCGACTGCCCGACGGCTGGGAGAAGGCGCTGCCGGAGTTCGAGGCCGGCAAGGCGATGGCCACCCGCAAGGCGTCGGGCAATGTGCTCGCCGCGCTCGGTGCGGTCATCCCCGAGCTGTGGGGCGGCTCGGCCGACCTGGCCGAGTCCAACAACACCACCATCGACGCGGGCAGTTCGTTCCTGCCCGAGGGCAACCCGCTCAAGGGTGCGAACCCTTACGGGCGCACCGTGCACTGGGGCATCCGCGAGCACGCCATGGGCTCGACGATGAACGGCATCGCGCTGCACGGCGGGACGCGCATCTACGGCGGCACGTTCCTGGTGTTCAGCGACTACATGCGCCCGGCGGTGCGACTCGCCGCGCTGATGAAGTTGCCCACCACCTACGTGTGGACGCACGACTCGATCGGCCTGGGCGAGGACGGCCCCACCCACCAGCCGATCGAGCACATCGCCGCGCTGCGCGCGATCCCCGGCCTGGACGTGGTCCGCCCGGCGGACGCCAACGAGGTCGCGGTGGCCTGGGGCAAGATCCTGGAGTCCACCGACCGCCCGGCCGGCCTGCTGCTCACCCGCCAGGACGTACCCACCTGGGACCGCACCGAGTTCGGCCCGGCCGAGGGCGCCGCGCGCGGCGGCTACGTGCTGGCCGAGGCGTCCAGCGGCACCCCGCACGTGATCCTGATCGGCACCGGTTCCGAGGTGCAGCTCGCGGTCGCGGCGCGCGAGGTACTCGAGGCCGAGGGGGTGCCCACCCGGGTCGTCTCGCTGCCCTGCCTGGAGTGGTTCAACGAGCAGGACCAGGCCTACCGCGAGCAGGTGCTGCCGCCGTCGGTCAAGGCGCGCGTCTCGGTCGAGGCGGGCATCGCGCAGGGCTGGCGCGAGCTGGTCGGCGACAACGGCCGGATCGTCTCGCTCGAGCACTTCGGCGCCTCCGCCGACTACAAGAAGTTGTTCGCCGAGTTCGGGCTGACCCCCGAGGCGGTCGTTTCCGCCGCTCGGGAATCCCTGGCGCACGCCGGTAGCTGAAGATCACGTAACCCGGTGCGCGGCGTCGGGTGGGAACACCCGCCCGACGCCGCCCACCACGGGCGTACCGATCGGCCGCCCACGAGGCAGCCGGACCCGGCCGCCGACTCGATAAGGAGCAAAGTGTCATGACGGAACCCCTGCGTCGCCTGTCCGCCGAGGGCGTGGCCGTATGGCTCGACGACCTGAGCCGGACGCGGCTGGAGTCCGGCAACCTGCACGAACTCGTGCGCGACCGCGAGGTCGTGGGCGTGACCACCAACCCGGCGATCTTCCAGAAGGCGATCACCGGGAACGACGTCTACGACGCCCAGCTGCGCGACCTCGCGACGCGCGGCGTCACCGTCGAAGAGGCCGTGCGGATGATCACCGCCGCCGACGTGCGCCAGGCGTGCGACGTGCTGCGCCCGGTCTACGACGCGACCAACGGCCTGGACGGCCGGGTGTCGATCGAGGTCGACCCGCGCCTGGCGCACAAGACCGCGCCGACCATCGCCGAGGCCCGCCAGCTGTGGTGGCTCGTCGACCGGCCGAACCTGTTCATCAAGATCCCGGCCACCAAGGCCGGCCTGCCCGCCATCGCGCAGACCCTCGCCGAGGGGATCAGCGTCAACGTCACGCTGATCTTCTCGCTGGCCCGCTACCGCGAGGTGATGGAGGCCTACGTCGAGGGCATCGAGCGCGCCCGCGCCGCCGGTCTGGACATCTCCAGGATCGAGTCGGTCGCGTCCTTCTTCGTCTCCCGCGTGGACACCGAGATCGACAAGCGGCTCAAGGCGCTCGGTACGGACGAGGCCAAGGCCGCCGCCGGCAAGGCCGCCGTGGCGAACGCGCGACTGGCCTACCAGGCGTACGAAGAGGTCTTCGGCACCGACCGGTGGCAGGCCCTCGCCGCCGCCGGCGCCCGGCCGCAGCGCCCGCTGTGGGCCTCCACCGGCGTCAAGGACCCGGCGTACCGCGCCACGATGTACGTGGACGACCTGGTCGTCAAGGGCGTCGTGAACACGATGCCCGAGGCCACCTTGAACGCCGTCGCCGCGCAGGGCGAGATCACCGGGGACACCGTGCACGGCAACTACGTCTCGGCGCAGGCCGATCTGGACGCGATCGCCAAGCTGGGCATCTCCTACGACGAGGTCGTGGACCTGCTCGAGGAGGAGGGCGTCGAGAAGTTCGAGACCTCCTGGAACGAGCTGCTCGCGTCCGTGCAGGGCGAGCTGGACCGGCTCGCCAAGGGCTGACGCCCACCGGACCGAGGCCCGCAACACCCGGTCGGCCTCCCTCGCCGACCGGCGCAGCACCCCTTCGTCGGATCGCCGCCGAACGTGACCCGTTCGGCGGCGACACGACGGATACTCCACGTAATCAGGGCATGATTTCAGCACACTCCCACCCCATTCATAGGAGGGCTGACCGCCCGTGGTACACGCAAACGACGAACGCGTGACCGCCGGCGGCGTGGACGTCACCGTTTCCGGTGACCTGATCCACGCTGCCGCAGTCGCCGAAGTCATCACCGCCTGCGTCGTGGACAAGGTGCCCGCGCGCCTGGTCGCCTCCGACGCCACCCTGTGGGGTCCGGAGGCCGAGTCGCTGGCCGCGATCCGCCTGGGTTGGGTGGACCTGCCCGCGTCCTCGCGCGCGCTGCTGCCCCAGCTCGCCGAACTGCGCGAACGACTCGCCGCCGAGGGCCTGGACCACGTGGTCCTGGCCGGTATGGGCGGCTCCTCGCTCGCCCCCGAGGTGATCACCGCCACCTACGGCACGCAGCTCACCGTCCTGGACACCACCGACCCCGCCCAGGTCCGCCGCGCGCTCGGCGCGGACCTGGAGCGCACCGTCGTGGTCGTCTCCAGCAAGAGCGGCGGCACGGTGGAGACCGACAGCCACCGCCGCGCCTTCGAACAGGCCTTCCTGGACGAGGGGTTGACCAACGACCAGCTGGCCGGCCGGATCGTGGTCGTCACCGACCCGGGCTCGCCGCTGGAGAACACCGCGCGCAACGCCGGCTACACGATCGTGCTCGCCGACCCCAACGTGGGCGGGCGCTACTCCGCGCTGACCGCGTTCGGCCTGGTGCCCAGCGCGCTCGCGGGCGTGGACGTCGAGCAACTCCTCGACGACGCCGCCACACTCGCCCCGACCCTGGCCGGCGACCGGGACAACCCGGGTCTGCTGCTCGGCGCGGTGCTCGGCGCCGCGGCCAACCACGGCCGGGACAAGCTGGTGTTGGCCGATGCCGGCAACATCGTCGGCTTCGGCGACTGGGCCGAGCAGTTGATCGCCGAATCCACCGGCAAGCAGGGCCGGGGCATCCTGCCGGTCGTGGTCGAGGGGGTGACCGCCCCCGGTTTCGCCCAGCCGGTGGGCGCGGACGCCGTACGTACCGTGATCGGCGCCGAGGCGCTCGACCACCCCGACGTCGACCTGCGGGTCTCCGGGCCGCTGGGCGCGCAGTTGTTGCTGTGGGAATACGCCACCGCGGTGGCCGGGCGGGTCATCGGGATCGACCCGTTCGACCAGCCCAACGTGCAGGAGTCCAAGGACAACACCGGCGCGCTGCTGACCCGCGCGGGCGACGACGGCCCGCTCCCGGTGGGCACGCCCGCCTTCGTCGACGGCGCGGTCGAGGTGCACGGCGATGCCGCGCTGCTCGGCGGCGCGAGCGACCTGGCCGGTGCGCTGCGCGTGTTGGTCGACGCGGTGCCGGACTGCGGCTACCTCGCGGTGATGGCCTACCTGGACCGACTCGGCGACACCGACGCGCCGAAGTTGCGCCCGCTGCTCGCCGAGGCACTGGACGGGGAGCAGGTCACCTTCGGCTGGGCGCCGCGTTTCCTGCACTCCACCGGCCAGTTCCACAAGGGCGGCCCGGCGGTCGGCGTCTTCCTGCAGATCACCGGCGCCAATGCCGAGGACCTGGAGGTGCCCGCCAAGCCGTACAGCTTCGGCCGCCTGCAACTGGCCCAGGCCCTCGGCGACCTCGGCGCGATCACCTCGCGCGAGCGCCCGGTCCTGCGCCTGCACCTGACCGACCGCGCGGCCGGCCTCGGGCAACTGCTCGACGCGGCCCGCGCCCTCGTGGACGGAGCGGCTCGATGAGCCCCAAGGCCACCAAGTCCAAGCCGGCCGTGTGGCCGGAGAACCCGCTGCGCGACCCGCAAGACCGCCGACTCCCGCGCATCGCGGGCCCGTCGGGCCTGGTCATCTTCGGCGTCACCGGCGACCTGTCCCGCAAGAAGCTGATGCCGGCCATCTACGACCTGGCCAACCGCGGCCTGCTGCCGCCGGGTTTCGCGCTCACCGGCTTCGCCCGCCGCGACTGGGAGAACCAGGACTTCGCCCAGGTGGTCTACGAGGCGGTCAAGGAACACGCCCGGACCCCCTTCCGGGAGGAGGTCTGGCAGCAGCTGTCCGAGGGATTCCGGTTCGTCCAGGGCGAGTTCGACGACGGCAAGGCGTTCGACCAGCTGCGCCAGACGATCGACGAACTGGACGAGCAGCAGGGCACCCAGGGCAATCACGCGTTCTACCTGTCGGTACCGCCGAAGGCCTTCCCCGAGGTGGTCCGCCAGCTCAAGGAGCACGGACTGGCCGATCCGAAGGCCGACTCGTGGCGCCGCGTGGTGATCGAGAAGCCGTTCGGGCACGACCTCAAGAGCGCCCGCGAGCTGAACAAGGTCGTCGACGAGGTCTTCCCGCCCGAGGCGGTCTTCCGGATCGACCACTACCTGGGCAAGGAAACCGTCCAGAACATCATGGCGTTGCGCTTCGCCAACACCATGTTCGAGCCGCTGTGGAACCGGTCCTACGTGGACCACGTACAGATCACCATGGCCGAGGACATCGGCATCGGCGGCCGGGCCGGCTACTACGACGGCATCGGCGCCGCGCGCGACGTGATCCAGAACCACCTGCTGCAACTGCTCGCGCTGACCGCGATGGAGGAGCCGGTCTCCTTCGACGCGGACTCCCTGGTCGCCGAGAAGCTCAAGGTGCTCAGCTCGGTCAAGTTGCCCGACGACCTCTCGCGCGGCACGGTCCGGGCCCAGTACACCCGCGGCTGGCAGGGCGGCGAGCTGGCCAAGGGCTACCTCGAAGAGGACGGCATCCCGCCGGACTCGCGCACCGATACCTACGCCGCGATCAAGCTGGAGATCGCCAACCGCCGCTGGGCGGGCGTGCCGTTCTACCTGCGGGCGGGCAAGCGGCTCGGCCGCCGGGTCACCGAGATCGCCGTCGTCTTCCAACGCGCCCCGCACCTGCCCTTCGACGCCACCGCGACCGAGGAGCTGGGGCAGAACGCGCTGGTCATCCGGGTGCAGCCGGACGAGGGCATGACGGTTCGATTCGGTTCCAAGGTGCCGGGCACCGCGATGGAGGTGCGCGACGTCAACATGGACTTCGCGTACGGCGAATCGTTCACCGAGTCGAGCCCGGAGGCGTACGAGCGCCTCCTGCTCGACGTCCTGCTCGGCGACGCGCCGCTGTTCCCGCGGCACGAGGAGGTCGAGCTGTCCTGGAAGATCCTCGACCCGATCGAGGAGCACTGGGCGCAGCACGGCAAGCCCGAACCCTACGTGTCCGGGACCTGGGGTCCCGACGCGGCCGACGAGATGCTCGCACGTGACGGACGGAGCTGGCGCCGCCCATGATGATCGATCTGACGGACACCAAGTCGAGCAAGATCAATGCCGCGCTGGTCGAGGCCCGCCGAGGAATGGGCAGCCCCACCCTCGGCATGGTGCTCACCCTGGTCATCGTCACCGACGAGGCCAACCAGTACGACGCGATGAAGGCCGCGGGCGAGGCCGCCCGCGAGCACCCGTCGCGGATCCTGGTGGTGATCGGCCGCCCCGGGCAGGAGATCGCGCCGCGCCTGGACGCCGAGGTCCGGGTCGGCGACTCGGGCGTGGGCGAGACCGTACTGCTGCGCCTGCACGGCGAGTTGGCCGATCACGCCGAGTCGGTGGTGTTGCCGCTGCTGCTGCCGGACGCGCCGGTCGTGGTGTGGTGGCCGGGGCGCGCGCCGGAGGTGCCGAGCAAGGATCCGCTGGGCGCACTGGCCACCCGGCGGGTCACCGACGCCGCCGCGCCGCCGCGCCGGGCGGATGTACTGCGGCTGCGGGCGAGCGCCTACACGCCGGGGGACACCGACCTGGCCTGGACCCGGACCACCCCGTGGCGCAGCCTGCTCGCTGCCGCGCTGGACCAGAAGTACAGCCGGATCCTGGGTGCGAAGGTCGGCGCGAAGGCGGGCAACCCGAGTGCGGAACTGCTCGCGTTGTGGATCACCGACCGCCTCGACGTCGACGTGGAGCGGGTGGAGACCGGCGGTCCCGGCATCACCTCGGTGACGTTGGTGACCAAGGACGGCGAGATCGTGATCGACCGTCCGGACGGGATGATGGCGTCGTTGTCCTCGCCCGGCCAGCCGGACCGGGTGGTCGCGCTCAAGCGGCGCGAGGCATCCGACCTGGTCGCCGAGGAACTGCGCCGGTTGGACCCGGACGACGTGTACGCGGCGACGCTGGCCCGGGCCGCGCTCGAGGCGGCGCGGGTGCCGTCGGCGGCCTCGTTCACCGAGCCGGCGGTGTCCCAGACACCGGTGCTGGACGTGGAACTGGCCGAGGAGGGCGAGGCGCCGCGACCTCGGCCGACCAAGGAGATCGGTACGGCTCCGCCGCTGAAGCGCACGTCGAGCGCGGCTGCGTCGGCCAAGCGGGTGGCGACGAAGAAGGCGGTGCCGGGGACGCCGCGCCCGGCCCGGGCGCCTCGGAAGAAGAAGGGCGACGACGCGTGACGGCGCACGGCCCGGTGCGCGTGCATGCGGACACCGCGCTCCTTGCCAAGGCGGCGGCGACCGGGCTGATCCAGCGGGTCGCCGACGCCCAGGCCGAGTTCGACGTGGCACACCTGGTGCTCACGGGCGGGCGCAACGGCAACGCGCTGCTGCACGAGCTGTCGCTCACCCCGACGTTGGGCGCGATCGACTTCGACCGCCTGCACATCTGGTGGGGCGACGAGCGCTTCCTGCCGTCGGGCCACCCGGACCGGAACGAAACCCAGGCCCGCGAGGCACTGTTGGACACGGTGCCGGTCCGGGAGGAACTGGTCCACGCGATGCCGGCCAGCGACGGCCCGGACGGGGACGATGTGGAGGCGGCGGCGGCGCGATATGCGGCGGAGCTGGCGGGCGCCGCTCCGGCGGGCGCGTCGGTACCGGCCTTCACGTTGGCCATGTTCGGAGTGGGCCCCGACACGCATGTGGCCTCGCTCTTCCCGGGCTTCGCGGCGACGGAGGAGACGGTGCGCACGGTGGTGGCGGTACGGGAGGCCCCGAAGCCACCGCCGACTCGGATCACGTTGACCTTCCCGGCGATCCGGGCGGCGCACGAGGTGTGGCTGCTGGCGGCGGGCGAGGACAAAGCGGAGGCGGTCGCGACGGCACGGGCTTCTTCGGACGCGACGAAGACCCCGGCAGCGGGGGCCTATGGGTCGGCGGCGACGTTGTGGCTGGTGGATAGGGCTGCGGCGGCGAAGTTGCCGGAGCAGTAGGACCGGGTTGTACGCACAGGGCGGGGCCGGAGCCGAGCGGCTCCGGCCCCGCCCTCCGCATCCGGACGGCACCGGATCGTGCGTGCGTCGACGGTCACAGGTCAAGCCACTGCGGAGCGTCCTCCGGCGCGTGCTTCGTCGGGCTCGGGGCCGTCGTGTGCGGTGAAAACGAAAGCCGAGGTATCGCCATCCAGGTCGATGGTCAGCGCCGCATCCAGAGCCTTGGCGAGACGCCTGAGCAGCGCCAGCGTGGGCACGGAGTCACCGCCCTCGATGTTGGAGATCTGCGGTTGGGTCATGTCCGCGCGCTCCGCCAGCTCGGTCTGGGACAGCCCGAGTTGGCTACGGCGGTCGTAGACGGCCTGGCCAAGTGCGAACGCATACCCGGCTTCTTGGTAGGCCGGGGACTCCTCGACCGACTCTCCCAGGAACTCCCTGGTCCGCCGGGTCTTCCATTGGGAGTGATTCACGGACTCTCCTCCTTGATCCGGTCGTAGCTGTGCTCCGCGGGACTGTGGTCCGCCTCGCACGCCTTCTGCATTTGGAGAGCACGCTCGACCTCGGTCGCCTCGTGCTGTCTGGTCTTACGGAACACCGTCAGCAGCACGATGCGCCGGTTGGGGCCCAGCCAGTACGTGATGCGCACCGCGTTGCCATCTATCGTGAAACGCAGCTCGCGTACTTTGCCGCCCAGATGGCGAGAGTAGGGCTCCCCCAGGGTGGTTGGCTGGGCGGCGAGCATGTCGGCCGCTCGCTCAACCTTGTCGTACTGGGCGTCCGAAAGGAGTTCCGGCCACTGCCGGACTTCCGGCTCAATCTCGATCTGCCAGGGACCGCTCACGAGAACGACTATACAGAAATTTATATGACCCCGCGGTGCGGCCCAGGCAGCCCGCAGGAGCGCGTCGGCTCAGCCTCCGGCGCCACGCCCCTCAACACTCGGCCACCGTCGAGGCCGGCGATTACCCCGGCGATTTTCCAGGTCGGTCCGACGCGCGTCAGGGGGTCCGCAGCGCGGCGATCAGGGCGGACCAGGAAGCCGGCGCGAAGGCGATGCAACCCACGTTTGGCTCCTTCGCGTCGCGAACCGGGACAACCGCGAAGCTCGTGGCCTCCTGGACACAGTTACCGCCTTGGCCGTTGCTGTAGCTGCTCTTGCGCCACCGAACGGCCTTCGCTCTATGGGCAGTTCGCATTGGGAATCCTTCCCCGACAGGACGAGATCAGGAGATACGCAGCGTTGTGATCAGCGCAACCCACGCATGCGGGCCCACCGCGAGGTGTCCGACCTCCGGAACCTTCGAGTCGCGGACGGGGACGACCGCGAAGCCGGTGGCTACCTCCACGCAGGCGCCGCCTTGGCCGTTGCTGTAGCTGCTCATGCGCCACGAGGCAGCCTTCGTCTCATTGACAGTTCGCACCCCTGAGGCTCCTTCCCCGGTCAGGCCCGCGCATGGCCACTACCAGCGAAGCCCACGCTTGTGGGGCCAGTGCGAGGTGGCCGATGCTCGGGTCTTTCGAATCTCGCACTGGGACAACGTGGAAAGCGGACGCAACTTCTACGCACGCGCCCCCTTGGCATTGCTGAAGCTGCTCTTGCGCCAGTGAACAGCGGTCGTCATGGCCACGGTTCGCCCGCCCGGTGGTCAGGCCGCCCGAAGCGCCGTCGTCAGGGCGGACCACGCAGCCGGGGCGACGGTGATGTGGCCGACGCCCGGGTCCTTCGAATCACGTACCGGAACTACTGCGAGGCCGGGGGCGATTTCGACACAGTCGCCGCCCTGGCCGTTGCTGTAGCTGCTTTTGCGCCACTGGGCGGCGGTCAACTCGGAGGCAGTTCGCATTTCTGGTTCTCCTTCATCGCCGCCTCGATCATCGCTGCCGATTCCCGAGGCGAAAGGGCGTGTGTGCGCAGGTGATCGTATGACAGCTCGTAGGCATCGACGACGCTCGACTCCTCGAATAATTGCCCGGTATGGCTGCTCTCCATGTATGCGCAACGTGCTCCGTCCGGCTGGGTCAGCAAGGTCAACGACCCGCCGATGAAGGCGTGTGCACCACTGATGAACGGCAGCACTTCCAGCACCACATTGGGCCGCTCGGTGACGGTCAGTAGGTGCTGCAGTTGCTCACTCATGACGGTGCGCGACCCGACGGTCCGCCGCAGAACCGCCTCGTCCAAGACCACCCACAGATGTGGTGGATCCTGCTTGTCGAGCAACGACTGGCGATTCATCCGTGCGTCGACGGCAGCCTCGATCTCTTCGGTCGTATCCCGTGGACGACCCGCCCGAATCACAGCGAGGGCGTAGGCCCTCGTCTGGAGTAGTCCCGGGACCATGGAGGCGCTGTACTTCCGCATGCGAGCTGCAAGCGCTTCACGCTTCACGAACTCCTGTACCCAGTCGGGGAAAATATCGTCGCGGATCGTTTCGTACAGCGCTACGAAGAGCCCATGCGTGCCGAATACCACGTCCAGTAGTGGAGCGAGCTCCTCCGGGACCGGGCGTTCCGCCGTCTCGAAGCGGGACAGCATCGTGCGGTCGTAGCCGACCTTTGCCCCCAAGTCGGCGAGTGACATCCCGGCACCTTCGCGCATCGCTCGAATCCCCGCTCCGTACGCGTGCCTTGGTCCGGCTCCCGGGTCCAGCGGCCTGCCGCGAAACACCATCGGGTCCACCTTCCTGTTGCTACCCAATTGACAACATTCGCCCCCTCGTCAAGCTAGCCATGTCGGCGCATCATTGTGCACGGATCGTGATGAAGCGATTACGAAAGATGAGGAGTGCGTCGACATGTACGACCCTCTTTGGCACCTCCGAACCACCGATCACGGCCCCGACCTGGCCCCCGTTCCCCCGGGCAGCCACATCAGCATCGCCGTCTACCGGATCGACGCGACGGTGTCCGCGTGGTCAAGGCGCCCCAGGTGCACCGGGGCTTCACCCGTGCCTGGCCGCAGCCCGATCCCCCGTGCGCCTGTCCGCTCGCGTGTCCGCTGAAAAGCGGCAACTCCTAGAACTCCTCCCCGCGTTCCGGTGAGCCCACCACCGGACCGGCCACGCGGGGAGCGCCCCGCGGCCGACCTCCGCCGTGTCGGCCGCGGCGGGAAAGAGGATGCCGGGCCGCACCGTCGTCGGCGACCCGGCATCCATCCTCGCTGCGCTGCCCGGCTCACCTGACATCACGTCAGCAAGCGGGCCACACAAGGCTGTTCCATCAATCACAAGGAACCCGAGAAGTACCCATGGCAACCAAAGGCACCGTTCGCTTCACCGCCCCGGCGCCCGCCCCCATCCGACCAACCGCACGAACACCGCCCAGAACAACGGCCCGTGGCGCCGAAGCGCCCGTCGTAATGCCCACATTCACCACCGGCGACCGAGTGTGCCGTCCGCGAACCGGCCGACGAGACAGCGGCCCGATCGTCGGCCTCCGCACCACCGAAGCCGGCCTCGTATTCACCATCCGCCGCTGGTGCGACCGAACCCTCTACGACGCCACGGCCACCGACCTGACCCCGGACCCGTTGGCATCGTCCGGCCGCGCCGGGGAATGTCACGCTGTTGAGCCCCCGAAGAAGTGAGGTCGCGTGAGTATGCAGGAGCGACTCGTCCAGATGCTGGATGCCAAGGGGGTCTTGTCGCCGGAATGGCGCGATGCCGTTGCGTCGGTGGATCGAGGGTTGTTCATTCCGAGTAGCGCTGATTCCGACGGTGGGCGACTCGTGTACGACGACGTGCCCATCGTGACGCAGGTCAATGATGGGAAGCCGGTCGAGGATGGTGCCTTTCGCCTTGCCACGTCCTCGTCTTCGATGCCGTCGATCATGCTTGCGATGCTCGGGCTGCTCGATGTACGCGCGGGGGATCGGGTGTTGGAACTCGGCACCGGCACCGGGTATCACGCGGCCTGGCTGTCGCACCGGCTCGGCGACGCCAACGTGACCACGGTGGAACTGGATTCGGTGCTTCTGGCCACGGCGGTGAACAACCTTGCGGCGGCCGGGTATTGCCCGACCGCGACGGTTGGGGATGGTCGGGACGGATATCGGCCGGGTGCGCCGTACCAGCGGATCATCTGCACGTTCAGCATGCGCGAAATTCCGCGAGCATGGCTGGCGCAATGTCCCGATGGGCGGATCGTGACCCCGTGGGGCAGCAGCTTCTTCAATGGTTCCTTCGCCACATTGGTGGTGGCATCGGGCCGGGCCCAGGGCTCGTTCTCCGGTGACCCCGCCTTCATGTGGGATCGAACGTGTCGAGCGGGGAGCGGGCGGATCGGCGAGCAGCATCGTGCGGCACACGGGGACCGGCGTCGGACCGATGTTCCGCCGCAGAACGTCGTGCAGGACGATCCGGCGTTCTTCGTCGGGCTCCACCTCACCGACGCGTGGTATCGCTGGGTGGAGGCGGACGACGGCAGCGGCGGTGCCACGCTGTGGGTGATTGCCGACGATGGGAGGTCATGGGCCTCGGTGGGGTACGTCCCGGGCGAAGACACCTATGGAGTAAAGCAGTTCGGGCCTCGGGCGTTGTGGGACGAGGCGGAGGCGGCCTTTCTGCGGTGGCATGAACTCGGTACGCCGGAGCGGGCGCGTTTTGGGATCTCCGTGGGTGCGGATGGGCAGTGGGTGTGGCTGGACGATCCGAGTTGCGTTGTCGTGCAGCGGACGTCGACGTCGACGTAGGTGTGGGCGGAAGGTCAATCGTCCGGTTCGGCGAGGAGGGCGTCGAGGGCTGCTTTTGCTTCCGTGATGGGGGCTCCGGTGGCCTGGCGCCAGGTGGTGATGGCCTGGATGCGGTTGCCGGCCAGGGCTTGGGCTACGGCGAGCTTGGCGTACGGCGGTTGGCTCGGGAGGTTTGCCGGGATGGGGCGGGGGCGTGCGGCGCCGTGTCGGGCGGTGGGGTCGAAGTCGTCGAGGGAGGCGTGGAGGCCGGCCAAGGGGGTGTTGGTCTCCTTGGCGACCAGGTGCCATTCGGTGGGCGGGTCGAGGTCCAACAGCCCTGGGTCGTCCAGGAGTTGGCAGATGTTGTAGGCGAGTTCGTGTTGCATCCGGCGGACTACGTCGGTCAGGTCGTCCGGGTCGACGCCGGAGGAGAGGACACGGTGTAGGGCCGCTGCGGCAGGGTCCTCGGGCGGGGTGCCCGGTTCCGTGCCGCGCAGCCAGGATTCGATCCAGGACGGGGCGCCGGCGGTCTTGGCGTCCTCGTCGATGATCAGGCTCCACAGGGCGGTGAGGAATGCCTGGTGGGGGTCGGGGGCGTTCGGGGGGTCATTGGTCATGTGGGAACACTGGCATGGGTGGCCGTCAGGCTAGGAACCTGGTCAGTTCGGTGATGACGGCGGCCGGTTGTTCCTCCGGGATGTAGTGGCCGCAGGACGGGATGTTGACGACCTGCACATCGGTGCCCTTGGTGGGCATCAGGTCGCGGAGGTGGGCGTAGTTGCTCTTGTCGCCACCCAGGGCCAGGAGCGGGGTTTCCAGCTTCGGGTAGGTTCGGGCGTCGGTGATGTCCTGGTTGAAGGCGCGGTACCAGGCGTTGCCCGCGCGGATCGCGTCGGCGGAGGAGTAGGCGTGTGTGTATATCTCCCGCGCCCGGGCGTCGATGGTGGTCGGGTCCTCGGCCTGGCGGTCGAAGAGCCAGTCGAGCAGGAGCCGGGTGCGGCCGGCGAGCAGTTGCTCCGGGAGGCCCTGTACCTGGTTGAAGGCGAACCACCACAGGTACGACCGCGCACCGGCCTCGATGACCGAGTCGACGTGTTGGTCCGGCTGGGGCAGCAGGCGCATGTCGGACCAGCCGTCGTCGGGGTGCGGTACGTCGAGCATGGCGATGCGGCCGGTGGCCTCGGGGTGGTTGGCGGCGAAGGCGTAGGCGACCATGGCGCCGATGTCGTGGCCGGCGACGTGTACCGGTCCCAGGTCCAGGTGCCGGACCAGTTCGTACACATCGCGCGCCATCGTCTTCTTGTCGTAGCCGTCGGCGGGCTTCGACGAGCCGCCCATGCCGCGTAGGTCCACCGCGATCACCCGGTGCCGGCGGGCCAGTTCGGGCATCACCTTGTGCCACTGCCACCACGTCTGCGGCCAACCGCCGAGCAGGAGCAGCGGCGGGCCGTCGACGGGGCCGCCGACGACGTAGTGCAGCCGGATGCCGTTGACGTCCGCGTGGCGACTGGAGAAGTCGCCTTCGAGGGAGCGGGCCAGGGCTTCGTCGTCGGGCGGGAGATTGGGTGTGGGCATGGCTCTTCTCCTCGCAAGTTGCATGGGGTGGCGGGTTGTTCGACTATACGAAATGTTCGTACGATCGACTGTACGAGACTCTCGTACATGGGGATCGACGCCGTCAACCCCGGCGGATCGATTCGTACGAGAAGTTCGTACAATGGCCGCATGGCCGTTGTTCTTCTTCATCCCGACACCGATCGCATCGAGCTCGTCGACGTGCTGGCCGCGCTCGGTCACCCGCTCCGGCTCGCGATCGTGCGGGCGTTGGCGTCCGGGGAGGAGATGTTCTGCGGCGCGATCCTGCCGGAGGTGCCGCGATCGAGCCTGACCCATCACTGGCGCGCGCTGCGGGAGAGCGGCGTGATCCGGCAGCGCCCGGCCGGCCGGAAGCTCTATCTCACGCTGCGTCGGGACGACCTGGAGGCCCGATTCCCCGGCCTGCTCGCCCTGGTCCTCGGCGAGGCCGAATCGCGGGCGTAGCGACGCGGACGGGAGTCGGTGATTATTGCCTACCGTCCGGAGCACCGGGACGCGTGCTCGCCCTCGTCGAGGCCGATCGGCCGATCGTCTCGTCGGCCAACCGTCGGTACCCGAGGCGATGTTGTCCGACCGCCGCCCGGCTGAGCAGCCGGCGGCACTTCATCACATGCAATGCGGAAAGCCCGAGCCATTCGATACATACGTCCCATACAACATGACCAGCTCATACGGAACAGCCGCCACATTCAGCCATGCGCCCACGACCGCGACCACGCCGACCGGCACCTGAACGAGCGTGAACCCGCAGCGAGCACGGACCCGGCGGGCGGCCACGACAGACATGAACACGGCCGCTATGCCCAGGGTGACCCCGCCCCACGCGGCGGCATGTTGCGTCCAAGGCATCGGCAACCACCCACACGCCCGCCGCTCGCGTTCGGTCCGATCATTCGCGATCCATCCGACGGCCCAGGCACCGAACACCCCCGCGACCGTGAGTACGGGAATCAGGACGGACACCGCGAACCATGGCGTCGGCAATCGGCGTGCCGCATCGACCGGCAGGGACCGGGAGTTCATCAGTACCAATTCGGCTGGGGTCGGACGATCCGGATTTTTTGCTCGCCCTCGTGCTTTTCTGCCGAATGAACCCGCTGATCCAGGCTCACATTCTGGTACGAGTGCGAGTGTTGGTTGACCCTGATGTCACGGCCGTGACCATCGCCGCATGACGTGTGTTACCCGTTAGCCGTCGCGCAGCGGCGTAAGGCGGCGGCGGAGGACCAGCCGACGTGGTTGCCCGCGACGGCGTCACTCGATGCCAAGGACGTGCGCAGGTCGGCGACCGTGGCGCCGGCAGTCGCAGCCACGCGGGTGGCACTCGTCCGCACTTCGCCCGTATCGATATCAATTTCCATGTCGTCCCCCTCAAGAATGGAAGCGCTCTGCGGGCAGCGTGTCAGGCCACCTGATGATCACTTTGGGAGAGGTGAATATTTTTTAGGTCATCGGAAGGCGGCCTTGGCTCGTTCTTTAATCTTTCGGCTGGATCGACCGTCGGCGAATTCGCGCTGCGGCGGCGGGCGAGCCTCCGCTCGGTCTCCCTGCTGCCGAGAACCGGGGTGGTGGCAACCGGGTGGTCTCGTGTGAGGGTCACTTTGGTGTGGCTGGGGGTTCAGGGGGATGCGGGTGTTCCGGTTCGGTTCGACGGGTACAGCAGAGCGGGAACGTGGGGTGCGGGGGCAGGATGGGGGCCACGAGTGGGCCCGCTCCGGGACCGCGCGATGGACCGAAGGAGTGAAGGGCGAATGGCTACCGCTCTGAAGGAGGACGACGCTCAAGCCCATGTGCATGGGGTGTGCTTCAAGACCGGGCCGCCTGCACGAGTGGGGATCGAGCTGGAATGGATCGTGCACGACGGCGCCGACGCCCGCCGGGTGGTGGCGCCGGAGCGGCTGGACGAGGCCCTTGCCCCGTTGGAGGCGAAGGGGCTGCCGTTCGGCAGCAGGTTGACCCGCGAGCCGGGTGGGCAGGTCGAGTTGAGTTCGCCGCCCGCCGACACGCTCGCCGGATGCGCCGAGGACCTCCGGGCCGACATGGTCGCCCTGGAGCAGGCGCTGGCCGCGAGTGGACTCGTTCTCGCCGGCCACGGCCTCGAGCCGTATCAGAACCCGCCACGGATCGTGGACCATCCCCGCTACCGGGCCATGGAGGCATACTTCGACCGGGCCGGCTCGTGGGGCCGGATGATGATGCGCGGCACCGCGTCTGTGCAGGTCAACCTGGACGCGGGCGACGAGGGCAGTGGCCCGCAGGGCTATCGCTCGCGCTGGGAGCTGGCCCACCGGCTCGGCCCCGTCCTGGTCGCCGCGTTTGCCAACTCGCCGCTGTGGCAGGGCAAACCGACCGGCTGGCGGTCGACCCGGCAACTGGTCTGGGCCCGAATGGACCCCGGCCGGACCCGACCGCCGGACTCGCTGCCCGGCTCGGACGGCGATCCGCGCGCCGCGTGGGCGTGCTACGCGTTGGACGCTCCGTTGTTGTGCCTGCGCGGTGCGACGGCGGACGGTTGGAACGCCCCCGAGGGGCTGACCTTCCGGTCCTGGTTGCGCGGCGCGCCCGGAGTGCGGCCACCCACCCTGGAGGACCTCGACTACCACCTGACCACGCTCTTCCCGCCGGTCCGCCCGCGCGGCTGGTTGGAACTGCGGATGATCGACGCGCAGCGCGGCGGCGACTGGATCGTCCCCGCCACGCTGGCCGCCACCCTCCTGGACGACCCGGTCGCGGCCGAGGCCGCGTGGGTGGCCACCGAGCCGCTGTGCGCGGCCGGTGCCACCGTGCCGGCCGACGCGATATGGACCCGGGCCGCGCGGCTCGGGCCCGCCGATCCGGTGCTCGGCAAGGCCGTTCGCGCCTGCTTCGGGGCCACCGAGCAGGCCCTGGCGGACCGCGACGCCCCCGGACCGCTGCGCGCGGCGGTGGCCAACTTCACCCGCCGCTACGCCGAACGGGGCCGATGTCCCGCCGACGACCTGTTGGAAAGGAGCTGTCGATGAAGTCGCCGAAGTCGCCGAAGTCGCCGAAGTCGCCGAAGTCGATGAAGACGATGAAGACGATGAAGTCGCCGAAGTCGCCGAAGTCGCCCAAACCATCGCAACCGTCGAGGCCGGACCGGGTGACTCCGACCCCGCCCCCGGTGGATCTCCGCGAGATAGCCGCTGCCGCGCTTGCCCGCGCCCGGCGACGCACGCTCGCCCTCACGGGCTGTCTGGGTGACGACGAACTGACGGCCCAGCACTCCCCGTTGATGTCGCCGCTGGTCTGGGACCTGGCGCACATCGGCAATCAGGAAGAGTTGTGGCTGGTCCGCCGGGCCGGCGGCCGACCCGCGCTGCGGCCGGAGCTGGATCCGCTGTACGACGCCTTCCGGCACCCGCGCGCGGACCGCCCCGCACTGCCGCTGCTCGGGCCCGACGCGGCCCGGGAGTATGTCGGCGATGTCCGCAAGCAGACCCTGGACGTGTTGGCGTCGGCCGATTTCGGGGCGGACGGTGATCCGCTCCTGGCCGGAGGCTTTGTGTTCGGGATGCTCGCCCAGCACGAGCAGCAGCACGACGAGACCATGCTGGCCACCCACCAACTGCGCGCCGGGCCAGCCGTCCTGGACGCCCCCGCGCCACCCGCCGCCGGCCCGGACGCGGCCCAGCTGCCGCGCGAAGTCCCGGTCCCCGGCGGGCCGTTCGAGATGGGCACCAGTACCGACCCGTGGGCCCTGGACAACGAACGACCCGCGCACGTCGTGGACGTGTCGGCGTTCTGGCTGGACACCGTGCCGGTGACCAACGCGGCCTATCTGGACTTCGTCGCGGACGGGGGATACGCCGACGAACGCTGGTGGACGCCGGAGGGTTGGCGGCACCGGCAACAGGCCGAGTTGACCGCGCCGCTGTTCTGGCGGCGCGATGGTGACACGTGGCTGCGCCGGCGGTT
Organism: Embleya sp. AB8; assembly: GCF_049739465.1. NCBI lineage: Bacteria > Bacillati > Actinomycetota > Actinomycetes > Kitasatosporales > Streptomycetaceae > Embleya > Embleya sp. AB8. The sequence goes on from NZ_JBMHHY010000001.1 coordinate 544,736, forward strand.
CGGGCGCATCGAGCCGGTGCCGCTCGACGAGCCGGTCCTGCATGTGTGCTGGTACGAGGCCGACGCCTACGCCCGCTGGGCCGGCCGCCGGCTGCCGACCGAGGCCGAGTGGGAGAAGGCGGCCCGGCACGACCCGACCGAGGGCCGCTCCCGGCGCCACCCGTGGGGCGATGCCGACGCCACCCCCGAGCACGCCAACCTGGGTCAACGGCATCTGCGTCCGGCGCCGGCCGGCGCCTATCCGGCGGGTGCCGCACCGTGTGGGGCGCGGCAACTGCTCGGCGACGTCTGGGAATGGACCGCGTCCGACTTCACGCCCTATCCGGGATTCGCCGCGTTTCCCTACCGGGAGTACTCCGAGGTGTTCTTCGGCCCCGAGTACAAGGTGCTGCGCGGCGGTGCGTTCGGCGTGGACGAGGTGGTCGCGCGCGGCACGTTCCGCAACTGGGACCTGCCGATCCGCCGGCAGATCTTCGCCGGGTTCCGCACCGCTCGGGACGCGGCGCCCGGGGAGGTGGGCTGATGTGCCGTCACCTGGCCTACCTGGGGCCGGAGATCACGCTCGCCGAGGTACTGGTCGGGCCGCCGCACGGCCTGTACGAACAATCCTGGGCGCCGCGCCGGCAACGGCACGGGACGGTCAACGCGGACGGCTTCGGCTTCGGCTGGTATCCGCCCGGCGAGGACGCGGAGGCAGCCGGCGAACCCGCCCGCTATCGCCGCGCCGTGCCGATCTGGGCCGATCCCAACCTGCCCGACCTGGCCCGGACCATCCGCGGCGGCGCGTTCCTGGCCGCCGTCCGCAGTGCCACCGCGGGCACCAGCCAGGACGAGGCCGCCGCCGCGCCGTTTTGCGACGGTGCCTGGCTGTTCAGCCACAACGGCGCGATCCCGGACTGGACCAGGCTGCCGATCGGGCCCGCCCTCGACCTCGCCGACCTGCTCGACCTGGAGGCGCGCTGCGACTCGGCGCTGCTGTGGGCCCTGCTCGCCCGCCGCATCCGGCAGCGGGAACCGGTCGGCGGCGCGCTGGTCGCCCTGGTCCGCCGGATCGCCGAGGTGCGCCCGACCGCCCGGCTGAACCTGCTGCTCACCGACGGCCGCACGATCTTCGCCACCCGATACGGCGACACCCTCTGGTATCGCACGGCTCCCGGGCGGGTCCTGGTCGCCTCCGAGCCCGACGAGAACACGGCGGACACCTGGGGCGAGTGGCGGGAAGTACCCGACCACTCCCTCCTGATCGCCACCCGCGACGGCGTGCGAATCGCCGCGATCCGTCCCGTACGCACGGCTGCCGAACGTCCGTCGGCCGCACGTCCGTCCGTCGCACGTCCGTCATCCGCCCCACAGGAACGGCGCACCATGAACAGCCACGTTTCGAACAACGGCAGCACGAACAACGGCAGCGCGAACGGCCGCTTCACCCTCGAACACCGCCTGCCGGCCGACTACTTCGACACCACGCTGCGTGCCGACGTACTCGCCGGACTGACCGCACCGACCAAATCGCTCCCGCCCAAGTGGTTCTACGACGCGCGCGGGAGCGAGTTGTTCGAGCAGATCACCCGGCTGCCCGAGTACTACCCGACCCGCGCCGAACAGGAGATCCTCACCCGGCGTGCCCCCGAGATCGCCGCCGCCACCCGGGCCCACTCGCTGATCGAACTGGGCTCGGGCTCGTCGCGGAAGACCCGGCTGCTCCTGGACGCGCTCACCGCCGCCGGCACGTTGGAGCGTTATGTGCCGCTGGACGTCAGCGACTCGGCGCTGATCCAGGCCGGCGAGGCGCTGTGTCGCGACTATCCGGGTCTGCGGGTCGCGGCCACCGTCACCGACTTCGAACACGATCTGGCCCTGGCCGACGAGCCGGGTCCGCGTACGCTCGGCTTCCTGGGCAGCACCCTCGGCAATCTCGACCCGGCTCAGCGCGCCGACTTCTACGGCATTCTGCGCCGCGCGTTGAGCGCCGACGACACCCTGTTGCTCGGCGTCGACCTGGTCAAGGACCCGGATGTGCTGGTCGCGGCGTATGACGACAGCCAAGGCATCACCGCCGCCTTCAACAAGAACGTGCTGTACGTGCTCAACCGCGAGCTCGACGCCGACTTCGACCCCGACGCCTACGACCACGTCGCGCTGTGGAACGCCGAGGCCGAACGTATCGAGATGCATCTGCGCTCGCGCGTCGATCAGACGGTCAAGATCCCGACCCTGGACCTCTCCGTCGACTTCACCGAGGGGGAACTCCTGCGGACCGAGATCTCCACCAAGTTCCGCCGCGAGTCCCTGGTCGCCGAACTGGCCGCCGCGGGCTTCACGGTGCGTACCTGGTGGACCGACCCGCAGAATCGCTTCGCGCTGCTCCTGGCGGTGCCGAGCCGCTGACCCGGCGGGGCGGCGCTCAGTAGCTGGTCGCCACCGGTTCGCGGGTCTCGAGCCGCGCCTCGGTGGCGACCTCCTGCGCCTGGTCCTCGCGCACGCGCAGGGCGAACAACACCCGGGTGGCGGTGACCACGGTGAGGGCGGCGCCGCACATGTGGGTGAGGACCATCCACTCGGGGAGGCCGTTGAAGTATTGGATGTAGCCGATCAGACCCTGCGGGATCAGTACGCCGAGCAACCACCAGACCCGATGCTGGGCGACCAGAGGGGCGTCGGTGACGCGCAGCGCCAGGGCCAGTGCGACGGCCGCGCCGAGGAGCAGGAAGGCCAGGTCGGCGTGCAGCCAGGCCATCTGGTCGATGTTGACGTCGAAGCGCTTGGCCTTGAGGTCGCCCGCGTGCGGCCCCGACCCGGTGACCACGGTGCCGGCCGCGATCAGCGCGCCGGCGACGGCCACGGTGGCGTAGCCGAACCAGCGGATCTCCGGGCGGACCAGGAGCCGGGCCGGCGCGTCGCCCTCGCCGGAGCGTTCGTACAGCGCCACCGCCGAGCCGATCAGCAGCATGGAAAGCAGCAGGTGGCTGGCCACCGCCATCGGGTGCAGGTCGGTCAGTACGGTGATGCCGCCCAGGAGCGCCTGGCCGGCCACCGTGCCGATCTGGATCCAGGCCAGCGTGGTGATGTCCTTGCGGCGCGGGAGCATGCGGTACGCGACGAGCACGCAGGCCACCGCGATCGCGCCGACCACGTAGGTCAACATCCGGTTGCCGAACTCGATGTAGGCGTGGTGGCTGACCGCCTGATGCGGTGTCCAGTCGCTGGTGTTGCTGTCGCACCTGGGCCAGGTGTCGCAACCCAGGCCCGAGTCGGTGAGTCGGACGAGACCGCCCGTGACGACGATGCCGATCTGCGCCACCAGGTTCATCAGGAACACACGGCGGGCGGACGGGAGGAAGGCCGGCAAGCTCATGCGCGACATCGTACGTCGTGAATGAATTCACAAGCGCACCAGGGTCGCTGACCCCGCGTCACCCCGGCCGTCACTCCGGGCGTCACCCCGGCCGTCACCCCGGGCGTCACTCCCAGCGGAAGAAGCGCGCCGCCGCGCCCAGACCCAAAACCGCCCAGACCGCCAGAATCGCCAAGTCGCCGAGCGGCAGCCCCGATCCGCCCCGGAGCACGTCGCGCAGCCCGTCGGACAGCGCCGAGATCGGCAGCAGCGCCAGGGCGTGCTCGACCCCGGAGGGGAACTTGTCCAGCGGCACGATCACCCCGCCGCCGAGCAGCAGCAGGACGAACACCAGGTTCGCGCCCGCCAGCGTGGCCTCGGCGCGCAGCGTGCCGGCCATCAGCAGGCCGAGCCCGGAGAACGCGGCCGTGCCGAGCACCAGGAGCAGGATCACCCACACGGGGTTCCCGTGCGGCGACCAACCGAGGGACAACGCGATCACCGCGAGCAGCGCCACCTGCATGATCTCGACCACGAGCACACACGCCGTCTTGGCCACCATCAGCCCCCACCGGGGCAGCGGCGTCGAGCCGAGCAGTTTGAGTACGCCGTAGCGGCGTTCGAACCCGGTCGCGATCGCCTGCCCGGTGAACGCCGTGGACAACACCGCGAGGGCCAGCAGCCCCGGCGCCAGGAAGTCCACCCGCTTGCCGCCGCCGGTGTCCACGATGTCCGCCGAGCTGAACACCACCAGAAGCAGCGTCGGGATGATCACCGTCAGCAGCAACTGCTCGCCGTTGCGCAGCAACATCCGGGTTTCCAGGGCGGTCTGCGCCGCGATCATCCGAGGCAGCGGCGCCGCCCCGGGCGCGGGCGTGAACGTACCCCGCGGCTGCTCGTTCCCCCGCGGTTGCTCGTTCGCCAGCGTGCTCAACTGCGTAGCTCCCGTCCGGTCAGCTCCATGAACACGTCCTCCAGGCTGCGCCGTTCCACGGTCAGCCGCTCCGGCATCACCCCGTGCTGCGCGCACCACGAGGTGACCGTGGCCAGCAGTTGGGGGTCGATGTCGCCCTCGATCCGGTACGCGCCGCGGGATACCTCGAACGCCTTGGCACCTTCGGGCAGGGCGTTCAGCAGCGAGCCCAGGTCCAGGCCCGCCGGTCCGGCGAAGCGCAGCGAGTTCTCCGCGCCGTCGTGGCACAGCGCCTCCGGCGAGCCGGACGCGATCACCCGGCCCCGGTCCACGATGGCCACCTCGTCGGCGAGCTTCTCCGCCTCGTCCATCAGGTGTGTGGTGAGTACCACGGTCACCCCGTCGGCGCGCAGCTCGCGGACCAGGTCCCAGGTCGCATGCCGGGCGTGCGGGTCGAGGCCGGCGGTGGGCTCGTCCAGGAAGACCAGTTCGGGCCGGCCGACCACGGCCAGCGCGAGGGCCAGGCGCTGCTGTTGGCCGCCGGACAGGCGGCGGTAGGTGGTCCGGCCGCACGAGCCCAGGCCGAGCCGGTCGATCAGCATCGATACGTCCAGGGGGTCCGCGTGCAGCTTGGCGACGTGGCGCAACATCTCCTCGGCGCGGGCGCCCGAGTACACGCCGCCCGACTGCAACATCACCCCGATCCGCGGGCGCAGCGCCGCCGCGTCGCGGACCGGGTCCAGGCCGAGCACGCGTGCCTCGCCCGCGTCGGCGCGCCGGTAGCCCTCGCAGATCTCGATCGTGCTGGTCTTGCCCGCGCCGTTGGGGCCGAGTACGGCGGTCACCGTGCCGCGGTCGACGGTGAGGGTGAGTGCGTCCACGGCGGTCTTGTCGCCGTAGCGCTTGACCAGGCCGGTGAGCGCGACTGCCGGCGGCGAGGAGTCCATGACGAGTCAGTCTAGAAAGCTCCGGGCACCCCTCGTGTCGGGGTCGTCGAGATCGATGGATCTGATGGAGCGTCAGGCATCGGCGCGGGTCGACCGGGCTTGCTCACGAAAGTGTGATGTTAGGTACACCTAAGTGATGGACTCCACGTGGATGCCGTTTGGCCTGGGGGCCGATTAACGCAACAATGGTGTTGTGGAATACAGCCGGACGAGCGAAGAGGCACCGAGGCGGGCGACCGTCGCGGGTGTCGGCACGCCCGAGCACGACGGTCACGAGGGCACCCGGCACCGGGTCACCCGCTCCATTGTCGACCACGGCCCGTCCACCGCGGCGGACCTGGCCGAGCGCCTGGAGCTGACCCCGGCGGGGGTGCGTCGCCACCTGGACGCACTGGTCGCCGAGGGTGTCGTCGAGGCCACCGAGCAGCGCGTCTACGGGCGCCGAGGTCGGGGTCGCCCGGCCAAGGTGTTCGCGCTGACCGACGTCGGCCGCTCCGGCTTCCATCAGGAATACGACGAGCTGGCGGCCGAGGCGTTGCGCTTCGTGGCCGAGCAGCTCGGCACCGAGGCGGTGGCGAAATTCGCCCGCGAGCGGCTTGCCGCCCGCGAGGAGAGGTATCGTCCCTCGGTCGAGTCCGCGCCCCCCGGGGAGCGGGCCCGAGCGCTGGCCGAGGCGCTGTCCGCCGACGGGTATGCCGCGAGTGCGCGGCCCGCACCCGGCGGAGAGCAGCTCTGCCAGCACCACTGTCCGGTGGCACACGTCGCCGAGCGGTTTCCACAGCTCTGCGAGGCCGAGGCCGAGGTGTTCGCGCGCCTTCTCGGTACGCACGTGCAACGGCTGGCGACCATCGCCCACGGCGACGGCGTCTGCACCACGCACGTTCCTGCTGTACAGGCTGAATCGGCCGGTTCGACGACCGGCCGCAGGACCGGTTCGCCCGGGCCGCAGAACACCGATATGAATCCGCCGCGCCGGGGCCCTTCCCGTTCGCGGGAATCGACCGACGCCACCCCGGCTTCCGGGAGGACTACTTCATGACCACCGACGCTCGCCCCGAGCTCGAGGGCCTGGGCACCTACGAGTACGGCTGGGCCGACTCGGACACCGCCGGCGCCTCCGCGCGCCGGGGCATCTCCGAAGAGGTCGTCGCGGACATCTCGGCGAAGAAGTCCGAGCCCGAGTGGATGTTGAAGCAGCGCATGAAGGGCCTTCGGCTCTTCTCGAAGAAGCCGATGCCGACGTGGGGCTCCGACCTCTCCGGGATCGACTTCGACAACATCAAGTACTTCGTGCGCTCGACCGAGAAGCAGGCCGCCTCGTGGGAGGACCTGCCCGAGGACATCAAGAACACCTACGACCGGCTCGGCATCCCGGAGGCGGAGAAGCAGCGCCTGGTCGCCGGCGTCGCCGCGCAGTACGAGTCCGAGGTCGTCTACCACCAGATCCGCGAGGACCTGGAGGAGCAGGGCGTCATCTTCCTGGACACCGACACCGGCCTGCGTGAGCACCCGGAGCTGTTCAAGGAATACTTCGGCTCGGTCATCCCGACCGGCGACAACAAGTTCTCCGCGCTGAACACCGCGGTGTGGTCGGGCGGTTCGTTCATCTACGTCCCGCCGGGCGTGCACGTGGAGATCCCGCTCCAGGCCTACTTCCGGATCAACACGGAAAACATGGGCCAGTTCGAGCGCACGCTGATCATCGCCGACGAGGGCTCCCACGTGCACTACGTCGAGGGCTGCACGGCGCCGATCTACAAGTCGGACTCGCTGCACTCGGCCGTGGTCGAGATCATCGTCAAGAAGAACGCCCGGGTGCGTTACACGACCATCCAGAACTGGTCGAACAACGTCTACAACCTGGTGACCAAGCGCGCGGTGGCCCACGAGGGCGCCACGATGGAGTGGATCGACGGCAACATCGGTTCCAAGGTCACCATGAAGTACCCGGCCGTGTGGCTGCTCGGCGAGCACGCCAAGGGCGAGACGTTGTCGATCGCCTTCGCGGGCGAGGGCCAGCACCAGGACGCCGGTTCGAAGATGGTGCACTGCGCCCCGAACACGTCGTCCAACATCGTGTCCAAGTCGGTGGCGCGCGGCGGTGGCCGCACCTCCTACCGCGGTCTGGTGCAGATCGAGGAGGGCGCGCACGGCTCGACCTCGTCGGTCAAGTGCGACGCGCTGCTCGTGGACACGATCAGCCGCTCGGACACCTACCCGTATGTCGACGTCCGCGAGGACGACGTGTCGATGGGGCACGAGGCGACCGTCTCGAAGATCTCCGCCGACCAGCTGTTCTACCTCATGAGTCGTGGCCTGACCGAGGACGAGGCCATGGCGATGATCGTGCGCGGGTTCGTCGAGCCCATCGCGCGCGAACTCCCCATGGAATACGCCCTCGAATTGAACCGCCTGATCGAGCTTCAGATGGAAGGGGCTGTGGGCTAGTCCATGGCTGCGAACACCAACACTCCCGGTAGCACCACCGCCGGATCGATCGCCGTGCGCGAGGCCGGGGCCGAGAACGTGCTCGCCGGCCCCGGCACCGGCCGCTCGGTCGCCCAGCCCGCGGACGCCCGTCAGGTCGCGGCCGCGTCCTACGACGTGGCCGACTTCGCGGTGCCCACCGGTCGCGAGGAGGACTGGCGGTTCACCCCGCTGGCCCGCCTTCGCGGCCTGCACGACGGCACCGCCGCGAGCGGCGACCGCGGCGAGGTCACCGTCTCGGTGACCGCGCCCGAGGGCGTCACCGTCGAGACGGTGGACCGTACCGACGCGCGGATCGGCCGGGCCGGCGCGCCCGTCGACCGGGTCGCGGCCCAGGCGTACAGCTCGTTCGAGAAGGCCACGCTCGTCGTGGTCGGCAAGGACACCCAGCTCGCCGAACCGGTCGTGATCGACCTGCGCGGCGCCGGTGGCACCGCGTTCGGGCACATCGCGATCGAGGTCGAGCGGTTCGCCGAGGCGACCGTCGTGCTCGACCACAGCGGCTCGGCCGTCTATGCGCAAAACGTCGAGTTCATCGTCGGCGACGGCGCGAAGCTCAAGGTCGTCTCGATCCAGGACTGGGACGCCGACTCGGTGCACGTGGGCGGACACCTGGCCCGGGTGGGCCGGGACGCGTCCTTCACCTCCGTGGTCGTCACCCTGGGCGGCGACCTGGTCCGGTTGTTCCCGCGCGTGGTCTACGACGCCCCGGGCGGTGACGCCGAGCTCTACGGCGTCTACTTCGCCGACGCCGGCCAGCACCTCGAACACCGGCTGTTCATCGACCACGACGTGCCGCAGTGCCGCAGCCTGGTCACCTACAAGGGCGCGCTGCAGGGCGCGGACGCGCACACCGTGTGGATCGGCGACGTGCTCATCCGGGCCGCCGCCGAGGGCACCGACACCTACGAGCTCAACCGCAACCTGGTGCTCACCGACGGCGCGCGCGCCGACTCGGTGCCCAACCTGGAGATCGAGACCGGCGAGATCGCCGGCGCCGGGCACGCCAGTGCCACCGGGCGCTTCGACGACGAGCAGCTCTTCTACCTCCAGTCCCGCGGCATCCCCGCCGACGAGGCCCGCCGCCTGGTGGTGCGCGGCTTCTTCGCCGAGGTGATCGCCCGGGTCGGCATCGCCGAGCTGCAGGAACGCCTGATGACGCAGATCGAGGCCCGCCTCGAAGGCGGCGCCCGATGAGCTACCTCAAGGCCTGTGCGGAGAGCGACCTGCGCGAGGACATCCCGCTGCGCGTGGTGCTCGACGACGTGCCGGTGACCCTCGTGCGTACCGAGGGCGACGTATACGCGATCAACGACGTGTGCTCGCACGCCAACGTCTCGCTCTCCGAGGGCGAGGTCGACGACTGCGCGATCGAGTGCTGGCTGCACGGTTCGCGCTTCGATCTGCGTACCGGCCGCCCCTCGGGCCCCCCGGCCAACCTGCCGGTCCCCGTATACCCCGTGAAGATCGACGGCGGCGCCGTCTTCGTCGAAGTGAACCAGGAGTCCTGAGTCCGTTATGGCAACGCTTGAGATCCGCGACCTGCACGTCAGTGTGGACGCCGAGAACGGTCCGCGCGAGATCCTGCGCGGCGTCGACCTGACCGTGAAGCAGGGCGAGACCCACGCCATCATGGGCCCCAACGGCTCCGGCAAGTCCACGCTCGCCTACTCGGTCGCGGGTCACCCGAAGTACCAGGTCACCGGCGGCAGTGTGCTGCTCGACGGCGCGGACGTACTGTCCATGAGCGTCGACGAGCGGGCCCGCGCCGGCCTGTTCCTGGCCATGCAGTACCCGGTCGAGGTGGCCGGCGTCTCGGTGTCCAACTTCCTGCGCACCGCCGCCACCGCCACCCGCGGCGAGGCGCCCAAGCTGCGGCTGTGGATCAAGGAGGTCAAGGAGGCCATGGAGCGCCTCCAGATGGACCCCGCCTTCGCCGAGCGCAACGTCAACGAGGGCTTCTCCGGCGGTGAGAAGAAGCGGCACGAGATCCTTCAGCTCGAGCTGCTCCGGCCGAAGATCGCGATCCTCGACGAGACCGACTCCGGCCTGGACGTCGACGCGCTGCGCGTGGTCTCCGAGGGCGTCAACCGGGTACACGCGTCCGGGCAGATCGGCACGCTGCTGATCACCCACTACACGCGCATCCTGCGCTACATCAAGCCCGACCACGTGCACGTCTTCGCGGGCGGTCGGATCGTCGAGTCCGGCGGCGCCGAACTCGCGGACAAGCTCGAGGACGAAGGCTACGAGGCGTACACCGGCAAGGGGGAGTCTGCATGACACTGCACCTGCCGGGGCTGCTCGACACGGACACGATCCGCAAGGATTTCCCGATTCTCGAACGGCTCCTGCACGACGAGCGACCGCTTGTGTACCTGGACAACGCGGCGACGTCGCAGACCCCGCGTCAGGTGATCGATGCCATGACGCACTACTACGCGAACAGCAACGCGAACGTGCACCGCGGCGTGCACGTGCTGGCCGAAGAGGCCACCGCGCTGTACGAAGGCGCCCGGGACAAGGTCGCGACGTTCATCAACGCGCCCAGCCGGGACGAGGTGATCTTCACCAAGAACTCCTCCGAGGCGATCAACCTCGTGGCGAACATGCTGACCTGGGCGGACGAGCCGTTCAAGGTCGGGGTGGGCGCCGACGTGGTGATCACCGAGATGGAGCACCACTCGAACATCGTCCCGTGGCAGCTGCTCGCGCAGCGCACCGGTACCCAGCTCAAGTGGTTCGGGCTCACCGACGACGGCCGGCTCGACCTGTCGAATATCGAGCAGGTGATCACCGAGGAGACCAAGGTCGTCTCGGTCGTGCACACCTCGAACATCCTCGGCACGGTCAACGACCTGGAGCCGATCGTGCGCCGCGCGCACGACGTCGGCGCGCTGGTCGTGGTCGACGCGTCGCAGGCCGCGCCGCACACGGTGCTCGACGTCCAGGCCCTCGGCGCCGACTTCGTCGCGTTCACCGGCCACAAGATGTGCGGGCCGACCGGGATCGGCGTGTTGTGGGGCCGGCTGGGTCTGCTGGAGGAGCTGCCGCCGTTCCTGGGCGGCGGCGAGATGATCGAGACCGTGACGATGAGCGCGTCCACGTACGCGCCCGCGCCGCACAAGTTCGAGGCCGGCACGCCGCCGATCGCGGAGGCGGTCGGGCTTGGTGCGGCGATCGACTACCTGTCGGCGATCGGGATGGATCGGGTCGCCGCGCACGAGCACGCGCTCACCGGTTACGCGATCGACGCCTTGGCGGGCGTCGAGGGGCTGAAGATCATCGGCCCGGCCAACAATGTGGCGCGCGGGGCGGCGATCTCCTTCACCTTCGGCGACATCCACCCGCACGACGTGGGCCAGGTGCTCGACGAGCAGGGCATCGCGGTACGGGTCGGGCACCACTGCGCCCGGCCGGTGTGCCTGCGCTACGGCGTGCCGGCCACCACGCGGGCCTCGTTCTACCTCTACTCCACGCCGGGTGAGGTCGACGCGCTCGTGGCGGGGCTGGAACATGTTCGTCGGTTCTTCGGCTGAACAGGGGTGGGAGGCGAATCGATGAAGCTTGACGGGATGTACCAGGAGATCATCCTGGACCACTACCGACACCCGCATAACAAGGGACTGCGCGACCCGTTCGACACCCAGGTCCACCACGTCAACCCGACCTGCGGGGACGAGGTCACGCTGCGGGTGAAGCTGGACTCGGACGGCGTGAAGGTGCTCGACGTCAGCTACGAGGGCCAGGGCTGTTCGATCAGCCAGGCGAGTGCCTCGGTGATGACCGATCTGGTGATCGGGCACACCATCGAGGACGCGTTGCACGCGGGCGACGAGTTCCTGGCGCTGATGCAGTCCAAGGGGCAGGGTGAGCCGGACGAGGACGTGCTGGAGGACGCGGTGGCGTTCGTCGGCGTCAGCAAGTATCCGGCGCGGGTGAAGTGCGCACTGCTGGGCTGGATGGCCTTCAAGGACGCGACGGCGCAGGCGCTGCAGACGACGGAAGGGCAGAAATGACCGAGACTCAGGCCAAGGCGGCGCAGGCCACGCCCGAGGACGTCACCGAGGCGATGTACGACGTCGTCGACCCGGAACTCGGGATCAACGTCGTGGACTTGGGCCTGGTGTACGGCGTGCATGTCGACGACGCGAACATCGCCACGATCGACATGACGCTGACGAGCGCGGCGTGTCCGTTGACGGACGTGATCGAGGACCAGACGCGGACGGCGACGGAAGGCATCGTCGCGGACATGCGGATCAACTGGGTCTGGATGCCGCCGTGGGGGCCGGACAAGATCACCGACGACGGGCGTGAGCAGTTGCGGGCGCTGGGGTTCAACCTGTAGCGGCTCCTGGGCCGCGCTTGGCTGGGCTGGGTTTGCCTGGCCTGCGGCCTAGGCGGCCTCAGACGCCGGCCGGGCTGGTTTGGCCTCAGACGCCGGCCGGGCTGGTTTGGCCGGCCTCAAGCGCCGGCCGGGCTGGTCGCCTCAAGCGCCGGCGGGGCTGGTTTGGCCTCAAGCGCCGGCCTGGCTAGGTGGCCTCAAGCGCCGGCCGGGCTGAGTGGCCTCAGACGCCGGCCGGGCTGGATGGTTTGCCGCCCGGGTTGGGTTGGCTGCGGTTCCGGCCGGGCTGGATGGTTTGCCGCCCGGGTTGGGTTGGCTGCGGTTCCGGCCGGGCTGGAGGGATTGCCGGCTAGGCTGAGTTGGGCTGCGGCTGGTGGTTGGCCGGGCTGATGTGGACTCAAACGCCGGCCGGCCTGAGGGCTCGGCCGGCGTTTGGTGTTGGTTGGGTGGGGTTGCCTCAGGTGCCGGCGGGGCTGGGTTGGGTGATTTGCCGGGCCGGGTCTATGGGCGGGGTTGGGTTACGCCGAGGAGTTCCAGGACGTCTGTGTCGCCGCGTTGTTGTAGGCGGTGCAGGACGGCTTTGAGGTCTATGCCGGGGTCGAGGCCGATTCGGGTGCCCAGGAGTTCGGGCAGGTTGACCTGTTCCGGGACCGGGTCTACGCCGGTGTGGCGTAGGGCCCTTGCCCAGCGGGGGAGGCGGACCGTGGCGTCGCCGCGGACCAGGCGGGCTTCCAGGCGGCCCTGGTGGATCGAGGAGATGAAGACCATGTCGCCCTCGTGGGCGGACAGGCCGGCCAGGATGGCGCGCAGGGACACCAGGTAGGGCGTGTCCGACCAGCGCAGCGCGGCCGGGCCGTGGCCGTGGTGGAGGCGGACCTGGCCGCCCGGGGTGACGCCGAGGGACTGGGCGAAGGCGGCGGGGAGTTTGACCGGCTCGCCTTCGAGCATCGCGGTTGATACGTCTACTCGGAATGCCCAGGCGCCGGTGTCCTCGCGGAAGCAGCCGGCGGTCCAGGACGGGTCGCCGATCGGGGCGGCAGCGGCCGCAGCAGTCGCTGGTGGTTGTTGTTGCTGCTGTTGTTGCTTTTGGGCCGGGCGCTCGAGGGTGTCGGCGGAGCGGGAGAGTACCTGGCCGTTTTCCACCTGGAAGCCCTCCAGGCGGGCGATCCAGGTGGTTTGCAGGGGCTTGCGGATGCCCATCGCGGTCAAGTCTCGCTCCAGCGCGGCCAGGGGGACCGGGCCGCGGGCGCAGGCCGCGTCGAGGGTGCTCTGGGTGCGGTCGGAGAGTTCGCCGAGCGGGGCGGCGGAGAGCCAGCCGTCCACGGACGTGTGCAGGCCGAGCAGGCCGCGCAGTACCTGCCAGACCTGGACCTCCAGGCCGGGCACGGTCTCGGTGTGCTTGGGGTGCAGCGCGCGCAGTTCGGACACCGTGGTCAAGACTCCGAGTCGGTCCCGGACGAAGCTCAGGTGGACCCGGACCGGCGCGCCCTCGGAGCGGGCGATGCGTTCGTCGAGATTGCGCCGCAGATCCCGCTCCAGGATCTTGACCTCGGCCGGCGAGGTGCCGAACTCGGCGGCCAGCGACTCCAGTTCGCGCGGGGTATCGGTGAACAGGCGGTCTCGGGCAAGGACCCGGCGGCGCGGTTCGCCGGCCAGGAACCAGGACGCCAGGACCAACACCAGGTCGCCGCCGCCGGGTTCGCCGGCGCGCGGCTGCGGCCGGTCGACGAGCATCGTGACGTCCTCGGCGACGGCGGGCAACGAACCGGGCACCATCTCGACGGTGGCCTCGGGGTCGGCGGCGGTCGTCTTCGTACCGCGGTTGGTGTGCGGTACGGCCGAGGGGTCCGGCGGAGCAGGTACGGACGGTACCTCCGCGGCGGGGCCGGCGGGCGTGGGCGCGGGGGCGCTGCGCGGCGGGTGGCTGGGGCGGGGCGGGATGCGTAGGCCCTCGGGGGTGCGGGGCACGTTCGACTCGGCGCCGGCCGATGCCTCGCCGGCGGCTTCGGCCACGGGCTCCGCGGCGGACGGGTCGGCCTGCCCGCGGTCGCGCAGGGCGCGGATCGGGAGGTCGGCGACGGTCACCGGGGGCGTCTCGCCGAACGCGTCGAGGCCGCCGGGGGTTGCGCCGGCGGTCGCGGGCTCGGCGGCGGCGACCGGGTGGGGGGTGCGGTCCTCGGAGGTGTCCTCGGTGCGGATCTTCGGTGCGCGTTTGGCGGCGGATCGGGGTTCGGGCTCCGGCTCGATGACGGGCTCGGGGGCGGGCGCGGCCGGCTGCACCGCGGGGACGCCGGCGCTGGTGGTCGGCGGGACCTCGCCGTACGCGTCCCGGCCCGCCTCGTCGGCCGCGTCGTCCTCCGGCTCGGCGGCGATCGGCGCGGGCGGCAGGGTCAGGGATGCGCGCAGGCCGGCCGGCACCTGGGTGAGCAGCGCGGTCAGCGCCGCCCGTACCTCGTCCGAGGCATCCTCCAGGCCGACCACCGCGGCGGTCTCCAGGGTGACCTGGGCGAGCTGCGCCATCAGCGGTACGTCCGGCGCCTGGATGGCCAACCAGCGCACCACGGTGCCCAGTTCGGCGGTCAGCGGCTCGGGCAGCTGGACCGGGTACAGCCCGTCCTCGTCCAGGTCGCCCCAGTCGTCCGGGGTGTCCCAGTCGCCGTCGGCCGGCGGGGGCGGAGGCGGGATTACGGTCGGGGTGGCCGCGATCGGTTCGGCTTCGGGCTCGGGTTCCGGCTCGGGCTCCGGCTCCGGTGCGGGTTCCGGCGCCGCGGTGGGTTGGCTCGCCGCGGTGTCCGGGACGGCGAACACGTCGTCGATGTCGACGGCTTCGTCGTCCTGGGGGAGCAGGCCGAGGACCTCCTCGAACAGGCGGGCCACCAGCGGGCGGACCGTGGAGGTACCGATCTGGGTCCAGTCGCCGACCTCACGCACGGTGGTGGTCAGCAGGTCCGCCCAGTCCGGCGTGCGCACCATCACGTTCGTCCGCGCGCCGTCGGGCCACTGGGACAGCCGGAAGCCGTTGCGGGCCAACCAGGCCCCGGGCAGCAGATCGCCCAGACGCAGGTGCCGAAGTTCGGTGTAGGCGAGATCGGCGAGCCGCCCGGGCAGTTCGTCCCGGCCGAAGGTGTCGGCGGCACGCACCACGGGGACGCTCATCCACCATGCCGCGGGCAGATCGTCGTGTTCGAGGTAGTCGGCGACGAGTTCGGGCGCGACGAAGCGCAGGGCCGGTACAAAATCGGCCAGAGTGGCCTGGAGCCGGGGCTGCATGCAGGTCCTCCGTGACGCGGTCGGTAACCCCGACGTTAGTACGCCGGCCGGAACGGCGGGTGGCGAGCCGGCACCGGGGGTCCCGGGACGTTGCCGTCTGCTTTCGGGACGAAGCGGCGGATCGGTTGGTTCCCCGAACCCGGGTCCGAGCCGTGCGGCGCGGGTCACGTGGCGGCTCCGAGCCGTGCTGCGGAGCGGTTGTCGTCGGGGATCGCTACCTCGTCGTACCGGGCGGGAACCGTGTCCCGGGCGCCCGACGGCGCATTCGAGGGGGGCGTGCGCCCATCGAGCGCCGTTCGCGCGTCCAGCGCCGGCCCGCGCCATGTTTCACCAGGGGGAAAGAAGTCGATCTCACCAACAGCGGAGACAACGACGGCTAGTTTGGACAAAGGTCGCCGATTGCCTCCGGCCGCCTCATCTGCGCCGACATCTGCGCCAACAGGGGAGACAGGGGGAGACGTGGGCGAAATCGCATCATCGCCGCGATCCGAGGAGTCCCCGGCCGGCCCGCTGCTGCTGTCACTGCGTCTGCCGGCCACGGTGGAGGCGGTGCCGCGGGCTCGGCACGCGCTGCGTCGGGTCTTGGCGGAGCGGGTGCCGAGGGCGCCGGTGGACACCCTGGAATTGTTGCTGTCGGAGCTGGTGACGAACGCGGTCCAGCACTCGGAGCGGGGGCGGACCGTCGCCGTCGCGGTGTTGCGCCGGGAAACGTCGATTCGGCTCGCGGTGGTGGACAACGACGGGGCGCTTCCCTTGCCCGGGGGCGGGTTGGATTTGTTGGCCGAGCATGGGCGGGGGTTGTTGCTGGTCGATGCGATGGCGGAGGAGTGGGGGAGTTATCCGGTGCCGGACGGCAAGGTGGTCTGGTGCGATGTGAAGACCGTGGCGTGAATTTGGCTTTCGCCTGGTGTAGTTGGCTGCGGTTGGTTGGTTGGCCTCAAACGCCGGCCGGGCTGGATTTGCCTGGCCTGCGGCCTAGGCGGCCTCAAGCGCGCTCAGCCGGGCTGGATTTGCCTGGCCTGCGGCCTAGGCGGCCTCAAGCGCCGGCCGGGCTACTTGGCCTCAAGCGCCGGCCAGGCTGGATTTGGCCTCAAGCGCCGGCCGGGCTACTTGGCCTCAAACGCCGGCCAGGCTGGATTTGGCCTCAAGCGCCGGCCGGGCTACTTGGCCTCAAACGCCGGCCAGGCTGGATTTGGCCTCAAACGCCGGCCAGGCTGGAAATTTGGCCGGCGTTGGGAGTTGGCTCGGCTGCCATGGCCTCAAACGCCGATCGGCCTGGGGTCGGTCGGCCGTTAGATGCGGGCCGTGAAGGTGTCGCATTTGGTCATGTCGCCGGTGGTGTAGCCCTGGCGGAACCACTGTTGGCGTTGGGCGGCTGAGCCGTGGGTCCAGCTTTCCGGGTTTACTCGGCCCTGGAATTCCTTTTGGATGCGGTCGTCGCCGACCGCAGCTGCGGCGTCCAGGCCGTCGGCGATGTCCTGGTCGGTCAGCTTTGCGATCAGTGGTTGGCCGTTGGGCATCGGGGTGGTCGTGGCGTGTTGGGCCCAGACGCCGGCGTAGCAGTCGGCTTGGAGTTCGAGGCGGACGGAGCCGCTCTGCGGGCCCTGGCGGTCGTTGCCGATCTTCGCCATCTGGCCGGTCAGGTCCTGGATGTGGTGGCCGTATTCGTGGGCCAGTACGTACGCCTCGGCGAACGGGCCGCCCTTGGCGCCGAACTTGGTGCGCAGCTCGTTGAAGAAGCCCAGGTCGATGTAGACCTTGCGGTCGCCGGGGCAGTAGAAGGGGCCCACCGCCGAGGTCGCGCCGCCGCACGCGGTCGAGGTGCTGCCCGTGAAGAACTTGGTCGGCGCCGGCTTGTAGGTCTTGTTCTGCCGCTTGTACTCGCTCGCCCAATACGCCTGCACGCTGTTGACCACTCCGACGATCCGGCAGTCGTCGCGCGCGTTGGCATCGGTGCCCTTGCGGCACGAGTCCGAGAGTGCGCGGTTGTCCGCCGGGGCCGACTTGCCTCCGCCGCCGCTGCTCAGGCCGAGATGGTTGGGGCTGAGGCCGAAGATCAGGCCGAGGACCACGACGATCAGGCCCACCGCCCCGCCGCCCATCGCCATGCCTCCCGGTAGGCCCGAGCCGCCGCCCGAGCCGCGGGCGTCCTCGATCTGTGACGTGTCCAGATCCGCGTCGTCGTTGAACTGCATCGCGCACCACCTGCGGGGTCGGGGGACGGGGATGTCGGGGTGACGGATATCCCTTATCAGGTTTTATCTGGTCTGCGCCGTCGCCGTGCGCGGAGACGCCCGGAAAGTCGGGGCGAGGGCTCCCGTAGACTCGTGGGCATGGTCGGTTTCTCTGGATATCCCCGCGAGCGGCCCTAGAGCGGTGCGGCTTCCCCGCGAGCCCCGCGACCGTCCGTCTTCGTCAGTCCCCGACCGGGAGTCCAGTCCTTCATGATCAACGCAACCAACGTCGAACTACGCGCCGGCGCCCGCATCCTGCTCGAGCCGGCTTCCTTCCGAGTCGCGGCCGGCGACCGGATCGGCCTGGTCGGCCGCAACGGCGCCGGCAAGACCACGCTGACCAAGACGCTGGCCGGGGAGACCCAACCCGCGGCCGGCACCATCACCCGCACCGGCGAGGTCGGCTACCTGCCGCAGGACCCGCGCACCGGCGACTTGGACGTGCTCGCCCGGGACCGCATCCTGTCCGCGCGCGGCCTGGATGTCGCGCTGTCCGGGATGCGCGAGGCGGAGGGCCTGATGGCCAGCGCCAGCGGCGAGACCGCGGCGAAAGCGATGCGCAAGTATTCGCGCCTGGAGACCGAGTTCCTGACCAAGGGCGGCTACGCGGCGGAGGCCGAGGCGGCCACCATCGCGGCCAGCCTGGGGTTGCCGGACCGGATCCTGGGCCAGGAGCTGCACACCCTCTCCGGTGGTCAGCGGCGCCGGGTCGAGCTGGCCCGGATCCTGTTCTCGGACGCCGACACGCTGCTCCTGGACGAGCCGACCAACCACCTCGACGCCGACTCGATCGGCTGGCTGCGCGACTTCCTCAAGACCTACAAGGGCGGCTTCATCGTGATCAGTCACGATGTGGGCCTGATGGAGGCGTGCGTCAACAAGGTGTTCTACCTGGACGCCAACCGCACCACCATCGACATCTACAACGTCGGGTGGAATGCCTACAAGCTGCAGCGCGAGACCGACGAGCGGCGCCGCAAGCGCGAGCGGGCCAACGCGGAGAAGAAGGCCGACCAACTCTTCTCGCAGGCCGACAAGATGCGGGCCAAGGCGACCAAGACGGTGGCCGCGCAGAACATGGCCCGGCGCGCCGAGAAGTTGCTCTCCGGCCTGGAGAGCGAGCGCAAGTCGGACAAGGTGGCCAAGCTGCGCTTCCCGAAGCCGGCCCCGTGCGGGAAGACCCCGCTGATGGCGACCGGGTTGTCCAAGTCCTATGGCTCTCTTGAGATCTTCACCGATGTCGACCTCGCCATCGACAAGGGCTCGCGCGTGGTCATCCTGGGCCTGAACGGCGCGGGCAAGACCACGCTGCTCCGGCTGCTGGGCGGCGTCGAGGATCCGGACACCGGCAAGATCGAACCGGGGCATGGTCTGCAACTGGGCTACTACGCACAGGAACACGAGACGCTGGACCCGGAGCGTACGGTCCTGGAGAACATGCGGTCGTCTTCGCCGGATCTGGACCTGGTCGAAGTACGCAAGGTGCTGGGGTCGTTCCTGTTCTCCGGGGACGACGTGGACAAGCCGGCCGGGGTGCTCTCGGGCGGTGAGAAGACCCGGCTCGCGCTGGCCACCCTCGTGGTGTCGAAGGCCAATGTGCTGCTCCTGGACGAGCCGACCAACAACCTCGACCCGGCCAGCCGCGCCGAGGTGTTGGACGCGCTGCGCACCTACGAGGGCGCGGTCGTGCTCGTCACCCACGACGAGGGCGCGGTGGAGGCGCTCCAGCCGGAGCGGATCATCCTGCTCCCGGACGGCGTCGAGGACCTGTGGAACGAGGACTACGCCGACCTGGTCGCGCTCGCCTGATCGCCAGGATCCGCCGGACAGGGCCCGGGCTTCGCGCCCGGGAAATCGCCCGAACCACCGACACCCCGTCGGGTCGCCGTCGCCGGCAACCCGGCGGGGTGATCGCTTTCGTCCCCCCGACGGGTTTTCGCCACGAAACCCTCACAAGAGGAAGCCGTCGTTCCGGTCTGCACGTGATGCCGGTCACGAGCACTGCCGGCGACTCAGAGCAAGGTCGCGAATCTCATGGGTGACCAGCGCCTTTGTCGGCGGACACAGGATTCGGTCAAGCATTCGGCACGGGAAGGCGTGATTCCGCTCGGGTGATCTTTGTGTGCATGAGGCCACGCGCCGCGATGATCAAGCCATCGGGCCTGGTGGAATCACTGGTCTTGTCATGTCCCAGGGGTGATCATGGGATTCCAGAGCGCACTTCCTATGAGGAGGCACGTGTGGCCGAGACTCTGAAGAAGGGCAGCCGGGTGACCGGTGCCGCGCGCGAGCAGCTCGCGGCTGACCTCAAGAAGAAGTACGACTCCGGTGCCAGCATCCGCGCCCTCGCGGAGGAGACGGGCCGTTCCTACGGTTTCGTGCACCGGATGCTCAGCGAGTCCGGAGTGACCCTCCGCGGCAGGGGCGGGGCAACGCGGGGCAAGGCCAAGACCGCCGCGTCGGCCTCGGCCTGAGGCCGGGTTCCGGAGGATCGGCACCACCGCACCGTCCGTCGAACGACCATGTGACCGACCGGTAACGTCGGGCGCGTGGTCGTTTGCCGGAAGCGACCCGAACACGGGAGGGACCGTGGCCGAGGTGGCGAAGCAGTCGGACGGTACACAGCACGACACGCAGTACGAGACACAGCACGAGAACGGTGACGACGGCGGGGTCGGCGGTGCCGACCGTGCCGCACGGCAGGGCCTTTCGGTCGTGATCGAAGGTTCGTTCGCGGTGGTGAGCCTCACCAACCCCGATCGGCGCAACGCGCAGACTCCCGCGCTCTGGCGCGCGCTCGCCGCCGTCGGCCGCGAACTGCCCGGTGACGTCCGGGCCGTGCTGTTGCGCGCGGAGGGCACCTCGTTCTCCGCGGGTCTGGATCGGCGGATGTTCCCGGGCGGCGGGGGCATCCCGGGGGAGTCGGATCTCGTCACGCTCGCGGGTGCGAGCGATGACGAACTCGACGCCACGATCGCCTCGTTCCAGGAGGCGTTCACGTGGTGGCGGCGCCCGGATCTGCTCACGGTCGCCGCCGTGCAGGGGCATGCCGTGGGCGCCGGGTTCCAGCTGGCGCTGGCCTGCGATCTGCGGGTGTGCGCGGACGATGCGCGGTTCTCGATGCGCGAGACCGCGCTCGGCCTGGTTCCGGACCTGGCCGGCACCAAGCCGTTGGTCGATCTGGTCGGCTACGCCCGGGCCCTGGAGATCTGTGTCACCGGGCGCTGGGTCGGCGCGCAGGAGGCCGTGGCGATGGGGCTCGCCACTCTCGCGGTGCCGGGCGAGGAACTCGACGGCGCCGCGCGCGACCTGCTGGCCGCCCTGCTGGCCGCGCCGCGCGACGCGGTGATCGAGACGAAGGCGCTGCTCGCGGGCGCCGCCGGGCGTACGTACGACGAACAGCGCGCCGCCGAACGTGCCGCGCAGGCCCGCCGGCTGCGCGATCTGGCCGGCCTCGGCGAGTAGGGCCGATCCGGCGGACCGGCCGGCGGGACATGGGACCTGCGTCACATCGGGCCGCCGGGGTCCGGCGGTCGGCCGTGGTGGGCCCGGGAGTAAGCGGGCCCATCGCGGTGTTCCTGTACAACGAAGTGCTGAGGTTGACTCAGGATATTTTCGTTGGAGCATGCGTATGTACAGGAGCGGGACTTGATGAGTGGTGGCGGCCCGATGGGGATGAACCTGCGGTCCTACACGCGCGACGCGTCCGTGGTCGAGCGCCGGCTCGCCCCCGGCACGGTGCGCCGGGTGGGCGAGTTCGCGCGGCCGTTCGCCCGGCAGATCGGCGCGTATCTGATCCTGGTGGTGATCGGCGCGGTGCTCACCGTCGTGCCGCCGCTGCTCGCGCAGCGGATCGTGGACGAGGGTGTGCTCAAGGGCGACGGCCATCTGGTGACCGTGCTTGCCATGGTGGTGGCGGGCATCGCGCTGCTCGCGGCCGGGTTCGGGCTTGCCGAGCGGTGGTATTCGGCGCGGATCGGCGAGGGCTCGATCTACGAACTGCGCAGTCGGGTGTTCGCGCACGTCCAGCGCCAGCCGATCGCGTTCTTCACCCGGACCCAGACCGGCGCGCTGATCTCCCGGCTGAACAACGACGTGCTCTCCGCGCAGCGCGCGTTCACCTCGACGCTCGCCGGGGTCGTGTCCAACCTGGTCAGTCTGGTCCTGGTGGCCGGCACGATGTTCTACCTGGCCTGGCAGATCACCCTGGTCGCGTTGATCCTGCTGCCGCTGTTCCTGCTCCCGGCCAAGTGGATCGGCCGCCGGTTGCAGACCATGACGCGTGAGCAGATGCAGCTCAACGCCGAGATGTCGACGGTGATGACCGAGCGGTTCAACGTCTCGGGCGCGATGCTCGCCAAGATCTTCGGCCGGCCCGAGGAGGAGGACGCGCTGTTCTCCGGGCGGGCCGCGCGAGTTCGCGACATCGGCATCCGGATCGCGCTGGTGAACCGGGTGTTCGCGACCGCGCTGACCCTGGTCGCGTCGCTGGCCACCGCGCTGGTCTACCTGATCGGCGGACACCTGGCGGTGGACGGGCGGTTGACCGTGGGTACGCTGGTCGCGCTCACCGTGCTGCTCGGGCGGTTGTACGGTCCGCTGACCGCGCTGGCCAACGTCCGGGTGGACGTGATGACCGCGCTGGTCAGCTTCGAGCGGGTGTTCGAGGTGTTCGACCTGCCCGCGATGATCGCCGACAAGCCCGACGCGAAGCCGCTGCCGGCAGACGCCGCGGCGGTGGAGTTCGCCGGCGTCGGGTTCGCCTACCCCGGCGCGGACGAGGTGTCCCTGGCCTCGCTGGAGAGCGTCGCGGTGCTCGATCGGCGGCGCGAGGCACCGGTGTTGCACGACGTGTCGTTTCGCGCGGAGCCCGGTCAGGTGATCGCCCTGGTGGGTCCCTCGGGCGCGGGCAAGACCACGATCACCTCGCTGGTGGGCCGGCTCTACGACGCCACCGAGGGCGCGGTGCGGATCGGCGGGCACGACGTGCGCGATGTCACGCTCGACTCGCTGCGCGACGCGGTGGGCGTGGTCACCCAGGACTCGCACATGTTCCACGACACGATTCGCGGCAATCTGCGCTACGCCAAGCCCGATGCGAGCGACGAGCAGTTGTGGGCGGCGCTGCACGCGGCGAACATCGGCGAGTTGGTCGAGGCGCTGCCGGATCGGCTGGAGACGGTGGTCGGCGAGCGTGGACACCGCCTCTCCGGCGGCGAGAAGCAGCGGCTCGCGATCGCCCGGCTGCTGCTCAAGTCGCCGCGCGTGGTGGTGCTCGACGAGGCGACCGCGCACCTGGACTCGGAGTCGGAGGCGGCCGTACAGCGCGCGTTCGCCACCGCGCTTGCCGGCCGTACCGCGCTGGTGATCGCCCACCGGTTGTCCACCGTGCGGGACGCGGATCTGATCCTGGTGGTGGACGGCGGCCGGATCGCGGAGCGCGGCACACACGCCGAGTTGCTGGCCCGGAACGGTCTGTACGCGGATCTGTATCACCGTCAGTTCCGCGGCGGGGAAGCGGATTCGATCGAGGCGCAGGCGCTGGCGAGTTGACCGACCGCAGCCCGGAACGGCGGGTAGTGTGTCGGTATTCCGGATGGTTGGCAAGAGGGGCTTCCACGTGCGTGTTCTCGTCGCCGGTGGCGGCATAGGCGGACTGGCCGCGGCACTGAGCCTGCACGACGCGGGCATCACCGAAGTGACGGTGATCGACGCGGCGCTGCGAATCCGGCCGCTGGGCCTCGGCATCAGTCTCCTGCCCCACGCGGTGCGCGAACTCGCCGAACTCGACCTCTACCATCCGATCGCCAACCTCGGCGTGCCGCTGTCCGGGGTGGCCTATCCCGACCGGACGGCCAAGCGGGTGGTGCTCGAACCGAGGGGTCAGCGGGCCGGGTTCCTGTGGCCGCATCTGTCGGTACACCGGGGTGAGTTGCAGGTGGCCCTGCTGCGCGCGGTCTACCAGCGGCTCGGTCGACCGGCGGTGCGGACCGGGTCGCGGCTGACCGGGTTCGATCAGGACGACGACGGGGTGACCGCGTACTTCGTGGACGGCGACGGGCGGGCCTGGCAGGAGCGGGCCGACGTGCTGATCGGCGCGGACGGGATCAACTCGGCGACGCGCGCCACGTTGTTGCCGGACGAGGGCTCGCCGATGGCCCAGCCGCGAATATTGATGCGCGGCACCACACGCTGTGCGCCGTTCGCGGACGGCCATACGATGATCATGACGGCACACGGCGAGGCGCGATTCATGGCGCACCCGATCAAGCCGATCGATCCGCGGGACGGAACCACGCTCACCAACTGGCTGGCCGAGCTGCCCGATCGGCAGTCGGCCGGCGAACTCGGCGACACCGGCTGGAACGGCCCGGCCGATCTGCGTCGGCTCACCCGGGTCTTTCGCGGCTGGAGCATCGCCGGGGCCGATGTCGGGGCGATGGTGAAGACGCCGACCGAGGCGTCCGGCTACCCGCTGGTGACCCGACCGCCGCTGGACCAGTGGTCGTTCGGCCGGGTCACCCTGCTGGGCGACGCGGCCCACCCGATGTATCCCTACGTGCTCGGCGGCGCGTCCGAGTCGATCGTCGACGCGCGCGTGTTGGCCCGGTCGTTGGCCTCGTACCGGGATCCGAGCGAGGCGCTGGAGCGGTACGAGCGGGCCCGGCTGCCGCTCAACAAGTGGCTGCAACTGATCGGCCACGGACGGGTCCCGCGCGCCGCCGACGCGACCGGGCCACTGACCGCCACCGAGGAGATCGGCGGCATCATCGGCGCGTACGGCCACCTGCCCGGCCACGACCCGGCCGGCCTGAACGAGCGGCCCTCGTACAGCCTCGCGCAGGTCTGAGCGCGGCGACCCGCCCCGACGTCACACGCCCGCGTCGGTGACCAGGACGTGCACCACCACGTTCTTGAGGCCGGTGCGGCTTCGGACCTCGGCGGTGACCGCCGTGCGGACCGCTCGGGCCACATCCAGCACCCGGCGGTCGGCCGCCGCGCGGAACTGCACGTCCACGTGCAGGACTCCGTCCACCACGCGTGAGGTCACCCCCGGGACCCGGCCCGGGAGCAGGCCGCCGGAGACCTGGGCGACCGCGTCGAGCAGGCCCGGTTGCAGGTCCACGACACCCGGCACGGCCAGCGCCGCGCCGCCGGCGGTGGTCCGGGCCAGGACGGAGATCTCGCGCGGGGTACGCGTCGCCGGCTGTCTCATCGGTCCGCCCTCCGGTCCCCGGTGGCCGGTTCCAGGCCCACCACGTCCACATCCACCCTGGCCACGTCAAGGCCCAGCCGCTCGGCCGCGGTGCGGCGCACCCGTTCGCGCAGCCGATCGGCCAGCGCGTGGATCGGCTCGCCGTACGGCACCCCGACCGACAGCCGCACGGTGACCGGACCCGGCACCGCGGCGCCCGCCCGGTTCTCGAACGGCCGGATCCGGCAACTGCGGGCCTGCACGCCCGGTTCGGCGTCCACCGCCGCGCGCAGCGCCCGGGCCGCGGCGGTCTCGGTCAGCATGAGCTGCTCGTCCGGCTCGCCCAGCGGCAGCAGCCGACCGGTGTGCAACTCGGCCCGTACCAGGCGCATCACGCGCGAGCCGAGATCGTCCGGCACCGGGACCGGCAACTCGGCCCATTCCCGGGTGACCTGGTCGAGCACCGAGTGGTCGCGCAGCAGCGCCTGACACTCCGGACACGAACGTTCGTGCTCGTCCGACTCGCCGGCCGCGGCGTGTTCGAGCACCGCCTCCGGGTCGCGGCCGCAGGCCAACAGCTCCGGATCGGGCCCGGTGTCGGTCGGCTCGGGATTTGCCGCCGCCCCCGGCGCCTGCCGGGTCGTCGCGAGCAACTCGGCTGCCGACGGCAGTCGCAGCGCGTCGCCCGCCTCGTTCGTCACGTCCACGGCCGCATCGCCTCCGCCAGGGTCTGTCGTGCTCGGAAGATCCTGCCTCGCACCGCGTTCGCCCCGATGCCCACGGCCGCCGCGATCTCGTCGTAGCTCTGCCCGTGCAACTCGCGCAGCACCCAGCAGGCCCGCTGCTCCTCGGTGAGCGTGGTCATCGCCTCCTGTAGCGCCTTGAGTGCCGCCGATCCCTCCGCCCGTCTCTCCGGATTGTCCGCCATCTGCTCGATCGCCCGGTCGGGTACCTGGTCCAGACCGACCGTGGGCCGTCTGGTCCGGGCGATGTTCAACGCGCGGTTGGTGACGATGCGATACATCCAGGTCAGGAACGACGATTCGGCGCGAAAGCCCGGCAGTCGGCGCCACGCGCTGATGAACGCCTCCTGGACCGCGTCCTCCGCGTCCGAGGGGCGGCCGAGAATGCGCAGCGCGAGCGTGTACAGGGATCGCCCGTGTCGACGCATCAGCACCTCGAATGCTTCGGCGTCGCCCTCTCGAGCCCGCACCACCAGGGTGCCCTCGTCGAGCTCGGCCTCGTCGGCCATCGGCTTTCCCTCCTCGTCCCAACCCGGCGACGGTACTGCGCCCGGGGACACAACACGAGAACCGGCTCCCTCGCGGCGAGGCGCGGGGGGTGGGTGCGTGCCCGAACCCGCCCGGCGGGATAGCGTCGGATTCCGCGAAACATCCTCCGATCGACGCGTGACGTTCGCCGGGTGTGTGTGTCGTACAGGTGTGGTGAACCCGGCAAGGGGCACCGATGACAGGCGGGACCGAGTGTGGTTCCGGTCGGATGGTTCGGGCAGTCGAGGAAGGAAGTGCGCCCATGGCGGACACAACGACCCAGAGCAAGGCCGGTACGCAGGCGCTCCAGAAGGACGACGAGCGCGCGGTGACCGGCAATGCTCGGTCGACCGAAGTGGTCAAGTTGGCCACGGACAGGGGCCGCACGTCCATCGCGGACGGCGTGGTCGCCAAGATCGCGGGCATCGCGGCCCGTGAGATCCCGGGCGTGTACGCGCTCGGTGGTGGTGCAGCCCGGGCGTTCGGCGCGGTGCGTCAGCGCATTCCGGGGGGCAAGCCCAACGTTGCGCAGGGAGTCAGTGTCGAGGTCGGCGAGCGGCAGTGTGCCGTGGATCTCAACATCGTCGTGGATTACGGCGTGCCCATCGCCGAATTGGCGCAGGCGGTCCGGGAGAATGTGATCGACTCCGTCGAGCGGATGACCGCGCTCGAGGTGGTCGAGGTCAACATCGCGGTGGACGACATCCACATCGACTACGACGGCGACGACTCCAAGGAACGCCAGCTTCAGTGACGCCCGGGTCCGGCGACGACGAGCGGCGGCAATTGCTGCGCGAGTACCGGGAGTTCATCCGCGCGAGTCATCCCGATCGTGGCGGCGACCCGGAAGAGTTCGTGGCCGGGCTCGAGCGTTTCCGAGCGCTGATCGACGCGGCGGGACCGCCCGCGCCGTTTCGTTCGGGGGCCGCGGCGGAGACTACGGTCTACCGCCGCGGTCGCCTGCCGGGTCGGCTCTGGCGGCAGCTGACGGAACGTCGTCGACGGCGCAACAATCCGCGCGTCGAATAGTGGGCGGGCCGAGGCCGCCGCGAATTCCGGATCGTTTCCGGACAGTTACCGGACAACCCTGCGGAACCCGACCCGACGGGGTCGACAACAAGCAATGGCCGGTTCACGGTTCACGGTTCAGTGAGGAGTCGTTCGCCAATGACTACACCCATGGTCGGCCTGCTGGTCGGCATGGCCCTCGGCCTGGCCGCCGCGCTGGGCGGCTTCGGGGCCTTTCTGCTGGTTGCCGCGCTCGGGGTGGTCGGCTTCCTGGTCGGCCGCTTCCTGGACGGCGACCTCGACCTCGGCGAGCTGTTCAGCTCGCGCAACCGGCGGCGCTGATGCGCGCGGTACCGGCGGAGGGCCTGGCGCCGGCCGCGCACCGCGGGGAATTGCGGATCGGCGGGCGGGTGGTGGAGAAGATCGCCGCCCGCGCGGCGCGTGAGGCCACCGCCGAGGCCGCCCCGGACACCGTGCTGCGCGCGCCGCGGGCCGGCGCCACGATGCATCACGACCACGCGACGGTCGACCTCGACGTGGACGTGCCCTATCCCGGCCCGGTGGTGGCGATCTCTCGGACCATCCGCCAGCGGGTGCGCGCCGATGTGGAGTATCTGACCGGGATGCCGGTGGTCCGCGTGGATGTCACGGTCGGCCGGTTGACCCGTGGGGGGCACGGCAAGAGGAGAGTGGAGTGAGCCTGGAGGCTTCGCCCGAGGCGCCCGCGGGCGCCTCGTCGGCCGAGACCCCGGCGGGTGTGCTCGACGACTGGGGCGACGGCGCGAAGGTACGCCGGGCCTGGGCCACCCGCGGCCTGCCGGCCGGCCTGGTGGCGCTGCTCGCGGTCGGCCTCGCGGGCACCGCGCTGTACATCGGGGCGACCGCCAAGATCGACCGGGCCCCGCGCTGGTCGCGCGACCTCCTGGAGCGCGCCCAGACGCACGTGTGGCGGGACGACTGGACGATCGCCGCCGGGCTGATCGCCGCGGTGCTCGGCCTGTGGCTGATCGTGCTCGCGGTCACCCCCGGGCGGCGCAACCTGCTGCGGCTGCGCTCGCCGGGCGACGCGATGACCGTCTACATGACCCGGCGTACCGCCGCCTCGTTTCTGCGACACACCGCGCTGGCCTCCTCCGGGGTGCTGGACGCGCGGGTGCGGATGGGCCGACGCAAGGCGGTACTGCGGGTGGACTACCACTTCCGCGATCCGGACGAGTTGCACGACGAGTTGCTGGAGCGACTGGAGGAACGTGCGATGGCGCTCACGCTGGCCCGGGTGCCGCGCGTGGATCTGCGCCTTCAGCCCGTGAGCGGGAGGTGAGGCGGGCATGCGTACGGTCTGCAATCGGATCCTGTTGTTCCTGGTCGGACTCGGCCTGATCGGCGGCGGCCTGGCGGTCGCCGCGCGCGGCCGGGGCTGGTATCCCGACCGGCTGCACTCGGCGGACCACCCGTTCCTCAGCGTGCGGCAGGCCGCGCGGCTGACCGACCACGGCTGGTGGTGGTGGGTCGCGTTCGGCGTGCCGGGGCTGCTCCTGGTGCTCGCGTTGTGGTGGCTGCTCGCCCAGTTCGGCCGGCGCGCGGTGCGATCGTTGCGGGTGCAGGACACCACCGCCGAGGCCGGCGACGGGCCGTCGGGGCTCGGCACCGGGTTCGGCATGGTCGGCGACGAGGCGGACACGCTGACCGTGTCCGGCAATGCGCTCGCCGACGCGATCGAGGACGATCTGGCCGCCGTGTCCGGCATCGAGCAGGTCACCGCGCATCTGGTCCGCCGCCGCCGGGGCCCGACGTTGCGGGTGACGGTACGGGCCGAACCGGGCGCCGAGCCGCGCGTGTTGCTGGGCGCGGTGCGCGATCGGGTGTTGCCCAACGCGCGTGAGGCGGTCGGCCTTGGCACGTTGCCCACGATGTTGACGCTGCGGACCAGTCGAGGGTTGCCGAAGCGGCATCTGGACTGAATCCGGACGGAATCCGGAGGTGTGGGGTGGGCCCGGGAGGTTTCCCGGGCCCACGCGCGTTCCTGGCTCAGAGGGTGCGGGCCAGGCCGCCGTCGATCGGGATCATCACGCCGGTCAGGTAGGACGCGGCCGGGGAGAGGGTGAAGGCGGCCACTCGGCCGAACTCCTCCGGGGTGCCGTAGCGGGCCAGCGGGATCGCCTGGGCCTGCCGGGCCCGGGTGGCGTCCGCGTCGCCGCTCAGCTCGTCCAGCTCGCGCACCCGGTCGGTGTCGATCCGGCCCGGCAGCAGCCCGAACACCCGTACGCCGCGCGGCCCCAGCTCGTCGGCGAGGGTCTTGGCCACCATCGCCAGACCCGGCCGCAGCCCGTTGGACACGCCCAGGCCCGGGATCGGCTGACGCACCGACGAGGACAACACGAAGCCGATCGAGCCGCCCGCGGGCAACGCGGCGGCGGTCGCCCGGGCCAGCCGGACCGCGCCCAGGAAGACCGACTCGAACGCGTCCCGCCACTGGTCGTCCTCGACCGCGGTGATCGCCCCCGGCGGCGGCCCACCCACGCTCACCAGCGCGCCGTCCAGCCGCTCGAAGCGGGCCAGCGCGGCGGCCACCAGGCGCTCCGCGGTCCCGCTGTCCCCGTTGTCCGCGGCGATCCCGAGCGCCTGCTCGGGGCCGCCGAGCGCGGCGACGGCCTCCGCCGCGCGCTTTTCGTCCCGCCCGGTGACCACCACCCGGGCGCCGTCGTCCACCAGCGCGCGGGCCGTCGCGAAGCCGAGTCCGCGGGTGCCGCCGGTGACCAGATACACACGATCGCGCAGTCCAAGATCCATGCCGCCCATCCTGCCCGGTACCGACGTGGGCCCGAGGAAAA
Organism: Embleya sp. AB8; assembly: GCF_049739465.1. NCBI lineage: Bacteria > Bacillati > Actinomycetota > Actinomycetes > Kitasatosporales > Streptomycetaceae > Embleya > Embleya sp. AB8. Next base: position 574,574 of record NZ_JBMHHY010000001.1, read on the forward strand.
TGACAGGTCGTCAGGTCGGCCGGTCGCTACCCTCGGTGGCATGACCGAACAGATCGACGTCATCCGGGAGTGGATCCGGGCGGCCGACGACGGCGTGACCGTGCTCACCGGGGCGGGCATCTCCACCGATTCCGGCATCCCCGACTACCGGGGACCGCAGGGTGTGTGGACCAAGGACCCCGACGCCGAGAAGCTGGTCACCTACGGCTACTACATGGGCGACGAGGACATCCGGCGGCGCTCGTGGTTGTTGCGCCGGGACAACCCCGCGCGCCTGGCCGGGCCCAACGCCGGCCACCGGGCACTGGTCGAGCTGGAACGGGCCGGTCGGCTCAACGCGTTGATCACCCAGAATGTGGACGGCCTGCACCGCCGGGCGGGCACCAGCCCGGAGAAGATCATCGAGCTGCACGGCACGATGTTCTACGTGGTGTGCACCGAGTGCGACGCGCGCACCACGCTGGACGCGGCCCTGGAGCGGGTGGCGATGGGCGAGGACGACCCGCGCTGCGTGCGCTGCGGCGGGATCCAGAAGACCGCGACGATCATGTTCGGCCAGGGCCTGGACCACGGCGTCCTGGAACGTGCCGCGATCGCCGCGCAGATCGGTGACCTGTTCCTGGCGATCGGCAGCTCGCTTCAGGTCGAGCCCGCCGCGTCGTTGTGCCGGGTGGCGCGGGACTCGGGGGCTCGGCTGGTGATCGTCAACGCGGGCGAGACGCCCTACGACCGGATGGCCGACGCGGTCGTCCGCGAGCCGATCGGCGACGTGTTGCCGGAGCTGGTCAAGGGGTTGTGACCGGGCTGAATAAACGGGCTGGTGAGCACGGCGGGCGGGCTCAGACCTTCGCGGGTTCCTCGTGCTCGTCCGCCTCGGCCGCGTCCAGGGCGGCCAACTCGGCCTCCAGCTCCCGGGCCTCGCCGCGCACCAGTTTGACGAACATCGCGAGCAACGCGAACGCGAAGATCCACCACTGCACCGCGTAGGCCAGATGCGGGCCCAGGTCCTCGTCGTCCGGCTTCGGGACGAGCGCCGGCGCCTTGGCCGATGTCGGGGCCTGCTCGGTGAGTTCGACGAAACCGCCGAACACCGGATGCGGCAGCTTGGGGCCCAGCTCGAAGCCGGAGATGCGCATCACCTGGCCCTCGGGCACGCCGACGTCGCGGATCCCGGAGTCCTTGCGGGTCTCGTCCGGGCGCAGCCGCCCGGTCACCGTCACCTGACCGGCCGGCGCCGGCGGCACGTCGGGCCGGTCGGTGGCCTCGGCCGGATTGCGCACCCACCCGCGATTGACCAGGAGCGTACGGCCGTCGGCGGCGACCAGCGGGGTGATCACGTAGTAGCCGACGACGCCGTCCTGGGTGCGCATGCGGGCGAGCACCTCGTGTTCGGCGTCGTACTTGCCGGTCAGTGTGACCCGACGCCATTGCAGATCGCCGGGCAGCTTGCGGCCGACGGCCAGCAGCTCCTCGGCGGGCACCGGCTTGCGCTTGATGTTGGTACTGATCAGGTCGTTGTGCGCGACCTTGTTCTCGTGCCGGTGGAGCTGCCAGAAGCCGAGCTCGACCATGATCGGGATCAGCACGACCACGAGCAGCGCCATCACGATCCAGCGCGGGGTCAGCAGGAAGCGGTACACCCGAGCACGGTACCCCTCGCGGTACCCCACTCCCGCCGCCGGGTCGCGGTGTCGGCATCCGGGTGCGCGCGGGCGCGGGTGGCCATGCTGCGGCAGCACTTCGCGCGGATCCACGGTGCGAGTGGATACCGGCGCCGCCGAGCGGACCCGCCCGCGTCGGTGACTGCCGCGAGCGCGCATTTTCTGCCACTGGGCACAGCCGCCCTCTTCCTCCACGGGCCGTTATGGGCGACCGTGGAGACATCGACGCGCGCGGAGGGGTGACGTGGCGATGGAGCTGCCCGAGGTGTCCCTGCCCTGGTTTGTACTCGGTGTCGCCGGCGCGGTGTTGTCCCTGACCCTGCCGTGGTGTCAGACCCGGACCTATCGCCGGGCGCGCGCGCTCGACTTCGACGAGGCGCGCTACGCGAGCACGCCGGACACGGTCTTCCGGGTGCCGATCACGCCGCTGAAGGTCTACGCCGAACCGATCGCGGCCCGCGCGGTGGGCCTGCCGTTGGGCGTGGCGGGCGCGGTGTTGTACCTGGTCTTCGGCCTGTGGCCGTCGATGCTCACCTGGTCGGTCTGCGGAGGCGTGACGATTTTGCTCACCCCGCTGCGCCGGGCCCTCGGCCTGCGGGTGACCCATCGGATCGCGCGTGACGTGCGCTTTCGCAACGGGCCGCTGCGCGACCGGGACGGGACGGTGCTCGCCGAGCAGACCTGGGCCCAGGTGGTGCGCACGTGGTATCGGCACGAGTACCGCGACCGGCCGCCGGGCGAGGACGACCTCTCGGTGGCCGTGCTCGGCAAGTTCTGGTGGCTGGCCGGCCATCTGCTGTGCTGGCCGGTGACGTTGCCCGGCACCCAGGTCGTGCAGACCGCGATGTGCCAGAACCCGGCCTGGGCACTGGGCCACGTGGGCGACGACGCGGGGGCACCGTGGCTGGCGGACCTGGGCGACGCGTACACCCCCGGGCGGAGCGACTCGCCGGGATCGGCCCGGCAGGCCGCCACGGACGGCTGACGTCCACCCGAGTGACCGGACACCGACTCGATCGTTGGGCCGGGTGTGACGCGAAATGTCTCCATGGTCCGGATCGCGGCGGCGTCCTTCGCGGGCACCGCGATCGAGTTCTACGATTTCTTCGTCTACGGCACGGCCGCGGCCCTGGTGCTCGGGCCGCTGTTCTTTCCCGGATTCTCGGCGCTCTCCGCAACCCTCGCGGCGTTCGCGACCTACGCGGTCGGCTTCATCGCCCGCCCCCTGGGCTCGGTGTTGTTCGGCCGGTTGGGCGATCGGCGCGGCCGACGGCCGGTGTTGTTCCGGTCGTTGCTGTTGACCGGGGTGGCCACCGTCCTGGTCGGGCTGTTGCCCACCTACGACCGGATCGGGCCGGCCGCGCCGATCCTGCTGGTACTGCTGCGTTTCGGCCAGGGGTTGGGCGTGGGCGGTGAGTGGGGTGGCGCGGTGTTGTTGGCCTCGGAGCACGCGCCGCCGGGACGGCGTGCGTTGTGGGCGAGCTTTCCGCAGGTGGGTCCCGCGATCGGGTTTCTGCTCGCCAACGGCCTGATGCTGACCCTGTCCGGGACGCTGACGGATGATCAGTTCCAGGCTTGGGGTTGGCGGGTGCCGTTCCTGTTCGCCGGGTTGCTCGCGGGTGTCGGCCTGTTGCTTCGGGCCTCGATCGAGGAGACGCCGGCGTTTCGCGCGCTCGCCGAGGGCGCCGAACTGGCGGCGAGTCCGGTCAAGGAGGTGATGCGCGAGCACTGGCGGCTGATCCTGCTCGTGGCCGGCGCGCTGACCTGCGGCTATGTGGGCTTCTACCTGATCACCACGTGGTCCCTGCACTACGCCACCACCCGGTTGTCGGTGGGCCGCACCACGATGCTCGCGTGCATCATGATCGCGGTCGCGGGCAAGGCCGCGGCCACCCCGCTGTTCGCGGTCATCGGCGATCGGTACGGGCGCAAGCCGCTGTGTGTGGCGGGCTGCACCGGGATGGGCCTGTGGGCCTTCCCGATGTTGCGCCTGCTGGCCACCGGTGAGCCGGTGTGGATGACGCTGGCGTGTCTGGGCGCGCTGCTCCCGTTCATCGCCATGTTCTCGGTGGTCGGGGCGTACCTGGCCGAGCTGTTCGAGCCGCGTGTGCGCTGTACGGGCGCCTCCACCGCGTACAACCTCGGCGGCGTGCTCGGCGGCGCGCTGACCCCGATCGTGGCCACCGAACTGGCCCGGGGCGACGGTACGCCGTGGGGTGTGGCGGCCTATCTGGCGGGCGCGGCGGCGTTGAGTGTGGCCTGCTTCTCCGCGCTCCCGGAGACTCGGGGGGTGCCGGCGCCGGCGGCCCGACCGGCCACCGCGTGAGCGTCGTTCCGGCCCTCCTGCCGGCCTTCCTGCGGGCCTTCCTTCCGCAGCCGTTCTGCGCCACCCTGCGGCCATGGAAGCACCCGAACAAGACCGGGCCCAAGCGCGCCGAGCGCAGCACGTCCGGATCGCCGAACGCCTCCTCGCCGCCGTGACCGCCGGCGACCGGGCCGCCCAGGTGGCCTGCTACCACCCCGACGTGGTGCTCGAATTCCCGTACGCCGCGCCGCCGGTGCGCGTCGAGGGCAAGGCCGCCGTGGACGCCTATCTGGCCGTCGCGCTCGGCGTGTTCGAGCTGCGCCTGACGGTGACCCGGGTCCACGACTGCGTGGACCCGGACACCGTGATCGTCGAGTTCACCGGGACCGGCCGGGCCCGGACCACCGATCGGCCGTACGCCAACACCTACCTCGCGGTCCTGGCCTTCCGGGACGGTCTGGTGGTCGGGCAGCGCGAGTTCTACAACCCGGTGCCGGCCGTTCAGGCCTTGACCGCGACGCCCGCCAGCTGAGGCAACTTCAGCGCCGGGTCGCCGAGCGGACCCGCCGGGCCCCAGACGTCGACCGGGACCAGCCGGGCCGGGAGCAGCTCCAGGCCGCCGAAGACGGCCAGGATGTCGTCGTGCGAACGGGCGTGCATCTTCTGCACGTTGGACGAGTACTCGCTGAGCGCGCGGTCCATCCCGGCCGGGCGCTCCTCGCTGCGGTGCGCGTGCGACAGGACCAGGTGGCTGCCCGGGACGGTCGCGTCCATGTACTGGCGGACCACGCCGACCGGGTCTGCGGAGTCCGGCAGGAAGTGCAGCACCGACACGATCAACACGCCCACCGGCTGGGAGAAGTCGATCAGCTCGCGCACCTCGGGTGCGTCGATCACCTTGGCCGGATCGGTCAGGTCGGCGCCCAGCACGGTGGCGTTCGGGTTGTCGGCGAGCAGGGCTTGGCTGTGCGCGACCGCGACCGGGTCGTTGTCCACGTAGACCACCCGGGCCGCCGGATCGGCCTTCTGCGCGATCTCGTGCACGTTGCCCACCGTCGGGATGCCCGAGCCCAGGTCGAGGAACTGCCGGATGCCCAGGTCGAGCAGGTGGTGCACGGCGCGGGTGAGGAAGACCCGGTTGGCGCGCAGCACGTCGCGCAGTTCGGGCATCGCCTGGGTGACCAGTTCGGCGGCCTCGCGGTCGACGGCGAAGTTGTGCGCGCCGCCGAGCGCGTAGTCGTAGACGCGGGCGACACTGGCGCGCGTGATGTCGATGTGCTCTGGGGCCCAGTCCGGTCGAGTCATGGCTCGGACTCTAAAGCGTGTCGACACGATGCACCGGAAAAATCGCCGGCCGATCGGTTGGAACCCCTGTGCGAGGCATCACACCGGGTTGCCGGGCTGCCGGGCTGCCGGGCTGCACCACGATGCTGCACGCCGACGCGGCTGCCGCGACGATCCCGGGGCAAACTGATCCGGAGGGAACAATTCCGCTCCGGATCGGGACCGGGATCGCCGCGGCCCGCCCGCGACTACGGCTTGACGCCCGCCACCCCCACGAACGCCGGGCACTTGTCCGCGCCCACCGGGATGTCCTCGGCCGCGAGCGGTACCCACACCTGCTCGACCCGCGGCCCGACCCGCGCCGCGATCGGGGCCAGCGCCGCGAGGTCGAAGCCGTACAACTTCGCCGCGTTGCCGCCGACCATGGCCGCCACCTCGACCGGGTCGATCCCGTTGTAGGTCAGCTGGAGCGCCTCACGGCTGAACGGATGGCTGGCCTCCTTGTGCGGGTAGTCGCTGCCCCACATGATCCGGTCCACGCCCACCTGATACCGCAGCTTGGCCTCGGCCGGCCGCTGGAAGCTGGCCCCGACGTGGCACTGCCGGGCCCAGTACTCGCTCGGCTTGAGCGCCATCCGCCCGACCAGCGCGCTGCCCCACTCGTACTCCTGCGAGCCGACCGCGGTGCTCATCCGGTGCCAGTAGTAGTCGAGCCGCCGGGTCTCCTCCGGGATCCACGCGGTGCCCTGCTCGGTGAAGACGAACTGGAGTTCGGGGTGCCGGTCCATCGCGCCGGAGACCACCAGGTGTGTGAACGCGCGGTGCGCCCACCAGGACACCTCGGTCAGGAACACCACCTTGTCCACGTCGGTGTCCCCGGCCGGCGGTGCGGCCGAGCCGGTGTGGTGGTTGACCGGCATGCCCAACTCCTCGCACACCCGCCACAGCGGCTCGTAGTGCGCGTAGTCGAACATCGGCACGAGACCCGAGCCGGGTGGCGTGCCGGGCAGCAGCACGCCCCCGGTCAGCCCGGCGTCCTTGGCCCAGCGGATCTCCGCCACCGCTGCCGGGATGTCGTGCAGCATGATCTGCACGATGCCCGCCCGGCGCCCGGGGGTGGCCGCGCAGAAGTCGACCATCCACCGGTTGTGCGCCTTCAGCCCCTCCCAACGCAGCGCCAGATCACCGGCGTTGGCGGCGGGCGGCTGGTCGGTCAGCGAGGGCTTCGGGAAGAACGGCGGCACCGTGTTCGGGAAGATCACCTCCGCGACCACGCCGTCCGCCTCCAGGTCGCGCATGCGCCGATCGGAGTCCCAGTTGCGCGGGCCCAGGTCGCCCTTGAGGTCCTCGTACGGGATCTCGTAGCCGGCCACCCACGTGTCGAACGCGGCGTGGCAACGGGCGGGCAGGTAGTCGCGGTAGCCGTGGATCTCGCCGCCGCCGTGGCAGTCGGCGGAGATCACCGTGTACCGCTCGGGCAGGTCGGTGAACGGGGGGCCGCCCGGGACGGTGGGCGGGGTGGTGCCGTCGGTCATGGGGATCAGACCTCCAGGGCGGGCGCGTTGGGGTTGAGCGCGACGCCCGTGTCGTGTCCGGTGAGCCAGTGCCGGCCGATCTCGGCGGCGGCGGCCCACTTGGTGGTCAGGTCCTTCGCCGAACCGTCCTCGTGCACCTGGCCGAGGGTCGCGGGGGTGACCCCGACCCGTTCGGCGTGCGGTGCCAGGGCGGCCAGGTCGAAGCCGTACACGTCGGCGACCGCCTCGCCGAGCATCACGCGCGTCTCGGCGATCGGTACGTCGGAGAACGTCTTGCGCAAGATGTTGAGCGTCTCCGGCCAGGTGCCCTCGGGGTGCGGGAAATCGTTGCCCCAGCAGATGTTGCCGATACCGATCTCGTAGCGCATGCCGATCTCGCGGCGTTTGGTGTTGGACGCGCCGATGAAGCAGTTCCGGTCGAAGTACTCGCTGGGCAGCAGCTTGATCTCCTCGAACCCGGCCAGCTTGGCCGCGCCGCGCGAGCCGAGCAGCAGCCGGTCGGTGAACCACAGCAGGTTGCCCACCCACCAGCAACCCGCCTCGGTCACCCCGAACTTCAACCTCGGGAAACGCTCGAACACGCCGGACCAGAGCAGGAACCACAACGGTCGGGACGGCCACCAGGTGACCTCGGTGACATAGATGCCCAGGTGGTTCCCGTACGACTCGCGGTCGGCCGGACCCGAGTGGGTGACCACCGGCAGCTCCAGCTCCTCGCACAACGCCCAGACCGGGTCGTACCGGCGGTCGTGGTAAGGCGTCTGGTTCATCCACATCGCCGGGATCATCACCGCGCCCAGCCCGTCCGCCTTGATCCGGCGGATCTCCTTGAGCACGTCGTCGAGCGCGGCGGTGATCGGGATCAGCGCGACCCCGCGCCGCCGTTCCGGGCTGGTCTTGCACAACTCGGCCAGCCAGCGGTTGTGCGCCTGCGCGCCGGCCAGGCCCAACTCGGGATCCAGGTCCCCGGACAGGCCCAGGCCCGCGCCGAACGGGACACACGTGCGCGACTCGACCGCGTCGGCGTCCGGGAAGATCACCTCGCCGACCACGCCGTCCTTGTCCAGCTCCAGATCGCGCCGGTCCACCTCCCAACCGCTGCGCAGCACCTCCTCGTTGGTCTCGAACCAGTTCGCCGCGAAGTCCTCGTTGCGCACGCCGAGGTCGGTGATCGCCTTGAGCTGCGCCTCGCGCTCGGACAGGAATTGGTCGAACGCGGCGTGGTGCCGGGTGGCCAGGTAGTCGCGGTAGAGCTCGGTCGGCAGGCCGGCGTGGGTGTCGGAGGAGATGATCGTGTAGGGGGTGGTGAGTTCGCTGTTCTTCGGCTCTTGCTTGGCGTCTTCAGGCATCGGCGCTCACTTGTCCAGGACGAAGGTTTCGAGGTACGCGGGGTTGCTGCGGGTGAGCATGCTCTGCGAGCGGGCCGTGATCTGGTCGTCGCTGTGCTCACTGGCGGGCAGGATCCAGAACCGGTTCGCCCGGATGCCGTCGAGCACGTCGGCCGCGACCGACTCGACCGGGGTGAACTCGATCTCCCGGCCCGCGTCCCGCATCGCCTTCTCCCACGCGTCGAGCGTGTTGTACGGCGTCTTGCGCGGCACCGACTTGGCGAACCGCTCGGGCCGGTTGCGGTACGACTCCCACAGGCCGGTGCGCAGCATCTTGGGGCCGGGGAAGAGTACGGACGTGCCCAATTGGGCCTTGACCTGGCCGAGTTGCGCGTACAACGCCTCGGTCATCGTGACCACGGCGGCCTTGGTGGTCGCGTACACCGACGCGTTCGGCAGCGGGGCGATGCCGCCGTCGCCGGAGGAGGTGTTCACGATGTGCCCGGGGGTGTCCTGCGCGAGCATCCTCGGGACGAACGCCTGGATGCCGTTGAAGACGCCGAAGACGTTGACCGCGAAGCACCAGTCCCAGTCCTTGGGGTCGTGCTCCCACATCCTGCCCTCGGAACCGGAGCCGATCCCGGCGTTGTTGCACAACACGTCCACCGCACCGAAACGGTCGAACGCGGCGTCGGCCAACCCGAACACGGACTCGCGCACCGATACGTCCACGACGTGCCCGAACGCCTGGCCGCCCGCCTCGGTGATCCGCGCGACCGCCCGGTCCAGCGCGCCCTGTTCGATGTCGCCGAGCACCACCTTCATGCCCTCGGCGCTGAACCGCTCGGCCATCGCGAGCCCGATGCCGCTCGCGGCGCCGGTGACGACGGCCACTCTGCCGTCGAATTCCTGGAGCATGTGTCTCGCTTCCTCGCTGTCCGGTCGTTGTTGGGTCGTTGTCGGGAGGTGGGCTATTTCGCGGGCGCCGGCGGGTCGTCGGTGATCTGCTGTACGTCGTCGTAGCGCTGGTGGATGTAGGGCAGCATCAGGTCGGCCTTGACCCGTTCGGCGACGAAACCCTGCTGGTCGGACGTACGTTCGCTGAGCGTGATGGACAGCAACTTGCGTACCGGCAGGTCGGCGACCGGGTCGAAGTCCGAGTCGCGCAGGATCACCTCGCCGTCGACGCGGTGCGCGCTGCGGGTGCGCTCGTTGCGGGTGACGTGGACGAGCAGCGGGTCGGCGTCGAAGCCGTCGCCGTCCACGGCGGGCAGGAACTTGTAGTAGAAGCTGAGCGTCTGGCGGGGCTCGGGCACCGGCAGTTCCTCGACAACCGTGCCGCGCACCTCGACGTAGGTGACGCCCATCCGGTTCACCGTGGCCACCACGGTGTCGCCGTCCCGCTCGACCCTGACATCGGCCAGCTTCTTCGGCTCGCCGAACACCTCGCGCCCGCCGATCACCGCGCGCTCCGTGGTCATCGGCATGGTCAGCGTGTAGTCGCCCTCGATGTCGCCGTGCTTGCAGCGCACCGCGACCGCGCCCGCGCCGAGCGGGAAGCCGTTGATGTCGCAGGCGGAGATGTTCACCCGGACCAGCGGCCGGCCGGCGGGGACCAGCGGCGGCGGCAGGATCGCCGCGATCACCTCGGGGTCGGTCTCCCAGATCGCCATCACGCCGGTGGACCAGATCTCCGGCAGGCTGGACCGGTCCTGGGCCGACTTGCGCAGGGTCGCCGCCGGTCGGGCTGCGTATCGGATGCGTGCCACGTACCTCACCTCTTCCGCTCGTGCTCGTGCGGGGGCTGCGCGCGGGCGGGGCGGGACGGGGCGTCGGCCGATGGCCGTTGGGCCACGTTTTGCCGATGGTCCGCGTTTTTGTCGTTCGCGCGCAGTGGTGCCGGTTGCTCTGTAACACTGTTACACCGGTGGGTCGGCGAGGTAAAGGCCTGCGGCTCGGTTGTGTGTGCGGTTGCCGGTGTGTCGGGTGACCCCGGTCGGACGCGAGAATGGGACGTGATGGACAGAATCACGCGAGACACCGTGCTCGACACCGCCATGCGTCTGGTCATGGAATCCGGTATCGAGAACCTCAGCATGCGCAAACTGGCCGCCGAGTTGGGCGTCGCCGTCACCTCGATCTACTGGCACGTGGGCAACCGCGACGTGCTGGTGGATCAACTGGTGGACCGGGTGATCGCGGACATGGGCGCGATCTCCGTGGACGGGAGCACGCCGGTCGAGCGGGTGGTGTCGATCGCGAGCTCGTGCCGGCGACTGATCCTGGAGCGCCCGCACCTGGTCGGCCTGGTCCGGGAGCGCGGCCTGGAGTCGCTGATGATGCTGCCGGCCCGCAAGGCGCTGGTGCGCGAGATGACGGCGGCCGGGCTGCGGGGGGCGCGGGCGGGCCGGGCGGTGCAGGCGGTGCAGTATCAGGTCGCCGGCTTCGTGATGCTGGAGCGGGCCCTGGAGAACAGCGCGGTCGAACCGCCGGCGGTGGACGAATGGCGGGCCGAACTGGCGCTGGCGGACCCGGAACTGGCGGCGAGCCTGAGCACCGTGGCGGACGGGGACCGGTTGTTCGTACTGTCCGTGCGGGCGCTGGTGGAGTCGTTGTTGGGGTGAGCCACGGCCACGAGGGCGGGCCGGGGGAGTCTGCCTACGCGGACGTGGCCGCCCACCGTGCGGAAGCGAATCCGCTGGAGTGGTGGGCGGCCACGGTGAGGTTCAGCCTGGTCGGTGTGTGCGGCACACCGTCTCAGTTGTAGATGTAAAGCGTGTACAGGTATTGCTTGGTGGGCTCGAACCACTCATAGCGGCATTGGTACGGGAAGCCTTCCCGCTCATATTGCCGGCCGTCCGCCACGCAGCTGGATTTGGCGGCGTAATAGGTTCCGGTCCATGACCATTGACCTGCGGTGGCGGTGGCGGTGGCGGTGGCGGCGGTGGCGGCCGTGGCGATGGTCGGACGATCCTGAGCGTAAGCGGGAGCTGTGGTGATGGCTGCGGTGGTCATGACGGCGCCGGAAACAAGAACTGCCGCGACGGCGGCGGAAATCTTCTTCAACGTTTCTCCTGTAGGGATGGTCGTAGGGATGGTGCGGTATTGCACAAGCCGATTGCCTTGCTGCACACCACGACGGTTTTGCGGACGCCGATGTGACTCGATCGCGATGTGACGCGCGCCATAACGCGACCGTTGATCGGGCCGTGATCGAACGTGGTGGTGTCGGGTCGGGTTGACGAGCGCGGCCGAGTTGCGGATCCCTGAAGGGTGCGACGTCAACTGGCCGCCGGATATGAGTGATTGGCACGGACCGCCCACCGACTGCGCGCCCGGTCGGGGGCCCGGCCGGGTCCTGCGATGGCCGTTCCGTGCCTGGGTGGTTCGTCGGTCGGGGGGCGACCGGGTCCGGGTCGGTGGTGGAGGGAGGCCGGATCCCGGTCCTTCCATCCTGGTCCCGTGCGGGCGGCTGGTGTTCGGCGTGGAGATCGGGCAGGCTCGCCCGCATGGTTTCGGTATTGCAGAACGTGGCGATCGACTGCGCGGATGCCTACGAGTTGGCTCGGTTCTGGAGCAGCGTGACAGGCCATTCGCTGGATCCGGACGCCCGGCCGGGTGACCGGGAGACTCAGGTACTGATGGCGGAGGGCCCGGTGTTGTACTTCAACCAGGTGCCCGAGGCCAAGACGGTCAAGAACCGGATCCACCTGTGTCTACGCCCCGAGACCACGCGCGACGAGGAGGTGGACCGGCTGCTGGGGCTCGGTGCCACCTTGGTCGCCGATCGCCGGAAGCCGGATGGTGCGGGCTGGGCGGTCCTCGCCGATCCCGAAGGCAACGAATTCTGCGTGCTGCGCAGCAAGTCGGACCGAGCGGCGATGAATTCCTGACGGCAGGTGCGCGCGCTGCCGGGCCGCCGCCGATCCCGGCCAACGAGCGGCGGCGGCACGGCTGTTCGGCTGGGGTGGGTCGGCGGCCGGAGGCTGGAGTCTCTACCCGGCCACCCTCGCTACGCCACCGGCCCGCCCTCGTGTCAAGGCGTCTCGTCCGGGAACGGGGGATCCGCCCAATCCGCCACGGGACCCAATGGGCAGTCGACCGTCACAAGGTCCGCCAACAACGCGAACCACGCGCGGCGGCCCGCCGGTTGGACGATTGCCAACGTTCCGTCGTCCACCGCCCACATCTCCATGAGCATGCCGTTCGGCCGCTTCGTGGCGTCTTCCCGCCCGACGTACGCGACGTGCCGGTACAGCACCGGAGCGGGCGGCCGGAGAATCACCAAGTCCGGTAGCCGGCAGGCGAATTCGATCCCATTCCGCAGCCGCAGATGGACCTGTCGCCCCTGTACGTCCATCAACACGCCCTCGCGGCCGGAATACGCGTCACGACACCACGCGTGTCGATACCGCTCGAAGAACGCGTGGCCTTTGTCGAGGTCCTCCTGCGTACTCCCCGAAATCCGCTGCGGCGCACTCATCGCGAACTCCGGCCACGGGGTCGCTGCGTCGGAAACCGCAGCGACCGCCGCCAAGCTCGCAAACGCAGCCCGAGCCGCACCCGCAGAGGCCGAATCGGCTTCGAGGGCACGGAAATCGGGGGAGTGGCCATCGGAGGAGTGGCAATCGGGGAAGAGGCGACGACGTACGGCTCCTCGACCCACTCCCGAGCCGGCGTGCGAAGTTGCGCGATCTGCCGGTTGCGTACCACAGCCGCCGCCTGCACCGGGCCGCGTTGGGTCCATCCGATTCGATCTGTCATCGTGGTGACGTGTCCTTTCGCTGATTGGGGCACGTAGGGGGCGAGTTGCTGTCCAGGCATGTCCTCGCCCCCTACCTCCCATCTCCCACCGCATCGCCGTTCGACCAAGGAACGGCAGCGCGTTCGCCCTCCCGCTCGTGACGGCAGGGGGACGTGGCCGAGTTGCCGGTTGCCGTGAGTAGGGATTCGGCCACTCTGTGGTTCATCATCGGCCAATCGGTCTAGCCTTTGGAGTGACCCACGGTTGCGGATCCAATTGGAACGGGAAGGGGTACGCGCGTGCGATACCAGGAGCGTCGAACCGATCCGACAATCGGATCACCTCGCCAACGCGTGGCCTCTCAGATCCGGGAGCACCGAACGCGGGCGGGCATGTCCGTAACGGAGTTGGCGGATGTCGTGGGCTACAGCAAGGCATCGATGAGCCGCTTCGAAACTTGCGACAGTCCGGTCCCCGAAGAACTGTGCCCGAAGCTCGACGCGGCATTCGGCACGAGCGGTTTGTTCACGGCCATGTTCGAGTTGCTGCGCGATGTACGGTTCCCGGATCGCTACTTGGAATACATGGGTCTTGAGAAGGAAGCGCTGGGCTTGAGGGAATGGGCAGGCTTCCGCATTCCGGGACTGCTTCAGACGCCGGCGTACGCGCGGGCGGTCTTCCGGGAGGCCGACCGCGGAGCTACTGAAGAAGAGATCGAAGCGCGCGTTGCCGCCCGGCTGGACCGCCGAGCGATCTTCGAGCGAAGCCCAAGTCCCCACTTCGCGGCGATTCTTGACGAGTCGGTCCTACGGCGTTGGGTCGGTGGGTCCGCAGTGATGGCCGAACAACTCGCTGCACTTTTGCCGCTGGTGGACCACGAGAACTGCACCATCCGAGTACTGCCCTTCTGCCGTGGCGAGTTCGGCCTGACTGAGGCGACTCAGATTCTGATCGAGCTGGAGGATGGCACATCGTTGGCTTACGTCGAAGGCCACGCGCACGGCCGGATCCTTGAGGACCCGGACGTCGTCACGACGCGTAAACGGGCCTACGATCGGGTGAGTGCCTATGCCCTGACTCCAAGGGAATCGGCAGCCATGATCCGCGCGGCAATCAAGGAGTACGAGGCATGTACACAACCCCCGACCTGAGCGCCGCTGCCTGGCGTAAGTCGAGCTACAGCAACGACGATCAAGGCGCCTGCGTCGAAGTGGCCGACGATTTCCCCGGCATCGTCCCCGTCCGTGACAGCAAGGACCCGAGCGTGGGACACCTGACTGTGCCTGCGGCCTCGTGGGCAGCCCTTACGGCAACACTGAGCGTCTGATGAACGTCGATGCCCCGCTGCCGAATTCCGCGGGTGGTGGGGCATCGCGTTGGCGACGATGAAGCCGGGTCGGCCCCGGGCGCTGTCGGTGGCTGACAATCGCCTGACGCTTCGTCGTCTGGCCTAGGGGTGGCGGCGCGCGTGCTGTCGTACGGTGGGCGGCGGAACCCTGAGTCCGTACTTTTTGGTGATATGGCCGGCAAACGGGCCTACCATCGGGTGAGTGCCCATGCCCTGATCCTGAGGGAATCGGCAGCCATGCACGGCAGCCAAGGAGTACGAGGCGTGTACACAACCCCCGACCTGAGCGCCACTGCCTGGCGTAAGTCGAGCTACAGCAACTCGGATCAAGGCGCGTGCGTCGAAGTGGCCGACGATTTCCCCGGCATTGTCCCCGTCCGTGACAGCAAGGACCCGAGTTTGGGGTACCTGACGGTGCCTGCGGCCTCGTGGGCGGCCCTTACGGCAGCCCTGATCGTCTAAGGAACGGCGGTGCCCCGCAGCCGAGTTCTGCAGGTGGCGGGGCATCTCGCGTCCTTGTCCACGAGGGCGTCTGGAATCCACTGTCGAGTGCCCATCACGTGTCCGGCCCATCCGATCGCAGCGTGCGGAACCAAACGCGGTCTCGGGCGCTGAATCGGCGTCGGGGGCACGGCCATTCGCGCAGTTGCGACGACCGGTCCCTCGACCAAATCCCTGACGGACGTGCTTGACCGTTCGTACCTGCTGGTTGCGAACCACGGCCGATGCGCGCGCGGGGCCGCGTCGTGTCCAGCACGGTGAGATCGTGATGCGTGCCTTGCCCGGTTCCGGAGAACGTGCGTCGTCGTGGCGGTGTTCAAGTCCGGGGAGTGATGTTGACGTCGCCGGCGTCGATGCCCTGACCTGCGGCGGGGACGTTGGCGGAAGTCTCGGCGCTTGGCGCGTCCAGGACGCACGCGTTCGGACCCGAGGCGACCGGGTGTTCAACGGAGCAGTGGCGATTGCGGGTGAACCCTCGGGGTAGCTCGACTGTTCACCGTTGGCACCACGGGACGGTGCGGCGGTTTGCCGAACCGGGGCCTTCGGTTGTGGCGGGGAATCTGTCTGGTTTCCCTGTGGTTGCGGAGCGCATGAAATACTTCAATTAAGCCTGCAATGCTGTCAGTTCAGCAATCAATTGGAGTACTAAGCATGCGATTTCGTGCAAGGATCGCCGTTCCGCTGCTCTCCGCGCTCGCGCTCTTCGGAATGGCTCCAGCGGCTCAGGCGGTCGAGACATCCGCTCCCGCGACGAGCGAGGTGGTCACGGTCGGCAAGCTGACCCCGGAACAGGCCCAGAAGGTGGACGCGGCGGGCGCGAAGCGAACCGGGTTGCGCACCCAGGGCCGGGCCCTGTGCTACCAGGCACACGTGCGGGGCAGTGACCAATGGTCCGCAAAGCTGTGTACCGACGGCGCCGCCGGTTACACCGGAACGGTGGGCCAGAATAAGCCGATCGACGAGATCTACTTCGAGGTCGGCACGACCGGCGCCCTGAACTTCAACGTACAGGCGCACTGGGCGGAGGACGGCACCGGTTCCGAGAACAACGTGCCGCCCGGCACCTGGATCCGGATAGGCAACATCCATGGTCAGCCGCTCCAGGCGATCCACCTGCGGAGCACCAACGAGACCCTGAAGGCTGCCGCCCACGTGCAGGACGTGGGCTGGAAGAGCACGGATCAATGGTTGTACGACCAGTGGATCGGAAGCATCGGCGAGAACCGCTGGATGGAAGCGTTCTGGGTGGCCATCTGAGCCGACTCCCCGGGTGAGCGGTGCCCGGGGCCCGGTGAGCCACCCACCGTCCGCCTTCGAGACATCGAGGGCGGACGGTCGGCGGCATCCGGCCTGGTCACTGTCGGGGCGACGGCGGGGGTCGGCGGTGGGTGGTGCGCCCGGGCGGGGGCGCGGTGTCAACGCTCGGGCTTGGGGGGCCGGTTCATCAGGGCGGTGGCGGCCTGGCCGAGGGTGATCTTCTCGTGGAGCAGTGCGGCGACTACGTCGGTGATGGGCATGTCGACGTGGTGGGCGCGGGCGAGGGCGAGGATGGCGTCGGTGGACTTGACGCCTTCGGTGGTTTGTCGGGTGGCGGTGGCGGCTTCGTCGAGGGTGAGGCCGTGGCCGAGGTGGGTGCCGAATGTGCGGTTGCGGGAGAGTGGTGAGTTGCAGGTGGCGACGAGGTCGCCGATGCCGGAGAGTCCGGCGAGGGTTGCCGGGTGGGCGCCGAGGGCGGTGGCCAGGCGGGTGGTTTCGGCCAGGCCCCGGGTGATGAGTACGGCGGTGACGTTGTCTCCCAGGCCCATTCCGGTGGCGACGCCGACCGCGAGGGCGATGACGTTCTTGATCGCGCCGCCGAGTTCGCAGCCGATCACGTCGGTGCTGGTGTAGGGGCGGAAGTAGGCCGTGTGGCAGGCGGATTGGAAGCGGCGGGCGGCTTCCTCGTCAGGGCAGGCGATGGTGGCTGCGGCGGGTTGGCCGGCCATGATCTCCCACGTCGGGGAAGTACGCCGGGTTGTGGTGGTGGGTCCGGTGTCCCGTCGGCCAATCCAACTGGTGACGGGGCGTCTCGTGGGACACGGGACGCCCGGTGTGCGTGTTCTCAGCGACAGACGGTGCGGGTGTCGAGGCTGTCGGCGGCCTCGTGAGCGCGATTCCGGTCCGGGACCGTAACGCCCAATAGCGAAGTGCGGGCCGCCCCCGGCGTGGGAGGGGCGGCCCGCGCCGGGCGAACGGGCCGGGTCAGCTTTCGAGTTGGGCGAGTCGCTGCCGTGCCTGGTCCAGTTTCGGGCCGTACGTGGCCGGGTCGGTCCCGTTGAGCACCGCGCAGAGGTCGATCGCTGTCCGCACCCACGCGATCGCGCTCGTCTTGTCACCGGTCTCGACGAGGAACACGACGGTGGGCGACATGATCCAGTCGGCCAATTGCGGTCGATAGGCCGGGTTCCGGACCGCATTGGGACGCAGCGTCTGCATGGCCACCGCGGCCATGGCGGCGGCCCGAGGCCGGAACTCCGGCTTGCCCCATAGCCGCGTGGCGATCTCGATCGAATCCGCGACGAACACATAGCCGAGTTCGTCGTCGGTGGGGTTCTCCTCGACGAGCACCTGGTAGGTCCCGATGGCTTCGTCGCTGACCGCGACGGCCTCGTCCCAGCGGCCGGTGTCGGCGAGGAAGGCGGTGGTGGGGGAGGCGGCCCAGTGCGCGAGTTGCCGCCGATGGCTCGGGTTCCTCCCGGCGAGTGTGCGCAGGTTGTCGATGGCCTGTACGGCGAGGTTGGTGGCCTTGGTGTGCAACTCCGCGTTGGCCCATAGGTGGGTGGCGATGTCGATGGACGCCGACGAGATGCCATAGGCGAGTTCGTCGTCGGCGGAGTTCTCACCCGCGAGCTTTCGGTAGAGGGCGATGGATTCGTCGCCGAGCGCGACCGCCTGGTCCCACCGGCCGATGCCGGCGAGGAACGCGGTGGCGGGGGAGGCGGCCCATTGCGCGAATTGCCGCCGATAGCCCGGGCTCCTCCCGGCGAGTGCGCGTAGGTTGTCGACGGCCTCTACGGCGAGGTCGGCGGCCTTGACGGTCAACTTCGGGTTGGCCCACAGGTGGTGGGCGACGTCGATCGACGCCCAGGAGATCCGGTAGACGAACTCGTCGTTGCCCGGGTGCTCCGCAGCGAGCGTCCGGTACAGGGCGACGGCTTCCTCGCCCGTGGCGATCGTCTCGTCCCAGCGCTCGGCTCCCGCCAGGTACGTCGTCAGGGCCACCAGCGCCTCGCCGAGCCGGGGCCGATGGCCGGCGTCCAGCGTGGCCAGCCGGCGCAGCAACACACACGCGGCCGACTGCGGTTGCACCGATTCCGGCGCACGTACCGCCCCGTACAACTGCCTGGCCCGGGTGTCCAGGGCGAGCACGAGCCGCTCCGCACCGGGCCGTTCATCGGTGGTCAGGACGTGGTCGGGGGCGGCCCAGTGATACGCAGCCGGCGGACCGCCCGCCCAGGCGCGGGCGAACAACTTGCCGGTGGCCGGCCGGTACACCGCCACCTCGTCGTGGCCGTCGCCGTCGTAGTCGGCCGGTACCGGAAGGTCGCCGACCTGGCCCAGGATCACGACCCGGGTACCACCGCCCGACGTGGGAGTCACCCGCCAACTGCCGTCGGCCGGATCCCAGATCACCTCGTCCTGCCGGCCGTCACCGTCGAAGTCGGCGGTCAACGCCATCCGCGCGGCGGCCGGCCCCGAGGGCGTCACACCGCGGTGCCAGTACCAGAGCGTGAGGAACACGTCGTTCAGGCCGCCGAGGTCGAGCTTGGCCTGCTCGGCCGCGGACTTCTCGATGGTGATCCGCCAGGTCGCGGCCGGGCTGCGGGCCCAGAACGCCTGCCGGACCGACGGCGCGCCGGGGTCGTGCTTGTCGAAGGTCGCCTGCACGGTGCCGGCCAGCGGACCCGTCCGGGCGTCCTCGGGTGTGCCGTTCTCGGCGCGGTTGGTGGACAGACCCCCGTGCTCGATCACGACGGTCATCCGCGGCGTCTCGGCGCGGGCGCCGAGCAGACCGACGTGTACGTACGCCACCTTCATCGCGAAGCGATTCGGGAAGGCGTCGAGCGGGAGGGTGAAGGTGGCGGTGCCCTTGGTCCGCAGCGCGTCGAGCAGTTCGGGGGTATTCAGGTCGAAATAGTGCAGATCCTGGTCCAACGGGTAGCGGTCGTGGATCCGGTGCAGATCGGCGAGTTGGGGCAGCCGCTGCCACGAGGACTGGTACTGCTGGAGCAGGCCCTGGACGCGCTTGTCGTCACCTCGGGGAAGTGGACGATAGGCGTTCTCGATGTCGTCCGGGTGCAGATAGCCCATGTCGAAGGTGTATGCGGGGGTGAGATTGCTCAGCGTCCACAGGTCCAGTGCCCGGTGGGCGTAGAAGCAGTACTCGATCAGCAGATCCATGTAGTGCTGGTTCTGGTCGATCAGTCGACGGGCGATGTCCACCAACTGCCCGATGTCGCCCGCCCAGTCGCCTCGCAGATTGGTCAGCCGGGCGATGTCGTTCGCGTTGACGGCCATCTTCCCGTCGGCCGCGGCCAACGTGAGCTGCTTCTGGTTGACCTCCAGGATCTGTAGCGCACGCTCGCGGAGCAACTCCACCTGCCGGATCAACAGGTCCTTCTCCGCATTCTGGAGCTTTCCGTCCACCTTGGCGTTGAGCAGGTCGGCGACCGTGCCCGCAGCCTGGATGAACTTCGTGGCCTGATCGCCCAGTTTCTCCAACTTGCCGGTGTCGATCTTCAGATCGGAACGCAGCTTGGGGACCTTGCCGCTCCAGTCGAACCAGTTGACCAGATAGCTGCCGTCGCCGTATTTCCCGGTGTCGACGTTGAACCCGTCCAGGACGTCGGCGTTCTTGGCGAGCATGTCCCCGGCGGCGAGCAGGGCCACGAGCGAGGCGCCTCCCGTGTACACGGCAGTGGCGAGGGCGACGACCGCGACGGCGGCACCGATCACCGGGCCCAGGTCGTTGCCCGGTGGAAATTCGAGTCGTTCCAAGGTCATCTTCTCGCGTACGGCGGCGAGTTGGGCGTTCACCTCGCGCATCTGCGTGTCGATGACGTCGGCGCGCCCCTTGGCGTGGTCCAGGCCCACCTTGGCGGCGTCCCGCTCCAGCTTGAGTACGGGTTGCAGGTCGGTGAGATGAGCCACCTGCGTGGCGACCAGTTGGACCTTGTCCGCTTTGCCGATGGCGAACAGCAGCAGGTCGCGCGCGGCGATCAGCGAGGCCTGCACCAGGGGGCCGTAGATGTCGACGAACTTCTCCTGGGCGGGAAAGTCCGGCATCAGGTCGATGTCGTAGGGCACCCCGATCGGGGTGAGGTTGTGCGCGAGGTGACGGGACAGCTCGGCCGCGTGGGCGAGTTGCGGCCACAACACCAAGGCCTGGCCGAACTCGTGCCCGGCGGCCACCCGGGCCTCGGCCCGCCGGGGCAGCCCCGGCGCGTAGGTGCGGAACAGGAACTCGCCGACCCGGGTGCGGTATTCGGCCCACGCCTGGGTGTAGGTGCCGCCCAATTCCGCGCGCACCGCGGCCCACCAGGAATCGGCGGTGTGGACACGGTAGTCCGGCGGCACGCTCGGGCCGGCCGCCGAGCCGGGCAGGCCGTTCCCGCCGTCGGGGCCGGTCACGCCGGGCCCGTTCCAGCCGCCACCGCCCGACCCACCGCTGCCCCCCTGGCCGGCGTCGCCGGGGTCACCGCCGCTGCCGTCGGCGCGCACCCCGGAGCGGGTGACCGCCTCGACCCGGATCTGCGCGCCGGCGCCGCCGACCGCCGCGTTGCCGCCGTTGCCGCCACGTCCTCCCGAGCCGGGATCGCGGCCGTCGCCGCCCCTGGGCGGTTTGACGCCGTCCTTGCCCGATCCGCCCCGGCCGCCGTTGCCGCCGTGTCCGCCGAGGCCGCCGCGCGCGCTAAGGGTCAGGTCGGTCAGCGTCGCCGCGAACAGCGTGATCGGGGTGGCCGTACCCCCGGGCGCACCGTTGCCGCCGAGTTGGCCCGGCGTGCCGTTGACGTTGTCGGGACCGGAGCCGCCGGTACGGCCGGAGGCGCCCGGGCTGCCGCTCGCACCGGCCGGCCCGGTGGTGGCGACCCCTCCGCCGTTTCCCCGATAGGTCTCGGCCACCAGCAGCACCGGGAAGCCGATGAGCGGGAACACGAATCCCGGGTCGTGGACGATTTCCCGGGCGATCAGCACCAACCGGGTGCCCGGGGCGGGTTGCTCCGCCTGTAACTCGGCCAGTAGTGCGCCGTTTACCCGGATGGTGTCCCGCAGGTAGACCCAATCCGCCGAGGCCGCGCCGGTGGCCGTACCGGTAGCCGCGATCGAGGCCGCCTCGAGGCCGGACGTGGGGCCGGACGTGGGGCCGGACACGGGATCCACGCCCGCGCTGCCGTCGGTGCTGGAGATCATCGATGGTTCCTCTCGATCGGATCGCTCACCGAGCGCGGGCCTGGATCGCAGGCGGCGCGCCGTGCCGAGATGGTGACGCCGGCGGTAGGGCGGCGTCCACCGCTTTGATTTTGGGAGTGGACACCGTTACGCGACGTCGCCGATGCCGGCCGGTACGACTCGCGCTCCGGCGGAGATCACCGACCCGGCCGACACCGTGTCCCCCGGCGGATCCGGGCGCGGGGCTCGCCGCCGCGCTGCGTCGGACGGTGGCCTTCGACGGTTGGTACCTGCCGGCCATCGCACCCACGAGCGCGGTCAATTCCTGCCACCTCAGCGGGAACGGCCACGAGGACTGTCGCCGGTTGACCGAGAACGATCCCTACGAGAACGATCCCTACGAGAACGACCTCTACCGATTCCAGGTCCTGAACCGCGCGCCGATCCGGGCGGGCGTACTCGACGGCTGGGCGCTCGACGGAGGCCGAGCGCCCGGCGAATGGCCCCATCAACGAGGGCAGTCGTCGGTAGTGGCAGGGCAGGGCGGGGCGACGGACGGCTACCTCGTTGTTCCGCCGGTGTGGCTCACAGGTGTTCGGCGAACCAGTCGGCGATCAACTGCCGCGCGGGATCGGGGTCGTCGGCGTTGCAGTGCTCCTCGCCGCCGTCCACACCGTCGAAGACGCGCAGTTCCTTGTCGACCGAGCCCGCGGCCTCGATCGCCTGCTGTGCGTCGGACAGCGGGATGCCCTTGTCGGCCGCGCCGTGCACGATCAGCAGCGGCTGGGTCAGATGCGGGATCGCCTCGGCGAGCGTGAACTGCCGGACTCGCTCCAGGGCCTGCGCCATCGTCGCGGTACCCATGACCCACGGCAGCTGCCAGAACGGCACCGGGGTGTGCTTGGACCGGGTGTCCCAGCGGTGCTGCCACACCGCGCCGTAGTCCCAGACCCCGCCCCACGCGGCGACGGCCTTGACGCGGGGCTCGAAGGAGGCGCCGCGAGGGGCGTAGTAGCCACCCAGGCTGATGCCGAGCAGGCCGATCCGGACGGGGTCGAGGTCCGGGCGGGTGAGCAGGTGGTCCACGATCGCGGTGGTGGGCACCTCGTAGTCGGGGCGGGACGGGACACCGCGCAGCCGCAGGGGTTCCCCGGTGCCGGGCGTGTCGATCACCAGGCAGGCGATGCCGCGGTCGGCGAACTCGTCGCGGATGAACCCGTACAGCAGCTCCTTGGTGACGTCGAAGCCGTTGTAGAAGATCACCACGGGGGCCGGGCCGTCGACGTCACGGGCGGGGATGAGAAGGCCGGGCAGGATGCCGTCGGGGGATTCGACCTCCACACGCTCCAGCGGGCGGTCCATCAGCTCGGCGGCCCTCGTGAACGCCGCACGCGCTCGCTCGTAGCTGTTCATCTTGGCCGGGCCCGGCGGGGTCTGCCGCTCACCGGTCAGGTAGTAGTTCGACGCCCGCAGGAACCGGTTGACGGCACTGCGCCGCAAGCCGCGGCGAAGGTCCTCCTCGGCGAACTCCGCCTGCTCGGCGCCGGCGCCGTCCCAGGCCTTCGTCCACGCGTCGGTATCCGCTTCCTCGGTCTCGCGCAGCGGGACCAGATGGCGGTCGATCTGCCCCAGGTCACCACCGGCCATGATCGACAACATCAACGCCGACGACCACATGTAGTTCTTCGGGAAGTAGTTGAACACGAATGCTCCCTGATCCGGTCGACCCCCGGATCAGGCGTATCCGCGACTCAGTGGATCAAAACAAGTCAAACGTCGTGAACATCGTGAACATCGTCAACGTGGTGAACGAGGTGTACGTGGTGATGGTGGTGCCAGTCGCGCCACCGGGCGGGATCCTCACCGAGATCGAACTCGGCCTGCACTCTCACGAGCGTGCGCTGGGTTGCCCGTCATGACCGGACTCGGACCCGTCGCCTGGCCACCTTTGGAGCGGTTCGAGGAGTTCGGCGCCGAGCGGTGGTTCGGCGTGTGGTCCTTGGCCACGCCGGCCGGGCCGCACTGAACGGCGTTGGGGTCAGGGCTTGAAGACATGCCCTAGGGCACACGTGGTGGGGCGCCGGCCTGGATGCGGCGCCAGGTGGCGGGGGACATCGCGGCGGTTGCCTGTTGGGCGTCGATTCGGGCCAGGGTGCGGGTGGGGGCGGTGAGCAGGGTCGCCGTCAGGAGCAACGAGCCGCCGATGCGCTGGGGTTCGTGGCGCAGGCTCAGGGTTTCCTCGGTGGTGTCGCGGTACGGCGTTGCCCGCAGCGCGATTCGGGCCAGTTCGTGGGCGGCCCGGCGGCGGCCGGTGCGGGCGGCGGTGGCCAGGCCGGCGTGGGCCTGGCGGGTGCGTACGTCGGCGCGGCCCCACGGGAGTGAGGCCGGCGTTTCGCCTCGGGATACCGCGATCAGCGCGGCGACCAGGTCCGTGCCGCTCGCGGCGGCGTTGCCCGGTTCGGCGAGGTAGGGGCGCACGTCGAGCCAGGCCGGACCGGAACGCGCGGTGCGTACCGCGTCCAGGGACAGGCCGCCGTGCCAGCCCAGATGGCCGCCGAGCATGGCGACCTGCTCGCGTACCTCGGGCACCACCACGCTGCGTTTGACCGCCGGGCCGTGCAGGTGTTCGTACGCGTGCACCGCGATCAACCGACCGTGCTCGAACACCGCCTGCGCGGACAGGACCGGGCCCTCGGCGGGCTCCTGGACCAGTACGCCGGCGCCGTCCACGAACGCACCGCCCTGATCCAACTCATCGGCCAGCCGTAGGAGTTGCTCGCGTCGCTCGACCCGGTGCGAGCCCAGCAGGGTCTTGACGAACAGCGGCGGATCGGCGACCTGGCGCAACTCCTCGGCGCTGCGCACAACCACGGTGCCGGCGGGCTGCGGCATGCCGATCTCGGTCAGCGTGCTCGCCGCTGCGGCCCGATCCGCGACTCGGCGCAACGCCGCGAAGGGCGGCACGGCAAGTCCGGTGCCGTGCGCGGTGATTCGCTCCGGCTCGCGGGTGAGCGCGGCGACGTGGTCGTGGGTGGCGAGCAGTACATCGAACGGCTCGGCCCGCAACACCGCCTCGACGGCGGCCAGCCAGGCCCACGGATCCGCCCCGAAGGCAGGCACATCGAACGCGGCCCCAACCGACCGAGGACGCCCGAGCAGCGGCCGACCGGGCGCGGCAAGCACCGCCGGGGCGTGCCCGGATCGCCCGACCGCCACCGCGACCTGACGCGACGTCACCCCAAACCCGTCCCCAAGCAGCACCCGCACGGGGGTCATCCTGGCACGAACACGCGTGCGTGCTCACCCCTCGGCCGGTGCGGTTCGGATCGGGCAAGCGTGAAGCCTGACGAGGAGGACGCCAACCATGCACGGCTCGAAGTCCGCCGACGCTCCGACGCCGCCGATTGTGTCCGGCGTCACCTGCTTGTGCGGGTCGCGTTGTCCCGAGGTGTGTTCGGGTTGCTCACTGCGGGCTGTCGGTTCGGGCGAGGTCGCGGACCATCACCGCGTACAACGGGGCGTCGCGGAACGGTCGTTGGTTGCCGATGCGCCGATACCCCCACGACTCGTACAGGGCCAGGACCTTCGGGTGGGTGTCCTCGACCAGCAATGTCGCGCGTTCCTCTGGGCGGGCCGTCACCAGCTCCTCGTGGACCCGCTCGGCCAGGCCCGTACCGCGCCACCCCTCGCGCACCATGACCTCGAACACGGCGACGGTGCGCGAACCGGTTTCGTGCGCGTCCTCGGGGGACAGCGCCGGCGCCGTCTTGCGCCACCAGCCGGTGCTCGCCGGCAGCGTTGCCCCGTACGCGTACCCGGCGACCTGCTCGCCGTCCCAGGCCACCACGCACTCCCACCCACCGACCGACACCTGACCGGCCAACCGCCGTTCGAAGCCGGCCACGCTGAAGAACGGGTCGTCGAGCTGCTCCGCATAGATCTCGGCATACACCTGCGACAACACCCCGCGGATTTCCGGGAGTACGGCTTCGCCGTAGCGCTCGAACCTCACGGTGACTCCTTCGGTCGGGTCGGGATCTCACGCAGTCGCGCCATCAGTTCACGCGCTTCGCACGCGTCCGGGGCGGACCGGGTCAGTTCGGTGTGGAACTTCGCCAGACTCTTGCGGGTCCGCGCGGGCATGGGCATGCCGTCCATCATGACCGTGCTCGCTGTCGCGCAGCCTTGCCCGACGTCGCCCTGTGCGAGCTGAGCGCGGGCGAGGGCAAGTGTGTAGTACACCCGGTTTCGCTCGAACTCCGGGCGTAGTAGGGCCAGTGCCCGATGCGCGTATGCCTCGGCGCGTTCGCCGTCGCCGAGGTTCAGGTGCGCCAGGCCCGACAGCCCGGACAACTCGGCTGGGTCATAGAACGCCAACCAGGCCGGACGAGGCTCTCGCGGGTCACAACGTTCCAGCGCCGCCCACGCGTGCCCCAGCGCACGCAGCGCGGCGTTACGCTCGCCGATCCTGGCGTACACCCCCGCGACCCGGGCGTGCGTCAGGGAGGCCCGTAGCTGGTCGCGCCGCGTGATCGTGCACCCGCGCGCGGCCTCGGCGGCGGCGAGGGCTTCCGGGTGGTGGCCGAGCTGCACCGAGGCCATCGAACCCTGGTTCCAGGCTCGCCACATGATCGCGCTGTCACCGGACATCCCGGCCAAGGTCACGCCGCGGTCCATGTGCGCCTGCGCGCGTTCGGGCTGCCGTTCGTCGATCGCCGCCCACAACGCCCATGTGGCGAACTCCGAGGCGACGGCGTACAGATGGCCCCGGACCCGCTGCGTCGCCGAACCGGCGCGTTGAAGGTCCAGCGTGTACTTCGCCATGGCAACTGCCCGGCATTCCAGGGAACTTCCGCTGCCGCGCCGGTTGTCCTCATCGGCCAGTGCGTCGAGCCGGGTGCGAAGTCGGGCCACGTCGCTCATGCCAAGGGTCTTGACGGTCCTCCCGGCAGCGTAGTCCGCCGTGACGGCGGCGCTGCCGGCGACGAATGTGCGGCGGTGCACGGGGACTTGATCCTCCGAATTCTCCGAATCCTCCGGGGGCGAGGCGGTGCGCGGGATGAACCCGAGGCTGCGAGCGGATCGTTCGAAAACTGTCTCCAGGGCCCGCCGCTGACGTTCCTGCGGCCAGGTCGATTGGCCGGAGAGCCATCGGCGTACATGCCGGTCCGAGAGCGTTCCGACCCGACCGGTGAACCCGACCATGGCATTGTTCAGCACGTCGGCCAACTCCGCCTGGTCCAAGCCGTATTCACCCATTGCTTCGGCGAGAAGCCGATTGTCCGCCATGACCCGACGGTAGCCGAGCGCTCCCGCTGGGTCACCTTGCTCGATTCAACCCTCGGAAGAATGTCCGGTCTCTTGCGAGCAGTCGGAGTGTGGATTGACCTGTCCGTCGAGCCCGACGGCTCGTTGACTGGTGGTGGGGACGCGCTGCCGAGGAGCCCGAAGGCACGCTCCATCCCCTGATCGTGCCGCCCCGGAACCGGGGAGCGGCACTGCGCCATCGACGTACGATCGGATGAACAGGAGAACAGCATGACCACGCCGGTCCAGACCCATACCCATCCCGTGCCCTTCGGGATGCGGCACCTGACCCCGCCTCGCGCGGGTCGCCCGTCGCCGGACGGCGGGTATGACACGGCCCTTCAACTCAACGTGACCACGACCGGCAACCCGTGGCACGCCCTGGCCGCCGGCGAGACCAAGACCGAGACCGATGGGGGCGACGGCAAGGCCGGCAACACCGACGGCGACGGGACGGACCTGTTCTGATGGCCGATTGCCGCATCCTGATCATCACCAACCGCGACGACGTGACGGCCGACGCGGTGGTGGGCGAGCTGACGCGGCGGGCCGCCGGGGAGGTCGTCCGGTTGGATACGGCCGACTTCCCCGGCATGCTCACCTTGGATGCCCGCCTCACCCCCGAGGGATGGGCGGGAAACCTCGGCGGTGTCGCACAGTTGAACCTGGAAGCGGTCGGATCCGTGTGGTGGCGCCGTCCCGGGGAGTTTCACCTGCCTCCGGAATGGCCGGACGACGCCCGCGCGTTCGGCGCTTCGGAGGCCCGCGCCGGCCTGTTGGGAGTCATCGGGTCGCTGCCGGTCCGATGGATCAACCACCCGGCCGCCGACGCGGCCGCGAACTACAAGCCACGACAGTTGGCCGAGGCCGCCCGATGTGGACTGGCCGTCCCCGACACCGTCATCACCACCGACCCCGACCGGGCGAGGGAGTTCGCCGCCCGACACGGACGGGTGGTGTACAAGGCATTGGGCGGCGGCGTTGCCCGCGAGGACGGGCGGCGCCATGGCGTTCCCACGACCCTGGTCGGGTGCGACGACATCGACGAGGCTGTGGCGTCCACTGCGACGCTGCTTCAGCAGTACGTACCCAAGGCGTTCGAGGTGCGATTGACCGTCGTCGGGGACCGGATGTTCCCCGTATGCATCCATGCCGGTACGGACGCGACCCGGCTGGATTGGCGCACGGACTATTCGGCCCTGACATACCGTACCGACGAGGCGACACCGCCGTTTGTTGCCCGAGGGGTGCGCGAGTTCATGGCTCGCATGGGACTGTTCTTCGGCGCGTTCGACTTCGCCGTTACACCCGGTGGTGAGTGGGTGTTCTTCGAGGTGAACCCGTCGGGCCAATGGTATTGGCTGGTTCGGCGTACCGGGGTGCCGCTGGTGCAGGCGATGGCCGATGCGCTACAGGAGGGGATCGGCGGATGAGCGTGTCGGAGCGGGAGTGGGCCGAGGCCGCGGGGGTGTTGGCCGAGGAGGTTGCCACGCCTGGGTGGGCCGACGCGGTGGCCGGGACGCCTCGGCATTTGTTGGTGCCGGCCTGGTGGGCGTATCGGCCGCCGACGCACTGGGAGCGGGTGGATGCGTACGGGGATCCCGGCCGGTGGCGTGTGGCGTATACGGACGCCACGCTTGTGACACGGGTTGGCGCGCGGCACGCCGATGATGTGGGCGCCGGTGACACGGTTACCGGGTCGCCCACTTCCTCCTCCACCCTGCCGTCGTTGGTGGTTGCGATGTTCGAGCATGCGGAGGTTGCCGAGGGGGATCGGGTGATCGATGTGGGGACCGGGTCCGGGTATTCGGCTGCGCTGTTGGCGCATCGGCTCGGGGGCGATGCGGTGACCAGTGTCGATGTTGATCCCTACCTGGTGCGGGTTGCCCGGGAGCGGGTCGGACGGCTCGGGCGGCGGCCCGAGTTCGGGTGTGTGGATGCGGATCGGGCGTTGCCGGGCCAGGGGTACGACGCGCTCGTGGCGATGGTGTCGGTTCGGCCCGTTCCGGCGGCGTGGCTTGCGGCGGTGCGGTCCGGTGGGCGGATCGTGGCCACGATTGCGGGTACGTCGCTGCTGATTCGGGCGCGGGTGCGGGACGACGGCACCGCGTGCGGGCGTGTACTGGCCGACTCGGCGGGCTTTATGCGTACTCGCGTTGGGGACGACTATCCCTCGATGGATGATGTGTTTCGGGCGGGGCGTGATGCCGAGGGCGACAGTGTCACGACCGATGAGGGTGAGCCTTACGACTTGGCGCCGGGTGGCGATGTGCGCACGCTGGTCACGCTTGCGACCGGGGCGACGGATTTTCGCGGCTATCGGCGGGAGGATGGCGCGGAGTTGGCGTGGATTCTTCATTCCGACGGGTCGTGGGCGCGGATCGAGCGCTGCCGTGCTGCTGGTGGTGGTGGTCGGTCCCGGTCGGTGCATCAGGGTGGGCCGCGGGCGTTGTGGGATGAGGCTCGGGTTGCGCTCGGTGTTTGGGAGGAGCGGGGGCGGCCTTCGGTTCGGGACTTTGCGGTGACGGTTACCCCGGACGCGACGACGTTGGTGTGGGACGGGCCTGCGGAGTGGCGGATCACGCTGTAGTTCGCGGGCTTGGACGGTTTGGAGGGATTACCATGCCGGTTATGGATCGCTCCCGGGCCGGCCTTGCTTCGACGTCGTTGGTGGCGGCGTTGTTGGTACTGGTCGGTTGTGGGCTGTTCGTGGATGGGGCTTTGCCCGGGCTGGTTGCCGTTGCGTTGACCGCGGTGCTTGCGTTGGCCGGGGCCGTGGTGTGTCGGGCGCCGTCCGGGGAGTGGGCTCGGGTGCGTGGGGCGGTGTTGCGGAAGCGGGCCGATCGGCTGGCGTTTCTGCCCGCTCGTGATCCCGATGGGCCCGGGCGATCGCGACCTCGGGCGCCGGGGGCGGGCCTGGCGGCTCGCTGATCCCCGGTTGGGGCGGGGTGTTTTTTGGCTTTGCCGCCTGACGCGTCCTTGATTCCTGCGTCATGGAAGGCCCTTCCTCTCATGTTTGTTGTTGTGCTTGGTGTCGCGCACGACGTTTTGCTCACCCTCGCCGATGCGCTTGCGCCGCTGCTTGGTACCGGTTCGGTGGCCGGTGCCGTGGTCGTGTTCACGGCGTGTGTACGGCTCGCGTTGGTTCCGCTTGGTTACGCGCAGGCTCGGGCCGAGGTGGTTCGGGCGCGGATTGCTCCGCAGGTGTCCCGGGTTCGAGCCAGGTATGCGAAGGATCCGCAGCGGATGGCGCGCGAACTGGCGGCGTTGCATCGGGAGTCCGGTATCTCGATGTTTGCCGGGGTGCTGCCGGCTCTGGCCGGCGTGCCGTTTTTGTTTTTGACGTACCGGCTGTTCAGTGGTGATCAGGATCTGCTCGGGCACACGTTGGCCGGTGCGCCGCTCGGTTTGCACCCGGTGGCGGGGCTCGGTGGGCCGCATGTGCTGGTGTTGGTGGGACTGTTGGCACTGATCGCGGGCGTTGCGTATCGGCAGTATCGGGTGGCCGCCGCGGTTGCGGACGCGCCGAAATTGGTGCGGTGGTTGCCGTTCGGCACGGTGGTGACCGCGGCGTTCGTGCCGCTTGCGGCTGGGGTGTATTTGCTGACGAGTACCGCGTGGACCACCGTTGAGCGGCCGTTGTTGCGGCGGATTGCCATCGCTCGGGTCTAGTGCGCGGCACTGGCGTCGGTGGTGCCGCGGCCGGGCACGTCGTACCCGAGGGCTAGCGTTTCGAGCAGTGACGACGTGAATCTGATCCGCGATCGGAAAAGGGCACCCCCATGGCTACGAACAAGTTCGGCGCGACCTGTGCCACGTGCACGACCTATGTCAAGGCAGGCGACGGCCTGTTGGTCCGTGATGGCAACAAGTGGGTTACCTACTGCGCGAATTGCGGCGAGCCCAGGCCCGTCGCGCCGCCGCGTGGCGACCACGACGGCTGGCATCGCGGGCCGATGGCCGCGTTCGACGTGGAGACCTCCGGGGTGGATCCGCACACGGACTTCGTGGTCACCGCCGCCCTGGTCGACTCGGCGGGCACCCGGCGGTCCTGGCTGCTCCACCCGGGTGACCGGGAGATCCCGGCCGGGGCCACCGCGATCCACGGGATCGACACCGCGCGGGCCCGCGCCGAGGGACGTCAACCCGCCGTGTGCCTGGCCGAGATCGGTGCGGCGATGGCCGAGTACCTGGCGGCCGGCACGCCGATCGCGATCTACAACGCGCCGTTCGACCTGACCATCCTGCAGACCGAGCTGCGCCGCCACGGCCTGCCGCAACTCTCGTACACCGCCCCGATCATCGACCCGCTGGTGATCGACAAGCAGCTCGACCGTTATCGCAAGGGCAAGCGCACGCTGGCGGCGACCAGCGCGTTCTACGAGGTGGTGCTGACCGATGCGCATACGGCGGACGGGGACGCGTTGGCGTGTCTGCTGCTGGCGCAGGAATTGGGCGCGCGGTTCCCGGAGTTGGCGGCCGACTCGCTGCGTACGCTGCATGGGAAGCAGGCGGGGTGGTATGCCGAGCAGGCCGCCTCGCTGCAGGCGTACTTCACCCGTCGCAACCCGGACGGCGGCGAGGTGGTCGACGCGAACTGGCCGGTGATTCCGGATGGGGACGGTTCCGGCGGAGCGGCGGCGCCGAGTCTGCCGGGTCCGGCGACCGGTTCGAGCGCCTGGCAACCGGCGGCCGAGCCGGTGCGGACCGGGTCGACGGCTTGGCGGCCGGCGGGGGCGGGGGAGGCGGGGGAGTAGGCACGGGCAGCATAAGCGGCAGGCGGCAGGCGGCAGGCGGCAGTCGGTAAGCGGCAGGCGGTAAGCGGTAAACGACATGCGGCAGTCGGCAGGCGGCCACCGGCTAGTGCCCCTCGTCGAGCGTGCGCACTCGCCCGTCGATCAGCTCCAACGACCGCTCGGCGTGGGTCAGATGGCGGCGGTCGTGGGTGACCAGGACGGTGGCCGCGCCGGCCGTACGGGTCAGTTCGGCGAGCAACGCCACGATGGCCGCGCCGCGTTCGTGGTCGAGTGCGCTGGTGGGCTCGTCGACAAGGAGCACGCGCGGCTCGTTCATCAATGCCCGTGCGATGTTGACCCGTTGCCGCTGGCCGCCGGACAGGCGGTGTGGGCGGTGTTCGGCGCGATCGGCGAGGCCGACCCGGTCGAGCAGGTCCAACGCACGGGCGCGGGCCTTGCGCGGGTTGCGGCCGGCCAGGTGCGCCATCACCTGGAGTTGCTCGACGCACGTCAACGATGCGAGCAGGTTGGGCTGTTGGAACACGATGCCGATCGTGGTCCGGCGCAGCCTGGCACGTTCGGCCGCGCCGAGGGTCGACGCGTCCCGCCCGGCGATCGACACCAGGCCGGCGTCTGGTCTGGTCAGCGTCGCGGCGACGGCCAGCAGGCTGGACTTGCCGGACCCGGACGGGCCGACCACGGCGGTCACCGTGCCGGGCGGGACCACCAACGAGACCCGGTCGAGGGCGGTCAGCCGGCTGTCGCCGTCGGGGTAGGTGAGCGTTACATCGGCGAGTTCGAGACCGGAGGACATCGGGTTGCGCCTTTCGGGATCGGCGGGCGGCGTGCTCATCGCGTACGGCAGCGTTCTCATCGCGTACCACTTCGCGTACCACTCATCGCGTACCACTCATCGCGTACCGCTCAGCGCCGTGTGCGGATCGACGGAGGTCACCCGGCGGATCGCCAGACCCGCGCCGACCATGCCGAGCAGGATCAGTACGAGGGCCGGAAACACTGTGGTCGACACGTCCACCACGAATGGCACACCCGCCGGCGCGATCACCCCGAACAGCGCGGCGATCGCAGTGCCGAGCCCGGTCCCCACCAGCAACACCACGAACGCCTGGCCGAGCGCGTCGCGCAGCAGATAGCCGGTGGGTGCGCCGAGCGCCTTGAGTACCGCGATGTCGCCGGCTCGCTGGATCGTCCAGACCGTGAAGAACGCGCCGACCACGAGCGCCGAGATGGCGAACAGGAAGCCGCGCATCAGCTGGAGCGAGCCGTTCTCGGCGCGGTACGAGCCGATCGCGGCCCGGGCGTCGCCGAGCGAGAGAGTGCGCGTCCCGATCGCACGATCCGCCGGTCCGGTATGCGCGCCGGCCAGGTCGAGCACGATCACCGTCGCATGCGTCCCGCCGTGCTGCGGCCCGGAACGCAGCGGTTGCCAGTCGGCGAGCGTGGTCCAGGCGACGGGTGCGTGGCTGTACGAGGACCCGGACACCACGGCGGCCACGGTCAGCGTCGTGTCCGCCCCGGCGGTGACCCGGTCGCCGACCCGTACGTGCAGGTCCTCGGCCAGCGGCCGGGACAGTACGACGCTGCCGGGCGTGAGCGCGCCCGGCGCCAACGGCCCGCCGGGCTCGACGCCGAACGCGGCGGCGGCAGCGGTACGCGGGCCGACCCCGAACCGGGTGAGCGAGATCCCGAGCGGCGCGGCGGAGCGTACGCCCGGCTGCTCGGCCCAGCGCCGCCACTGCGCCTCGTCCACGGTCGAGTCGGCGAACGACACCTTCTGCCCGGACGCGGACGCCGGCGCCGCGAATGCCAACCGATCGGCCGGCAGCGCGTCGATCGCGGACGTATTGGCCCGCCCGAGCCCGACGGTCAACCCGGACACCAGCCCGACCAGCGCGGTCACCAGCACGACGGTGACGATCATCAGGGCGAACCGCCCTCGGGCGAACACGAGATCTCGCAGCGCGACGAACACGGTGGGTCGGGGTCTCCTCGGATGACGTGATCCGGATGACGTGATCCGTCGGAATGGATCGACTGTCCGAATGGATCGACTGTCGGAATGGATCGACTACCTCCACCCTGGTTGCCGCCACCCGCCACGGCATCGATCGAGCTAGGTGTTCCCGGTCAACCTTTTGATCGATGGTCGCCGAATCCGCCCGGTCTACCCTTGACCCGATATGTACCTCACGCCGACCTCGACTCCCGTACCCCGCGTCCTCCGGGCCTGTATGCACGGCCTGGTGGCGCTGCTCCTCGGCCTGATCGCGCTGCGCGCCCTGCTCGGCGCCCAGGTCTCGGCCGGGCGGGCCGCGCTGCTCCTGGGCTGTGTGGCGGTCGCGGCCGGGGTGTACGCGGCGGGCAATCTGCTGCCGTCGGTGGGCGTCGTGCGGCGGGCCTCGGTGTTGTGGTTGGGCGCGCTGACGTTGTCCTGGTGTGGATTGTTGGCGCTGACGGCGGAGGGGATCTGGTTTGCCTTCCCGCTGTTCTTCCTGGTGCCGCACCTGCTGCCGGTGCGGATCGCGCTGCCGGCGGTGGGCGGGCTGACCGGGCTGGCGATAGCGGGATACGCGGCGCATCGTGGTGGGCTGACGGCGGGCATGGTGCTCGGGCCGGCGCTGGGCGCGGCGGTGGCGGTGGCGACCGTACTGGGCTATCAGGCGCTGCATCGGGAGAGCGAGCAGCGGCGTCGGCTGGTGGAGGACGTGATCGCGGCGCGGGCATCGCTGGCGGCGGCGGAGCGGCGGGCGGGGGTGCTGGCCGAGCGGGAGCGGTTGGCCCGGGAGATCCACGACACGCTTGCCCAGGGGTTCAGCAGCATCCAACTGCTGCTGCGGGCGGCGGAGCGGGCGCTGCCGGGTGCGCCGATGGTCGCGGATCGGCATGTCCGGCTCGCCCGGGAGACCGCGACGGACAGCCTGGCCGAGGCACGGCGGTTCGTACGCGCGTTGGCGCCGCCGGAGCTGGACGGGTCGTCGTTGCCGGCCGCGCTGGCGCGGTTGTGCGCGCGGACGGCGGACGAGGCGTCGCTGGATGTGCGCTTCCACAACACGGGTGACGCGGTGGGGGTGCTGCCGACGGCG
Organism: Embleya sp. AB8; assembly: GCF_049739465.1. Classification (NCBI taxonomy): domain Bacteria; kingdom Bacillati; phylum Actinomycetota; class Actinomycetes; order Kitasatosporales; family Streptomycetaceae; genus Embleya; species Embleya sp. AB8. The sequence continues at coordinate 608,856 of NZ_JBMHHY010000001.1, forward strand.
GTCGAGGTGGCGCTGCTGCGGATCGCCCAGTCGGCGCTGGGCAATACGGTGCGGCACGCGGGCGCGTCCCGGGCCGAGGTGACGCTCAGCCACATGGACACGTCGGTGACGTTGGACGTGGTGGACGACGGGTGCGGGTTCGACCCGGCGGTGCGGCCGGGTCGAGCGGGGTTGTCGGGGTCGTCGGGCTCTTCCGGCTCTTCCGGCTCTTCTGGCTCTTCCGGCTCTTCTGGGTCTTCCGGGTCTTCTGGGCTTTCCGGGTCTTCCGGGACCGGCTTCGGGCTGGCGGCGATGCGGACTCGGGCTGCCGAGCTGGGTGGCGTGCTGACGGTGGAGTCGGGGCCCGCGCAGGGGGCGGCGATCGTGGTGACGTTCCCGGTGGGGGCGGCGTCGTGATCCGGTTGTTGCTGGCCGACGACCACCCGATCGTCCGGGCCGGGCTGCGCGCGGTGTTGGCGGCGGAGCCGGACTTCGTGGTGGTGGGGGAGGCGGAAACGGCGGAGCGCGCGGTCGAGTTGGCCCGTTCGCTGACGCCGGACGTGGTGCTGATGGACCTGCGGTTCGGGCCGGGGGCGATGCACGGGAACGCGGCCACGGCGGCGATCGCGGCACTGCCGGACGCGCCGCACGTACTGGTGCTGACGACTTACGACACGGACGCGGACATCCTGGCGGCGGTCGAATCGGGCGCGCTGGGCTACCTGTTGAAGGATGCTCCGCCGGAGGAGCTGGCCGCCGCGGTACGCACGGCCGCCGCCGGTGAGTCGGCCCTGGCGCCGCGGATCGCCGGTCGGCTGCTGAACCGGTTGCGCGACCCGCTGCCGACGCTGAGCCGCCGGGAGACCGAGGTACTGGGGCTGGTCGCGGACGGGTTGTCCAACCTGGCGATCAGCAAGGCGCTGTTCCTGAGCCAGGCCACGGTCAAGTCCCACCTGGTGCACATCTACGCGAAGCTCGGCGTGGACTCGCGCACTTCGGCAGTGGCGGCGGCGGTGCAGCGGGGGTTGTTGCGGCGGGGGTGAACACGGGCACATGGTGCGCCCGGGCACGTGGTGCGCGGGGTGGAGGGGCGGAGCCGGCGCGGCGGGACGACCGCGCATCCGGGCCGGCGCGGGTGTTTCGGGCGGCGTGGTCGTAGGGTCTGCGCATGACCGTGTTGCACGTGAAGGGTCGCGTACTGGTCGGCCCGGACGAGGTTCGTGACGAGTTGTGGGTGGTCGACGGGCGGATCACCTTCGATCGGCCGACGTCGCTCGCCGTGGACGGGACGTTGGCAGGTTGGGTACTGCCCGGCCTGGTCGACGCGCACTGCCACGTCGGGATCGACGAGCACGGCGCGGTCGACGCGGCGACCTCCGAACGCCAGGCGCGTACCGACCGGGACGCGGGCGCATTGTTGCTGCGCGACGCCGGATCGGCCGCCGACACCCGCTGGATCGACGGCCGCGAGGACCTGCCCCGGCTGATCCGCGCGGGTCGCCATCTGGCCCGGCCCAGGCGGTACATCCGCAACTACGCGCACGAGATCGAGCCGGGCGACCTGACCGCGTACGTGGTCCAGGAGGCCCGGCGCGGCGACGGCTGGGTCAAGCTGGTCGGCGACTGGATCGACCGGGACACCGGCGACCTGTCCCCGCTGTGGCCACTGGACGCGCTCAAGGAGGCGATCGCCGCCGCGCACGCCGAGGGCGCCCGGGTCACCGCGCACTGCTTCGCCGAGAACTCCCTCCCGGACCTGGTCGAGGCGGGCATCGACTGCGTCGAACACGCGACGGGGTTGACGCAGGAGCTGATCCCGATGTTCGCCGAGCGGGGTGTGGCGATCGTGCCGACCCTGGTCAACATCGCCACCTTCCCCGGCATCGCGGACCAGGCGGGCGCCAAGTTCCCGACCTACGCAGCCCACATGCGCGCGCTGCACGCCAACCGCTATGCCACGGTCCGGGCCGCCTACGACGCTGGCATCCCGATCTACGTCGGCACCGACGCGGGCGGCTCCCTGCCACACGGCCTGGTCGCCGACGAGGTCGCGGAACTGGTCACCGCCGGCATCCCGGCGAGGGACGCCCTGGCCGCCGCGTGCTGGTCGGCCCGAAAGTGGCTCGGCCGGGAAGCCATCGCCGAGGGCACCTCCGCCGACCTGGTCGTCTACGCCGCCGACCCCCGCGAAGACGTCGCCGTCCTGGCCGACCCGAAAGCGGTGGTGCTGCGGGGTCGGGTGATGCCTCGTTGACGCGGAGCGCGCGTCACGGGCCGATCAGGCCCAGCGGGCGCAGCGGGCCCATCAGGCGTCGAAGTCGTACTCCAGGACGTAGGAGCCGGCGTCCAGGACCATGCTGTTGACCTCGACGGCCCGGCGGTCGGCGGCGAAGGCCGTACGACAGATCAGCACCACCGGCATACCGGCCGCGAGGGCGAGGTGGTCGGCCTCGTCCTTGGTGGGCATCCGAGCCCGCACCTGTTCCTGGAAGTGCACCGGCGCCGCGCCGAGTTCGGCCAATCGCGCGTAGGTGCCGCCGGGCCCGGTGTCCGGCTGCGTGATGCGCGAGCCGGCGACCAGGTCGGCCGGCAGGTAGGACGTGGAGGCCAACACCGGCTTGCCGTCGAGGACGAACCTGCGGCGGCGTACCCAGACGGGCGTACCGGGTTCCAGGCCGAGCAGCGGCGCGACCGGGTCCGGAACGGGTGCCTCAGCCACGGCGATCCGGTCGACCACGAGTTCGCGGTTGTCGATCTCCGTCGCCCAGATGGACAGCCCGGATCCCCAACGCTGCCGTGACAACCGCTGGATGCCGCGCCGACGGATCGGCCGGAACTCCCGTACGAACACCCCGGCACCCTTGCGCGCCTCGGCGATGCCCTCGCTTTGCAGCAGGCCGAGCGCCTGGCGGGCGGTCATCCGGGCGACCTGGTGGGTCTCCATCAGGTCGTTCTCACCGGGCAGCCGATCGCCGGGGCGGTACGTGCCCGACTCGATCGCCGCCCTGAGTACATCGGCGATCCGCTGGTACTTGGGCTGCTGATCGTGGGCTTTGCCGGCCATTGTCGAGTGGTTCCCCTTCTTCCTCTCTAGACATCCTAGAGGCGGGAGTGGATCAAGGACGGTTGACCGGTTCCTCGGCGCGTCCCGACGAAGCGGTTGACATCTCTAGAGAGATCGGCTTGTCTAGAGATGTATAGATCTCTAGAGATGCTGGGGTTGGTCGGAGCTTCGGCCGGCCACACCGGGAGACTTACGTGCGGTGGGGCGATCCAGGGTGGGACCGGTACTCGGTGGGGTCGCCTCGGAAGGTGATGGTGCCTCGGCTCAGGGCGTAGACGACTTCGGCTCGGGATAGGGCTTCCGCGGTGTGTTGTTCGACGAGGATCACCGTGCGGTCGGCGGTGGCCAGGGTGCTCACCACCTCGTAGAGGTGGGCGGCGATTCTGGGGGCCAGGCCCTGGCTCAGTTCGTCGAGTAGGAGGAGTTTGGCGGGGGACAGGAGGGCTCGGCTCACCGCGAGCATTTGTTGCTCGCCGCCGGACAGGGTGGCGGCGCGTTGGCTCAGGCGGTCGGCGAGGATTGGGAACGCGGTCAGGGCGGGGTCGATGGTGCCGCCGTTGGCGAAGAGCTTCAGGTTGTCGGCGACGGTGAGGCCGGTGAATACGCCGCCGCGTTCGGGGATCAGGGTCAGGCCGGCTCGGGCTCGGCGGTCGGCGGGCCAGGTGGTGATGTCGGTGCCGTTCCAGGTGATCGTGCCGGCGGTGGGGCGGACCAGGCCGGCCAGCGTGTTGAGCAGCGTGGTGCGGCCCGAGCCGTTGCGGCCGACCAGGGCGGTGACCGCGCCGGCCGGGAAGTCCAGGTCGACGCCGTGCAGCGCCTCGATCGGGCCGTGTCGGACCCGCAAGCCGCTGACCGACAGGGTGATCGGCATCAGAGGTACACCTCCCGGGCCCGGGCGTCGCGGCGGATCTCGGCGGGCGGGCCCGAGGCCACGATCCGGCCCGCGGCCATCACATGCACGGTGTCGGCGACGCCGAAGACCAGGTCCATGTCGTGCTCGACCAGCAGGATCGCCAGTCCGTCGGCGGCCAACGCGCGCAGTTCGCGGCGCAGCCGGTCGGTCTGCGCGTCGTCGAGTCCGCTGGCCGGCTCGTCCAGGAGCAGTACGGACGGGGACGACGCGAGCGCGCGGGCCAGTTCGACCATCCGCAGTATCCCGGCCGGGAGTTCGCCCGCCGGGGTGTACGCATGTTCGGTCAGCGCGAGCCGGTCCAGCGCGGCCTCCACGGCGAACCTGGTCCGCCCGTGCGCCGGATCGGGCAGGCCGAGCAGTCGGGCCAGGGCGGATGCGCCCGTCCGGTTCTCCGCGGCCACCCGCAGGTTGTCCACCACGGTCAGGCTCGGGAACACCGACACCACCTGGAACGTACGCGCCACCCCCAGTCGGGCCCGCCGATGCGCCGGCAGCCGGGTGACGTCGCGCGCCCCCACGTACACCCGCCCGGCGTCGACCCGGCCACCCGCGAGGCAGTCGAACAGGGTGCTCTTCCCGGCCCCGTTCGGCCCGATCACCGCCGTCACGACACCCGCCGGCACCACCAGATCCACCCCGTCCACGGCCCGCAACCCCCCGAACCGCCGCACGATCCCCTCGGCCCGCAGCGCGGTCATCGGCGTACCTCCATGCTGCTCCGGCTCCGGCTTCGGCTCCGGTCGTGGACCGGGACGGGCGTCACGGGCGGGCGGGCGCCGGAACGGCTCGGCGCCGAGCACCGCTTCCGCGTCCCGCTCCGGCTTCGGTCGCGGACCGGGACGGGCGTCACGGGCGAGCAGGCGCCGGAACGGCTCGGCGCCGAGCACCGCTTCCGCGTCCCGCTCCGGCTTCGGTCGTGGACCGGGACGGGCGTCACGGGCGGGCGGGCGCCGGAACGGCTCGGCGCCGAGCACCGCTTCCGCGTCATCTCCGCACTGCGGAACGCGTGTTCCGCCCGGGTCGGTTTCGGGGCCTTGAGGGTGGCCGGACCGGCCGCGCGGCCGTCGCCCGCAGCGCGGATGCCTGTTCGGGCGGGCGCGCGGCTCGCGTTCGTACCTGCCGGTGTGGCGCCGCGCGTCGCGCGCGTGACGTCCGCCCGGCCTCGGCTCGGCGCCGTCGGTGGCGGTGCGGCGTGGGTGTCGGCCACGATCGCGCCCGCCCGGACCGGTTCACCGCCGGCGCGTACCGTGCCCGCCGGCGCGCCGTTCATGGCCGCACCCGCACCCGCACCCGCCCGCGCTTGCTCGCTGCTTAGGGCCGCGCCTGCGCCCGCCGGTCCTTTGTCCGTGCGTACCGCACCCGCCCGCACGCCGCTCATGGCCGCACCCGCGCGCGCAAGGTCTGGCCGAGAGGGGTAAGGCGTACCGGAGTTGGCGGCTTCCCGGCCGGGGCCGGGCTGCGGAGCACCCGCAGGAGCGTCGCCGGCGCGCCGCCTGGCATTCGGGACAGGAGGACCGCCAGGGCGCCGATCACGATCGTGGACATTCCGGCCGTGGTGGCCGCGTCCAGGGCGACCACCAACCCCGCCGCCAATACCGCGCCCGCCGCGCTGTCGACGCCGAAGACGACCACCGCAGCGAACCAGACCAGGCCGAGCACCGGGTCGAAGGCCGCCGCGTCGAAGGCTCGGCCGCCCATGCCGAGGAGTGCGCCGCCGAGCGCGGCGACGCCGGCGCTGACCGCGAAGACGAAGACCTTGGCCGAGGAGACGTCCACGCCTGCCGCCGCCGCGCCCGACTCGTGATCGCGCACCGCGACCAGCATCCGACCGAGCCGGCTCACATGCAGTCGGCGGACCACCAGCAGGACCAACCCCAGGCAGGCCAACTCCAGTGCGTAGAACGAGCGTTCGCCGTCGAACGGCCACGGGTGGTCGAGCGCCAGGTCGGTGGTGAAGCGGGGCTGGGCGAAGACGAACCGGCTGACCACCGCCGCCACCGCGAAGGTGGTCAGCGCAAGGGTCAAGCCGCGCCGCCGAATCGCCGGCCACCCGGTCAACAGGCCGACCGGCACCACAAGGAGCGCGGCCAGGAACAGCGCGACCAGGCCCGGGACCTGACGGCTCATCAGCTGCGCCGCGAAGAGTGCGCCGAGCCCGGCGAAACCGGCCTGGCCGAGCGAGATCTGGCCCGCGTAGCCGGTGAGCATCACCAACGACACGAATACGATCGCCATCGCCGGCACCTGCTGGGCCACCCGCAGATGGTCCGCGCCCAGCGCCAGCGGCGCCGCCGCGACCGCGACGAACGGCACCCACCAGCCCGCCGGCGCGCTCTCCCCGTGCCCCGTCCCTATCCGGGTCGCCGCCGCCCGAGCCGGATCCGGGCCGCCCACCTCGATCATCCGGGGCAGGACCAGGAGCGCGACCAGCATCACCACCACGAACAGGTTCGCCTGAAGGGCCTGGATCACCCCCCACGAGTCCAGCCGGAGTCGGGACAGTTCGCTCTGCCCCACCCCGATGGCAAGCGCCGCCAGGATCGCCACCGGCAGACTGGCCAGCCGGGCCACCACCGCGACGCCGATCGTCTCGAGCACGAGCAGGGTCAGTCCGTACGGATCGAGCCGTAGGTGCGGAGCCAGCAGTACGCCGGTCAACCCGGCCAGCATCGACCCGAACGCCCACCCGATCGCGGCCACCCGATCGGCCGCCACACCGGCCAACTCGGCCAGCGGACGACGGTCCACCACCGCGCGCAGCCGCACCCCGAAGCGGGTGTAGCGGGTGACGGCGGCGACGAGCACGGCGACCGCGATCACCACGCCCAGTTCGACCAGCGTGCCGGTGGGCACCGACGTGTCGCCGGGCAGCCCGACCGAGCCGGCCGGGACGATCGACGGCGGGTCGAGGCGGGCCTGGGTGCCCCACGTCAACGTCGCGACGCCGACCAGGAGCACGAATACGCCGAGCGAGGCGACCAACATCCGGGCCGGTCCGGCCCCTTCGCGATGCAGGCCGCGGAAGACGAAGCGCTCCAGGACCAGGCCGAGGGCCGGTGCCACCACGCCGACGTCGAGCAGCACGGCTGCCCACAGCGGCCAGCCCCAGACCCGGACCTGCTGCCAGACCAGGTAGGCGACGATCATCGCGAGCGCGCCGAAGGACAGGTTGAATACGCCGGTGGCCCGGTAGGAGGTGATCATCCCGACCGCCGCGAGCGCCGCGATGGCGCCCACGCCCAGGCCGGCCAGCGCCAGTTCGACGGTAAGCACGCCGCTCAGCCGCCGACGCCGGGCCCGACACCGCCACGCGAGCCGCCCGCGCCGCCGGACTGCGTACCGTCACCCGCGCTGCCCGCACCGCCGGACTGCGCACCGCCGCCCGCACCGCCCGCGCCACCGACCCGACCCGCGTCACCGGACCCGGGCCCCGACTCCGACCCAGGCCCCGACCCCAACTCCGACCCGGACCCCGGATCGCACACCCGGCAAGCCCGCAGATCCCGATCCCGCGCCAGCCCCTCGTCCACCGGGAACACCCCGTTCTTCCCGCGCACCAGCGAGCAGTCCGGCCGGTGATACCGCGCCCCACCCGGCACCGCGACCCACCGCGCATCGCCCGGCGGCGGTGCCGCGGCGCCGTCGGCCGCCGGTACCGGCTCGACCAGCAACCGGTACAGCTGACCCACCATCAGCCGCAGTTCCGGGTCCGCCGATTCCCCGTCGCCCGCCGTGCCGCGCCGCGTGCCGACCACCAATACCGCGCCCGCGACGATCAGCGCCGCGCCGGGGATGGTCGCCGACGCCAGGTAGGGCAATTGCCGTGCCTCGTACTTTTCACCCGACACGCCGTACCAGCCCAGCGCGCACAGCAGCGCGCCGCACAGTCCCACCAGCCAGCCGCCGCGCGTGCGCAACAACCGGCGCAAACCCTCGACGGTGGCCGTCGGGCCGGCCGTACGCTGTCCTGCGACAAGGGAGTCATGGGAGTCAAGGGAGTCGCGGGAGTTCGCTTCTCCCGTGGCACCTGTCGAGTCCGTCGAACCTGCCATATGGTCCACCCGTCGAGTTCGCCCGATCGCGTATCCGTGCCTCAGCGTAGTTCGCCGGGATCTGGTCAACCGGGCCAGAACACGATTGGATACCGAGTCGCGCATGGCAACATGACTTGCCGGTAACCCAGGTACTACCTGGCTACATCAACTGCAACAGGACGCCGGGCGACCGGCGGAACGGGTGGTGAACGCACGTGAGCGTGGACATGATCAACGAACGGGCGAAAACGGGCTCCGGCGTGGGTCGTCGCAGGGGCGCGCGTCGGGCGTGGCTGGCGCTGCCGGTGGCGGCGGTGATGGTGCTGTCCGCGTGTAGCAGCAGCGACGACAAGAAGGACAAGTCGGCACCCTCGGCGACCGCACCGGCCGCCGGGGCGTCCAACCCCGTCGCGAGCACGCCGTCCACTCCCGGGACTTCCGCGTCCGCACCGGCGCCCGGCGGCGCCTCCAGCGCGCCGCCCGCGGGCGCCGGGTCGACCACGCTGACCGGCGAGGAGAAGAAGGTCGCCGACAACTGGGACAAGTTGTTCGACGCCAACGCGCCGCTGGACGCCCGCAAGGCGGTCCTGGAGAACGCGGACAAGGTCGGCTCCCTGGTCGACACGCTCGCGAACTCCCCGGTGGCCAAGTCGGTCAGCGCCAAGACCACCGCGGTGAAGATCAACGGGGACAGCGCGGACGTCACCTTCGACATCCTGCTCGCCGGCGCCCCGGCGCTGCCCGCCCAGAACGGCAAGGCGGTCAAGCAGGACGGCACCTGGAAGGTCAGCCTGGTCACCGTCTGCACGCTGGTCAGCCTGCTCCAGCCGGGCAGCGCCGTCCCGGGCTGCCCCACGGCCTGAGCCGGCACCCGAACGGGCGGGACGTCCGCCACACCAGGGCCACCGAGGAGCACCCATGCATCGTCGTCGCACCCACGGACGGCGGGTGCCGTGCGCCTCGGTGGCCCTGGTGCTGGCCGCCCTGCTGTGCGCGCTGAGCGCGTGCGGATCGCGGTTGCCGGAGCGCGATTTCCACGATCGCGGGCCGGCCCCGAGTGCCGCCGGCCCGGCGCCCAATGGGGTCGACGGCGCCAACACCGCGTCCGATGTGGGCGTCACCCCGACCGAGATCACCGTCGGGATGATCGACACCGTCCAGGGGCTCCTGGGCAACGAGACCTTCTCCGGGCCGATGTACGGCGCGCAGGCCTACTTCAAGGCGCTCAACGATCGTGGCGGGGTGAACGGTCGCCGGGTGAAGGTGTCCGCGTGCGACGACACCGGCTACGGCGTGGCCAACCAGCGCTGCGCGCGCAAACTGGTCGAGGACGACAAGGTGTTCGCCTTCGCGGGGAACAGCATCTACAGCTACAACGCCGCGCAGTACGTCAGCGACAAGGCCGTCCCCGACATCGGCGGCCAGCCGATCGGGACCGCGTACGAGACCTACCCGCACCTCTACTCGATCTACGGCTCACGGGCGCCGCGCGACGGCAAGGTGGGTTGGAACGGCGAGTTGTACGCGAGCACCGAGGTCTACCGCTACTTCAAGGACAAGCTCGGCGCGCGCACCGCCGCCGTGGTGTCGTACAACCAGGCCGACTCGGCGCGCTACGCGCAGACCGTGGCCGACGGCCTGCGCGCCGAGGGCTACACCGTCCTGGACAAGCAGGTCGACTTCGCGCTGCCGAACTTCGCCGCCGCCGTGGTGGACATGCGCGCCAAGGGCGTCGACATCGTCTTCGACGCGGTGGACACGCGCGGCAACGTCGAGTTGTGCAAGGCGATGGACGGCGCCGGGTTGCGGGTGACCGCCAAGGTGACCAACGTACAGAACTGGAACGCCCGGGTCGGCGCGGACTTCAAGGCCTCGCCGACCTGCCGGAACAGCATCTACGCGACCGGCAACAGCCGCAGCTACGCGGACACCGCGCACCCCGCGGTGGCCGACTTCCGGGCGGCGATGAAGAAGTACTACCCCGACCGCGAGGACAAGCTGTCCCAATGGGAACTGGAGGGCTGGGCGTCCGCGATGTGGCTGACCGACGCGGTCGCCTCGTGCGGTGCCCAGGTCACCCGGGCCTGCGTGGAGCGGTTCGTCACCCGGCCCGAGGGCTACGACGCGCACGGGCTGCTGATCCCGGTGGACTTCAAGCCCGAACCGGTGAGCCGGGTCGCCGCGCCCGCCCGGACCTGCTTCGACGTGGCCCGCTGGCAGGACGACGCGCCGGCCGGCTGGGTCACCCAGGTGCCGGAGATGACCACGAACTGCTTCGACGTGCCGTCGCTGCCGTACCGGCCGTGAACCGACGCGCCGGGTGGTCTCAGCGCCGGTCGGTGCCGGACCGGGGCCGCGGTTCGCCCGCCTTCGGCGCGGGGTGCGTCGGCTCCGGCGCCGGCCGCGTCACGGCGGAGACCGGGTAGGGCAGTCGCACCATGCCGAACGGGCGGCGGTGCCCGGGATCCGGGTTGGGGGCGATCAGGGCCGAACCTCGCACGGGGGAGCCTCTCCGCTACGACGGCCCCGAAGTCCCACGCCCCGACGCCGTGTCCGCCCGGACGCGCCGGCGGACACGGCGTACAACGAGCGGGCCGGCACGAGGTGTCGCGGGGTCACTCCCCTGGCGGTGCGCCCCCGGCCCGGACCCGGTGCCGCGCCCGGCGACGTGCACCCCGTCACGGCGCCGGGCGCGGTACTAGTCGGTCGCGCTGTCGAGTGCGCTGGGCAGGCGCTTCGGGCAGCCGGAGGTGTACGAGGCGTTGTACTCGAAGTGCCATTCCTCGTTGTCGTACATCCGGCACCAGCCGTACTTGCTGCCCTTGGCCTGGAGCCAGGCCTGCGCGTTGGCCGGGTAGATGTCCACCGCCACGCCCTGCACGTGCATCGACTTCTCCGGCGGCAGCACCCAGTGCAGCGCCGCCTCGCGCGAGCCGACCTCGGCGATCTTGTCGTCCAGGATCTTCTGCTGGTGTGCCCAACCCCGTTTCCCGGAGTTGAGGTTGAGCGTGATGCCCTCGGCGGCCATCGCCGTGTTGATCTTCTTCCACGCGGTGTAGGCGGCCGGCTTGAGCGCGCTGGGGTCCTTGGGCGCGTCCACGTCGTTGGCCGGTGGCTTGGCCGTGGAGGACGGGCTCGGCGGCTTGGTGCCCGGCCCCTTGCTGCCCACCGGAGCGGTGGAGGGCGGCGCGGTCGTGGGCGCCTGTTGGCCGGAGGGGGCCGCGGTGGGCCCCGGGGTCAGGTTCGCGCCGACCGAACTCGCCTTGTCCTTCTTGTCGTCGCCACCGCCGAGGAACAACACCGCGCCGACCCCGACCGCGCCGAGGACCAGCGCGCCCGCGAGGCTCCAGACCACCATCGCCTTGCGGCTGCGCCGAGGCGGGGCGGGCTCGTCGGAGCGGGCGGGCCGCTCGGGCGCGGCCGGCGACTCGGCCGCGGCGGGCGCCGGTTGCTCCCGCTGGTACCAGTCGGCCGGGACCGGCTTGGTCGCCACGTCGAAGGTGCCGGGCGGGGCGGGTGTGCCGGGAGTGGCCGATGCGCCGGGTGCGGCGGGCGTGCCCATGCTGTGCTGTTCCCACGAGGTGTCCAGGAAGTGCGCTCCGTCGGGTGTACCCCCTTCGTCGGGCCGAGCACCGCTGCCCGCTGCGTGTCTCACCGGTGAAGCCTCCTCGTAGTGAGCCTGGATCCTCTCGCGGATCACGCGCCCCGCACGACCTGCGGTTGTCCGGGAGCGTGTGGGATACGCCACTGCAACCGATCCCGGTGTCCGACGTGCAACCCGGGAACCTGCCGCTCCGGTCCACCCGCGTAGCCTGGGAAGCTGCCCGGCAAGGAGAAGGGGGTCGAAGGTGAGCACGCACCACCGCACCGGAGGACTCGTCGACGGTTTCGGTCGGGTGGCGACCGACCTGCGGGTGTCGCTGACCGACCGCTGCAATCTGCGCTGCACCTACTGCATGCCCGAGGAGGGCCTGGACTGGCTGGCCAAGCCGGAACTGCTCACCGCCGAGGAGATCTCCCGCCTGGTCCGGATCGCGGTCACCCGACTGGGGGTGCGCGAGGTGCGGTTCACCGGCGGCGAACCGTTGTTGCGCCGTGAGCTGGTCGACATCGTGCGGGCCGCGGCGGCCCTGGAGCCGCGCCCCACGCTGTCGGTGACCACCAACGGGATCGGCCTGGCCCGCCTGGCGGGTACGTTGCGAGAGGTCGGCCTGGACCGGGTGAACGTCTCGCTCGACACCCTGGACCCGGCCCGCTTCATGACGATGACCCGCCGCGACCGGCACGCGGACGTGGTCGCCGGACTGGCCGCCGCGGCGGACGCGGGCCTGGGGCCGGTCAAGATCAACACTGTGCTGATGCGCGGGGTCAACGACGACGAGGCGCCGGCGCTGCTCGGGTGGTGTCTCGAGCGCGGCTACGAGCTGCGCTTCATCGAGCAGATGCCGCTGGACGCGCAGCACGGCTGGAATCGGGACGAGATGATCACCGCCGGCGAGATCCTCGCCGCGCTGCGGACCACGTTCCGGCTCGACCCCGAGGACGCGCGGGGCAGCAATCCCGCGGAGCGTTGGCTGGTGGACGGCGGGCCGGGCACGGTGGGCGTGATCGGTTCGGTGACGCGTCCGTTCTGCGGGGCGTGCGATCGGACCCGGCTGACCGCCGACGGGCAGATCCGCAATTGTCTGTTCGCGCGCGAGGAGTCCGACCTGCGGGCCGCGTTGCGCGGCGGCGCCGACGACGCGGAGATCGCCGAGCGGTGGCGGGCCGCGATGTGGACGAAGAAGGCCGGCGCGGGGATCGACGACCCGCAGTTCCTCCAGCCGGACCGGCCGATGTCGGCCATCGGCGGCTGAGCGCGAGTCGGGCGCGGGCGCGACTGGGGGGCCGGCGCGGGCGTGCCGAGTCGGTCGACTCCCGTCCCGGTCAACTCCCGTCGGGCGCGGTCCAGTCGGCGAATGCCACGGTGTCCTTGAGGAAGCCGCGAATCGCCAGGAACTGGGCCAGATGCTCACGATGCTCGTCGCACGCGAGCCAGGTCTTGCGCCGCTCCGGCGTATGCAACTTCGGGTTGTTCCAAGCCAGTACCCACCGGGCGTCGGCACGACAACCCTTCGCCGAACAGATCGGCCGGTCGGGATCGGCGGGGGTGGGGAACATGCCCACCAGTGTCGCAGACGGGGTCGGCCGCCCGGACGCGGAGCGTCGGACGAGCAGCTGACCCGGCGTCAGCCACCAACCGGAGCGCTGCTCTCAGTAAGCAACAGGCTGGTCTAGAACCCGTGCGCGTGTCGACATGCCGGCAGGCGAAACGACCCGGACACGGGCGATGCCGGGCAGCCACGGGGGGAGCCGCCCGGCATCGCGTCGGTCGCTCCGACGGGGGATACGGAGCACGTTTCGAAGTATGGCACGTCCGGCGAGCGGTTGAAGCACCAACCCGCGTAGCGCTTACCGCTAATTTTTGACGCTGTGCGAGGGGGCGCCCATAGGGTCGCCCACATGGCCCCGATCGGCACCCCCGGGGTCACCGTGCGTATCCGAATTCATGTGCGACGAAAGGTCGGTGGGTGCCGGACCGGTCGGCGCGGACGAATCGGCGGGCATTGTCCAGGAGTCTTCCGAATGCGCGTGCAACGTCTCCCGCTCGGCACTGGTGAGTACCGCGCCGGGCGGCGGCTCCAGCGCCTTGGGCGGGAGCGGTGGCACGAACTGCGCCTCCACCGGCGCGTTCGAGGTGGGCTCACGACCGGCGTTGGCCAGCACCACCGCGATGTAGGGCAGGAACAGCGCGCCGGCGACCAATATCCACCGCCACGGCGACGGGGTGAACACCGCCGCGACGAAACACACGGTGCGGATCGACATCGAGATCACATAGCGGCGCTGTCGCCCGGCCACGTCCTCGGTGAGCCCCTTGCGCGCACCGCTGATCTGGTACACCGCGCCTTTGGTGTTCTTCACGACCCCACCGTTTCCGACCACGCACCCACACTCGTCCGGTGTCTTCACGGTACGCCCGTGCGCGTGTCGCACCGAGACCGGGGCCGGGACCTTTGCCGCAATCTGACCCGAGTGGGGGAGCGGCGGGCACGGTCAGCCGAGCCGCTCCAGAAACTCCGGCGGTACGGCGGGGACCAGCCAGACCCCGTTGTCCGAACGCCGGAACACATGCCCCGCCGCGACCATCCGCTCCGCGCGCACCACGAACACCACGGGCCGCCCACGCCGCGCCCCCACCCGGCGGGCCGTCTCGGTATCGGCCGACAGATGCACGTCGTGCCGATCCATCGCGCGCAGCCCCTCGACCAGGATCGCGGCCACGCTCGCCGGGCTGGTCCCGTGGTAGAGCACCACCGGCGGCACGGCCTCCACGAGCCCCAGATCCACCGCGACGGTATGCCCCTGACTGGCCCGAATCCGCGTCCCATCCGCCGAAAACGCAAACCGCCGCTTGTCGTTCTCCGCGACCACCCGCTCCAGCTGGGCCCGAGTCAGCACCACCCCACGCGAGTTACACGCGGCCAGCAGCACCTCGACCTCGACCCAACCCCCCTCATCCAACACAATCCCCAGCCGCTCCGGCTGATGCCGAAGATGCCGAGACAGATACTTCGAAACTTTGACGATGTTCATAACACCCCCAACAAACCACGAACCCGCGCCCCGGCAAACCGATTTACTTCCAGCCCACGGCCCGAGAACAAGCCCTCCGCAGCCGATGCGGGCGAGGAAGCCGACAATCGGCCTGCCCGGCGCCCGAGGCCAATCCCCAGGCCGTCCGGCGTTTGAGGGCATGAGCGGGCCGCGCCCGGTCTGCGACGCGCCGAGGCGTTCCGCAGCCGATGTGGGCAAGGGAGCCAACATTCAGCTCGTCCGGCGCTTGAGGACAGCGCGGGCCGCAGGCCGGTCTGCGACTCGCCAAGGCGTTCCGCAGGCCATGCGGGCGAGGGAGCCGACAATCGGCCTGTCCGGCGCCCGAGGACATGCGGCCCGCGGCCCGCGCTGTCCACGGAGCCAATCCCCAGCCTGTCCGGCGCTTGAGGACAAAGCGGGGCACGCCCGGTCTGCGACGAGCCGAGGCGTTCCGTAGCCGATGCTGGCGAGGGAACCGCCATTCAGCCCGTCCGGCGTTTGAGGACAAGCGGGCCGCAGCCTGCGCCGTCCACGGAGCCAATCCCAAGCCGGTCCGGCGCTTGAGGACAGAGCGGGCCGCAGGCCGGTCTGCGACGAGCCGAGGCGTTCCGTAGCCGATGCTGGCGAGGGAACCGCCATTCAGCCCGTCCGGCGTTTGAGGACAAGCGGGCCGCAGGCCGGTGCGCACCGCCCGGCGGTCCGCAGCCTGCGCCAGCCACGGAGCCAATCCCAAGCCGGTCCGGCGCTTGAGGACAGAGCGGGCCGCAGCCCGGTCTGCGACGAGCCAAGGCGTTCCGCAGCCGATGCGGGCAAGGAGCCAACAATCAGCCCGTCCGGCGTTTGAGGACAATGCGGGCCGCAGCCAAGACCGCGACCCGCCAAAGGCATCCGCAGCCGACGCGCGCAAGAGGAGCCAAAATCAGCCCGTCCGGCGCCTGAGGACAAGGCGGGCCAAGCCCCGGGCCGACCGCAAGGTCACTGCGCCCGACTCGCCGACGACATGTTGAAGTCCCGCACCCGCAAAGGCGGCATCGCCGCCCGCGTGAACCAGTCCCCCCACTCGCGCGGATACGTCCGCTCGGTCCGCCCCACCTCGACGGCCCGCCCCAACACGTCCACCGGCGACTCGTTGAACCGATAGTTGTTCACCGCGCCCACCACCTCGCCACCCTCGACGAGATACACCCCGTCCCGGGTCAGCCCGGTCAGCAGCAGCGTCTGCGGATCCACCTCGCGGATGTACCAAAGACACGTCAGCAACAACCCCCGCGACGTCGACGCGACCATGTCCGCCAGACTCGGCCCGTCGGCCGGCCCGTCCAGGATCAGGTTGTCGATCTCCGGCGCCACCGGCAGCCCCGTCAGCTCGGCGGTGTGCCGATTCGTCAGCAGCGACGAGAGCACGCCGTCGGTGACCCAGTTCGTCCGGGCCAGGCCGAGCCCGTTGTCGAACACCGACGACGAGTCGCCGGACGCGTGCGCGATGGTGAACGGCGCGGACTCCAGGCCCGGGTAGGCCGGGTCGCTGTACAGCGTCAGCGGCAACTCGCTGAGCCGATCCCCGATCCGGGTACCGCCGCCCGGCTTGCTGAACACCGTCCGGCCCTCGTGTGCGTCCCGGGCACCCGCCTGCCAGTACAGATAGACCATCAGGTCCGCGACCGCCGTCGGCGGCAGCAGCGTCTCGTAGCGGCCCGCCGGCAGGTCGATCGTGCGGCTCGCCCAGGCCAGCCGCCGGCCGAGGTCCGCGTCGATCGCCGCCAGGTCCACGTCCCGGAAGTCGCGGGTGGATACCCCGCCCCACGCCGACCGGCTCAGGTCGGCCGACTTCGCATTCAACTCGACGTGTCCCGTGGGCTGGTCGTGCCGTCGCCGCAGCCCGGCCGAGGTGCCCACGTAGGTCGAGGTCAGCTGATGCGAGGCGAACCCGTACAGCAGCCGCTCGCCCTCCCGGGCCCGCCCGAACGCCGCGCCCAGCTCCGGCGCGAAGTCCGCGAACACCCCGATCGAGGTCTGCGCCGGTGCCTCGGTGAAGCCGCCGTCCGGGCCGCCGCCGGCCCCCAGGAGCGGTCGCGCGTCCTCGGCCGGACCGGCGTCCCGGGCCGCCGCCTCGGCGGCCCGGACCAGCCCCTCCAGCTGATCCACCGTCACCCCGCTGCGCGAGACCGTCCCCGACGCGGTGCCCTCGGTGCCCGCGACGGTGGCCACCACCGTCACCCGGCGGCCCCGCGTCTCGCCGTTGGTGGTCAGCGTGTTGCCCGCCCAGCGCAGGTTCGCCGCCGACGTCTCCTCGGCGATCACCACGCAGCCGTCCGACTTGGCCAGTGCCAGCGCTCGCTCGACCGTCTCGTCCGGCCGCGTCACCACGGTCTGCCCGCTGCTCATCGACCCGCCTCCTGAACCGTGTTGAGGACCCGCACACCGCGAAACAGCGCCGACGGACACCCGTGGCTGACCGCCGCGACCTGTCCGGGTTGCGCCTTGCCGCAGTTGAAGGCGCCGCCGAGGACGTAGGTGCCCGGGCCGCCGACGGCCTCCATCGAGCCCCAGAAGTCGGTGGTGGTCGCCTGGTAGGCGAAGTCCTTGACCTGCCCGACGATTCGCCCGTCCTCGATCAGGTAGGCACGCTGGCCGGTGAACTGGAAGTTGTACCGCTGCATGTCGATCGACCACGACTTGTCGCCGACGATGTAGAGCCCGCGATGCACCCGGCCGATCAGCTCGGCCGTGGACAGGTTGTCCTCGCCCGGCTGGAGCGAGACGTTGGCCATCCGCTGCACCGGGACGTGCCCGGGGGAGTCCGCGTACGCGCACCCGTTCGACCGCCCCAGACCCTGCATCAGCGCCATCCGCCGATCCAGCTGATAGCCGGTCAGGACGCCGTCGGTGACCAGGTCCCAGCTCTGCGTCGCCACCCCCTCGTCGTCGAAGCCGATGGTGGCCAGGCCGTGTTGCACGGTGCGGTCGCCGGTGACGTGCATCACCGGCGAGCCGTACCGGAGCTTGTCGAGCTGGTCGAAGGTGGCGAACGAGGTGCCCGCGTAGGCGGCCTCGTAGCCCAGCGCGCGGTCCAGCTCGGTGGCGTGCCCGATCGACTCGTGGATGGTCAGCCACAGGTTGCTCGGATCGATCACCAGGTCGTATTCGCCGGCTTCGACGCTCGGCGCCTTCAGGCGCTCGGCGAGCAGCCCCGGCAGCGAGGCCAACTCCTCGTCCCAGTCCCAGCCCTCGCCCTTGACGTATTCCCAACCCCGGCCGACCGGCGGTGCGATGGTGCGCATCGTCTCGTAGGCGCCGGACTCGCGGTCCACCGCGATCACGGTCAGCTGCGGGTGTATCCGCACCCGCTGCTGCGTCGTGGTGGTGCCCGCGGAGTCCGCGTAGAACTTGTTCTCCTGGACCACCATGCAGGTCGCGTCCACGTGGTCCACACCGTCGGCGGCCAGCAGTTCGCGACTCCACCGGGCGAGCAGCGCGATCCGCTCCGCCTCGGGCACGTCGAACGGGTTGATCTTGTACGCCGAGATCCAGGTCGCGTCGGCGTGCACCGGCTCCTCGGCCAGCGCGACCGTCTCGCCCGCACCGGCCGCCTCGCGCACCGACCGGGACACGCGCGCGACCGCGACGGCCTGCTCGGCGACGTACGCCGCGGCCTCCGGGGTCAGGTCCACGCCCGCCGCGAAGCCCCACGCCCCCTCGTGCACCACCCGCACCGCGAAGCCCACGTCGGTGGTGTCCACGGACGAGTCGGTCCGCCCGTCGCGCAGCCGGAAGGACGCGTCTCGTACCCGCTCGAAGCGGAAGTCCGCGTGTTCGGCGCCCAGTTCCCCGGCTCGGGACAGGGCCGCGGCGGCCAGCTCCCGAAGGGGATAGGCGAGGAACGTCGGATCGATCTCGTTGGGCACCCATTCCTCCATACGTTCGGCCTGTCGGCTCGCGTCGTTCAGTCAACCAGACACGATGTCGCCGGCATTCCGGCTTTTCGGCTCGGACCGCTCCTCGGTCGGACGGGTCTTGCGCCGGGCCAAGCGGAACCAAACCTGCCGGAGGCAGGCCGGCCGGATTTGGCGGGTGGAGCGATCGGCTCCGCTGCCGAGGGTCGTTGTCGGGTTCCCACAACGATCGGCCGGCGGACGCTGTCCCGGACCGGATTCCCGTTACCCCGGGGTAGCCCGATAGCGTCATCGTGACGCATGCCGACGGCCTGCGCGCTGCCGAGGACAAACAGGACGAAGGAGTGATCCGTTGAGCCGGTCCGTACTGGTCACGGGAGGAAACCGGGGCATCGGCCTGGCCATCGCCCGGGCCTTCGCCGCCGACGGCGACAAGGTCGCGATCACCTATCGCTCCGGCGAGCCCCCGGAGGGCCTGCTCGGGGTGCGTTGCGACATCACCGACGGCGAGCAGGTCGAGCAGGCGTTCAAGGAGATCGAGGCCGCGCACGGCCCGGTCGAGGTATTGGTGGCCAACGCCGGGATCACCAAGGACACCCTCCTGCTGCGGATGAGCGAAGAGGACTTCACCAGCGTCATCGACACCAACCTGACCGGCACGTTCCGCGTGGTCAAGCGCGCCAGCAAGGGCATGTTGCGGGCGCGCAAGGGCCGGATCGTGCTGATCTCGTCGGTGGTCGGGCTGCTCGGCTCGCCCGGGCAGGCCAACTACGCGGCCTCCAAGGCCGGTCTGGTCGGCTTCGCCCGCTCGATCGCGCGCGAGCTGGGCTCGCGCAACATCACCACGAACGTGGTCGCGCCGGGCTTCGTGGACACCGCGATGACCGAGGTGCTGGGCGAGGAGCGCAAGGCGCAGATCCTCAAGGAGATCCCGCTGGCGCGCTACGCGCACGTGGACGAGGTCGCCGGCGTGGTCAAGTTCCTGACCTCGGACGCCGCGTCGTACATCACCGGAGCCGTCATCCCTGTGGACGGCGGACTTGGAATGGGGCACTGAACTCATGGGCGACCTGCTTGCGGGCAAGCGCATTCTCGTCACCGGCGTCATCACCGACGCCTCGATCGGCTTCCACGTCGCGAAGCGGGCCCAGGAGGAGGGTGCCGAGGTCGTACTGACCGGATTCGGGCGACTCTCCCTGGTCAACCGGATCGCGAACCGGCTGCCGAAGCCGGCCCCGGTGATCGAGCTGGACGCAACGAACCCCGAACACCTCGCGGCGCTGGCCGACAACGTGCGCGCGCACGTGCCCGCGCTCGACGGCGTCGTGCACTCGATCGCGTTCGGCCCCAAGGACGCGCTCGGCGGCAACTTCCTGAACACCGAGTGGGCCGACGTGGCCACCGCGGTGCAGGTGTCGGCGTACTCGCTGAAGTCGCTGACCATGGCCTGCCTGCCGCTGATCGGCGAGGAGGGCGGCTCGGTGGTCGGCCTGGACTTCGACGCGCAGGTGGCGTGGCCGGGCTACGACTGGATGGGCGTGGCCAAGGGCGCGCTCGAGTCGACCTCGCGCTACCTGGCCAAGTACCTGGGCGAGAAGAACATCCGGGTCAACCTGATCTCCTCGGGCCCGGTCAAGACGATGGCCGCCAACAGCATCCCCGGCTTCGAGAAGTTCGAAGGCGTCTGGAACGAAAAGGCCCCCCTGGGCTGGGACCTCCGCGACGCGGACCCGGCCGCGAGGGGCGTGGTGGCACTGCTCTCCGACTGGTTCCCCAAGACCACGGGCGAGATCATCCACGTGGACGGCGGTTTGCACGCGATCGGCGCGTAGTACGCGCATTTGGCCCGACCACCCGACCACCAAGGTCCGGCGGTCGGGCCATACGCGTATGTGGGCCGCGAGGCCGGATCAGCGGAGCCGCAGCTACTAAAACCGCAGCCTGATTCGTCAGGGCAACGGGTGGGCGGGTGGGCGAAAAACCCCTACCCGGTCCACGCCGCGATCGTCGCCGCGATCGAGATCAGCACGGTGATCACCAGCATGATCCCCAGGATCTGCCCGAGTTGCCGAGCCGACGACTTCGTCGGATCCGGCGGCGCCATCACCGTCTGCCGAATCGAGTCGTCCGCACCCGACTCCGCGGCCTTCCGGGCCAGGATCTCGTTCCGCGCGTTGACCCGCGCGACCTCCTCCGCGTGCGTACGTTCCTCGCGGGCCTTGCGAGCGGCCATGGCCCGCTCGTACCGCGCCTTGGCGGAGTCGCCAGATGTAGCAGCCATGGCGACGAGTTTCGCAGACCGCGCCCGGCGACCCGACCGGCGGGTGTCCGCCCCCGCCCGATCGCAGGGGAACTCCGTATCCCCCGCTCGGCGTTGTGCACACGTGTAGACCCCCCATCCGACCGATGCCTCCCCTGACCCTGCCCGGAGGCATCGTCGCAGGTCACGACCATGATCGAAAAACGTTTCCCTTACACGTATCCGGTTATGCCCCGACTGATCCCCTTCGGACTCCTTCTCAAGGGTGGGGCCAGCCCTACTACGCAGGGGTGCCTGACCCCCCGATCGAGACACCGGTCCGCAGGATGTGGCCGCCCGCCGCCCGCCAATACCTTCTTCCCTGTCGAGGAAAACCTTCGGCAAGCGGAGCACACAGGAGCGGGGACCAATGGCATCCAGGCGCAATTTCGCCGCCTCGATCGGTGGCTGGAGTGCACAGCATCGCAAGACGGCGGTATTCGGGTGGCTGCTGTTCGTGGTCCTGGCCGTGGTGATCGGGGGCATGAGCGGTACCGAGAAGATCGGCAAGGCCGAGCGCGGGGTGGGGGACTCCGGGCGCGCCGCGCGGATGCTCGACGACGCGGGCATCAAGGAGGCCGCCGGCGAGATGGTCCTGGTGCGCAGCGACAAGCTGGTGGCGCAGGATCCGAAGTTCATCGCCGCGGTGGACGACGTGATAGCCCGCGTCAGCGCCACGCAGATCAAGGACAACAAGGGCCCCGCCACCACGCACCTGCGCTCTCCCTACGCGGGGAAGGGCGGGGTCTCCTCGGACAACCACTCGGCGCTGATCCAGTTCGACATGACCGGTGACAGCGAGAAGGCCGCCGACAACATCCAGCCGGTGCTGGACGCGGTGGCCGCCGCCCGCGCCGCGCATCCGGACGTGGTGGTCGAGCAGTTCGGCAGTGCCAGTGGCGACAAGTGGTTCAAGGACACCATCGCCAAGGACTTCACCCGCGCCGAATGGACCGCCGTCCCGCTCGCGCTCGGCATCCTGCTGGTCGCCTTCGGCGCCGTGGTCGCCGCACTGCTCCCGGTGGCCCTCGCGCTCACCGCGTTCATCGCCGCCGGTGGCCTGCTCGCCCTCAGCAGCCGGTTGATGCCGGTCGGGGACAACGCCCAGTCGATCATGCTGCTGATCGGCCTGGCGGTCGGTGTCGACTACTGCATGTTCTACCTGCGCCGCGAGCGCGAGGAGCGGGCCAAGGGCCGCGATGCGGACACCGCGCTGCGGATCGCCGCGGCCACCTCCGGCCGGTCGGTGCTCATCTCCGGCATCACCGTGATCGTCGCGATGGCCGGCCTGCTGCTCTCCGGGCTCACCGAGTTCGAGTCGATGGCCTCCGCGACCATCCTGGTGGTGCTCACCGCGGTGCTCGGTTCGCTCACCGTGCTGCCCGCGCTGCTGTCGATGCTCGGCGACAAGGTCGACCTCGGCAAGATCCCCGGCCTGGCCAAGATGCGTCGCCCCACCGGCGGCAGCAGGGCGTGGGGCAAGATCCTGGGTGTGGTGCTGGCCCGGCCCAGGGCCACCGCGGTGCTCGCCGGCGGCCTGCTGATCGCGCTGACCATCCCGGCGATCGGGATGAAGACCGCGCAACTTCCGCTGGACAAGGAACTGCCCACCGACCTGTCCATCGTGCAGACCTACCAGCACATCGACAAGGCGTTCCCCGGCGGCCCGTCGCCCGCCCAGGTCGTGGCCAAGGTGAAGAACCCGGACGACCCCAAGCTGCCCGCGATCTTCGAGAACTTCCGCAAGGCGGCGATCGCCACCGGTCAGATGCACGAGCCGATCGAGGTCGAGCGGCAGGGCAAGACCAACCTCTACAAGATCTCCGTACCGCTCGCCGGCTCCGGCACCGACTCGACCAGCAACAAGGCCCTGGCCACCCTGCGGGACACGGTGATCCCGGACACCCTGGGCAAGATCGACAACGTCCAGGACTCCCCGGTCACCGGCGGCACCGCGGGCAACAAGGACTTCAACGACAAGCTCGACTCGGCCCAGCTGCCGATCTTCGCCTTCGTACTCGGCTTCGCGTTCCTGCTGATGCTGGTGTCGTTCCGGTCGATCGCCATCGCGGTCACCGCGATCGTGCTCAACCTGCTGTCGGTGGGCGCCGCGTACGGCGTGATGACGCTGGTCTTCCAGCACGGCTACGGCGACACCCTGGTCGGCACCACCGCGCCGGGGGCGGTCGTCTCCTGGATCCCGATGTTCCTGTTCGTGATCCTGTTCGGCCTGTCGATGGACTACCACGTGTTCGTGGTCTCGCGAATCCGTGAGGCGTACGACAAGGGCATGGACACCAAGTCGGCGGTCTCGCACGGCATCCGGACCACCGCCGGCGTCGTCACCAGCGCGGCGACGATCATGGTCGCGGTGTTCGCGGTCTTCGGCACCCTGTCGATGCAGTCGATGAAGCAGTTCGGTGTCGGTCTGGCGGTCGCGGTCCTGCTGGACGCGACGATCATCCGCGGTCTGCTGCTGCCGGCCGTGATGAGCCTGCTCGGCGACCACAACTGGTACCTGCCGCGCTGGCTGGGCTGGCTGCCGCAGATGGACCACGGCGACGAGGCGAGCGAGGCGCCGGCCCCGGTCGGCGAGCCGGTCCCCGCGTACGCCGGTGCGAACGGCTACGCCGGTGGGCACGGCTACGCGACGCCGGGCTACGAGCCGACCTACCCGGGTACGGCCGGCCACGACGAGAGCGTCTCCCGCTCGCGGCGGATTCCGCGCCCGCCGGCCGGCTGACGCGACACCCCAGTTGGTTACTTGGCTGCAACGGGCGGGTCGGGACCGGATACTCGGTCCCGACCCGCTGTGCGTGTCGGACGGGCACCCGCCCGATCCGGCCGGCGCGGGAAAGTTTCGGCCGCCGACGCGCAGTGCACAACGGCCGATGTCTGAGAGGCTGAACCCATGGCATCCCACCGACAGCGCAACCTTGTGGTGATGAGGCACGCGAAGGCCGAGTGGCCCGACGGGCCGGACCACGAGCGACCCCTCGCCGAACGCGGGCGCAAGGACGCCGCCGAGACCGGGCATCGACTGCTCGACAGCGGCATCACCCCGGATCTGGTGGTGTGCTCGCCGGCGGTGCGCACGCGCGAGACCTGGCGTCTGCTGGGCAAGGTCTACGACCACAAGCCGCACACCGTCTACGACGAGCGGGTCTACGAGGCGAGCGCGCAGGCGCTGCTCTACCTCGTCCAGGAGACTCCCGACGAAGTGGACACGCTGCTGCTGATCGGGCACAACCCGGGGGTGGCCACGCTGGTCAACGCACTGGCCGGCAGCGGCGAGGACGACACCCTGGTCCGGCTCCGGGAGAAGTACCCGACGTCGGCGGTGGCGATCCTGAGCCTGCACACCCCGTGGTCCGACCTCCAGGAACGCTCCGCCCACCTGTCCAGATTCACCACCCCGGCGTCCTGACCGACCCGGAACAAACGTCGAGCGCCGGCGCGCCCCCCACGGCCCGCCAGGCGCTCTTCGCCGTCCGGGGGCAGGCCGCTCCGGCCCGTGGGGTGACGGAGGGTCGGCCCCGGTTGGTTGATTGGGCGGGCCGGCCGCGAGCCTGGCCGGTCCGTGCGGGGTGGGGGATCGGCGCAGGTTCGTCCGGTGGCCGGGGCTCGCTTCTTGAGCTTGCCCGGCGTCCGAGACCAGGCCCCTTCGGCCCGTGCAGGGTGGGCGGGTTGGCCCTGGTTCGTTCGACAGCCGGGCCCGGCCCCTTCGCGCTGCCCGGCGTCCGAGACCAGGCCCCTTCGGCCCGTGCAGTGTCGGCGGGTGCGCCTGGTTCGTCCGCGACCGGGGCCAACCCCCTCAGCCCGTCCGGCGTTTGAGGACAAGCCTTTCAGCCCGTCCGGCGCTTGAGGGCGCCCGACGGGGTGTCGGGTCGGTCGATCGATCCGGTGGGCCGTACGGCGCCACGCCCCACCGGCCAGGTGCATGGACCGGTCGGCCGTACGGCGCTATGCGTCGGCCGCGTCCGCCGCTTCGATTTCGTCTCGGGTGACGCCGAGGAGGAAGAGGACCGTGTCCAGGAACGGGACGTTGACCGCCGTGTCGGCGGCCTCGCGGACCACCGGCTTGGCGTTGAAGGCCACGCCGAGGCCCGCCGCGTTCAACATGTCCAGGTCGTTCGCGCCGTCGCCGATCGCCACCGTGGCGGTGAGCGGCACACCCGCCTCCGCCGCGAAGCCCCGCAACATCCTGGCCTTGCCCGCCCGGTCGACGATCTCGCCGATCACCCGCCCGGTGAGCTTGCCGTCCACCACCTCGAGGGTGTTGGCCGCGCTGTAGTCCAGGCCGAGCTTCTCCACCAACGCGTCGGTGACCTGGGTGAAGCCGCCGGAGACGATGCCGACCTGGTAGCCCAGCCGCTTGAGCGTACGGACCAACGTGCGCGCCCCGCGAGTGAGCACCACCTGCTCGCGGACCTTGCCGATCGCGTCCTCGTCCAACCCCGCGAGCAATGCCACCCGCGCCCGCAGCGACTCGGCGAAGTCCAGTTCGCCGCGCATCGCGGCGGCCGTCACCTCGGCCACCTCGTCGAGGCAGCCCGCGTGCTCGGCGAGCAGTTCGATCACCTCGCCCTGGATCAGGGTCGAGTCGACGTCCATCACGATCAGCCGCTTGGCCCGCCGGCGCAGCCCGGACGGTTGCACCGCGATGTCCACGCCGCGCTCGGCCGCCTCGGTGGCCAGTTCCAGCCGGAGCTTGTCCGTCTCGACGCCGGAGACCTGGAGCTCGATCGCGGTCACCGGATACTTGGCCAGGCGGAAGATCCGGTCGATGTTGGCGCCGGTGCCCGCGATCCGGCGCGCTATCCCGGCGAAAGCTTCCGCCTCCAGCGGGTGGCCGAGCACGGTCACATGCGAGCGACCCTCGCCACGCGGGCGGTTGTCGCCGACGCCGGAGAGGATCTCCGCCTCGAGACGCTCCCCGTCCGCCCAGCGATGCACGCCCGCGCGCAGCCGGCCCTCGTCGGTCGGTGTGGTGATCAGGACGCACAGCGTGAGCCGGCCCCGGGTGACGGTCTGCTCGACGTCGACGACCTCGACGGCGTGCCCGGCCAGGATCTCGAAGAGGCTCGCGGTCACCCCCGGCCGGTCCTTGCCGAAGATCTTGACGAGAAGAGTGCGCGGCGCATTCATGATGCTTCACGGTACCGGCCGTTCGACGGCACACGCGTCACAGGTCCACGGTACGAACACCACGCCAACCGTCGCGCCGGCCGAATCTACCCAGGCCAGGGCCCCGCCTGGGGCGGCCCCTGCGGATCGTGCGGCGGCGGTGGACGGTACGCCTGCCCGGGTCTGTTCGAATACGGCGGCCCAGGCGGCCAAGCCGGCGCAGGCGGCCCAGGCGGCGCGGGCGGATGCGGCGGCCCACCCGGCGGCACCCCCGTCCGACCCGGCGGCGGGTATCCGACCGCCGGCTGCCGCAGCGCCGCCGGCGTCGCGTGCGGCGCCCCCGACACCGGCAGCGCGGCGCCCGCGTCGCCCTGCCGATACCGCACCCAATCCGCCACCGCGCCGCCGATGAACCCGGCACACCCACCCCACAGCAGCCCGAGCAGCAGGGTCCACAGATAGTCCGCGTGCAACGACACCGAAGCGCCGGGCGCGACCACCCCGCCGAAAACCGACACCGCGACCTTGAGCTGAAGCTGCATCAGATAGGCGACCACGAGCAGTCCGCCGGCCAGCACCACCGCGAACCGCCACGCATGCTGCACCGGCCGCACCGTCGCCGGCGCGCGCAGCGCCATCAACGTCCCGCCCAGCAGCAGGAGCAGCGCGGAGAACACCGGTACGAACCACGCGCGCGAGTCCAACTCGGCCAGCCGGTCGATCCGGATGGGCAGCCCGTCCCCGGCGGAGGCCTTGACCAACTTGCCCAGCGGGCCGGGCAGACCGAACGAGAACCCGCCCCCGGTCGGCGTGGTCGTGCCGGCCTTCCACGGGATGCCCAGACCGAGTGAGGCCAGTAACCACACCGCGTTGGGCAGCGCGAACAACATGCCGCCGATCATCCGCTTGGGCGCCGGCGCCGAGGCGGCCACGAACGGTGTACCCACCACGCCGGTCACCACCGCCGCCAGCAGCACCGCGAACAGCCCGGCCACCGGCGCCCGGAGCACCGGCCGATGGCGCAACCACCTCAGCGGCAGCGGTCCGCGCACCGACACCGCGACGGCACCGACCAGGGTGATCAGCAGCCACAACGCGCCGAACGCGAGCGTGCCGCCGACCCGGGTCTCGAACCGCCCCGCCGCACCGAGGTTGAAGATCCCCATCACGTCCTGGGCCTGCGCGCCGCCGAGCTTCGAGACGAATCTGTCCACCGGCAGCGAATGTTTGCCCAGCGACCCGACCACGCCGAGCGCGGCCATCGTGAACACCAGCACCCGCACACCGTGCACGATCAGGTCGAGCGCGCCGATCACCAGCCGGTGTCGCAGCGGGCGCAGAAACAACCACCCGAGCACCAGCGCGCCGATCAGCCCGATGCCGAGCAGCATGATGTCGACCCGACCGGTGCCCTGCGCGAGCGAGACGTCCCCGGTGAGCTGACTGAGGAAGTCGTTGCCCGCGCTGCCCTGTTCGGCCCCCTTCAGGTCGACCGTGCCGCCCACCGCCAGGGCCAGCACCGCCGCGACCAGGGCGGGCATCGTGCCCGATCCCAGGTCGTTCGCGCCCAGCAACCACAGCGCCGACCACGCCGCGACGGCCATCGCGCCGAACGCGGCGACCACCGCGCCGAGCGCGTGCAGCCACGGTGCGACGCCGCCCCAATGGGCGGGGACGGCCGGAGGCGGATCGTGCTGTGGCGCGTGGTGCTGTTGGTTCCAGGACACGACCGCTCCTGTCACATGCGACCCGGCTGCCGGATGAGCGGGACAAACTCGACTATCGAGCGCACCGGGTCCCGCGTCAACGGATTCGACCGGACTGGGGATCGGACACTATCGCCCGGAATCATCCTTCGGAGTGGTTCCCCGCGGTTCCGGTTGCGAAAGCCTGCCCGCAGGGCCCCCGCGTCCCTACACTCTCGAAGAGTGGGGGACAGCTACGCGCCAGAAGGACCGGCAGTGCCGCACCTGACCGTCGGCACCAGCGCCGGTACACCCGTGATCCTGGATCCCGGCCGCGAACACGTCGTCGGTCGCGATCCGTCCTGCGCGATCGTGCTCGACGATCGCCGCGTATCCCGCCGACACGCGATCCTGCGGGTGGGTCCCGACGGCTGGGAGTACGTCGACGGGAACAGCGTCAACGGCTCGTGGGTGCGCGGCAATCGGGTCCATCGAGTGGTCGTCGGCCAGGGCTGCGAGGTGCTGCTCGGCGATCCCGACGACGGCGATCCGCTGCGCCTCGCGCCCGAGACGTCGGTGACCGAGGTGGTGCCGCCCCGGGTGGCGCGGCCCGAGCAGGTATCGATCCCCGAACCGCCGCGGCGCAGCGAACCGCCGCCACGCCGCGCCGAACCGCCGCCCGCGGCGCAGCCGCCGTACCGCGCCGAGCCACCCCGGGCCGCCGAGCCGGCCGACCAAGTCCCGGAACCGGCGGGCCTGTCGGGCCGGCCGGCGCACGACGACGGACCGGCGGTGGATCCGCGCCCGAGCGTGGACCGCCAGCCCTGCCTGGTCATCCCGCTCCCGGTGCGCACCCTGCGGATCGGCCGCGCCCTGGACAACGACCTGGTCCTCACCGACCTGATGGTCTCCCGCCACCACGCCGAGCTGCGCACCACTCCCGGCGGCCGGCGCGAGATCGTCGACCTGGGCAGCCACAACGGCACCTTCCTCAACGGGCAGCCGATCGAACGTGCCCTGCTCGGCGAACAGGACCTGGTCGGCATCGGACACGCCACCTTCCGGCTCGACGGCCAGGAGTTGCGCGAGTTCATCGACACCGGCGAGGTGTCCCTGGAGGTACAGAACCTCACCGTCAAGGCGGGCAAGCGGGTCCTGCTCGACAACGTCTCCTTCCCGCTCGCCGAGCGCAACCTGCTGGCCATCGTCGGCGGTTCCGGCGCGGGCAAGTCCACCCTGCTCGGCGCGCTCACCGGCAGCCGGCGCGCGGCCAGCGGGAAGATCCTCTACGACGGCCGCGACCTGTACGCGAACAACGCCGAACTGCGCCAGCGGATCGGCCTGGTGCCGCAGGACGACATCCTGCACGCCCAGCTCACCGCGCGTACCGCGCTGCGCTACGCGGCCCAACTGCGCTTCCCCGAGGACACCGAGGCGGCCGAGCGCGAGCGCCGGGTCGAGGAGGTGATCGGCGAGCTGAGCCTGGACAAGGTGCCGCGCGGCGCCGGTTCGCCGTACGCCGACACGAAGGTCAGCAGCCTCTCCGGCGGCCAGCGCAAGCGGGTCAGCGTGGCCGTCGAGTTGCTCACCAAGCCGTCCGTACTGTTCCTGGACGAGCCGACCTCCGGCCTGGACGAGGGCCTGGAACGTTCGGTGATGGAGAAGCTGCGCGAACTCGCCGACGACGGCCGCACGGTCATCGTGGTCACGCACAGCACCCGCAGTCTGAATGTCTGCGACCGGGTGCTCGTGCTCGCCCCCGGCGGGCGGATCGCCTACTTCGGACCGCCGGCCGAGGCGCTGCCGTTCTTCGGCCGGGACGACTGGCCCGAAGTCTTCACGATGTTCGACGACGAGCCCGACCGCGACTACGAGGGACCGTTCCGCCGTTCGGAGTTGTTCGGCAGGTACATAGAGGTCGGTCGCGACCGCGCGCACGCCGAGCAGGGCGAACGGCCGCAGACGAAGCCGCCGAAACCGCAGGGCTGGTTCTCCCAACTGACCACGCTGTCCCGGCGCTACCTCGCGGTGATCTCCTCGGACCGGAAGTACCTGGCGCTGTTGGCGATAGCGCCGCTGTTCCTGGGTCTGCTGGTCCGGGTGATCCCGGGCAAGCTGGTCAGCCCGGAGGGATCGCCGCCGGGCTCGAACCAGGAGGCGACCACCAAGCTGCTGGTCCTGTTCGTGATCAGCGGCCTGATGGGCACCGCGACCGCGGTCAACGAGCTGATCAAGGAGCGGGCGATCTACCGGCGCGAGCGCAGCGCCGGACTGTCGGTGTCCGCCTACCTCGGCTCGAAGATCCTGGTCCTGGGGATGATCTCCTCGCTCCAGGGCGCGGTGCTCACCGCCGTCGCGCTGGTCGGCCTGAAGTTGCCCGCCAAGGGTGTGGTGCTCGGCCCGCCGATCGTCGAGATCGGCATCGCGGTGGTGTTGTCGGCGATAGCGGCGATGACGGTGGGCCTGGTGGTCTCCGCGTCGATCGGCAGCGCCGAGTTGGCCATGCCGCTGCTCGTGGTGATCGCGATCGTGCAGGTGGTGCTGTGCGGCGGGCTGTTCCCGCTGAACGACAAGGCCGGCATCGAGCAGATCTCCTGGCTGGCGCCGGCCCGCTGGGCGTTCGCCGCGGCGGGCAGCACGATAGATCTGGCCACCCAACTGCCGCGCAAACCCGACGAGTCGCCGGATCCGCTGTGGAAGCACGATCCGCACGTCTGGTATCGCAACATCGGCATCCTGATCGGTCAGATCGCGGTCTACGGCCTGATCGCGCTGCTGATGTTGCGCCGGCTGGACCCGAGGACGAAGCGGCGGCGGGGGGAGTAGGGCGACGGCGACGGGTCCGGTCCCGCTCAGGCCCGCTCAGGCCCGCTCAGGCCCGGTCCGGCTCCAGGGCCGCGCCGTACGCCGCCACCATCGCGCGCCGGCAGGCCCGTTCCAGCGGGGCCAGGGCGGTCAGCCGGGCGGATATCTCGGCCGCGCTGACCGCCGCGCCGTCCTCGCGCGTGGCCACGGCCAGCACCGCGTGGATCCGGCGCGCCTGGTCGAGCACCCGACCGGCCCGGCCCGGATGGCCCGGCGCGATCCGGGTGTCCGAATCCTTGCGGTACAGCCCGGCAAGGGCCCGTTGCCCGGCCGGCCCCCCGCCCGCCACGTCGAGCCGGGTCAGCTCGTCGATCGTGTCGCGCATCGCCTCGGCCAACTCGCGCTCGGCCTCGGCCAGGAACGGCCCCGGGGCGGGCCGGTCGACCACCTCGAACATGGTCCAGGCCACCCGTACCGCCGCATCCGCGTCCGTACCGTGCCGGGTCACCTCGGGCACCAGGCCGAACGCGGTGCCCGGCGCGCCGACCGTGATCGCCGCCTCGCCCGCGACCAGGGCGAGGTCGTTGAACGTGGGCGGCCCGGGCAGCGCGAGCGGATCGCCGGCCACCGGCAGCGCCAACCGCAGCCCGCGCACGCCGAGCGCGCGCAGCCGGCCGAGCCCGAGCGACAGGCCGACCGGGCCGCTCTCCCCGGGCACGCCGGTCACCCGATGCGGTTCGTCCGTACCGACGATCTCGGACACCGCGTCGTCCGGCGGGACGCGCCCGGCCAGCAGGGCATTGCCCCATGCGACGAGAAGTCCGGAGCGGGGTTCGGCAAGCATGCGGACAAGGGTAAGGGGCGTCACAACGCTCCCGGACACGACCGGAGGCGGCTCGGTGTCATAGGTTTCTCCCGGACCGGGTGCAACAACGCGGACCACGGAGCGAGGCGGTGATCCCACACAAGGGGATGCCGTCCGGCGGCGTAGCGCACGATGGGGAGCTGGCAGGCGATGAGCGACGTTCTCGAACTGGTTGACGTATCGGTGGTGCGCGACGGACGCCCTCTGGTGGACCAGGTCACCTGGTCGGTCGCGGAAGGCGAACGCTGGATCGTCGTCGGACCCAACGGCGCGGGCAAGACCACACTGTTGCAACTGGCCTCCACCTACCTGTTCCCCACCACCGGCACGGTCGCCGTGCTCGGCGAAAAGCTGGGCACGGTCGACGTGTTCGAGCTGCGCCCCCGGGTCGGCATGGCCTCCGCGGCGCTCACCGACAAGCTGCCGCGCCGTGAGCGGGTGCTGGACATCGTGCTCACCGCCGCGTACGGGATGACCGCCAAGTGGCACGAGCGCTACGACACCGAGGACGAGCAGCGCGCCCGCCGACTGCTCGACCAGCTCGGCATGGCCGACTACGTCGAGCGCCGGTTCGGCACGCTGTCCGAGGGCGAGCGCAAGCGGGTACAGATCGCCCGCGCGCTGATGACCGACCCCGAGCTGCTCCTGCTCGACGAGCCGGCCGCCGGGCTCGACCTGGGCGGGCGCGAGGACCTGGTCCGCCGGCTCGGCGCACTGGCCGGCGACCCGTACGCGCCGTCGATGATCCTGGTGAGCCACCACGTCGAGGAGATCCCGCCGGGCTTCACCCACATTCTGATGATCCGTCAGGGCCAGGTGCTTGCGGCCGGTCCGATCGCCGACACGCTCAACTCGCGCAATCTGTCGCACTGTTTCGGGCTGCCGCTGATCGTCGAGCAGCAGTACGGGCGTTGGTCCGCGCGCGGCCTGCCGATGCCGGAGCTGCCGGAGGCGTACGAGACGCAGGGCTGACCGTCCGGACGGCCCGCGTACTGATCATTCGGCCGAGAACCCCCTCCTGATCCGTGCGTCCACGATCTACGATGAACACGTGGACGCATGGATGTGGTGGCTCATCGCGGTCGGGGCGTTCGGCATCATCGGCGTGCTCACGTCCTTCGTGGAACTGGGCATGCTCGCCGTCGGCGCCGCCGCGGCCGCCGCCACGGCCGGCGCGGGGGCCAACTTCCTGATCCAGTGCGTCGTGTTCGCGGTCGTGTCGATCGCGCTGCTCGTGTTCGTCCGACCGATCGTGGTCCGACACAACAACACGCCCGGGACGCGGACCGGGATCGAGGCGCTCAAGGGCACCAGTGCCGTGGTCCTGGAGCGCGTGGACGAGCACGGCGGCCGGATCAAGCTGGCCGGCGAGGTCTGGTCGGCCCGCACGCTGGACGCCACCGCCGTGTTCGAACCCGGTGATCGGGTGGACGTCGCGGACATCGTGGGCGCCACCGCCGTGGTGATGTGACGATCCGATCGATTACGTCCGTTACGCCGACCGTGTTGACGTCCCACGTCGGCCCACGAAGCTCTAGGCTCGATAGAGCCTTGGTTTTCAAAGGCAGCCGCAGGCAAGCAGGACCTCGGGAGAGATCGTGAAGGCCACCGCCGTCATCGTCCTGGTCGTACTCGTACTGCTGGTGGTCGTCGCCCTGGTCAAGACGGTCAAGGTGATCCCCCAGGCGAGTGCCGCCATCGTCGAGCGATTCGGGCGCTACACCCGCACGCTGCACGCCGGACTCAACATCCTCGTGCCGTTCATAGACCGTATTCGGCAGATGATCGACCTGCGTGAACAGGTCGTGCCGTTCCCGCCACAACCGGTGATCACCGAGGACAACCTCGTCGTCCAGATCGACACCGTCATCTACTTCCAGGTCACCGACCCGCGCGCGGCCACCTACGAGATCGCCAACTACATCCAGGCGATCGAGCAGCTGACCATCACCACGCTGCGCAACATCATCGGTGGCATGGACCTCGAGCAGACGCTCACCTCGCGCGAGGAGATCAACGCGGGGCTGCGCGGCGTGCTCGACGAGGCGACCGGGCGCTGGGGGATCCGGGTCAACCGGGTCGAGCTCAAGGCGATCGAACCGCCGCCCTCCATCCAGGACTCGATGGAGAAGCAGATGCGCGCCGAGCGGGACAAGCGCGCGGCGATCCTGACCGCCGAGGGCCACCAGCGCTCGCAGGTACTCACCGCCGAAGGTGACAAGGAAGCCGCCGTGCTGAGGGCCGAGGGTGAGCGGCAGGCCGCGGTGATCCGGGCCGAGGGTGAGGCGAGCGCGATCGCCACCGTCTTCGAGGCGATCCACACCGGCGAGGTCGACAACAAGCTGCTCGCCTACCAATACCTCCAGATGTTGCCCAAGATCGCCGAGGGCAGCTCGAACAAGTTGTGGATCCTCCCCAGCGAGGTCACCCGCGCGCTGGAGGGCATCGGCGAGGCGGTCGGCAACCTGTCCCCCAACGGCTCCGGCCCGACCCACCGACTCCCCCAGATCCCGGTCGAGGAAGAACCGGCCTGGCCCGGCTCGGCCACCCAGGCCCCGCCCCCCGCCACCCCCCTGCGCAAAGCGGGCCTCGGCAACGGCGCCTCGTCGACCGCCCCGGCCACACCCCCGCCGGCCGACCCGCCCCGCCGGATCACGCCGCCGGCCGGCGGCGTGGAGCCACCCCACATCGAACGGGGTCACCGGCCGCCGCGCTGAGGGTCGATCGCGGGTTGTGCGGCCGTGCCGTGGGCCGACGGGGTGCAGCCGCCGCCGTGCATCGGCCGGGAGCACCGCCCGCCGGGTCGGGGGTGGGTCGGGGGTTCGCGCGTTTGTGCGCGGTGCGCTGGGCGTCGTGCGCGCGCGCCGCTTCGGTCCTTCGCCGATCCGCCGATCCGCCGGTGTCCCCGGTCGAGCCGTCGCGGCGTGGTGTGCCGTCGGTGGGCGGTGCCGCCGTCGGCACGCGAGCGCCGGCACTGCCCGCCGCGTCGAGCTCGCGTACCCGGCTGCGATGATCTGTGGCGTTACGGCCACGGGGGACACCCGAAGTCCTCCCGACGCCAGGATCATCGCGGCGAAGCGGGGCGGGCATGAGCTGGTTGGAAGCGTTGGCGATCTTCGCCGCAGGCATCGCGGCCGGCGGGATCAACGCCGTCGTCGGATCCGGGACGCTGATCACCTTCCCCGTACTGCTCGCGTTCGGCTACTCGCCGGTTACCGCGAACGTCTCGAACACGATCGGCCTGGTCCCCGGCTCGATCAGCGGCGCGATCGGCTACCGCCGCGAACTGGCGGGCCAGCGGCCACGGTTGATCCGCCTGGGGGTGGCCTCGCTGCTCGGCGGCATCACCGGCGCGATCCTGCTGCTGACCCTGCCGGCGGGCGCGTTCAAGGCGATCGTGCCGGTCCTGATCGTGGTCGCCCTGGTACTCGTGGTGCTGCAACCGCGCCTGGCCCGACGCCTGGCCGCCCGACGGGCCGGGAACGGTTCGGCCGAGGCGGTGCCCCGGCACGGCGGCCCGCTGCTGTGGGTGGCGGTGTTCGGTACCGGCATCTACGGCGGCTACTTCGGCGCGGCCCAAGGGGTCCTGCTGCTCGCGCTGTTCGGCGTGTTCATCGCGGAGAACCTGCAGCGGATGAACGCGGTCAAGAATGTGCTCGCGGCCGTGGTCAACGGCGTCGCCGCGATCCTGTTCATGATCGTCGCCGATGTCGCGTGGTGGGTGGTCCTGCTGATCGCGCTCGGCTCGGTGATAGGCGGCCAACTCGGCGCCAAGATCGGCCGCAAGCTGCCGCCGACGGCCTTGCGTGCGGTGATCGTGGTCGTCGGCCTGGTCGCGGTAGTCCGGCTGTTGCTCTGAGCGAGCCCCTCGCGGAACTCCCGGGCCACCGCGTCGACGGCCGGGGGCCCGTGAAACGATGCCGGGATGCCCGCGACCGCCACCCATACCGCTCTCGGCCTCGCCGCGGGTTTTGCCCTCGATGCCGCCTTCGGCGACCCCCGCCGGGGCCATCCCGTGGCCGGGTTCGGCACGTTGGCCGGCCGGCTGGAGCGGGCCATGCACCGGGACAGCCGCGCGCGGGGCGTTGCCTACACCGGACTGTGCGTCGGCGCGACCACCGCGCTCGGCCTCGGGCTCCGTCGGGTCGTGGCCGGCCGCCCCCTGGCCGCCGTCGCGGCCACCGCCGGGTGTACCTGGGCCGTCCTCGGCGGCACCACGCTGCGCCGCGAAGCCCGCACGATCGCCGCCCCGTTGGTGGCCGGCGACCTGGCCGCCGCCCGGGCCGCGTTGCCCCGACTGGTCGGCCGTGACCCCGCCCGCCTCGACGACAAGGGCATCGCCCGGGCCGTGGTCGAATCGGTCGCCGAGAACACCTCGGACGCCGTCGTCGCCCCGCTGTTCTGGGGCGCGGTGGCCGGCATCCCGGGCCTGCTCGCCTACCGCGCGATCAACACGCTGGACGCGATGGTCGGCCACCACACCCCGCGCCACGAGAACTTCGGCTGGGCCTCGGCCCGCCTCGACGACGCCGCCAACTGGCTCCCGGCCCGCCTCACCGGCCTGCTCACCGTCGCCGCCGCCCCGGTGGTCGGCGGCGACCCGGCCCGCACCTGGGCCGTACTGCGCCGAGACGGCGGCAGCCACCCCAGCCCCAACGCGGGCCGCTGCGAAGCGTCCGCCGCCGGCGCCCTCGACATCACCCTCGGCGGCCGCAACGTCTACGCCGGCCGCACCGAATACCGCCCCCACCTCGGCGACGGCCCACCCCCGGGCCCCACCGACATAGCCCGCGCGAACCGCCTCTCGGCCGGCGTCGCCCTGACCGCCGCCGCCTTGGCCGTCACATACACCGCCACCCGCACCGCCCACCACCCTCGACGGCGGGCCCGGTGACCGGCGCCCTCCCACTCGCCGGCTCTACCCCCGGCTCGGATCGCGCGTCGGGCCCGAGCGGCGGCACGGCGCCCCGGGCCCTCCCGCTCGTCGGCTCTCCGATGCGGGCAACACTCGTGCCGTCCCCGTGCCGGGTCGCGCCCGAAGGCCGCCTCGACGACCCGCCTCGCTCTCTTGCCCGCCGCCCCCTCGACGCGGACCGCGTGTCGGGCCCGAGTGGCGGCCGGGCGACCGGTGCCGGCAGGGTCATCGGCCCGCAGATTCGGCCGACGACCGTGCCGCCCGCGCGGCGGTCCGTACTCGAAGGCCGCCTCGGTGACCGGCCTTTCCGCTGGCCGGCCCCGCTCGCCGGTTCGGGTCGCGCGTTGGGCCGGAGCGGCGGCTCGGTGGCTCATGTCCACCCGCTCGCGGGCCTGCGGGCCCGGTCGGCGCCCGTGCCGTGCGTGCGGTGGTGCGTACTCGAAGGCCGCTTCGATGACCGGCCCTTCCCACTCTCCGGCCCACCCTCGACGCCTGCCGGCACGCGGGTCCCACCCACGACGCGCGCACTGTGTCGCACCCATGCAGCGGCTCGACGACCGCCGCGCACCCATCCGTTGCCCCCGCCTCCGGCCCCCCGCCTCCGGCCCCCCCGACACCTCCGGCCCCCGCCCCCGAGCGGCAGCGCCGCCAACCCCGTCGCTCGCCGAGCCCGTCGTTCGCCCACCCCGTCGCCCGCCCAGCCCGTCGCACCCGAAAGGCATCCCCATGAACGGCGCCCTCCTCGTGGCCGGCACCACCTCCGATGCCGGGAAGAGTGTCGTGGTCGCCGGGCTCTGTCGGCGGCTGGCCCGGGAAGGCGTCAAGGTCGCGCCGTTCAAGGCGCAGAACATGTCGCTCAACTCGATGGTCACCGCCGACGGTGCGGAGATCGGCCGGGCGCAGGCGATGCAGGCCGCCGCCGCGGGCGTGCCGGCCGAGGCGGTGATGAATCCCGTACTGCTCAAGCCGGGTGGGCTGATGAGTAGTCAGGTCGTGCTCCTCGGCAAGCCGATCGCCGAGGTCGGGGCGTTGAACTATCGCGAGCTGAAGCCGCAACTGTTCGAGGCCGTCCTGGCCTCCCTCGCCGATCTGCGCGCCCGCTACGACGTGGTCGTCTGCGAGGGCGCGGGCAGCCCCACCGAGATCAATCTGCGCGATCGCGACATCACCAACATGGGCCTGGCCCGCGCCGCGAACCTGCCCGTGCTCGTGGTCGGCGACATCGACCGAGGCGGCATCTTCGCGTCGTTCTTCGGCACCCTCGCGCTGCTCTCGCGCGAGGACCAGGAACTGGTCTGCGGCTTCGTGATCAACAAGTTCCGCGGCGACGCCCGCCTGCTCGACCCGGCGCTGACCCGGATGCGCGAACTCACCGGCCGCCCGGTCCTGGGCGTACTCCCATACCTGGGCGGTCTGTGGCTGGACGTCGAGGACTCGCTCGCCCTGGACGCCGATCGCGGCACGCCCGAACCGCCGCTCGGCCCGGACATCCTGCGCGTCGCCGTGCTCCGGCTGCCCCGGATCAGCAACTTCACCGACATCGACGCGCTCTCCGTCGAACCGGGCGTGGTGGTGCGGTTCGTGAGTACGCCCGGCGAGATCGCCGACGCCGACCTGGTCGTACTCCCCGGCACCCGGGCCACCGTCGCCGACCTGGCCTGGCTGCGCGAGCGCGGGCTGGACACCGCGCTGGCCCGGCGCGCCGCCGAGGGTCGGCCGATCCTCGGTATCTGCGGCGGCTACCAGATGCTCGGCCGGGAGATCCACGACGACGTGGAGAGCCGGGCGGGTGTCGTCCCGGGACTCGGGCTGCTGCCGATCCGGGTCCGCTTCGCCGCCGACAAGACGCTGGCCCGCCCGTCCGGCCGGGCCGACGGCGAGCCGGTGAGCGCCTACGAGATCCACCACGGCGTCGTCGAAGTCGAGGCGGGCGAGCCGCTGTTCACCTCCGCCGACGGCCGCGCGCTGGACGGCTGCCGGGTCGGCGCGGTGACGGGTACGTTGTGGCACGGCGCGCTGGAGAACGACGGATTCCGCCGCGCGTTCCTGGCCCGGACCGCCGCCCGATCCGGCCGGCGCTTCGTCGGCTCGCCGGACACCTCCTTCGAGGCGGCCCGACAACACCGCCTCGACGCGCTCGGCGACCTGGTCGCCGACCACCTCGACAACGCGGCGGTCGACCGACTGATCGCCCACGGCGCTACCCCGGGCCTACCGTTCGTGCCACCCGGCGCCTGAAGCCCGAGGCGAGGCCCGCGAAGACTCGGGACGCCCGAAGCCCCGGGGAAAACCCCCACACCGCAAGCCGCCGGATCACCGATGATGGGCAGCGGGGGCGTACGCGCACCTGCCATCGGGGCTGGGGGAGGAACGGGGGCTCAACGATGCGGATTTTGCTGGCCGGTGACACGCACGGCAACACCCGGCACATGCGGCTCGTGCTGGATGCCGCCGCCGAGGCGGACGTCGATCGGGTCTTCCAACTCGGCGACTTCGGCTACTGGGAGCACGAGGCGTCCGGCGTCCGCTACCTGGACGAGGTCGACCGCGCGGCCCACGCGCGCGGCGTCGACGTCTACTTCCTGGACGGGAACCACGACAAATCCGGGCTGTTGCTGGCGTCCTACGGCGACAACCGGGACGACCAGGGCTTCGTGATCGTGCGCCCGCGCGTGCGGTACGCGCCCCGCGGGCACCGCTGGACCTGGCACGGGACGAACCTCCTCGCCTTCGGCGGCGCGCTGTCGATGGACCGGGAGCAGCGCCTGGCCGAGGAACGCCGGCGGTACGAAAAGGCGCTCCGCAAGGAGTCGTTCCGGGCGGCGGCGGGCCGACCGCCGGCCGACGTACCGGACTTCGCGGGCAGCCTGTGGTTCCCCGAGGAGGAGGCCGCGGACACCGACGTGGACGCCGTACTGCTCGACCGCTCGCCGGTGGACATCCTGCTCACCCACGACAAACCGGTACGCACGACGCCCGCGATCAACCGCAAGGCCGACCCACGCTGCCTCCCCAACCAGCAACGGATCCAGCGCCTGGTGGACGCCTACCGACCCACCCTCGCCGCACACGGCCACCTGCACTACCGATACACCGAGCAACTGCCCCACCCCGACGGCTCGTCCACCAGGGTCGAGGGGCTGGCCGCGGACCGGACGGCGTCCTACGACATCCCCGGCTACCACGTACCCCAGTCCTGGCTACCGATCGACCTGGCCGCCCCCACCTTCGCCGCCGACACCGACCCGGTCGAGGCGGGGACGGGCTCCTGACCCGGGATCGGCCCACGTACAAAGCCGCTCGACGCCGTGCAGGCGGCCGGATAACCTCGGCGCACACATGATCGAATCGCCGAATCGGGGCCGGTGCGGGCGGGCCTGCGGACAGGTGATCCAGGAGAGGGACCACGTGTCCGAGATACCCACCAGCGACGCGTCCACCGCCGACCCCACGGCGGGGACCCGGCCCACGAGGCGACGGCGGACCACGATTCTGGCACTGAGCGGAATCGTTACGGCAGCCCTGGTGGCCGGCGCCCTCACCCTCGGCGGCGCCTTCGACGGGGACGCGCCCAAGGCAACGGCGGCCGCAGCCGAACAACCGGCCGCACCGACGCCCGAACCCCCGGCCACCGTCACCCGAATCACCCACGCCGACGTCAAGGCCCTCACCGACGCTCGCACGAAGGCCGTCAAGAACGGCGACGCGACGGCGTTCGTGTCGGGGATCGACCCGGCGAACGCGGAACTGATGGCCGGGCAACAGACGTTGCTCGCCAACCTGCGGTTGTTCCCGTTCGCCAGGGCCGAGTTTCGACCGCCGGCGACCTTGGACGTGGTCCAGGCGGCCGACGCCGGGCCGTACTCGTACGACTTCGTGATCGCGTTCGTACACCAACTCGACGGCGTCGACAGCGCGGAGGCGGTGGAGACCTACACCTGGACGATGGAGCGAGCCTCGATCGAGGCACCGCTGCGGATCACGAAGATCGTCGGCGGCGCGACGACGGGCACGCTCGACAGCGTCAAATATCCGGCTCCGTGGGACGGCGACGAACTCGCGGTGCTTCAGCGTGAGCATGTGCTCCTCGCGGTCGAGGTGGAGGACCGGTCACGGGCCGAGGCATGGGCCGATCAGGCCGAGACGGCGGCGAAGCGCAACGCGGAGGCGTGGCACGGCCCCGCGATCACCCCACGCCGCTTCATGGTCTTCGTGCCCACGACCGGGGCGACCATCAAGCCTCTCCTCGGCAAGGGCAATGTGACCGGTGCCTGTGAACTGGTCGCACCCGCCCGGCCCGACGGGAGGAATATGCCGCCGATCGGCTCCCGGGTCACCTTCGACGGTACGGGGTCGGTGCTCGGTTATGGTGACGCGAACGCCCGGATCGGTCTGATGCGGGGGCCGTTGGCCCAGGCCATGGTGGGGCAGTTCGCGCACTCGTCACAGGCGGGGGCGGCCGCCCGCTCCCGCTGGGTGTCGGAGGGGTTCGCGCAATACCTCGCCGGGGACGGGCGTACGCCGGCCGTGAACTACGAGGCATCGGCCCGGGCGCAGCTACGGGCCGGCCGGTTCACCGGCAAACTCCCGGTCGACGACGACCTGCTTACGTTCGGCAAGAACGATCAGGCCGCCGGAGCGAGCTACCACCTCAGTTTCCTGACGATCCGTTACCTCGCGGAGAAGTACGGGGTGGCCAAGGTCGACGAGTTCGTCGTCGCCATGTACTCCCGGCCCGTGTTGCTCGACGATGCGATCAGGGCCGCAACCGGCCTGGACCGGGCCCGGTTCGAGGCGGAATGGGCCGAGTACGTACGGGCCGAGTTGGGCGGCTGAGCGGCGGGGGCGATTGTGGCGAGCACACTCGGGCCCCACTGCCGAAGGGGTCCGGGGGCGTGGATAACCTCGGCGAACACATGATCGGATCGCCGATTCGGGGCCGGGGGCGGAATCACCGGGCCGGCGGTCCAGGGGAGGACTGGCATGTC
Organism: Embleya sp. AB8; assembly: GCF_049739465.1. NCBI lineage: Bacteria > Bacillati > Actinomycetota > Actinomycetes > Kitasatosporales > Streptomycetaceae > Embleya > Embleya sp. AB8. The sequence continues at coordinate 650,059 of NZ_JBMHHY010000001.1, forward strand.
CGACATGCCCAATACCGCTGCCGGCGACGCCACGCGCGCGTCGGCCGGCGAATCGACCGACGGACCCACCGGGTCCGAGGCACGATCCGAACAACGGCCCGAGAGCCGGAACATGGGGACGGGCGAAAGCCTGCCGGGGGACACCACCGACGACACCACGCACACACCCGCGCACCCGCGCACGCTCGCCGAGCCGGAGCCCGCCACGTCCACGACGCCCGGCCCGCACGGCGAGCCAATCGCCGCCGCCGCGATGTCCGCCGGTGCCAACTCCGCAGCGGAGCCCACCGGATCCGAGCCGGCCGCCTCCGCACGCCCGGAGCGCGAGCCCGCCGAGCGCGCCGGCATGGCGCCGGCCACCTGCACGCCGGCCGAGCCGGAGTTCGCCGCCCCGGAGCCCGCCACGTCCACGACGCCCGGCCCGCACCGTGAGGCGATATCGGGTGGCGCCGCGATGCTCGGCGAAACCAACTCCGAGCGGCAGCCCGCCGGATCCGCGCCCAGCGCGCCCGCCGCGCCCGCACCGGTCGCGTCCGCGTCCACCGGATCCGCGCCGGTCGCGCCCGAGCCCGCCGCGCCCGCACCCGCCGCCTCCGCTACGCCCGAGTCGCGAGCCGAAGCGATACCCGGCGTCGCCGATCTCGCCGCGACCCCCGGGCCCACCGCGCCCGAGCCGGTCGCGCCCGCCGGATCCGAGACCGCCTTGCCCGAGCCCGCCGCGTCCGCGCCCGCCGCCTCTGCTACGCCCGAGTCGCGAGCCGAAGCGATTCCCGGCGTCGCCGACCTCGCCGCCGACCTCGCCGCGACCCCCGAGCCCACCGGGCCCGAGCCGACCGCATCCGCGCCCGCCGCCTCCGCTACGCCCGAGTCGCGAGCCGAAGCGATACCCGGCGCCGCCGATCTCGCCGCCGACCTCGCCGCGACCCCCGAGCCGGCTTCGCCAGGCGTACCGACCGCCCACCCGCTCGCCGCGCCGTCCCACGCCGCCGAGCCCACCCCGCCAGGCGTACCGAGCCCACCGGCCGAGCCCGCCGAGGGCCTCGACGTGACACGCGCCCAGCCCGCCAAGGGCCCCGACGCGGCCCACGCCGAACCCACCGAAGGCCCCGACGCGGCCCGCACCCACCCCGCCGAAGGCCCAGCCGCGGCCCACGCCGAACCCGCCGAACCCGCCGAAAGCCCCGACGCACCCCCCACCGAACCCCCCGCCCAACCAGGCCCCTACGGCCCCCTCCCCTTCATCCCGCCGCCCGAGCAGCAGCGTCGGGACTCCCGGCGGCGCCTGCTCGCCGTCGCCGGTGGGGTGCTGGCGATCCTGGTGCTGCTCGGGTCCCTTGCCGCCGGCGGCGTGTTCGAGGCGCCCACCACCCGTACCGCCGCGCCGATCGCCGAGGACACCGAAGCCGAGGCATCGACCCGGGCGCGGCCCCAGGTCACCCGGATCGCGCCGGCCGACGTAACGTCCCTGACCGGCACCCGGACCGAGGCCCTCAAGGCCGGCAACGCGGACGCCTTCGTCACCGGCATCGACCCGGCCGCCACCGAACTGCTCGCCGCGCAGCGCCGGTTGTTCGCCAATCTGCGGCTGTTCCCGTTCACCAGCGTCGAATTCCGGCCATCGACCGCCGCCATCGACCCCGGCACCGACGACGGCCCGCTCACCCGCGATGTCAACGTCGTCTTCGCCCACCAGATCACCGGCGTCGACAGCGAGCCGATCGCCGAGCGCTACACCTGGACCCTCTCCCGCGCGACCCCCACCGCCCCGCCGCTGATCACCAAGATCGTCGGCGGCTCGACCCGAGGCGGCGGCAACGCCTACCCGGCGCCGTGGGACGAGGACGAACTGGCGCTGATCGAGCGGCCACACGTACTGCTCGCCGTACCCGCCAAGAACAAGAGCAAGGCCGCCGCGTGGGCCGACCGCGCCGAGAGCGCGCTCAAGAAGAACCTGGCGGTCTGGCAGGGCCCGAGCATCACGCCGCAGCGTTTCGTCATCTACGTCACGCCCGACCACGACACCTTCACCCGCGCGCTGTCCGGCAACGACCTGCCCAACGTCACCGGCGTATGCCGCACCATGCCACCGGCCCGCCCGACCACCCGCGACCAACCGATGGCCGGCAGCAGGATCACCCTGGACGGCTCGGATTCGATGTTCGCCAAGAACGAGGGCGAGCAGCAGACCCACCTGATGCGCCACGAACTCGGCCACGCGATGGTCGCCGAGTTCGAGCGCGGCACCGAGGGGCCGCCGCTGTGGGTCTCCGAGGGCTTCGCCGAATACCTCGCCTGGACCGACCTCTCGCTCGCCGAGTGGTTCCAGCCGGACGCCCGCGAGCAGGTCCGCTCCGGCAAGTTCGCGGGCAAGCTGCCCACCGACGCCGAGATCAACTCGCCCGACGCCAAGACCGGGACCGTCAACTACCACTACAGCATGCTGACGATCCGCTACATCGCGGAGAAGTACGGCACCGCCAAGGCCGACCAGTTCGTGGTCTCGGTGTACAAGGACGCGACCCCCGCCGCCGTGGACGCCGCGCTCAAGGAGGCGACCGGCCTGGACCGGGACACCTTCGAGAGCAACTGGGCCAAGTACGTCAAGACCAAGGTGGGCAACTGACGTGCCGGCCGAGGATCCGCACGCCCGGTGGCCGAACGCCGTCGAGCCGCGCCGCTCGCGCCCGTGGGCGATCTGCGTCGCACTGCTCGGCGGCCTGCTCTCGCTCGCGTTCCTGGCCGGTACGTTCGGCCGGTTGGACGGGTTGGACACGGCCGATCGGCTGCTCGGCCACGATCGACCCACGATCGGTCCGAACCCCGAGCGCGCCGCGTCCCGGCCGCCCGGACCGGGTGAGCGGGCCGGGGGTGGGCCGATCCCGGCTGCGGACCGGATCAGCTCGCGCGTACTCGCCCGCCTCGACGCCCTCGCCGGCACCCGCTCCGCCGCCCTCGAACAGGGCGACGAAGCCGCCTTCCTGGCCCGCGTCGACCCGCAGGACACGGCCTTCGTCGACGGGCAGCGCCGGCTGTTCGGCAATCTGCGCAAGGTGCCGTTCGACACCGCCCGCTGGCGTACCCGGGGCAATGTCAAGACGGTCACCGCCGACGGCTCCGACCCGGAGCGGGCCGGTACCGCCGCCGCCTGGCCGGTCACGGTCAACGTCGACGTGGCCTTCGAACACGCCATCACCGGCGTCGATGTGGGCCCCGTACCGGAGACCTACGTCTGGAAGGCCCGCTGCGCCGACCCGGTCGACCCATGCACGCTGATCGGCGCGGACGGCGCCGCCGACGCGGACACCGCGTCCGGCTTCGCCGGCTTCCCCGCCGCGTGGGACCTGTGGGACCTGGCGGTGGAACGCCGCCCACACGTCGTACTGATGGGGCGGAGCCAGGACGCCGCGACCCTGCGCCGCAACGCCGAACAGGCCGAACAGGCCGCCGGATACACCCTCGGCGCTTGGCGCGGCGGCCCCGGCACCTCGCCCGGCTTCGCCCTCGTACTCACCTCGTCGCGTACCTCCTTCGGCAAGCTGTACAACAGCGACAAGGTGCAGGACTGGGCGGCCGGTTACGCGTTGTCCATGCCCGGCACGGATCGACCGGTCGGCGGCGTGCGGATGGTGGTCGACAACGACCAGTTGACCGGCGACACGACCTTCGCGCCGATCCTGCTCCGGCACGAGATGACCCACGCGCTGGTGGCCCCGCTGGCCGGTCCGGGCCAGGGGAGCGAGGCGCCGACGTGGCTGGCCGAGGGGTTCGCCGACTGGCAGGCGGAGGCCGACCGGCCGCTCACGCGCACGATCACCGACAACATCCGGGCGCTGGTCGCCGGGGGCAAGTTCGCCGGCGAACCGCCCGCCGACACCGAGTTCGAGACCGGCGACGAGGCCCGGGTCGAACACGCCTACAACCTGGCCCACCTGATGGTGCGTTACCTCGCCGAGCGCTACGGCGCCGAGCGGGTGTGCACGTTCTTCGCGAACACCTACGCCGGCAAATACCGCACCATCGACGAGGCCCTCACCGCGTCCTTCGACACCGACCCGGACCGCCTGCGCACCGACTGGGCAGCCTGGGTCCGCAAGACCGTCTGACCCGTACGCACGAAACACGAAAGACGAAACGCGAAGCACGAAAGACGAAGCGCGAAAGACGACGAAGCACGGAGCACGAAGGCCGCCGGGGGAACGAACCAACCCCGGCGGCCCCACCCTCATCGTGCCGCGCAGCCCGCGACCGGCCCGCCGTCCCCGCTCAGGCCCCCATCGCCAGCACCGGCGGCCGGATCGGCTCGGCCAGCCACTGGGCGCCCTCGACACCGGCCACCCCGAATGCCAGCACCAACGCCCGCGTCGCCGACGGCTCGTACGGCTGGAACAACAACCGCATCCCCGCCTCGGCCGGCGTCCGGGCCGCCTTGCGCTGGTTGTCGCTCCCGCACGCGGCGACCGTATTCAGCCACGAGTCCGCCCCACCGCGCGACTTCGGCAACACGTGATCCACCGTGGTGGCCCGCCCACCGCAGTAGGCGCAGCGCCGGTTGTCCCGGAGCAATACCCCCCGGCGCGACCACGCGGCCTGTTGTCGAAACGGCACCCGGACGAACTTGAGCAACCGGATCACCCTCGGCAGCGGAAACTCCAGCGTCGCCGCCCGCACCACCCGGCCGGGATCGACATGCTCGACGACCGCCTTCTCCTGAAGCACCAACACCAGCGCGCGCTTGAACGACACCGTCGCCAGCGGCTGATACGTCGCGTTCAGCACCAACGTCTCCCGCATGCGACCTCCCCTCACCTGGTCGACGAGGGGACGAGCGAGCACACCCGGACGCGCACCGAACCGACCGGGCGCGACCACGCGCGCTCAGCTTTGGGGCGGTGCCACGACGCTCATGCGCACCCTTCGACTCGACGAACCGTCAGTACGGACAACTCGACCACTGTGCCTTTTGGGCGATCACCGGGACAACGCAATTACCGGACGGGAATTCGCCCCTGGCCGGCCGATTGTGATCATCGCGGCGCCCGCCGACCCGATCGGCGCGCGGCTCAGCGCTCGTACGTGGACACCAGCACCGCGCGCGCGAGGGTGTGCGCGAACAGGTTGAACCCGACGTACGCGGGCGTCGCCGTGTCGTCCACGCCCAGCCGCTCCACGTCCAACGCATGCACGGTGAATACGTACCGGTGCGGGTAGTGCCCCTCCGGCGGTGCCGCGCCGACATAGCCCGGACCGCCCGTGTCGTTGCGGACATGGAACGCCCCCGCCGGCAACGACTTGCCGTCGACCGCACCCGCACCGCTCGCCAACTCGGTGACCTCGGCCGGCACATCCACCACGACCCAGTGCCAGAAGCCGCTGTGCGTGGGCGCGTCCGGGTCGAAGCAGGTCACCGCGAAGCTCTTGGTACCGGCCGGGAACCCGGACCAGGACAACTGCGGCGACAGATCCTCGCCGCCCGCCCCCAGCACACCGCTGACCTGCGCGGTCGGCAGGGTTTGACCATCCGTCAGATCCTGGCTGGTGACCGTGAAGACGGGCTTCTCGGGCAGGTAGTCGTAGGGCAGCGGCGGCTTCTTGGGCTCGCTCACGACGGACTCCGATCGCGCTCGGCGGCACCCGGCCGGCTGCCGAGCGCCCTGTCCCGACGAGCCTATTCTCACCATCCGGGAAACCGGCGAAGATCGCGTAGGTATCCTCGCGCCAACGAGGGGGAGGCAGCCGGCGTGACCGAGCCGACGCACGACACCGGCGGTGCCGCCGACGACGGCTCGACCGGCATACCCGCCGAGCCCGCCGCGATACCCGAGGACACGATCACCGCCGGCGCGACCGCCGAGGCCGGGATCGCGGAGGCCGGGATCGCGGAGGCCGGGACGGCCGGGGCCGAGACTGCCGGGGCCGAGACTGCCGAGGCCGGGATCGCGGAGGCCGGGATCGCGGAGGCCGGGACCGCGGAGGCCGGGACCGCCGAGGCCGGGACCGCCGACGGCGCGATACCCGAGGGTGCGCCGGCCGACGGCGCGATATCCGACGACACGACGGCCCAGGACCCGACCCCCACCCGCCCCCGCTCCGCCGTCCGCCGCCTCGCCGCGCCGCTGATCGCGCTCGCCCTTGCGCTCGCCGCGCTGATCGTGTTCGGTGTCACGCTCAGCGGCCCCGGCAACGCCAGGCCCCGCGCCGCCGACGGCGCACCCGGCGGGCCGCGCCCCGGCACCGCGACCCCGATGGCACCGGCACACGGCCCGACCATCGCCACCGCCGACATCCAGACCCTGGCCGACCGTCGCGCACGGGCCCTGATCGGCCGGGACGAACCCGCGTTCACCGTCGATCTCGACCCGGACGTCCCCGAGTTGCTCCCCGGCCAGCTTCGACTGTTCCGCAACCTGGGCCGAATCACCTTCGACCAGCTCGGCTACCGGGTCGAGACCGTACAGACGATGCCCACCGCCGACGACCGGACCGTGGCCTACGTGGACGTCTCCTTCGACCACCGCGTCTCCGGCGCGGACACCGCCACCGTCGGCGAGGGTTACCGCTGGACCGTGGTCCGCGCCGGCCCCGGTGCCCCGCTGCGGATCACCGCCGTCGACGGCACCCCCTACGACGGAGCCGGCTACGCGTACGCCCGCGACTACCCCGCCCCCTGGGACCACGCCGACCTGACCGTGGTCCGCCGCGACCACGTGGTGGTGCTCGCCGACCCGGCCACCGCACCGGGCGCCGACCGACTCGCCGACGACGCCGAACAGGCCGCGCGCGCCGACCTCGACACGTGGGCCGACGGCGGCCCACCCGGTACCGCCCCCGGCTTCGTGATCGTCCCGGTCGCCGACCGCGACACCTTCTACCGGCTGTACGGCGGACGCACCGGCGACCACGGCGAGGAATCCGGCCTCACCTACGCACTGCGGACCGTCGGCGCCGGCGGCAAGGGCCGCTTCGGCGGCTCGCGGATCGTGCTGGACACCACGTCCGGCTGGTTCACCTCGCCCAACCCGCGCCGACTCGGCGAACTCCTGCGCCACGAGATGGCCCACGCGCTGGTCACCCCACTGCGCAACGAGGTGCCCAACCAGGACCAACCCGTCTGGGTCGTCGAGGGTTTCGCCGACTGGCTGGCCCTGCGCGGCCGGACCCTGCTCGGTACGGACGAGCTGTACGAGGCCCGCACCTACCTCGCCGCCAACCGGTTCACCGGCAAATTGCCCACCGACAACGAGCTGTACCAGGCCGACACGGTCGGCAACGCCGCCGCCTACGAACTCGCCCACCTGGCCATCCGCCGGATCGAGGAACTCGGCGGCACCGCGGCCGTCTACGACTTCGTCACCGCCGTCTACGCCGACCCGGCCCCCGCCGCCGTCGACACCGCGCTCGGCCGGGCGACCGGGCTGCCCCGGGCCAGGTTCGAGGCCGACTGGGCGACCCGGGTCCACGCCCTCCTGGACGCGTGAGCCCGCCGCCCACGCCCCGCCCGTAAGCTGACTGCCCATGGGTGCTCCCACCGCCGGCCCGACCGATCCGCTGCCGCGCTCGTTCTTCGACCGCCCGGTCCTGGCCGTCGCCGCCGACCTGCTCGGCCGAACCGTGGTCCACGAGACCGAGGCCGGCCCGGTCGAGCTGCGGCTGACCGAGGTCGAGGCCTACGACGGCGCCAACGACCCCGGCTCGCACGCCTTTCGGGGCCGGACCTCCCGCAACGCGCCGATGTTCGGCCCACCGGGACACCTGTACGTCTACTTCACCTACGGCATGCACCACTGCGCCAACCTGGTCTGCGGCCCGCCGGGCCGGGCGTCCGGTGTCCTCATGCGCGGCGGCGAGATCACCGCCGGTACGGCCCTGGCCCGGGCCCGCCGCCCGACCACCCGCAGGGACACCGACCTGGCCAGCGGCCCGGCCCGGCTCGCCGTGGCGCTGGCCCTGGACCGCACCCAGGACGGCACCGACGTCTGCGACCCGACCGGCCCGGTCCGCGTCCTGTACGGCACGCCCCCACCCCGAACCGCCATCCGCACCGGCCCCCGTACCGGCGTCGGCGGCGGTGGTGCCACCCAACCGTGGCGCTTCCACATCGCGGACGACCCGACGGTCAGCCGGTACCGCCCCCACCAGCCCCGCAAGCGCACCGACAGAGCGGCAGCCGTGGATACCCGGCAAAGCGGTTAGCGCCGAGACGGGGGAGTCGGGCACCCTGTAACGGCCGCAACAGCGGCAGCACACCCAGATCATCCGGACCATTCATCCGGATCATCCGGACCATCCGGATCATCGATCGAGGAGACCAGGCACTGTGACGGACATCGTCGACGAGTTGCGGTGGCGGGGCCTGCTGGCCCAGACCACCGACGAGGACGCGCTCAAGAAGGCGTTCACGGACGGTCCCGTCACGGCCTATTGCGGGTTCGATCCGACCGCGGCCAGCCTGCACGTCGGCCACCTCACCCAGGTACTGACGCTGCGCCGACTCCAGCTCTTCGGGCACCGCCCGATCGCCCTGGTCGGCGGCGCCACCGGCCTGATCGGCGACCCCAAGCCGGCCGCCGAGCGCGCGATGAACGAGGTCGCCACCGTCGAGGCCTGGACGGACCGGATCCGCGAGCAACTCTCCGCGTTCCTCGACTTCGAGGGCACGGCGCCGAACACCGCGGTGATGGCGAACAACCACGACTGGATCTCGCAGCTGAGCATCGTCGAGTACCTGCGCGACGTGGGCAAGCACTTCAGCGTCAACCAGATGCTCGCGCGCGAGACGGTCAAGTCCCGCCTCGCCGGCGAGGGGATGAGCTACACCGAGTTCAGCTACGTGCTGCTCCAGTCCTACGACTTCGTCGAGCTGTACCGGCGGCACGGCTGCACGCTCCAGATCGGTGGCAGCGATCAGTGGGGCAACATCACCGCCGGCCTCGACCTGATCCGCCGGATCACCGGCAACGAGCCGCACGGCCCGGCACACGCCCTGACCACGAACCTGCTGACCAAGGCCGACGGCACCAAGTTCGGCAAGACCGAGGGCGGCACGGTCTGGCTCGACCCCGAACTGACCACGCCGTACGCCTTCTACCAGTTCTGGCTCGGCGCCGACGATCGCGACGTGTCCCGCTACCTGCGTACCTTCAGCTTCCGCTCGCACGAGGAGATCGAGACCCTCGAACGAGACAGCGAGGAACGCCCCGCCGCCCGCGTCGGGCAACGGGCCCTCGCCGAGGAACTGACCACGCTGGTACACGGCGCCGACCAGTGCGCCGCGGTCGTCGAGGCGAGCAAGGCACTGTTCGGCCAGGGCGACCTGACCGCACTCGACGAGCCCACGCTGCGTGCGGCGGTCGCCGAACTCCCCGGCGCCCGGCTCCCGGAGGGCCCCACCGTGGTGGACGCCCTGGTCGCCACCGGCCTCGCCCCGAGCAAGGGCGGCGCCCGGCGCACCATCAGGGAGGGCGGCGCCTACCTCAACAACGCCAAGGTGACCGACGAGGACGCGGTGATCGCCGCGACCGACCTGCTGCACGGCCGCTGGGCCCTGCTGCGCCGCGGCAAGCGCAACCTCGCCGCGGCGGAGATCACTGCCTGAGGAACGGCGGACGAGGGTTCACCAGCTGTTCCCTCGGATGACGCGTCAAGCCGGTTCCCGACCCGATCCGCTGGGTATAGGGGCCGGCTTGACTCACCCAAGAGGGTGGTTTAAGCTCGTACGAGTTGCTACTTCGGGAGATCCGGACAGGCGCGCCCTCAACACCGGCGCGATGGCCGATCCCACCGCGACTCACACCCCAACGATCCATCCGGAAACGGACGGCCTTCGGCCGCGCCGTGCCTGTGGTGTCTCCATGGGTGTGAACCAGTTGCACCAGTGATCGATACAACCCTTGTGAAGCACGCGGAATTTGATCATCCAAATTCCGAGGGTTTTATTTGTGTTGCCATTTATTGCTGTGAATCGCATTCCCAGAATGTGGTTCGGAAATACCGCGGAGACCTGCTAAGGTTGATGCATCGAGCGCCGGAGAGATCCGGAGCAAGACGCGCGGCTCGCAAGCCGCCGGCACCGCCGGAATGATCAAGCGGAGCTGGTGGAGGCGGGAAAACGGGTCTGCTAAGCTCGGCCGGCCGGAAGCCAAGGAAACGAAAGTTTCGGAGGCCGAAAGCAACGGACGAAAAGCGGGTCGGAAGATCTGCTAGAGTCCGGGAGGCGGAAAACGCGGAAACGCGGTGGAAGCCGAAAGCGAGGAAAGCGAAGCGGCCGAAACGGTGTGCTAAGCTGGAAACGCGAAAGCGAAACGAAAGAATCGCTGAAACACAAGAGCAAAGAACGAAACGAAACGCCCGGAGGGCGCGGTTGATTCCGCACCGAAGGAAGCGTCCGTTCCTTGAGAACTCAACAGCGTGCCAAAAGTCAACGCCAAAGAAACACTCCCGGCGCTGGACGCCTCCCCACTCGGGGAGCAACGGTCGGCGTTGGTGGTTCCTTTGAAGAAAATCCCGGGTCCTGTCAGTGGGCCCGGGTCACAGCAAGGACGCGGGCGGCATACCCGGATTATTCC